>MHCL01000001.1:0-13522 GCA_001816915.1 Candidatus Chisholmbacteria bacterium RIFCSPLOWO2_01_FULL_49_14
CATACCCCGTGGTTTGCGAGCGCGAGCAGAGGCGGTTTTCGTACTCGCGGATGACATCCAGGATCTTCACTCCTTCCTCGTTGAAGCGTTTTTGGTTGGCATCCGGATCGAGCACGTAGAGGGCGTGAATTTCATCAAAGGCTTTAAACATTTCGGCGTGAGCCGATAACATTTCCTGAAACATCTTTTTATATTTTGTCATAATGTTGATTATACAGAACGCAAGGTGGGTGTTCATTTTTTGAAAAACCGTTTACAATGGACGCATGGAAAGGGGCGATATCCTTTCGGTTTCACAGCTTAAGGTATCTTTCGACGACCACGTCATTTTGGATGGCATCAGCTTCTCGGTACGGAGGGACGGAACCTTCGCCGTCATCGGACCCAATGGGGCAGGGAAGACCGTTATGTTCCGAGCCATACTTGGGCTTATCCCGTTTGAGGGAGAGGTTGAATGGGCGGCGGATCTACGAATCGGATATGTGCCGCAGAAGTTATTTGTGGCCAAAGATATTCCGCTCACCGTCTCCGAATTCCTGCATTTAAAAGAGAACGATCCACACCAGATTGCTACCGGATTGACGAGCGTGGGGTTGGGAGAGAGCGAATCTTCGGATTCTCATCGAGGCCGCAGGCTGCTTGGGACCCGATTGGGCGCGTTGTCGGGCGGGGAACTCCAGCGTGTCTTGATCGCGTTTGCCTTGCTGGGAAAACCGAATGTCCTCTTGTTTGACGAACCGACGAGCGGGATCGATATTTCCGGGGAGGAGACGGTGTATTCCCTCATTAATAAGCTTAAGAAGGAAAAGGATTTAACCATCATCTTTATCAGCCACGAACTTGAGGTCGTGTTTCAGTATGCCGATACCGTCTTGTGTCTTAACAAAGAGCAAGTGTGTTACGGTCCGCCGAGGAAAGTGATCGATAAAGCGAGTTTGGATGCACTCTACGGAAAAGACGCTCAGGTTTATCGGCACACGAGTGATAGAGGACATCATCACCATGGACACTAGTCTTCTGTTATTGCTCGCTACCGGAGCGGTCGTCGGGGCTGCATCGGGATACCTGGGATCGTTTATGGTGCTCAGGCGCATGTCCCTAGTCGGTGATGCGCTGAGCCATGTGGCGCTTCCGGGTATGGCGATTGCCCTTGCTCTGGGATTTGATCCATTGGCCGGCGCCCTTCTCGCATTGACCTTGGCCGTCATCGGGATCTGGTATTTGGGCGAACGTTCGGAGATCTACCCGGAAGCCTTAGTGGGAGTCTTTTTTACGGCAAGTTTGGCGATCGGAATTTTGGTGACGCCGGAACCGGAACTTCTCGAGACGTTGTTTGGTGATTTGGACAGGATCGGTTATTGGGATGGCCTGGTGACGATGATTTTGGCGCTGGTGGTCTTTGTAGTAGCGCGGCGGATCTCCAGTAAGTTGCTCCTCGGGGTGATTTCCGAAGATCTGGCGAGTTCGACCGGAGCCAACATCTCGTCGGTGAATTTCGTCTACCTCCTGTTGGTGGGGGTGGTGGTTGCCTTGGGAGTGAAGTTTGTCGGCACGCTTCTCATGGGAGCGTTGGTGATTGTGCCGGCGGTTGCGGCAAAGAATGCGGCGAAAAGCATCAATCTGTATTACATCATGGCTGCAAGCATCGGGATTCTCTCGGTTTTGCTGGGCATCTCCATCGCCAGAATGTTCAGTGTGCCTTCCGGCCCGGCGGTGGTATTGGTGAGCATCATGTTCTTCGTCCTGAGTTACATTCTGAAGGCCAGGAAGTAGCGGTATGTAATTCCTTTGTTACAGGTAGCGCTGGCAGACAGGTATTCCACGAAGCTGAAGTTTTCGTTTTTGATTATCACATTTTTCCCTTGCTCCAGAGGTTTGTTTTCTAACGTACGGGTCAAACCTGTACGTTATAATTTGGATCCTGACGGCAGATACGGTTTGATCAGACGCTTGCCCTCCGCTTTGAGGGGATGATCATCCGATAGTTGCTGAATTTGAGACATTAACTGAGTCGTGCAGTTGAAGAATAGCTCGAAAACAAGTCTCTTGAGCCCTTCATTTGAGACACTGTTCTTCTCCAGCACAGTTTCTTCTGTTTCCCCCGAGAGGAGGTCGATTCGGGTGACAGGCACGACTCCTTGTTGGCTGAGTTCTTCTCTAAAAACATATCTGGTCAGATCACCCTCAAGGAGCGTTTGCTCAAAGACTTGCCTGACTCGTTCGGTGCGGGCTTCTTCTGGTGACAGGTTCTGTTGGTAGTCTATAGCCGCCTGCACTCGTTGTGCGATGTCTCTGCGAGGAACGACGGGTACTTTATAGCCCAGGCCTATCCGCCTCGCTTCGCGATTAATGACTACGCTCCCGTCCTCACCTCGTTGAACCGTGACTAAGACAGAGGATTCGATTGTTGTTGGCTTAGCTTGAGATGTGTCGGGGTGGTCGTTGTCCCCGAAGTTAAACAGGTATAGCACTCGATTGCTTCCATCGGATTCTCTTGGCTGGCGATCCAAGCGTAGGAGGAGGTCTCCGACCTTGAGGAGATGGGTGGCCAGTGAGGGGAGCGAGTAGCGTTCCGGCAGGTCTGATGGTGATTCCGTCTCTTGAGAGACCTCTGGTTTTGAGCTCATGGCTTGGTATTCTAACACACCCCGATATTTCCCTTGCTCTAGAGCGGGTGGTTTTGACGTACAGGTCCGACCTGTTCGGGGAGACGGAAGCTTGAACAGCTTCAGCGGGGGATCATGATCCATACAGCTGTGGAAGACTCCGGGCTTTCGGAATTTGCCTGGAAAAGCATCTCCAGCCTTAACAGCTCGAAAATATTCTGTAGCTATTCGAGCCGAGAAGTGTTTTGGGAAGGGGTATTAGGGTTGAGCTTCTATTTTTCCCTTGAGAGCATAAGATTGTCCTATAATGTTTGACAAATCTCTAAATTAATGCTATATTTCCCGCATTATGCCAATCGAGAGTCGGGGACGATCAAAACCTGAAGTACCATTTACCTGGGGTGGAAAAGATCTCACAAACCTCGGCGATATTCGTACAGAGATGCTCGATATCGTTGGTCGCCGTGATGAGAAGGAAGCGGGCGAGTTTATGGCATCCTTTCGACGCTCATACGGAAATGATGCGGACGCCTCAGTGTTTCTGTTGAGTGGTCATAGTGATTCACGGGAAGAAATGGTTGAAATGTTGGATATGTTTTTTCAGAGTGATTTCAACGGTGAATTTTTTATTACAGAGGCACCCCAAGATGAATATGGCAATACTGCACACGTACCAGTTAGTATCAGTAAGGTAAAGATCGCTGAAGGATATCGAGGGAAGCCTCATCTGGAGGTCCTTGAACCATTGGATGTAGCAAGAAAATATCGCACGTTTGCGCCTACCGCCTGGAGATATATTGTGGTAGACGGTCCAGCCAGGATGATGTCGCGTGAAGAATGGGTTGATTTGGTGGACTTCAAAGCTCCTGGAGTTGGCGCTTAATAGCGCTTACTCTTCATTTCTTCAAAATGCTTATCTAAAAGAAGGGATATTTAGACTTATTCTTCCACGAAGCTGAAGTTTTCGAGTTCGATCATCACATTTTTCCCTTGCTCCAGAGGTCGAATTTAAGTTTCTATTCGTTAAGCGTTTGGTACAATGGTACTCATGAAATTCACGCTATACATGGCGATGGCGGTGAATGGGATCATCGCGCGGGAGAATGATGAGGGGGCCTTCCTCTCCCTTGAATCAACACTCGATGCTAGTTATTGACACAATCATTGTAATACTATACATTTAGTATTACTATGCCGGTATTAACCACGATCACCCCGAAATTTCAGGTTCACATCCCCGTTGCCATCAGGAAAATAATCGGACTGAAGAACCACGGGAGAGCGAAGATTTCGGCTCGGAAAGGGAAGATTATCATTGAACCTTTCAAGACGGAAGAGGGGATTTTGTCGCTGGGGGGAAAATTTCGCGTGAAACATCCCATTCCGGCAGAGAAGATACGCGACTACATCGATTATTCTGACGGGAAACGATAGTGAGGGCTGCGAAGATATTCCTTGAGACAAGTTTCTTTATCCGCTTTTTTTCCCGGGATCACGAAGCGAAGTATCAGGAATGCAGGAGTCTTTTACGGGAGGTCGGACTTGGCAAACTTTTTCCCTACCTCTCAAATGTGGTGGTCATGGAGATCCTTTTTATCCTGACGCGTTTCTACAGATTTCCTGAAAAGAAGACACTGGATGCGATCAAGAAAATACTACGACTACGGAATCTTACGCTCATCGAAAAGACAGACACCCCGACGGCTTTGAGAATGCTTTCGAGATACAAGGTCAAATACGGTGATTGCCTCATCGCCTCGCAAATTCCGAAAGGTGTTACGTTAGTCTCTTACGACAAAGATTTTGGCAAGTTGGGAGTCGTGAGGAAAGAGCCTTCAGAATTACTCGCCTAATTCATGCGTCGACTATCGTTTATGGCGATGGCGGTGAATGGGATCATCGCGCGGGAGAATAATGAGCTATGACTTTACCTGATAATCAGAAGCACCCCCACCGTTACGAGAGCTGCACTGAAGAGTTTTAAGGTGATCCTTTCTTTTTCTTTGAGGAATACGATAGCCAAGAGCACCGTGAGAATGATGCTGGATTTATAGATCGGCGCGAGCTGTGACGCGTTGGCCCCGACATGGAGTGCCAAATAGTATGCGACGGCTTGGGCAGAATAAAAAATCGTGAGAAATGCCATATTCTTCGTGAATTTCATGTCCCTCAACCTGCGGAACGTCGCGATGGCTCTCGGGCGCAAAGTTAAAAGTAGAACGCCGGGAAGAAATGAAATGACTGACGTATACGATACCGCGTCATACGTCCTCAGGATAAACGCGTCGTTTGTTACAGCCAATCCATAGAAAAGCGTCGTGATCAGGGCATACATCGTGCCTTTCTTGAATGAGAACTTCTCCTTCTTTTCGGTCACCAAGAATATGGAAGATAAAATTAACACTGTTCCGATTGTTTTCGCGATATTAAATGACTCACCAAGAAAGAGGAGAGAGGAAACGATTGTGATCACTATTCCCAAGGAAGAAATAATGGCAATTTCCGATGATTCGAGCATCTGGTTCGCCTTGAACAAACTAAGGGAACCAAGACCCCAGAGAAGGGTAGCCGCAAGAAAGTTCCAAAAATACTCTCCAATCGGAGGTAAGACGAAGCCATTCCAGATGGCAAATATGCCGATGAGAAAGGCGATGGCGAATTGGAAAATAATGGCCGTGCCAAACGCGTCGCTATCCTTCTCGCGCATGATGACACGTTGGAGAAGATTGGCGACTGAAGTCGTGACGACACTTACTGCTGCCCAGGCAAACCAATTCATATTTTGTGCCATTATATCGCTTGCTTAATCATACGGGTTGATGCAACTTCGTAAGAAGGTGTTAAAATAATTTTCTATGGACATTGAGAACCTCAAGAGGACTACTCTGGAAATTGTGAGGGATGCGGCGAGGCTCAGAGACAAGCATACGGGGGAGGCGGATGCTCCCGTGAATTATGCTTGTATATTTGCTCACAGCCAAGAAGAGTATGATTCGTTTCTTGACGTAACCTCCAAGATCGGTTCGGTAATCAAGGAGACACCGACCGGACCGCTGTTGCGGATTGAGCCTTTGGAGACCGTTTCCGGCCCGCTTCAACTCGTCAAAGTGCGCAAACCCGACGAGACACGTACCGAGCGGGGAGACGCTGATTTCACCGTTCCCGACTATTCGGCATTCAAAGTGCGAGTGCTCAAAAAGCCTGGCTTCAAGCTCATCGAGCGGGAGGAGTTCGAGATGATCGAGCTCATGGATCCGGCGTTCGATGTCCGGGCGTATTTTTCCCATCCGCCCTTGGACCGGCAGCTGGGGTTAAGAGAGTGATCCTTGACGCTTGTTGTCTTGACAATACATCATTATTGATGTTATTATGTATACGATCATTTATTTCGAAACTAGGCGTAAAGAGGTTCCGGTTTTAAATTTTCTCGACAAGCTGAATGCAAAAGCCCAGACGAAGATTTTAAAGCAGATTTCACTTTTATCACAAGAGGGACAAAAATTAAGAAGACCATACGCAGATTACTTGAGAAGTGGAATCTACGAATTACGAATAAAGTTTAGTCCGAATGAGTACAGAGTATTATACTTTTTTGTTGTAAAAGAGTGGATTGTTTTAACTCACGGGTTTATAAAGAAAAGCGGCAAAGTTCCTAAGGCAGAAATAGAACGAGCTATCACTTATAAGCTGGAATTTGGGAGGAGATTCAAATAACATGGCTAAGAAAAGTTTTGAACAAATTGTAAAGGCAAAAAACTTAGGAGTTTTTTTTGAGGATGATCTGAAAAAAAGGCTTAAAGATCCTGAATTTAAGAAAGCTTGGGAAAAGCCTACGGGTGATGTTTACTTGGATACTGCTTTGGAGATCATTCAAGCGCGTAGAGAAAAGAGAATGTCTCAAGGCGCTCTAGCCAAAAAGGTTGGTACATCTCAGCAAGCGATTGCGCGGCTCGAGAGTCCGACGTATAGGGGAAGGAGCCTCGGCACTCTGGAAAAAGTAGCGAAAGCACTCAACAAGAAACTCGAGATACGATTTACATAAGTTGGAAAACAGATTTTCTCGCATACCTCTAGCTTGAGCTCCTCACAGAAAAACGGCTGGGTAAAGGTCTGGTTCAACTTCATTACAAGGTAAGAAAAATAGCTCTCATCTTGGAACAACAGCTTTGATTGGGTCCCGAGTTGCGTCCTGTAGTATAATTCCTTCCAATCAAAATTATTTCATGCAATATGTCAAGTACTAATCCAGAAACATCACGGCGCTTACGCGAACTCTTTGATCCGGATTGGCTCGCACGGGTTGAAACAGCTCATGATTCTCCGATGGGAAAGATGAGCGACCTACTTGACATGATGATGAAGCTAAACACGAAAACAACTGAGACCAGCCTAGAGTTACATAACCAACAGGTTATTGATGGGGTAATACCTCCGTTTGTTCACCCTTCCTTCATTGGCGGCAATCCTGTGACACTTGCCGTCAAAGCAGAGATTACCGGTCCAGAAGTTCAAAAGATGCTAGACAGCCTTCCTCCGAGTATACGGAAAGGAGAGGATGATTTTTTCGAAGTGCATCAGGTTCGGCTCCACGATCTTAATTCCCTCGAGGCGCTTATGGGAACAACGACGCTTCTGATGTTTTATCTGCATAGCAAGCATGAAGGAGGGGAGTGTTATCTTTTTTCTGGAGATGAGCTATCTCATCAGAATTGGGAGATTCTTCAACAAATGTACCAAGAGCACTTTCCTCAACCTCCTGAGCAATCGTAGAAATCAAACTATCTCATTATTTCAACTTAAATTTTTAGATCAACTTGGGTTGGGTTTCACCTTGCAACCTGTAGTATACTTACTCCAAATTTGACGATTATGATGTTTGTTGAAGGGGAATCTCCAGAGATTGACGATTCGCAAAAAGGAATGTTTGAGATAGCGGCTATGGGATTGGGTGGCGTTGCCTTGTTTCTGCTGGTTGAGGGGTGTGACGATTATCAACGGGGGCAATTCTTTCTCAAACTACCCGGGCTTTTGAAAGATAAAGAAGCCTTTACCTATACCATGCAGATTGTTGAACGAGGGGTCTCTGAAATTCAGCTGGGATTGACCGCGCTGACGGGTGCAACAGGGGCTATCGTCAAACGCATCCGGTCGTAGATATCTTCTTCCGTCGGTTTGCTTTTATTCTTTTAAATACTTCTCGATGTTTGCTTGGTGTTCTTCATAGGTCGTGGCGCAGTGGATTTGCCGGTTTGGGTCGTGGAGGTAGTAGAGGCAGTCCGTTTCTTCTGGATTGAGCACCGCGACGATGGCATCTAACCCCGGATTTGAGATGGGGAAGGGCGGCAGACCCGCGTACTTGTAGGTATTGTATTTTGAGTCAATCTCTTTGTCCTCCGGCTTGATCGGCTTCCAGAACCCCGTGGTCAGTTTGTCCCGGTCGTCCCTGGCGTACTGAACGGTAGCGTCGACTTCGAGCTTCATGTTTTTGAGGAGGCGATTCCAAAGGATTCCGGCGATCAGGGGCATGTCTACTTTTCCCGCGGCCTCCCGCTGGACGATCGAGGCGATCTTCAAGGACGTTGTCCACTTGATATTTTGTTTAAGAAACTCGCTTTGAAAGGGGGTGAACTTTTCGTCAAAGCGGCGGCGCATGCGGTCGGCGGTGTCCAACCCGCTCTCGTCGACGGGAATGAGATAGGTGTCGGGGAAGTAGACACCTTCCAGGTGATCGAAGTCCATCGCCGTGTAGGTGTGCGTCCATTTGTTCAACTCTTTTTCATCCCAGCCGAAGGTTTGGGTGAGACGTTCACCGATTTCCTCTTTGCGCAGGCCCTCGGGAATGACGACCCACTTGAGGGAAGGAGAAGCGGTGAGCGTATGGGCCAACTGCCAAGCGTTCATGCTCTTGCTGATTTCGTAACCGCCAGGCTCGATGGCTTTTCTTGTTCTTGAGAGCGCCAGGTTGAATGCCCAAGTATTTCGGATAAAGCCATTGTCATTGAGTTTTTGGGTGAGATTTTGGGTATCGATCTCAGTCACCGGAGTGGTAAAGAGTTCAGTCTCCGCCGCCTTTTGAGGGGCGCCAAAGATGGAAGTGTAAGCGACAAAAGCGCCTCCGGCGAGGAGCAGCAAAAGCAGGGCAAGGACTATGAATTTATAGCGAACAAGAAAGGCGAGCATCCGGATATGTATTTTACCAGGGAGCTTTGGATATTTCAGTCAGCAGGGATGTGTGCTTCTTGAGGGGAGTAAAATTCGAGAAACAACATCAATTAGAGAACCATCTTAAGTGTAGAGATTAAATAGCTTCTTCGAGATTTGTTCCATGTTCATACAGTGTAATCGCAAACCCTTCTGGCAGCACTTTATTCAGATCATCTACGAGCATTCTTGTGACCTTTGCTTCATCGGCAATTTCTCTCCTCCACAAGAACTCATTCCAGTCGAAGTTCAGCAAGGCTTGGTCTCTGACATCTCTTGACAATATTGACATCTTTCTGATTTTGTCCAAGTCATGAGGGTATGTAAATTCTGTGATGCCCAACGCATGGACGATAAAAGATCTTGGGTGAATCTCAGAAGTCGCTCTTTCTAATGTGTCCGCAACGACAGAATAGTCAGCTCCACTTGGGGTAGAAGATAAGAATTTAGTTACGTGATCTCTGTATTCTCTGGAAGGGAAATCATCGAATGGGTTTCTTAGCATGATTTCCAAATCTTCGGGGTGAAGATGGAACATATATGGCCTCTCCGTTAATTTTGAGGCGTCGAAATGAATAAAGTTGTGTGTAACCTTGCCTGGATGAATTTCTGTTTTTCCTCCCAGTGAATACCACGTCTTCGTCTTAGGATCAAATATCCACATACCCTCACCAACAGCTTCCCATCGATGAGAACGAGCTCGTACAAGCTCTTCTAAATCTTGCACTCCCGCGTCCAAGCCGCGCTGAATCCGATAGGGTAAAGCTGCATGCTCCAGGCGCCCCGATCTCGGTATAAAATACTTTTCTCTTTCTTCTCCAACTTTGTAGATAACCATTCCATTCTCACCGAGTAGATTTGTTTGGTCCTCGCTCAGATATTTATCAATCGCATCCGCAATATCCCCCCCGCCTTCTCCGTTGGTCAGTAATCCTTGCAGTAGCTCTTGAGGGGTTGTTCTGTTCGATGGGCTTGCAAAGATAATGAGTTCTTCAAGCGCTCTGTATACATGTTGTCTGTAATACGGTCTTGCACCGCCAACACACTCAAATATTTCTTTTACGATTTTTGGAACAATTGGAGCAATGGCCAGGGAAGAGAGTGCTTCTTCAAACGGGCCAAACGAATATCCGGCCAGGTGGCCATCGGTATCGGGCAAGTACATGACTAGCGCTGTACTGTCCTCTTTAGAGAGTCCGATCCTGCGTAACGTGGTATAGCTATATAGACTACTCGGGAGTACGCCATATTTACCTGCCAAAGTAATCATTCCTTTCAATCTACTGATGTCGTTTGTTGTAAGTCTTTGGTGGAGCTCCGCTTCTTGATCAAGAGAGCGTTTCAGCAGCAAGATGCTCACATCATTCTGTTCGAAGTCATATGGATTAGAATCAAGTAAATGGATCAGTAATTCTTCAGCCTGTTCCGGAGCTAGCCCAACTCGATATGCGGAATCCGCGTAACCTGGTATTTCCCGTAATGCCTCTTTCACAATCAAGTTTTCTTCTTCCCTTTCGCTTCCGTCTTTTTCGATTACAATAAAGCGAGTGTTGAATCTTTGCAGTGCCTGGACTACTCTAGATAGCGATTGTTCACCAAGCACTTCAGAACTTTGCGACCACAGGTCTTGGAGCTCGCGGTCGGGTGGATCATTCGGGCCTTGTGGTTGAATACTTTCTTCCATCATAGAGCGGATATTATACCTGAGGTGAAGGCCTGTATCAAACTATAGGATGTTATATGATCATCTCAGGTGCCCACTACCAATTTGTGCCTGGTAGGGGTCTGGGGTACAATCAGGCTAGTATGTCGCTTTCAGTCGGTATCGTGGGGTTACCAAACGCTGGCAAAAGTACGCTCTTCAATGCGCTGGTGGCGAGGCAGCTCGCAGCGGTCGCGGCGCATCCGTTCACGACCATCGAACCGAATACCGGTGTCGTGCCGATTCCCGATGCGAGACTTGAGAAATTGAGCGCGCTCCTTCATCCGGGCAAAACGACTCCGGCAAGCATCACCTTTGTCGATATCGCGGGACTGGTCGCTGGTGCCCATCAGGGGGAGGGGTTGGGGAACGCCTTCCTCTCCCACATCTTCGGCGTTGACGCCATCTGCCACCTCCTGCGGGCATTCGAGGACCCCAATGTCACACATGTCGCGGGTAAGCTTAATCCCACGCGGGACCTTGAGACGGTGAAGACAGAATTGAAGCTCAAGGATCTGGAAATCCTCGGACGTCTGAAAGAGGCCAAGAAACAGGACCAGAACCTCAAATCCGTCATCCAGAAATATGAGGAGGCTATCAACAGGGGAGAGGCAATCGCTTCCGTGCATCTTCCACACGAAGAGGAAGAGGCTGCCCGAAGCATTTCGCTTCTCTGCGCCAAGCCTTATTTCGCGGTTCTCAATGTCTCCGAAGACCAACTGACTAAGGAATCGGAGAACGTTAACGCTTGGAAGCAGGCGTTGGGGGATGTGGTTGTGGTCAGCGCCAAGGTCGAGCAGGAACTGACAGAGTTGCCGGAGACAGAGCGGTTGGAGTACAGACAAATGGTCGGTATCTCGGAGGCGCTCCTTGACCGGATTATCGGCACCGCGTATCGGATCCTCAACCTCATCACATTTTATACGGTAAAAGGCGCCGATAGCGGGGGCCCGCCTTCGCAGGGAGCTACGGCGAGGCAGGGCGAAATTCGTGCTTGGGCGCTGCCCGAGGGATCGACGGCTGTTGAGGCGGCTGGGCGTGTGCATAGCGATTTTTCCAAGGGGTTCATCAGCGCGGAAGTGATCGGGGTGGAGGAACTGATTGCCCTCGGCGGATGGAGGCAAGCCAAGGAGAAGGGGAAAGTGAGGACGGAGGGAAAAGATTACCAGATGCAAGATGGAAATGTTGTGGAATTTAAGATAGGAAGAAAACTAGTTAGCTTATTAGCTTATTAGGTTGTAGCTTATTAGGTTGTAAGAGGGTTGCTTGCGCCAAGCACTGCTCGTTACTTCTTTACTCACCTAAAGAAGTAACCAAGAAAGGGAGCCCTGTGAAACCCTGCCGGTGCATCTTCGCTTCGCTTGGTGGGAACTCTCGGAAATTCCCTACGGTCAGTTTCCGTATCCCACTCGAGCTCTACTTGATGCAACACGGCGTGGGCTTCACAACGGGATAGAAATATTTTCTAGAATTATGCGTTCAAAGGGGAAATTGCATGTCCATCCGCACCGACTCCGCCAAGGGTTTTCAATACTTTTCATACGGCGCGGGCTTCACAACGGGGGGAGAATAAGAGAAGACAAAAGACCAAAGACGGTGAGCAGAGATTTTTATGGTGGCTTGTTGAGACAAATTCCGATGTGTTATACTACGCGGGTTGTTCAGCAATGTTTAAGGTTTCATATTTGAGGTTTAAGAATACAAGGGTAAAAGAAAAGAATAGAGAGAATAGGGTAAGGAAATAGCGATTAGATAATACATGGGAGTGAAGGGTAGATTGAATCAATGAAGCGGAATTACGAATTGACGGTTGTCCTGTCTGCGCAACTCTCTTCCACAGATCTCACGAAACTCGAAAAATCCATCGAAAACCTTTTGACCAAGGTGGGAGGGAAAGTTCAAAAAAAAGAGGACTGGGGCAGCCGCAAATTTTCCTACGAGATACAGAAACAGACCGAAGGGTATTACCGGCATATGATTGTCGAACTGCCCTCGGATGCTGTCGATAAACTGCGGAGCGAACTCATGCTCCTGCAGGGGCTTTTGCGCTACTTGATCGTAGTACAAGAGAAGTCAAACAAGAAACAAGAAACCCCAAAGGAGAACAAGTTCCCTTCGGGGCAATTAGGAACTAAGAAACAAGAAGCAATGAGCAAAGAGCACATGGCAAATGGCAGATAGCATATAGCACATAGCAGATAGCTGATAGCACAGAGCAAATAGCACATGGCAAATGGCAGATAGCAAAGGGCAAGAGTTAAGAAATAAGAATAAATAAAGGAGGAAAGTATGTCTGCGCGATCGCTCAATCAGGTTATGCTCATCGGGAATCTGACGCGGGATCCGGAGCTTCGATATACGCCGCAGGGAACAGCCGTCTGCACCTTCGGGATCGCGACCAACCGGCAGTGGACGCCCGCGGACGGAGGAGAACGTCAGGAGGAGGTCGAATACCACCGGATCGTCGCCTGGGCAAAGCTTGCCGAAATCTGCGCCCAGATCCTGCATAAAGGCCGCAAAGTCTTTGTCGAGGGGAGACTGCAAACCAGAACCTGGACCGGACAGGACGGGCAAGAACGCAATACGACCGAAATTGTCATCGATACCATGATCGCCTTGGGACCGCCAAAGGCGGGGATGCCCGAAGGGACGGAGGAATTTGATTCCACCGTGCCGGCCCCTGCAGCCAAGGTGGCAACCGATACAGGCAGTGAAGAACCGTCCGAAGCGGCTCAAGAATCGGCAGGACCGAAAGCGGCCAAAGAAAAGCCTATCAAGAAAGCCGCAGACATCAAGAAAGCACCCGGCGAGTCAGATGAAGTTTCGGAGGACGATATTCCTTTTTAACAAGAGTTAGAACGAAACGCATATGGAGTGGACAAGCAGACCGAGAAGACCGCGCGTCAATACCAGGATGGGATGCGCATTTTGCAAAAGCAAAACCGATCCCGATTATAAAAAAGCAGACGAACTGCAGCCGTACGTGTCTGACCGCGGGAAGATCGTCAGCCGC
>MHCL01000001.1:13545-19779 GCA_001816915.1 Candidatus Chisholmbacteria bacterium RIFCSPLOWO2_01_FULL_49_14
GCGTGCACGCTACCTGGCACTGCTTCCGTATACGGAGAGAGTAGAGAGATAACAGATAACAGATTGCAGATAGACAATAGATAATCAGTTGATAGACATAGATAGGCAGAAGTGAGAGCAAATAGCTTGTAGCTGATAGACAATAGATAAACAATAGATAGACATAGATAGACAGTAGCAAGAGCAAATATTTTATAGCTGATAGATAATAGATAGACAGTAGTGAGAGCTGATAGATTCTTCACAGACCACATATTCAACCCAATTTTCACCACGAACCATGTCACCTTTGATCTCCCGCCCTCTGACTCTGCAAAAAATCCGTAGGATCGCGATCGGTATCTCTCTGCTTCTCCTTTGCGGGGGAATCGGATACTATCTTGGATTTCGCAGGGCGGCTAAAGAATTCAGTGTTTCACCCATGACGATTTTTGATGTCGTCAACCGCGATGTTCCGCCCGAGCATCGTGCGATCAATTTTTCGCTGTTTTGGCAGGTTTGGGACGAATTGGAACAAAGCTACCTTGATCCGACGAAAATTAATGCGGAGAAGATGGTCTACGGCGCCATTTCCGGGATGACTTCCGCTTTGGGGGATCCCTACACCGTCTTTTTATCCCCTCAAGATAACCAACAGACGAAAGAAAATCTTGCCGGTGCTTTCTTCGGAATCGGGATTCAAATAGGATACCGCGATCATCAGCTTGCCGTCATCGCTCCGATCAAAAGCGCGCCGGCACAGGAGGCAGGCATCCAGTCCGGAGATTTTATCCTACGCATCACCGACTCCGGGAAAGGCATCGACCGCGAAACCCAAGCAATGACGCTCAACGAGGCGGTTTCCCTCATCCGAGGAGATTTGGGAACCAATGTCGTCCTGCGGATTGCCCGGGACGGGACCGATGAACCGTTCGACGTCACCGTCCAGCGCAAGGAGATATTGATTCCCAGCGTTGAACTGACGTTCCTTGCGGTTGAAGATCGGGAGGGCAGGTTTGTGGCGCATCTGCGGCTTACCCAATTCGGCGAACGGACAAAAGCGGAATGGGATGAAGCCGTCACCACCATTCTTTCACGGCGAGCGGAAGTGGACGGGATCGTTTTTGACGTGCGTGATAATCCGGGAGGATTCCTCTCGGGTGCGATTCAACTTGCCAGCGACTTTCTGAAAAACGGCACCGTCGTCATGCAGCAAGGCCGGCAGGGGAGCCAAACGTACAACGCGGAGAACGGCGGCCGGTTGGTCGGCATTCCGGTTGTCATGCTGGTGAACGGCGGGAGCGCATCGGCTTCCGAAATCGTGGCCGGAGCTTTGCGTGACCGGCTGGGCGTGACGCTCGTGGGGGAGAAGACGTTCGGCAAGGGAACGGTTCAGGAAGCCAAGGACCTTACCGGTGGGGCGGGGCTCCACGTGACGACTTCCAAGTGGATCCTGCCGAGCGGACAGGAAATCGCCGATACCGGACTCGCGCCGGATGTGGAAGTCGCGCAGGTTGAAGAACCGGAAGGGGAAGAGAGCGTTGATGAGCAGCTGAATAAAGCGATAGAATTAGTGATAAGTGATAAGTGAGCAGATAGACATTAGATAATCAGTTGATAGACATAGATAGGCAGTAGCAAGAGCAGATAGCTTGTAGCGAAGAATAACGAATACGAAACACAAAACACGGAATAAGCAATGTTGTCACAATCTTCTCAGCAATTTCTCATGTTTCTTTGGTGTTAATTGAAAGAACGCATTTGACAAAAAATCAGCGTGTAGCATCCTTTTGATCATGGCGGAGAATATGAAAAAGTATTTCATCGGAATGGCGAGCGGAATTCTCCTGGTGGTGGCGCTTCTATCCGGAGCGGCAGTTGACCGGCTCTGGGGAATACCGATTATTGATCGGATTTTTCCACTCTCACCGATACAACAAAGCGAGCGCCTTGAGCAGCGGATTTTGACTGAAGAGTCGGCGGTCATCGATGTGGCGGAGCGGGTCAGCCCATCGGTGGTCACCGTCTCGGTGACTCGGGAACAGGTTCAACAATTCAACCCTTTTTCTAATCCCTTCGGAGCTTTTACCTTTCCGCAGGAAACTCCGCAGACGGAAGAGCAGGACATCGGCTCGGGATTCATATTGAGTTCCGACGGCCTGGTCGTTACTAACCGGCACGTTGTGGATGACGCGAACGCCAAATACAAGGTCATCACCAAAGACGATAAAGAATTTGAGGTACGCAAGATCTACCGGGATCCGGTAAACGATATGGCAATTTTGCAGATTGATTCGGATGGGCTTACACCCGTTGAATTGGGGGATTCCGATACCCTGAAGGTCGGCCAATTCGTGATAGCCATCGGTACCGCTTTGGGGGAATTCCGGCACACCGTGACTACCGGTGTCATCTCCGGACTGGGACGGGGGATCCAGGCAGGAGATCCCTTCGGCGGGGTTGTCGAGGAGCTGGATGATGTGATCCAGACCGACGCGGCGATCAATCCGGGCAACTCGGGTGGACCGCTTTTGAACAGCGCCGGACAGGTGATCGGGGTCAATGCTGCGGTTGCCGGCGGCGCGCAGAACGTCGGGTTTGCCATTCCGATCAACGTGGTGAAAGAATCGCTTGATAATTTTAACTCTACCGGAAGATTCTCACGGCCATTTCTCGGGGTCCGCTACCAGGTGATTTCCCAGGAAACGGCGATTCTCAATGATGTACCGCAAGGCGCCTATGTCATCGAAGTCATCCAAGGTTCAGCCGCGGACAGCGCCGGCATTTTGCAGGGCGATATCATCACCAAACTTGCCGATCAAGATATCAGCGAAGAGAGCGGCAGCCTGGCGTCGATCATGCGCGAGAAAAAGGTTGGCGATCGAGTCAGCGTTGAAATTTGGAGGGATGGGAAAACCATGAGTCTTCAGGTTACGCTTCAGGAAGCGGGGGAGTAAGCGAGCAAGGCTCGCTTCCGATTGTCCATTTGCATTTTGTTTCAGTTCAAGAAGGTTCTTATGCTTGCGACAAGCACTGCTCCTTACTTCTTTACTCACCTAAAGAAGTAACCAAGAAAGGGAGCCCTGTGAAACCCTGCCGGTGCATCTTCGTTTCGCTTGGTGGGAACCCTCGGAAATTCCCTACGGTCAGTTTCCGCCCGCCTGCTCCCGACCAGCGGGAGGGCGGGCAGGTTTCCCACTCGAGCTCTGCTTGATGCACGACTGCGTGGGCATCACAACGGGATGGAAATAATTTCTAGAATTATGCGTTCAAAGGGGAAATTGCGGGTCCCGCTTCACCGACTCCGCAAAGGGTTATCTATTTCATAAAATGCAGTGCGGGCTTCATAACGAGGAGGATCATTACTACAAATTACTGTGTTTATCCGGTAACTTTAGAATTTTGAAGAGCTTTCAATACTAACTCGAGATTTCCTTCTATGATGGAATCCAAGCTCTGCCAGGATTTATTGATGCGGTGATTGGCGACAAGATGAATGAAAATTTTAAAGTGAAAAATGAAAAGTTATAATTCAACTCAAGCATTCAATTTAGACTCAATATCTGCCAAAACTTTTGTCAGATTACCTTCGAGTACGGTATCTAAATTATGCCATGAGGTATTGACCCGATGGTCGGTGATCCTGTTTTGAGGAAAGTTGTAGGTGCGGATTTTTTCAGCGCGCATGCCTCGGCCGACGGCCTGTTTGCGGGCCGACTCGATTGTACTCAAGCGCTTCTCTTCTTCCTGTTCCCAGAGTTTGGAACGCAGGATGTCCAAGGCGATGGTCTTGTTCTGCTGCTGCACGCGTTCCTGACGCACGGAAACGACGATTCCCGTGGGCTTGTGGGTGAGGCGGACCGCGGTGTTGACTTTGTTGACGTTCTGGCCACCGTGACCGCCGGCCCTGGTGAAATGCCATTCGAGGTCGTTGGGGTTCACAATGATTTGAGATTCCGGAATCTCCGGGAGCACCGCCACCGAGGCGGTGGAGGTATGGATTCGTCCCTGTTTTTCGGTTTCGGGAACGCGCTGGACGCGATGGATGCCGGATTCATTTTTTAAGAGGCCATAGGCGCCGCGACCGATGACCTTGACAGCAAACTCGTCCAGACTCTGGAGATTCAACTTGCGTATCTGCGCGAAGCGCATATACATGCGCAGGAGATCTTTGGCCCAGATTTTAGCTTCATCACCGCCGGCAGCGCCGCGGATTTCCAAAATGACGTTGGAATGATCCAGTTTCCCGCCGTCATCTTGATTTCCTGATGAATGATTACCATTCTCGATTTGTGTGAGGGAGTCTTCAAGAGCATTTTTCTGCGCTTCAAGCTTGGTGATTTCTTCCTGCGCCAGTTGGGAGAGGTCGGGGTCGGAAAGAAACGCCTTATGCTCGACGATTGCTTTTTGCAGATGAGAAATTTCGTCCTTGATCGCGTTCATACCGAGTCAGAGCAGCTGGAGGAATCTTCGATTTCCCTGTCATGCCGCTATTTCATGCCATTACTGTTCGGAGGATTGGTTTTTCGCTGAAGTTTTTGCTTTGGATTTTTTAATCTCTCTTGAGAACATTTCTTTAAGGCTTCCCGGTCGGTCTTCCGATTTTCTCTCAATTTCCTTTTTCCTCGTTGATTTCGTCCTGGCGGCCTGGCGCTGTTTTTCCTGGAAGCGTTCGATCCTTCCCTGAGTATCGATGAGCCTCAGCTCTCCGGTGAAGAAGGGGTGGCAGTGACTGCAGATATCCACCTTGATTTCCGGGAGCGTCGAGCCCGTGGTGAAGGTATTGCCGCAGGCGCAGGTGACCTTGGCATCGGGATAATATGTCGGATGGATGTCGAGTTTCATAGAGATAGCTAATTAGGTTATAGCTTACTAGGGCAGTATGAGGGGCATTTTAACACCTTTCAGGGAGGATATCAAAGCGAAGCAGTTGATTTCTTGGGGTAGTCGGCCAGCGCCGTTTTCAGTAGAGTCATGGACCGCTTGAGGTCTTCGCTCTTGAGGACATAGGCGATGCGCACTTCATCCAGACCGCCGTTTTGAGTCAGGTAAAAGCCGTTGGCCGGGGCCAGCATCAGCGTTTGGCCGCGGTCGCGGAAATCGGTCAGTAGCCAGGAGGAAAAAGCTTCGGCATCGTTAACCGGTAATTTGGCAACGCAGTAGAACGCGCCTTCCGGTTTCCTGACAAACACGCCGGGAATATTTTGTAAGGAACTGATCACGGTGTCACGCCTCTTCATAAACTCGGATCGAATTTTTTCGATGTCACGCTTCGGGCTCTTGACCGCAGCGATGGCCGCCTCCTGTTCAATGGTGGGTGCGGCCAAGCGTGCCTGACAAAACTTGGTGACCGATTCGAGGACTGACTTGTTATGTGCTACCAGACAGCCGATCCTGGCCCCGCAGAGGCTGTAGCGTTTGCTCAAGCTGTCCACGAGGATGACGTGCTGGGACGGTGAGCCGAAATTCAAGAAACTATGATGGACCGCGCCGTCATAAACCATTTCCCGATAGGTCTCATCCGAGATGACGAATAGCTTATGACTGCGCGCGAATTGATCAAGCATGGCAAGTTCACGTTTATCATAGACTGTACCCGTGGGATTGTTGGGGTTGACGACCACCAGCGCTCTGGTTTTTTCCGTTCTTGCCTTTTCCCAGACGTGCATGTCGGGTAGGTGGAAGCCATTTTTGGGATCCGTCGGTATCGGTACCAGCGTCACCCCGGCCATGGAAGCAAACCCCATATAGTTGGCATAGCAGGGTTCGGGGATCAGGCACTGGTCACCGGGATCGCAAACTGCCATGAGAGCAAAGAGTATGGCCTCGCTGCCGCCCGTCGTAACAATAATTTCTTTGGACTTCAATGAAATTCCATTCCTTTTGTAGTACTTGACGAGTTCTTCCCGCAGGAGCGGATTGCCTTGCGAGTTTTCGTAGGCTACAACGGGATGTCGGAATTCACGGACTGCCTTGAGGAATTCCGGCGGAGACTTGATATCCGGTTGGCCGATATTGAGGTAGAAGATTTTGGCTCCTTGACTTTTCGCCCTATCCGCAAGAGGGACGAGTTTACGGATGGGGGAGGGAGGGGTGAGACTCGCGCGCTTTGAGACCTGCAGAGCTGGATTGCGTCTACGCATAGCTTGTTATTTTATAGGGACAATGGGAAAAGGGCAAATAGCTGTACGCGACGCATACATATTGCACTCTCACATATATTGCTCAGCGTACTTGAGCGGACTCAGGTATTTG
>MHCL01000002.1:0-134 GCA_001816915.1 Candidatus Chisholmbacteria bacterium RIFCSPLOWO2_01_FULL_49_14
AACCAGGAAGCGGAACAGCGCTTGCGGATATTTCAGCAACTGACCGTCAAGCGCCACAACTTTGATTCCGGAAACCAGCTTCCCGACTCCTCCGCCGAATTTGACGGTCATCACCACTCTATATAATAGTATGG
>MHCL01000002.1:199-322 GCA_001816915.1 Candidatus Chisholmbacteria bacterium RIFCSPLOWO2_01_FULL_49_14
GAAGTGATTGCGACGATCAAACGGAGCGAGGAGGCGATGAGTAACAGCAATAACAGGGCGTCAATGACGTGCGCTTGAAGCCTCAACCAAAATCCGGCCGGTTTAGTCCGCATTTTTTCCTCC
>MHCL01000002.1:433-1357 GCA_001816915.1 Candidatus Chisholmbacteria bacterium RIFCSPLOWO2_01_FULL_49_14
TGCCGCTATTGCCCCAATGACAAGCCCGAGTTGCTTATTGATCGAAAACACAATGAAGCTCAAAGCTGCCAGAAACAGGAAGATGAAAACCGTGGCACAGCCGACGGCGCAGCCAACCCCGAGATTGATCGCGCCCATCGCGAACAGCTGCCCCAAGTATTTTTTCGCAAGCCTAAAACCTTTTTTCAACGCCTCTTTGGATGAACAATTTTCTCTTACCACGATTTGCTCGGCAAGAATCAGTGTCATGACCAGCGCAATTCCGCCGATGACACCGATGGTGAGGAAGAGAAGCGACATGATGATGACCACCACAATTCGAATCGTCTCCAGGTTGACCATTGTGAGCAGGACGACAGAGACACCAGCAATGACGGCGATTGCCAGCATCAACACAAGCCAAGGCACCACGTTCACATAGATCAAGCGCCTGACCACTTCCCGGCCTCGCCGAGATCCCAGCTCAAGGCTTGCAGATCGCCCTTCCTCAACGTCATGGATGGAGGCAATGAGCGCACCCCTTGCCCAATAGCGGAGGTAAAGGGAAATGGCAATGGCTGCAAGGATTGCCAGAAATATACTGACCGCGAGAACCAGCCAAACCCAGGGGGAGATATTGCGTACCATTTCCGAGAGCGTATCCGTATACGTGCCGAGCACGTTACTGGTTTCCTGCGGAATTTCTTTCATTTGGGATTTCTGAAAAAGATCTGAGAAGGCGCTCTGATCGCCGCTAAAATTGAAATTCGCGCTGCCTCCCGAAAGAGCGGCAACCACCATGCCAAAGACCCAGAGGACTTTGTGGGTTTTGGCTATTTCCCAAGATCGAGCGAGGATCTGTTTGTAGTTCACACTTGGTGATCCGGCGGGACCGAATCCTTCATCATGACATAGGTTCCGGCGATCTTATCGTGCCACCCCTGT
>MHCL01000002.1:1377-5000 GCA_001816915.1 Candidatus Chisholmbacteria bacterium RIFCSPLOWO2_01_FULL_49_14
TATCCCAGGCCGAGAACGAGAACGGATACGAATTTCCCGATGATCTCCCGCTTCACCGCCGTAGCCAAGTTTGGTTTTTTCATTTGGGTGGTGACTACCATCAGCCCCATGGCCATTTTCCCCGGAGTGGCTCCGCGATAGACCAGAAAACCGACATAATACACGATATTGATGAGGCCGTTTATTGCCATTTGAATGGTATAAAGCACGAGTCGAGAGTCTGATGACGCGGCACCCGCCTGAATATCCTCAAATGTCATCCCGGACAAGCCATTGACCAAAAAAAAGACGAGGCCGACCAAGCCAGTGGCTATGGAAACCAGAACACCGTCGATGGTCGCGGCCACGGATCGCTTTGACACCCCGCCGTACTGCGGTTTCGGTGTTTCGGCTACTTCCTTGGTTTGGGGTTGCGAGGCTACCTCAGTCGGCGGTTTGGACTCGGAAGGAGGTTGAGAGATTGTTCCGTTTTGGCTTACTGAAATGTTTTCTACGGGAGGTTTCGGCTCGTCCATTTTCCTCTAGAACAATTTAAGCATAGTTGCGTGTTACAATACAATTTAGCTTTTGGTCATTAGTCGTTGGTCTTTAGCCTGGGGGAGATACACCGATTGGCTCTCGGTCGTTAGTCGTTGGTCTTTAGCCTTTGAAAGAGATGTACAGATTTGAGAAGTTAAGGGTATATCATAGTGCAATGGATTTGGTGGAAGATGTATATCGAATAGCAAAACTTCTGCCAAAAGACGAGAAATTTGCCTTAATCGATCAATTAAAAAGGTCTGCTACGTCTGTCGTTTTGAACATCGCAGAAGGTACAGGAGCACTAGGGGATAAAGAATTCAAAAGCTTCCTACGAAATGCTTTAAAGTCTCTCTACGAAACGGTTGCAGGCTTAAAAACAGCAGAGAGGTTGTTTAGGTTAAACATCACAGAGACTGTAGAGAAGTGTAATATTGTTGGTAAAGAATTAAACGCCCTTATTAAATCTCTCAAGACCAAAGTCTAGAGACTAATAGCCAATGGCCGAGAACGGGGAGTCGTATACCGGTAGTACGCGCGCATGGGGTGCGCGTAGAGGGAGTTCAATTCTCCCCTCCCCGACTGATTCATGCTCAGAACACTATGACGGCAATGACTTCTTTTCGAACGCTGGTTCGCGATCTTTCCCGCCTCGATATCCGAAATTTCGGAACGGATTTTATTTCGACCTGGGATAAAACCCGGGACCAGCTGGAGGCGACCATGCTGGCCGCGCAAATACTTCAGAAACTGCAGCGCGACAAGATTCCGGCGAAACTATTTGACTCGGGACTCGCGGTTTCCTGGTTCCGGGACCAGTCCACGCGGACGCGCTACAGCTTCCGCGCAGCCGCGGATCTTTTGGGCCTTGGTGTTGAGGATTTTGACGAGCGGGAGTCGCAGATCGCGCACGGCGAGACGGCGCGGGAGACGGCGACCATGCTCTCGTACCTCACGCAAGTCATCGGAATCCGGGACGACAAGTATTTGGGAGAGGGCGAGCGTTTCCAGGAAGAAGTGGCTGATGCCGTCCAAGCGGGATATGAGGAAGGGGTTCTGCCGCAACGGCCGAGCATCATCAATCTGCAGAACGACCAGGACCACCCGACGCAAAGCCTGTCCGATCTCCTGCATCTTGCAACCGAATTCGACGGACTCAAACGATTGAAGGGGATGAAAATCGTCATGTCCTGGGCGCATTCCCCCAGTTACGGAAAACCCTTGTCCGTCGCGCAAGGCGTGGTTGGCCTCATGACCCGCTTCGGCATGCAGGTGGTGCTTGCCCACCCCAAGGGGTATGAGCTGTCACCCGCGGTTACCCGGCTTGCCGCAAAACAAGCACGCCGATCAGGCGGTTCTTTCAAGATCGTTCATGATATGAAAGAGGCTTTCGAAGGGGCTCAAATCATTTACTCCAAGTCCTGGGGGCCGTATGCCCTGATGAAGCGGCGCACAAGCCTGAATCGCAGCGGAGACAGCGCGGGGCTCAAACGAGTCGAGCGGATGATGCTTTCCCAAAATTCCAAATACAAAAATTGGGAATGCAGCGAAGCAATGCTGAAGCGGACGAAAAACGGCCGGGCGCTTTACCTTCATTGCCTGCCGGCCGACATTTCCGGATTGAACTGTCGGACGGGCGAGGTCTCCCGCTCCGTTTTTGAACGCTACCGCAGGCAGCTTTACCTGCAAGCGGGATATAAACCATTCATCATCGCCGCGATGATCCTCATGACGAAGTATGAGAAGCCGGATCAAACAATTCGGGCTGTTTTGCGGAAAAACAAAAGGGGAAATATTTAAGATTCAAGGTTTAAGATTTAAGATTTAAAGAATAAAGCATCAGACATTACACAACGCACATTACACATTACTTCCTACTCATTATTCATTATTTCTGTTCTCTGTTCATTGAAATCTTCCCCACATTAAATGTGGGAACTTCTTGAGCCCTATGTGTTTCGCCGGATGATATAATCGGATATAAATATTGCATAATTATGATAAGAGAAACTCCTCAGGGTGAAGGTAGCACCCATCGATCAAGTCTCCCACCAGAAGTACGAGAGGCACTCATTGAAGGACAGCGGGGAATCGTTGAGGCAAGGGAATGGTTACAGACTCTTACGCCTCCGTGTCCACAGTGTCCACAAGAAGATGGTACCAAGGGAGTATTTGCACGCTTCGAAGGCTCATACACTCGAGGTTACGTAATCTATTCATGCCCAAAGGGTCACGAGTTTCACAGGGGAGCTACGGCCGCACTTCCTCAACGGTGAGATACTCGAATAACTCTTCGTTAATCAAACCATCTATTGAGTTCCAATCTTCCGATCGAATCGTGCTTAAGGAAGTTTCTTGTCGAAGAGCAATGAGATTGCCTTTTGTGAACTTGAGAACGTTTGCGACAGCTGGAACGAGACGAAGCATGTCTTCTTCACTGCCTGTAAATACTTGTTTTAGTTCATCCGTTGCGGTTGTCCGCACGTCCGGGGTGTCGTATGTTCCTTCTATTTTTCGAGCTGGTCCGAGTAAAAAAGAAACGATTCGTGCTGCTTGAAGCAATCTTTCTCCTGTCTTCAAACCCGAAGTTAAACGAAATATCATAACTGCTTCGACCGATTCTCTTGTGTACTTTTCGCTTTTATCATCCTCCATGATTATTTTTCCAGGTTTACACTCTTTATTCGCCCAGCTTCCAAATAATTTTGTCGCTCTAATCCCGAGACTCACGTTCCGCTCATCGATGATCTTCTGTTCTTCCATACTTCTTAGTAACTCTGTCAGGTGCGCCTTCCGTTGTGAGTACATCCCGTAGAAGATTATCGACTCTTCGCTATTCAAAGGAAATTGTTCAAAGGTGGCAAAGTTGTATCCCCCAGATTGTCTTTTTGCAAGCAACTGATCACCAAGATTCACAACCGTTTCATTTCCTATTAATTCTGAAAAGTCTACAGTAAATTTTGATAAATATTGATCTAAGAATTCTCTATAGTATTCTTGTCTGGCTTGGGTGCTAGGATTTTCTTTTCCCTTGTTCATACTGAATTATGAGATTATATCATGTAAGTTTTACATCTTACTGTGTATTGCGTTTTGTGGCGGCG
>MHCL01000002.1:5008-46144 GCA_001816915.1 Candidatus Chisholmbacteria bacterium RIFCSPLOWO2_01_FULL_49_14
GCCTCCTCCTAGATCACACTGCTCATGTCCGAGGAAGCGCGCACGTGTGAAGTTTCCCGCTCCGTTTTTGAACGCTACCGCAGGCAGCTTTACCTGCAAGCTGGATATAAACCATTCATCATCGCGACGATGATCCTCCTTACGAAATTTGAGAAGCCGGTGCACATTATTCGCGCTGTCTTGCGGAAAAACAAAAAGAGGAATATTTAAGATTCAAGGTTTAAGATTTAATGTTTAAAGATAAAGAATATAAGACTACAGAGAATAGGGAGAAGATTTAAGATTCACTATTCAATAACTGATGAGTAATGAGTGAAGTGTAGAGGGCGCGAACCTTCGCTTCGATCTTTTTCCATTCATACTTTCCGGCTTCCCGGCAGGCATTGAACCCAAGCTTTTTTCTCAGCACGGGATTTTGAATAAGCGTCTTGATCGCTACCGCCAGCGACCGCGGATCATCAGGTTTGACCAACAATCCGGTTTTACGGTGACTCAGAAGATACTGCAAACCTCCAACCCTGGCGGCAATGACCGGCGTCCCGCAGGCCATCGATTCGAGCGCCACGAGCCCGAAGGATTCATGGCTTGAGGGAATGATGGTCATATCTGCGGCACAGTAGTAGTTGGGCAGAACCCGCTGATCCCGTGAGCCGAAAAAGCTGGCAACATTGTCCAGCACCAGCTCGGTTGAGAGCGCTTTCACCATGCGCATGTAGCGGTCTTCATGTTCGCCTCCGATGATTGCCAGTTCGAATCTTTTTTCCAGGCCGAATGCTTTTCCTGAAGAAGCTTTGAGGACGGCGATTGCCCTGAGGAGCGTCTCCAGCCCCTTGAGCGGGACGAGACGGCCGACGAAAAGCAACAGATTGCTGTTTTGCCCGATGCCAATCGCCTTTTTGGCTTGGGATTTGGGGATTGGGCGGAAACGCCGAGTGTCAACGCCGGGAGGGATCACAGAGATGTGATCCGGCCGGGCGCCATAGAGTTCGATGAGATTCTTTCTCTCTTCGCCGGTCGAGGCCGTGAGGTGGTCCGCTTGCCTCACGAGCTTTTCTTCCGCAAGTAAGCGATCGCGCGGCTCGCGATTACCGGGGATAAAACGGTTTTTTACTTTCCCCAAGGTATGAAAGGATTGGAGGACCGGTACCTTCCAGTACTTACGCAAATCCAGTGCGACAAGACCTGATAGCCAGTAGTGCGCGTGAATGAGCTGGTAGTGTGTTCCCATTTTTTCCGAAAAGCGGAGGACGTTCTGCGTAAATTCCTGAAGATAGGGATAGATCTCAAGTGGTGTCAGGGTTTTCTCCGGGCCGGAAGCAATGTGGATGACCTTGACGTTTTTTCCCAATCGCTTGATATCGTCCGAGTCTTTGGATTCACAACGGGTGAAGATGTCGACTTTTATTCCCCGGATTCCCAGCTGACGACTCAGCTCACGGATATACACATTCATACCTCCCGTTTTTTTACCGCCCAAGGCGGCAAACGGACAGGTATGCACGGAGAGCATTGCCACAGACGAGAGTTTGTTCGGCATCCCTCCGATTATATCCTTCAACTTCAAAGAGATATATCAGGATTATCATCACTGAAACCGACAGAAGCCTACGCTTGCAGAGGCTGATATCCTGAAGTTTCGCGATCAATCTTAGTTATGTTGATGAAGAATCGGACGGACTTTTAAATTGTGCGCTGATCTGCCTGGCACGAGCCAAAACCGCTTCCGCACAATGGCTGTCAAGCGGAATATATTTCAGAAGCGTCATGTATTCATTTCCCCGGTCGCGCGCGTCGCGTGTCTGTCCATCCTGGGAATAGCTGTACCCGTTTGGGCTTCCGAAAACATCTTTCCTCCTTTTTTGATGCCTTTCTTCTGTATTAATGGGCATCAGTTATGTGTAACTGTTACATATTTTACCATACTGCGCAATACTATGGGGTTTTGATCAGGTGTTGACAGGGGGCTTGCCGGGAACGTACACTATTTATATATATGCCGAATACGAAACTGGCAAAAAAACTCAAAGGAAACCCCGTGCTTTTGTTTTTCTATTTTCTGATTGCAATGGTCGTTGTTGCCAATATCTTTATCTCCGGCTATTGGTTCGGACGCACCCGCCAAGTGCTTGATAATTCCCGGTTGCAAAGTTCGGCGTCCGTTCCCGCCAATCAACCCTAGCTGTTGCTGTTTCTTCCTCTGACTTCACTTTTCTGAGATCTTAATCATACTGATTCCGGTTTTCCTCGTGAGGTACAATAGCCATATATGGCAAAAGACAAATATACTGCCGTTTGGGTGTCGCATTCTTCAATCAGCGATTTTTTGGCCTGTCCGCGGGCGTACTTCCTCAATAACGTCTATCGTGATCCACACAGCGGACACAAGATCACGCTGATGAGCCCGCCGCTGGCACTGGGACAAGCGGTGCATGAGGTGATCGAATCGCTCTCCACCGTACCGACCGAGAAGCGCTTTCACGAGCCATTGGCCTCCAAACTTGAAGAGGTATGGAAGAAAGTGAGCGGAAAACGAGGAGGCTTTTTTGATCCTGACACTGAGGAAACCTATCTTCAGCGCGGGAAAGAGATGCTTGCCCGCGTTCTCAATCATCCCGGTCCCCTGACGAACCTGGCCGTTAAAATCAAGATGGAGCTGCCCTACTTTTGGCTGTCGGAAGACGATAACATCATCCTCTGCGGGAAAATCGACTGGCTCGAGTATTTACCGGAAACCAAGAGCGTTCATATCATCGACTTTAAAACCGGCAAGACCGAAGAGGACCCGACTTCCCTGCAGCTGCCGATTTACCACCTCTTGGCGAGCCGCTGTCAACAACACCCCGTTTCGAAAGTCAGCTACTGGTACCTGATGCGCAGTGATGCGCCGGCTCAACAGAAACTCCCGGACATGGAGGAGGCTCAGAAGAAAGTGCTTTCGATCGCCAAGAAAATCAAGCTCGCACGGCAACTGCGACGGTTCAAATGCAAACGTGCAACCGGCTGCCGTGTTTGCCGGCCGCTTGAGGCGGTCATTGCCGGAGATGCGGAATTCGTCGGTATCGACGAGTACCATCAGGATGTGTACATTCTGCCCCGTCCAAGTGATGATGACCGGGCAAGCACCATCCTTTGATTTGAGAACCCAAACATTCCCCCTTCTTTTCGAGCTACAATCTGGACATCCCCCATTTTTCCCACTACACTTGAGTCTATGCCCTCGCCGTTTCTGGAAACGTTCTGGCAATATTCTCTGGCGATTATCCCTTGGTTTCTCATCGGATCGCTCATCGCTTACTTCCTGGAACTTCGCCTTCACAAGCAGGCGCTTTCCAAGCATCTGCAAACCCTACGCCTTCGCAATATTCTCTCGGCCCAGGCCTTGGGAATGATCTCCCCGTTAAGCGTCATGTCTGCCCTGCCGGTTGCCGGAGAATTCATCGATCTCGGAGCCAACGCCACGCTTCTGCTTACCTTTTTGGTCGCGGAGCGATCCTATGACCTGCAGTCATTGTTTATCCTTTCTTCACTCTTCGGCGTTCGTTTTGCCGTCCTCAATATGCTGGCAATTTTCCTCTCACTCACCGCAGCCTCGCTCGTCCTGAGCCTGCATCCCATTACTTTTACTCAAAAACGGGACGGAAAGGCGTCCGGGTTTTGGACGAGACAGTTGAGAACTTTCCTGGTTGTGCTCGTCGGCATCGGGGTCGGGGCGCTCCTCCATACTCTGGTGCCGCCGCAGGTATTCCAACACTACGCGCACACAACTTTCGGCGGAATCCTTTCCGGAACGCTCTTCGGATTCGTGCTCTATTTCGGAACGATTTTAGGAAATTATCCGGTTGCCAAAGCTTTCTCTGATTTGGGGATGTCTTCTGCCGGCGTGTTTGCCTTCCTCACCGTTTCTCCGGTTTTTAATTTGGTGATCATTTTCCTCTTTACTTCGGTCATTAAAGCCCGGATCATCCTCAAAATGTTTGCCGTCTACGCGGTGACGGCGTTACTATTAAGCTTCCTTTTTCCGGCGTTTTTGTAACGGTGTTTCGTCGAAGCTTCAATCGTGAGCGTAATTCGTGAGCGGGAAGCATTGAAGGATAAACGCCTGGGCGACAGCGTACTTGCGGAGTTTGGCATTGGCCAGAAGATAATGTGAAGCAAAACTCAGCTTCTCGGCCCCCTGGCCTTTCCGCGGATACTTTTTCTCCGCCAGTTCGATGGCTTTGAAAGCGATTTCCGTTTGCCGGGTCAATAGCTTGGTTTTCCGGTCGCCATTCATGCGGTCAAAAATCTCATTGGTGATATAGCCGGCGCCGTAGAGAACCAGCGCAGCCAAGAGCTCAATCGGAAGGGCAGATGAAATTGAAGACATGACGTCCGACATAACGCACGAAGTTTATCATATCGCCCGATCGTTTTCCGGGAAAGATCCGACTCCCTCTTGCCTTTCCTTTCCCTCTTGTGAAACAATATCTGTATATGGATGATGTTTCAGCGGAAAAATTCAACAGATATTCGCCTGATACTCGCGTAAGGCCGCCCAGTGAGCGAGTACACCGACACTCCAGAGGAGAAAAGCAGGGGCATCCAAAAAATCCGGTAGCGGTTGTAAGAGACGCACGGCTAAGGGAACAGCATGAACAGCACGCTGTTAGAGAAGAAATTGAGGAAGCTTTTGTTGGCGATCATGCGGTAGGGCAGTCTGACGGACGAGATATTCACATTGATTCTCAGGCGAGGAGAGAAGCCCAACGCGCCGCACGAGGTGACGACGGGAATCAAGATGGGCGGGGTACCGCTCCTCTTTCCGGGGAGGCATTGAGACAAGCGAAAGCCGAAGCGCGCAGGGAAAGGACGATGAAATTTTTCGGGCGGGAGAGAAGAAAAGTGAAGCTTTGAGTTTTCCCCATACTTACTTCAAAGCATAGTAGCTGGATTTGGTGGTGCCTTGGCGCTCGAGAAAGCCTTTATTGACGAGGGCGCTCAAGAGATTGTGCGCCTGCTGGCGGGATACCTTGAGCTTGCGGGCGAGTTCGGTGGAGGTCATTTCCGGCTGTTCCTGAAAGAGGTCCAAGACTTGGTTTTCCTTTTTTGAAGGGCGATCTTTGACGGCCAGCGTCCTTGCCGCTTTTTTGGCCCGATCCAAGGCGCCCATGAGCGAATACTTTACCCCGTCGGAAAAGTACTCCAGCCACTCGGTCTTATCCCCGTCATCGGCGGTGTGCAGCATGTCGGAATAGAGGATTTTATCGATGTCGTAGTAGTCA
This sequence comes from Candidatus Chisholmbacteria bacterium RIFCSPLOWO2_01_FULL_49_14, assembly GCA_001816915.1. Taxonomy (GTDB): domain Bacteria; phylum Patescibacteriota; class Microgenomatia; order UBA1400; family Chisholmbacteraceae; genus 2-01-FULL-49-14. Next base: position 10,270 of record MHCL01000002.1, read on the forward strand.
TCCAAAACAAAGTATTGGTTGATGCGGTACCCGTCTTTGACAAAGAGAAGCGCGGTGAGCATGCGGCAGACGCGGCCGTTCCCGTCTTCAAAGGGGTGGATAAATACGAACTCGTGATGAAAGATGCCGGCTTTGATGATCGTGGGAAGGTTTTTCGTGGCGACAATCCAGGAAATGAGCTGGCGCAGGTCGGCTTCTATCTCATCCCGCTTGTGATGGGGCGGATTGTGCTTGACTTTGAGGGTCATCGGAGCCGCGCCGCCCTCATATTTGCCGACGACCACCGGCCGGTTGCGGATCTGCCCGGCCGATTCATCGACCCCTTTCATGATCCTGGCGTGGTTCTCTTTGATGAATTCCAGGGTGATTTCCCGGTCCTTGAACTTCGGCAGTTCGGAGAGGAGCGCAAAGTAATTGACGACTTCTTTCTCATCGCGGTTGACCGGCACCCGTTCGTCCAAGAGGAGGTTGGTTACTTCCGGCAGGGTCAGCGGATTGCCTTCTATCCGGTTTGAGGCGTAGGTGGATTTTATGAGGTTGTCGCGCTTGAGGTTTAACTCGAGTTTGCGGGGCAGCCGCAGCCCCTCGATCTGCCCGTAGAGCCGCTCAATCTCGGCAATATTGGTTATGAGCTTATCCGTGCGTTTGTAGCTTGGCTCGATCATCTTTCCTCCTTTGAGTTTAAAGAATTGTCAATCTATTTGTCAAGTTTTATGTCAAATACTACCAAATTAATTGTCAATATAATTGTAAACCTTATTGTCAAGTTATTCCAGGTCAGATCGAGTCAAACTCGATTGCCCTGTCGGACCGCGTCGCCGGATGGACTCGACGCCGGCTGTCTAAGAGGAGTATCATGGAGAGTTTATGAAGAAAACGACGGCAAACGACCAACCCATCATCCGTGTTGAAGGATTGGTCAAACGCTTCGGGACGTTTACCGCGGTTGACAACATTTCGTTTTCCGTCCGGCGCGGCGAAATCTTTGCTTTTTTGGGACCCAACGGCGCCGGAAAGACGACCACCATCAACATGCTGACGACGCTTTTGGTCCCGACTGCAGGGACCGTCCGCATCAACGGCTATGATCCCGTGTCGCAAAAACATCTGGTGCGCAAATCTTTCGGGATTGTCTTTCAGGACCCGTCTCTGGATGAGGAGCTGACCGCGCAGGAAAACATGGAATTCCACGGGGTGCTCTATGGCGTTCCCAAAGAAACCAGGAAAAAGCGCATCGAAGAGCTGTTAACCATCGTTGACCTCTGGGATAGGAAAAACGATTTGGTGAAGACATTCTCCGGCGGGATGCGGCGGCGGCTGGAGATTGCCCGCGGGCTCCTGCATCACCCCCAGCTGTTTTTCCTCGATGAACCGACCTTGGGGCTTGATCCGCAGACGCGCAATACGATTTGGACCTACATCAAACGCCTGAACCGCAAGGAGGGAGTCACCGTCTTTTTCACCACCCACTATATGGAAGAGGCTGAACGCATGGCGCAGCGGATCGCCGTCATTGACCACGGACACATCATTGCCCTGGGGACTTCCGAGGCGTTGGAGAAACAGACGAAAACCTCAAACCTTGAGGACGCGTTTTTGAAGCTCACCGGAAAACACATCCGCGAAGAAGAGGCAACCGGCATGGAACGCATGCGCATGATCCATAGAAACCGGATGATGAAGTAAACCTATGCATACCATCTATATACTCTGGCTGCGGCAACTCAAACGCTACTGGCGATCAAAATCCCGCATCATCGGGTCGTTGGGCCAACCGCTCCTGTTCCTGGTGGCTTTGGGGTTCGGATTGGGGCCTATCTTTGAGCGGGCCGGAGGCGGTAACTACATCCGTTTTCTGTCTCCCGGGATTATCGGGCAAGGGATCCTTTTCATGGCCATTTTTTCCGGAATTGAGCTCATCTGGGACCGACAGTTCGGATTTCTTAAAGAGACGCTGGTGGCCCCGGTTTCACGATTTGAAATCATGATCGGACGGACGTTGGGCGGGGCTACCATTGCCCTCGTTCAGGGAGTGATTGTCTTCCTGCTCACCTTGGCCGTCGGATTCCGCCCTCAACAATGGATCCTCATTCCCATGGCGATTTTTCTCATGCTACTCATCTCATTGTTTTATACCGCGCTCGGCACGGCGATTGCTTCGACCATGCGGGATTTCCATGGGTTTCAACTGATCATGAATTTTTTGGTCATGCCGACGTTCTTTCTTTCCGGAGCACTCTTTCCCCTGGATCAAACCCCGGCTTTCATCCGAACCCTCTCAAGCTTTAATCCGTTGACTTACGGCGTCGATGGTCTGCGCAGCACATTGGTCGGCGTGAGCCACTTCGGATTGGGTGTTGATATCCTGGTCCTCTCGTTTGTTTCGCTTACGGCCCTCATGATCGGAAGCTACCTTTTTTCCAGAATCACCGTGTGATTTTCTACACTGCAGATCGGAGCTCCAATGCAGAAGCGGATTACTCCTGTTTTTGGAAGGCGAGGAAGTGAGTCGGTTCTTCGAGGCGCATCTCTTTCAATGACTTCCAGGTATTGTACTGCGGCGTCGGAGAGCCGTCCTGGTTGGTGAATGAGAAATCCTGAAACGGGCCCGTGTGCGCGGCAAAGACAAAGGGCGTGACGGCCTTGATTCGAGCATCGTTCCAAACTTCATCAAGCGCGTAGGTCAAATAGCGGCCCAATTTTTCGGCGTTTTGGGGAGTTTTTTTCCAACCGGTTTCGGTGATATAGATATCAAATGATCTCTGCGTAAACTGCGAGAGGAGGCGGGTTTCATCCACGAAGCCGTTGATGCTGCTCTTTCCCGACAGATAGGGAGAGGCGGTAAACCCCGGATTGGGGTAGGCGTGGGAGACCCAGCCGTCAATCTCCTCAGCGAGTTGCGGCTGGTAAGCAAGCATCCTGCGGATGAAGGTAAAGCTGTCCATGGTCGCCGACCCGTCGGGAGCGGCGGCATCCAGGCCGGCGGGAAGTACCTTGTACTGTTTGGCCTCGGTGTGGAACCAGTTTACGGAAAACTCAAGCACATGGGCGTAGTGTTCCGGATCTATCGTCCCGCCCCATTCCGCGGCATGATTGGGCTCGTTGAAGGCAACCACCAAGAGTGAATCCCCCGGCCAGTCGAGGCCGGAGAGGAAGGAGGCGTGGTCGATGACGTCTTTGCGGGTCGGCCGGCGCCAACCGTCCGGCGCCATCTCGGTCGCCAGGCGGATGATGGGGATGACATTGTTTTCTTTGGTCAAATCGAGAAAATGCTGCCATTTCTCTTTTTTCCTATCGTCGGCCCGAAGAACGACTGTCACGGAACCGGGATGCTCCGGTTTGCCGGCGATGAGATCGACCGCCTGGGATAGTTCATCGGGGTCCAAAAGATGGATACCCAACGCCGGTTGAGATGCTTGTGCCGGCCGCGTATGCATCAGCCCGACGACGGCCAAGGCAAGGATGATAAGAAACTTTTTCATGAGCGACTATCATACCAGGTTTTTTAAAATCTTACCTGAAATTGACATCAACCGAGAACTTCAGGGAATTTTTTCTTGCGAACGACTTTGAGCACTCAATTCACGATATTGACGCCGCCGAAGATGGCGACGCCTTTGAGGTTGGCTTCAACGGCTTTCTTCACAGGAGGTTTTGCTTGATTGGTGAAAGCGCCGATCATCCCCACGCCGTCCGATTTGACCGACCAACTTTTGGGCACCCGCATTTTTAAAGCGCCGAAGATGGCGACACAATCGAGATCAACCGACGGTTGCTTGGTCTTGACCTCACTCAAATCGACATCAGAGGCGCCGAAGATGATGACCAATTCGGCTTTTTTAAAATCCTGGCTCAATAGTCTGGTATCGAATTTGGAGAAGAGGATTACCCGTTTGAGCACGTCTTCATGCATTCGTGTTTTTGTTTCTACACTCCATTTGCCCTGATTGCCGGTCAAGACGCGCACCCCGAGCCAAATCACAAAGAGGGAAAAGAGGATCTTCACGAGCGACAAGTCAAAGAGGATGTTGACGCCCAATAAGATAATAATGAGTCCGACGATCAGTCTTGCCTGGCTCATCTGCGGATCACCTCCCAAACATTTGCCCACTGCAGCCATTGCCGAGGCAGGCTTTCGACCAAGAGCGGTGCTTCCTTGCTTAAGACAAAAAGAAAGATTGTGCCGAAGACGAACAGGGAGATGAGGGTCATGAGTAAACGGGAGAGAAGGCTTTTGCCGAGCATAATGCGGATGCCCACGAGGATTAAAAGCACCGGCCAGAAATCGATGAGTCGGTTCCAGATTTCCCAAGGAAGCGTGCCGAAGCTGTTGAGGAGAAGCAGGCTACCGGAAAAAATGAGGAAGACACCCCAAACGCCGCCGCCGTGGTAACGGCGGCTCCCGCCTTCAGCAATTTCTTCACCCATGAGGATGACTTTGGATTCTTCTTCCGCTTCTTTTCGTTCGCTGCGTCTCGGCATTCATGCTTATGATATGCAAAATCCATCCGCATTTCAATCTTTCGAGGCTCACATCAATCCGGAAAAGAACAAAGGCGGGTATGTTGATCGGCGAAGCTTACTCTTCTTCCTGGTGTTCTTCGGGAGGAATCATCTTGAGCGGCAGTACTTCGAGCGGATCACCCATGGCTTTGAAATATACATCCTCCAACGTGATTCCGTTTGACATCCCTGCTCCAAAAAAGTAAATTTCTTTGGCATGAATAACCTCATTTTCTCCAAATGGTCTGTAGCCCTCATCTCCGATGTGAATTTCCGTTCCCGGAGCGTAGCGAACAATCATCGGACCCGAAGGTTGTTCAAGAGATATTTCGACTTTGACCGTTTGACCTTCGATCTTGGCTTTCATCCGATGCTGCGGCGTACCTTCACCAAACAAACTCTGCGCCCACTCAACGAATTTTGACATGCGGGGATTATACTATCGCCAATTTAGTTAAGCAAATTTCGCACTGGCTGTTGAGAAAGTAAGAGATTCTCCTGTACTATATGTATATATGGGTAAAACGAGTAAAGAACAGCGTTTCAAAGGAACGCTTGCGGCGGAAACAGTTGAAGTGCGATTCGCTTTCTCCGGGAAAGTGGTGCAGGTTGCCAAAAAGCCCGGCGACCGGGTTTCCCGCGGCACGCTTTTGGCTTCACTGGATACCAAGGTTCTGCAAATGGAACTCGACCGAGAGCTTTCCGACTACGAACGGACTCGGGCGGATTTTGAGATTTATGGCATCCGCAGTAAAGACCAGCAGTCTGACCTTACTAAATATGAACAAACGCGCGTGCAGGCACTGCTCAATGCTTCCGTGAAGGCCGTCGAGCTCGTTAAATACCGGATGGACCAGGCACGGCTTTACTCTCCTGTTGACGGGGTGATCCTTACCGACGGCGGGATGCGGGCGGGACTCTTTGTGACTCCGGGATCGTACGGCTTTGAGATTCTTGACCGGGAGACCATCCATCTTGCGCTTGAAATCGAATGGGAGAAAACCGGGAAGTTTACGGAAGGCGCGGAAGTTGCACTGGATATTGCGGGAAAGGAACCGATGAAAGGCACGATCCTACCCCTCATGCCCCATGCGAAAAAGGATGTTTGCCTGGTGCGCGTCAAACCCCAAGCACCCGACGGTTTGTGGCCGGGTATGAAGGGCGAGGTATTGATCGGGAGCGATGAGAAGCCTTCGGTTTGATTTTCTTGACTTTGCGTGGTACCCTACGCACCAAACTATGGGAACTCAAGAGCTATCTTCAGTATCCAGCAAAGAGATCGCGGCCGCTTTTGATCAAATCTGCAAATTGTATACGGCAATCGGAACGCCGGAACACGAAGCGAAAGATGAGGCAAATTTCAGCACGCGGATTTTACCTCTTCTTGACGGCCACCGGTTTTTAATCTCCCGCAATGCAACTGACGAGATACTCAACGTCGAACTGGTTTGGGAGAAAGAAAAAGGCCAGTTCGCTTTCTCCGCTGATAAGCAGGGTTTGCGCACCTTCCGGAATGGTGAGAATTCGATCTATGTTGGAGCCTTGAGACATTTTCCAGGCGACCAAGAAATCTTTCAACACATCATTGTACCGATGACCGATTGGCTTGATCGGTGTGTCGATCAGGGGGAAGTTCAAACATTTCCGGAGAACATGCTCTTAAACTTGAGGCAACTCGAACTTCTCGTTGACCGGATACCCGAAGAATAGAGCCTCATTTTTCCTCAGCTCCTTTTGAGCTCAAGCACTTGTTCATTCCGAGACGGCGAAAATAAAGAGGATATCGTCGCCGCTTTGTCTTCAAGCTCGGAGCGTGCCGGCGCGGATTGGCAGGGAGAACGAGGACATTTTAATGCCGACATGCTGCAACGTCATGTTCCCGATCGTTCGAATTGCGTGTTTTACCTCTCCGGCCCCAACCGGATGGTGCGTTCGGCAAAGGTCGTGCTTTTGCAGTTGAAAATTTCCAAGCGGCGGATCAAGACCGATTATTTTTCCGGATTTATTCGTTTGTTTCGTGCTTTTGAAAATTCTGCACACGTACTCCATTTGCTTTGGGAATCCGACACTATTGTGTTTCTTCCGTCAACTGCGTCGGTTTTTTTACAAACCTTCTATCTCCAAGTCAGTTAAAGAGAGTGGTATGGGAAGATCATCTTTGTTACTCATGAAACGGGTCCCGTTGTCACGCATGCCTTCGATATATGTACAAACCTTGTGATAACTCTGATACGCATTGGTGTGCGCATTGACCGTCGTTTTTGCCACTTGATCACTGAACGGGGCATCTTTCGAGGACTGGTAGATCACTGCGTCGCAGGTAACGCAGAAAACTACGATTGAGTACCCCTGCTCTATCGAGCCTACGATTTTCGGAAACTCATCAACAAACGATATCGGCTGAATATTTTCTTCACTCATTGGATCTCCTGATATTTGTTTTACACGACTTACCGCAAGGCGAATTAGTTTACCACAGGATGCCAACTTTTCGTTTAGTTATTCAACACTCACGATACGATACGTTGCGCTACCCGCCGGAGCGGAAACGATCACTTTTTCTCCCATCCGTTTTCCCACGATGGCTTTGCCGAGCGGGCTATCGACGGAGAGCTTGTGCTTTGCCGGATCGGATTCAAACTTACCGACCAGCGTGTAGGTGTGGTTTTTTCCATTGCTTGCCAGCGTGACGTTGTTGCCGAAGCCGATGGTTCCTGACGATGATCCCTCAATAACCTCTCCAAAGCGCAAGAGGTAGCGCAATTGGCGAAGCCTTCTGTCGGTCGCGCCCAACTCAAAACGGGCGGCGGTATAGGCGCCGTTTTCGGAGAGATCCCCCATCTCGCGGGCGGTTTGCAGACGGATGAGAATTTCCTGGCGTCCGACGGTTAAGGCTTTAAATTCCTCTTCCAGCTTCGCGAGGCCTTCTTTGGTAAATGGGATTGTTTGCGGGGGGTTGGTTTGCATAACTCACAGTTTTCGTTTTATTTTACTGCTGCTGCGAGTACATGAACGTTAATCTTTTCCCGAAATGCTCGCTCGTATATTCTTTCCCGTTGTTGATCAGTGGGAGTAATTTCAATCTGGCACGATTGATCTACCGCAAGAATTAACTCTTTCACCTGTCTTAAGAAGCGAGTTGAGCTTGGAAATAATCCTCGGCCGCCAATTTCCTGTTTGCCAAATTTCTTTTGAAAGGCTTTACTTCTTTTTGTTTCTCCTCTCATCCAATTCTGAAGATCAAGATAATCATCCTTGAGGATGAAGTCTACTTTGAGTATTTTATTCGGCAGATTTTCTCTTTGCGGCTGATGCTGCGAGGTTTTTAGAAGGTCAAGAAACACGATCCACTTATCTATCACCATTGCGAACAACGCCTCTCTCATGAATTCTTGTCTCTCATTCGCTATCCCTTTTTCTCTTTTTTCTTGGGTTTTCCGAGGTATCTCAACGTTTCCTCGCGTCACCATTACTTTCGATCCTTCCTCGGTTGCCATTTGATAGGCTTTCTCTCCGATAAATGCCCGTAATCCATCCAGCTGCTTTTGGTCCGGCAGTGTGAAATCACTTTCAAAACCCCTGCCTTTCCCCTCTGCTTTCTGTTCACCAGCAACAACGATTCGCAGGAAATCTTCCACTAATCCATCTTCCATATGAACATCATTATATGAAAGCGCCAGTGGGGACACAAGAATAGGCTTGCACCCAAGCACTGAGTTTTGCTGTTCGGAAGCGTGCAATCGCATTGCGATATCGTTTGGGGGAAAATATGGGTCTATGGCTGAGGCCTTGCGTATTCAGGAAGAAGGACAAACAGAGCCGGTGTTTTTGACGGCAACCTGCGGAAGCTGTGATTGGTCGGGATATCTCGAGGGTCCTGCGGATTTTGAGCAAGGGAGGGATCGTTTGATCGGCGAGCATCATGATAAGCGGGCCGGCTGTACGGATATCCCCATGTTTGAAGGGTTTGGGGAAGAAGAGAGGGAAACCGTCCTTGCAAGTTTCAGCCGGGTCGAAATGCACGTAAATCCCGAGAGTGGTCCGGACATATAGCTTTTACCGATATGGGTGTTGAAGATTCCAGAAAAAGAAGTACACAAGAAGAAGCTGCTGCTTCGCTCTACCTTGAGATTTTAACCAAGGTTATGAAAGGTCTTGTCGATTCCGCCAGGGTTCAGCGGTATCGATCTGAATTAGAACCTCTGACACAACTCACGAAGAGCGTTCTGCTTGCCAGGGCATACCGTGATTTACAGGATCCGCAGGGAAAACTGATCGTGACGACTGCAGAGGGTTCGAAGCAGGATGATTTTGCCATGTTCGGGAAATTCCGGCTGGAAGGCCAGGATCCCAGTGGTGAACACCTCGTTTTTGACAAACCGGTCATCGGAGTCGTTCTCAATGCAAATGCTCTTTGTTTCAGAAGAGGGAAGCTCGATTTTGATCTTTCTTCCGAGGACTTTTTCCAAGTATTAGACGCAACCGTACAAGCTTTGGTTGCAATTGAACAGGAGGGCGAGCAGGTAATGACCAGAGATGAATATGTAGTTGCGAGGGAACGGATACTCACGCCCCCTCAATAAGATCGTCGGTACCACTTCTTGCAGGTCGGACCTGTAGGTCGATCGGATTCTCGTATAATATGCCTTGATGAAGGATTTTTCACTGTCAGCCGAGCGCAGAAACATCTTCCTCTTCTATCTCCTCACCGCGGTCATGAACTTTTGGTTCATCGCGAGCAACTGGATCTACTTCTGGACCAAATACATGACATATGGACAGTTGGGTTGGGTAGATGCGCTGGGGTTCGGTTTTGCCCTCCTCTTGGAAGTGCCTTCCGGAGCCGTTGCCGATCTCATCGGAAGAAGAAAGACCATTCTTGTCGGGATGTTGGCCGGAACAGTCGGGGTGGCAATCATCTCCTTTTCAGGCACATTGAGCGGAATCTTTATCGGATGGCTCATCACTCAAATTTGCTATTCCTTTTTCTCCGGAGCAGCAGAGGCGCTCGCCTATGATTCACTCGTAGACCTCCACGAGGAAGAGCGGTTTGATGCCGTGATCACGCGGAGCAGTGAGATCGAAGGCTATGTTACCGCCATGACGATACTGATCGGCGGATTCCTCTATTCCGTCCACTTCCGATTGCCGCATATCCTTTGGGGGTCGGGATTTGCCATTGGGGCTTTCGCTTCTTTTTTCCTCTTCGAGCCGCGGGTCGACAGCGAACGATTTTCTTTTCGGAAGTATTTCAAACAATTATTTGTCGGAATCAAGGAGTTAACGCAAACCGGCCTACGGCAATTTATCGGTTTCTTCTTCATTCTCGTCGGCGTGTACTATATGTATTCCTGGGGGTTTATCAGACCGGCCCTTGCCACGAGTTTCGGCTTTTTTGCCAAAGAGCAGGGGCTTATCCTTCCGGCATTGATACTTCTCGGGGCGATTATTGTGCGCAGCGTTCCCTACCTTAAACGTAAGATTTCCGATATCTGGGGTCTGGTCATTCTGTCGATTCTCATGGCTTGCGGATTTTTCCTGGCGGGACTTCCGATCGGATACTACGGGATTTTCTCGATGATTCTTATCATGATTGCCGGAAGGCTTGCCACCCCTTGGATTTCGATCATTGTCAACAAGAGAATCGATTCGAAAAACAGGGCGACCACGCTTTCAACCGTGGCTTTGCTGACCAAGATCCCTTATGTCCTCGTTGCCGTTGCCGCGGGAAAAATGATTGAGGAGGGGAAGATAGGACTTTTTGCCCGATCTACCGGGTTGGTGATCTTCGGAGTGATCCTTTTAAGCATGATGATTATTCTGCTGTACAGATCTCATTCTAAGCATGCAGAGGCGTTTTAGGGATCAAGCTCATATTTCTGCAGGTCGGACCTGCGGTGCATGGGTACGACGGGTGGGATAGAATATGAAGAAGTTGCGATTGGACGCACTTCAAAGATGGTCAGGAAGAACTGGTCGAAAGACGTGATGCAAAGAAGCAATGCGCTCGATCTTGAAGCGGTCGTGTTTACCTGGGATGATCCGAAGACCATCGCCGCCTCGCTCAAGCGTTCGGCGCTTACCAGCACGAGGCGGAAGACCGAGCCTTTTGGATCTGCGATGAGCATGCTTAACTTCTACATCAACCGAGCCGGCAGAAATTTACCGGAAGACAGAAAGCTGATTCTTATACAAGCTAAGAAGGAACTGCGAACATTGTTCGGAAGATAAACGATGACAATCACCGTACGGGTCGCGACGCCGAAGGATTTTGCAGCAATTCAACGAATGAACAACGAGGTGTTTGTCGATAATGCCCCCTATGATGAATACCTGAATTTGAAGTGGCCGCATTCCGCACAAGGGGAGAAGTATTACCGCAACGCCCTTTCAGATTTGAACTTCCACTGTTTGATTGCCAAAGCTGATGGAGAACCCGTCGGCTACCTCATTGGGAAAAAAGGCGGATATGGCTACCGCACAGGAAACGTAGCAGAAATCGACAACATGGGTGTTTCGCCGAGCTTGCGTTCGCAGGGAATCGGATCACGGCTGGTACGGGAATTCAAAACCTGGTGCAAACAGGAAGGGGTCGAGCGGATTTACGTCAATGTCTACTTCGCCATTACCCGGGCCATCAGCTTCTACGAACGCCAGGGTTTAATCCGCATTGACCTGTCTTTGGAAGGGAACATCTAACTCGCGAATCCGGAAATATAGACCAAATCTCTCATGCTTCTCTCAGTCTTTTCGTGTTACAATTGTCGTTTCTGCCTTATGCCTGAAAAATCCAGATTTCTTTCCGTCAAAGATTCTATTGCCTCATTCCTGAATTACGGACTCAAAACCAGACTGCAGGATAGTGAGGATTCTCTGCGCATCTTCGAGCACGATATGGAGATCGCAGGAAAAATCCAACGGAATATTTTACCCGAGAGCGTGCCGGCTATTGCCGGCTATGACATCGGCGCAGTCTTTAAGCCGGCTAAAGATGTGGGAGGAGATTTTTACGATTTTATTCCGATTCTCTCTCAGCTACTGACTCAATGGGTATCGTGGTTGCCGATGTCGAGGACAAGGGTTTGCCCGCCGCAATGTACGCGTTGCTTGCCCACGGCATGCTCTATTCCACGCTCAGTGCCTACAGCAGAGCCACTCCCGTTAAAGCGCTGAGTTTCCTTAATATGGAATTGAGGCACATCGTCCGAGAACAGGTAAGCCTTACGATGTTTTTGGGCGAGTTGGATCCGAGGAACCACACCTTCAAATACGCGCGGGCCGGACACGAACGGCCGATGGCTTTCGATAGCGCAGGCCATTGGCTTTTAGGAGAAGCGAGAACTCAAGGCCAGCCACTCAACGTGTTTGACGATCCGGATTTCGATACCGGCTTTTTCTCCTTTCCGCCCGGCGGAACGGTGCTCTTATTTACCGACGGAATCGCCGATGAAACCGATCCTGATGATCAAATGTACGGACACGCGAGTATTGCACGAGCGATCATCCAGAATCCCGAGCTTCCGGCGCAAGCGCTTTGCGATCTCGTCATGGAGGATCTCGAGCTCCATCGAGACGGAACGCCACAGTACGATGACTACACGCTGGTGGCGATCAAAAGAAAAAACCAGTAGTTCACTCTTTCCTCGGTGGGAATATCATGCCGCTTCCGCTTTGGGCCCGATCTGCAGATCAATATAGAATGTCAGAGGCGGCTTCGGATATTCAGCAATGAACGGATGCAGGGCTACACTAGAGAATAGTCCTCCCGAAGTGGTACAATTCGCAACTGTGAATCTTCACGAACAGCAGCAACTTTCTTCATACCCGCCAATCGCGGAAGCTTGTGCAGCGCGGCCGTGGATTACGCCACTTTTGCAACAACTGCAGGCAACATATCCCGACGCCTATACCCATTCCCTGCGAGTGGCTCTGCTTGCCACAAAGCTTGCAGAACGAGAACAACTTTCTGCCGACGATCAACGGCGAATGACCGTAGCCGGGTTAATGCATGACGTCGGGAAAATCGCGCTTGCCCCGGAAATATTCTCTCAAGAAACATTATCTCCTGAGCAACGCTTGGTCATTCAAACCCACATCCGCCACAGCTATGAACTTGTCAAAGCACATGATGAGACTACCGCGCAAATCGTCGTCGGACATCATGAATCTCAACGGAACCCCTATCCACGGGCGCAACAGAGAGCGGACACTCCTTCGCTTTTGCACAAACAGCAAAAGCTTTTAGCCCTTGCCGATCAGGTTGATTCGCTTCTGTCGGATCAGGCGTACCGGGAAGCTTGGGATCCGGATTCGGTCTTTCAATACCTGACGCAGCATTTTACTGATCCGGAATTGATCGACTATGCCATCGGAGTTCGGTCGGAGCTTTCAACATAGTTTTTTCCTTTTTTTGCCTCGCTCTTGCAGGTCGGATCGAGTCAAACTCGATTTTGACCTGCAAATACGTCCATCGATGGGAACGTGGTAGAATTTTTCCATGAAGCAACAATCCCGAAGATCGACAAAAAGGGTTTTCGCATTCATTGACAGTCAAAATCTCAATCTCGGAACAAATAAAGACCTCTCAAAAGGAAAAAAACGCATCTATACAGGATGGAAGCTCGACTTTCGGAAGTTCAGACAGTATCTCACAGATAAATTTCGTGTCTCAAAAGCATTTCTCTTCATCGGTTATATTTCCCAAAATACGTCACTCTATCAACACCTCAAGTCTTTCGGGTATACCCTAATCTTTAAGCCGACAACCAAAGATCGATTGGGAAAGCCGAAAGGCAACGTTGACGCCGAACTCGTATTGCATGCCGTCCGCATTGAGTATGACCATTACGATCAGGCGGTGATTGTTTCCGGAGACGGTGATTTCTATTGCCTTCACGAATATCTTGCAAAACAGGGAAAGCTTCTGCGAATCATTATTCCGAATACAAAATCAGAATCCTCTCTGCTCAAGAAATTTCACACCTATAAAACGTTTCTTATTCATGAGAAACATAAGCTTGAATTGAAGCCATAAAAAATGGGAGGCGTCGCTCAAAGACACGCAGTCTCTGGTTCGTTTTCTCCCTCGTGATTGCCTTGATTATAACAGCCTCCGTCAATTTTTTCTACACTGAAATGCTCCACTCCCAGGCGGAAGAGATTGTCTGGTGCCAGGCCCAGTCTGACTGGGTTGTCGAGTTTGACTCGATCGGCCATGGCAGGCACGGTATGGGGTACAATATGAAACATGGCCTTCAGACTTCAGACAATTAAACTCCGCCTGAAAAATAAATTTCACCACGTTTATGCTGATCTCAAGCAATATATCAAGAAGCTGCTTTTTCCACTTTATCTCTTCCCGATCAAACTTTTGACCTACAGCCTTTACTACGCGGTTCGCTTTGCGATCAGCATGTTTGTTAAAACTATCAAGCTCGCCGGGCTGTCCCTCATCTGGCCGTTTCGCAGTAAACGGAATTTTGCAAAAACCGCATTCTGGTCACTGATCTTCATCTACTTCGCATTTACGGAAATCCGCTTTGCTTCGCTGGTTGAACGCTACGGCGGATACGGAAAATTCTTCTGCTCCGAGTGGTTGACGTCAAACAAACTGAAGTCTTCCGTGGTCCGGGTCGTCGGCGGCTATTCAGAAGGATCGGGGTTCTTCGTCAGCGGAGATCAGGTTCTGACCAGTTTCCACGTCATCGCCGATGAACCGAGCCCTAAAATCGTCTTTCCTGACGGATCATTTCAAACGCCCCGGCTTATTACCGCGAATAAAGATGCCGATCTCGCGCTCCTCCATCTTTCCGAATCATATCCCCAGATGATCCTGCGCTTTTTCTCCCCGGAATTCTTGCAGACGAATGAACCGCTGCTCTCCGCCGGTTATCCGCTCGGAACTTCCCTACCCGGTGATGTGACCATCAGCAAAGGATTCTTCTCCGGTATGCGTCGCCAGAGAGCAGAAACTGCGGAGTTCTTGGAAACAACGATGAGTTTGGTTGACGGTATGAGCGGAGGACCGACAGTTGACCAATGCGGCGGTGTCGTCGGGGTCAATACCATGAGCCTCGCAGGGTTGTCGCTGTTTGTAGCCTCCGATTCTGTACAGCGGTTGTGGGCGACGTTTACTGATCAGGATATTGCCAAGATTGTGGTCAATCCCTCCGCATCACCTGAGGAAGCGGTGCGCGCCTTCTATACCTATCTTAAGGCCAGGAAAATGGAAGAAGGATTCAACCTTTTGAGCCGGGAGTATCTGCAAAAAACCGATTTTTCCGAGTGGTCGGGGAGGTTTACGGATATCCTGGATGTGCAGATTTTTGTTTCCAAACCGGTTGAGGGATCTTCGGACACTGTGTTTGTAAAGTTTTCAACGAAAAATTGGATTGACGGTGAGGCTGAGGGCCACTTCTACGAAGGCACCTGGCAGACGGCGCTTGAGGACGGGGTATACAAAATGCGCAGGAGCAATATTCAGGAAGTAGCGGAGCCGGGGTGGGAATGGTTTTATGAGGAATAGCGCATTCTTCTGCAGGTCTGCCCTGTAAATCATGTACAACATGTACAGGTTTGCCCTAAACTACCCATTGTTGATTCCCTCAGGAAGTCTTGTATAATCTCCTGATATTTATTATATATCTGGCGTGCTGACTTGATATTAGTCAGCTGTTTCAATCTATGCTGAAACAAGAAATTCAACAGTATATATCACACTTTGTTCCCTCAGATTATGCTCATCGCTTGATGGTCGAGGGCAGGATTCTTGCGGAAGGAGAGCTTCCTTCTCAAATGATCTCAAGGGTTGTTGAAGAAATCGCATCTCCAGAAAAGGATCTCGGACACACCCCGGCTGAAACACAAGCTTTTGCTGATGATCTGCTACTTCAGCTTGACCAGAAACGCTGCATTTTGAGTACACCAATACTCACGAATGCTGGAAGGTATCCTGATCGTCCCCTTTCAGCCTGCACGATCCCACCGGTCGATCTTCAGGGAGATTTCACACAAGTCAGAAAGCTTGTCGATACATTCCATCAACATGGGATGGGGACAGGGTTTAATCTCTCAGAGGTCGAAGACCCAGTGTCTGTGCTCAAGTATTTAAATCAAGTAGCAGTCGAAGGAGCAGCCAGCGGCAGAGAAGATAGACCCGTTGGAAATATGGGAGTTTTGAGTGTCTACCACCCAAAAGTTCTTGAATTCATTGAAGTAAAAAGTGGTGATAACAGAGATGAACGATGGATTTTTAATACGTCAATCGATGTTTCTGAAGAGTTCATGCGTGCTGTCATCACTGACCAGAGTTATCAGCTTGACAATGGAATAATGGTCTCTGCAAGGAAAATCTTCGAGAATATTTGTACCAGTGCCTTTGATTGTGGGGATCCTGGACTTGTTTCCATCGATCGCATGAACCTGGATAATCCTGTTCCATTTTTGGGCCAGTATGTTGCAACGGCTCCATGTGCTGAGGTTGGACTGGTTCCCGGTGAATCGTGTCAGTTCGGTTATATTAACTTGGCTGCGTTTTACGAGAACGGGGAAATCGACCTACCTCAATTACGATATTCAACTGAAGTGATGGTACGCGCTCTGGATAACGCTTTGGAGCTGAGTATTCCTCGTTATGCTCATCAGCAGAATAGCTCGATGATGTCAGCGAAACGGAAGATAGGCGTTGGGGTTTGCGGTCTGGCAGATCTGCTTGTGAAGATGGATCTTCCCTATTCATCTCCGGAGGCAAGGACTTTGGCATTAGATCTTGTCACTTTTATTAACTATTACTCAAAAGTTGCATCCAGCGATCTTGCACGAACCCGAGGGTCATTTACTGCCATGCATACTGTTCTCGGAAATCGATATTATGAATCACCGGGATTTATTGAAAATAAATATGGTGATCTTGAAACACAATTCATTACAAAGTCAGATTGGAAACTTTTAGGTGAGACTATTCGCCAAACGGGATTATTGCGAAACGTATCAACCATAGCTCTTCCTCCAACTGGACGGAGCGGTTTGTTGATTGATGCTTCAACTGGCGTTGAACCTCACTTTTCTCTAGTACAGCCAAGTGGAAGTTTATATGAGTCATTTGTCAGAACACTAAGGGAATACGATCTGCATCAAGAAGATATCGTTGAACATGTACTGAACACCGGAAGCGTTCATGATATGAAAAGTATTCCTGAGCATGTGAAAGCGTTATACCAAACGGCATTAGACATCTCCCCACATGATCATGTACTCATGGTTGCAAGTCTTCAACGAGGTGTTGATGAAGCAATCTCCAAGACTATCAACCTTGCAGCTAATAGTACACCTGAAGATGTGAAAGATATTTATCTTCAGGCATATAGACTAGGTTTGAAGGGAATCGCCATTTTTCGTGCCGATAGCCGATCATACCAACCACGTACACTGAGAGCATGAAATACACTGATATTGGTAGAACCATCTGTCTGATTGGAGAATCCGGCGCAGGAAAATCCACCGTCGCTCAGATTTTGGTAGAAGTCTACGGATATCAATGTCTTAGTCTGTCCGACCAAGTACGGGAACATGCTTCAGAGCAGGGGATTTTTAATCCTTCCCGAAAAGATCTACAAATCCTCGCCAACCAAGCACGAAAGCTTGATGGAACCGACTATTTCGCTCGACGAGGGATGTTACACATGTCTCCGGATGTGGATTTGGTTGTAGAAGGAATTCGTCACCTTCGTGAATATGAACATATTTTGAATTCGCGACACGGAAGATTCCTTACAAGCGGAATCTTAGCTTGTCGAGATACTCGTTATGCACGGGTGCTTGAACGAGCTAGACCATCAGACCCTATCGATTATAAACAATTCGTAGAAAATGATGAGAGAGAATGGGGTGTTGCCAGAACAGAGTTCTCTCAAAACACCGAGGAATTAATGGAAATGGTTGACGTTATACTCTTCAACGATGTCAGTATTGACGAGTTGAACGAGGCTGTTGGTTCCATGCTTGAAATGTTCGGCTTCACTATTAAGGAAGAAGGTATCCATCCAGATCCGGAATCAAAGCGGGAATATAAAAAAGGACCGGAGCGTGAATAATGGAAAGAAAACCGATTCTCATCCTTAACGGTATCCATGGTGCAGGAAAAACGACTCATGGGAGAATGCTTAAATCTCTCAGGCCGGGTGAATTCTCATATTTTCCAGAGATAGGAGGTCAGCTTCGGAGTGAGGTTGATTACAATATGCTGAAATCCGGAGTTGCTTTTGATATGGAAGTAATGAGGAGAGAACTCGATCGTGATCGAGATTTGCAAACATGTTTAAATATGCCGGTTGTGGAAACCTGGCATGTCGGTAACTTAGCATACATTTTAGAGCGCTCGCCTACGCTCGCCCAGCCCGCGAAGGAAACGCTTGAAAAACAACTTGAGATCATTTAAACCCTTTGCTATTCTTCTTACAATAACTTGGGATGCCTTCAAACAGCGCGCTACAGAACATATTGATCCGGAAGAAATGGATGATCTCATCAGGCTGTGTGGTGGGATTTTCTCTAATATTCTCAACATCTATGATGAGTTCGATATCCCCAATTCTCAGATACCCAATGATGTTGATGTGGGTAAAAGTTTTCAACTGATTCTGCTGAGTCTCGAGGAACACGGCGTTACGAGCGGGGTTTCAGAATGAGACGACCGTCTTTTTCAGCGACTTGACTGAATGGTTCTCCGTGTTGAATTTTTTCCCAAGCATATGTGATGTACTGAATTGTCTTCTTCGGTAGTGTGCTTGCATTGACCCACTTTAGTTGTGCGCACTTAGACGGTTCTTTGTTGACTATTTTTCCCTTCCATAGTTTGAAGAGGAAGAAGTAGTCTATATACTCCCTGTCATCCCTCATTCTCAACATAACATGCTTCAAGTTTTTCATGCTCACTTGGACGCTGATGCCTATCTCTTCTTTTATCTCTCGCGTCATTGCATCGGTAACGCGCTCTTGAGATTCATTGTGCCCGGCAGGAACACTAAAGTAACCATCCATGTATCCAGTTTCTTTTCTCTCCAGAAGAAGGAGTTGATTTTTTTTATTTACGAAGAAACCGTGAACTGCGACGTATTTCATATCATTCGGACGCATTCCTGTTGCCTTCGGTGATATTCGGTGGAGAGAATTGTCCTGGAAGAATTTCGAGAAGCTCAACTTGCATACCGCTTGGTAGCTTGACGACTACCCCTCGACTTTTCCCAATTAATAATTGCGCTAGCGCTGATTCGCAAGAAATCCAATTTGGTTCCGTATTGCTATCTTCCTTCCCTAATATTGTAAAACTCTCAGGATCTGATTCTCCCTGATATAATACCTCGACTGTATTTCCGATATCTACATGTTCTGTTTCTATTCTCGGGAGAATATATATTACATCCTTCAGCGCGGCCTCCAATTTTTGAACTTTACTCCAAGCGAGTTTCACATCTTGGACTAAGTAATCATAGGCTGGATTATCATGCCAATCCTGAGCGCTTTCTTGTGTTTTCCCTAAGCTCACTTCCAGCTCACTTGCTTTCTCTTTTGCCCGCTGAAGCTCAGCTTGCAAACGCTTAAAGGTCATCTCTGTCATGAAGTTTGTTTCCGGATTGTTTCTGTATTGCTCGTATTCAACCATATAGATAATAAATTATATTTTTCGAGTTGTGATTATACTGCATTTCCGCTTCATTTCAAAAATATCTTGCAGGTCGGAGCTGCACGTCATCTGCAAGCCGCGGAACGCATGGCGCGGGGGAAAGTGGTAATCATTTGAATCAGTACTTGACATCATACATCTACTAACTATACTAGTTAGTATAGTTATCATATAGGAGATTCTATGTTACAAAGTATCAATATGTTAGACCTGCGAAGAAAGATCGGTGAAATTATTGATCAGACGCTTTATCGCAAGGAACGCTTTCTCGTCAAGAGAAAAAATAAGCCGGTCGCAGTTTTAGTGCCGCTTGAGGACTATGAACTCTTCATGGCCAACGATGAGGATATCGAATTGTACTCCGACAAGCGCATCTCAGCATTCGCTCATCAAGATCGGTTATCGAAAGAGGAACAACAACTCACCGTTCGTCTGCTTCGGAAATCCAAGACATGATCCGCATTTTCCTTGATGCAAACGTCTATTTTTCGGCATCCCGATCGAAAAGCGGTGCCTCGGCCGCAATCCTTGAGCTTGCCAAGTCAAAGCAGCTTTGCGTTTTTGCAACGAGTACCGTTCTACGCGAGGCTGAACGGAATATCCGACTGAAAGAGCCGCAGAATACTCGCCTCCGTTTCTATGAAATCGTCAAGGAATGCAAAGCGAAACTCATCACCATAGATAAACGGCAAGCCGAAAAACGTTATCTTAAGCTTATTAATCGAAAAGATACGTATGTGCTGGAAGGAGCGCGTAAAGCGAACGTGGGCTATCTTCTTACGCTCGATAAGAAACACTTCATGAATACGAAAATAAAAACTGCCGTATTTCCTTTCAAGATCTTGGGTCCGGGACAGCTCATTCGGACTCTTGCTTCGAAGTAGATTCAGTAAAAGCAGGTCGGACCTGGCAGGCGTATGAACCAGATATAATCTGGTTTTTGCCTGGGGGAAGTGGTAAAATTTAACGCGATTTCTACTCTTGTTGTGTTACAATAGTTCAACAATGAAACCGAAAGATTGGACACACCTTCATCCGCAATATGCCGGGAAATGGGTGGCGTTTGCCGAAGATCGTGAGTCCGTTGTTGCAGATGCTAAAACCCTAAAAACCCTCATGAAAAGAGCTTCAAAAAAGGGGTTCAAGAATCCTATCGTCTTCAAGGTTCCACAAGAAATGGTCCCGTATGTCGGTCAAGTGAATCATCGATTTCCAATATACTCTCCTTCAGTTTCCAGCATTTAACTCTGTCCTTGACAGAAAGATAATCTCTAGATAAACTTGTATCATGAAGGTTCAAACCATTTCCACCAAAGAGCTCCGTGAAGATTTTTCCAAGCTGAAGTCTGCAATGGAGGAAGGAAAATCGCTCCTCTTACTGTATCGCTCCCGGCCGCTTGCGGAAATCAAACCGGTGAAACAGCAAACGCAGAAACTGCGATCGTTTTCCCTGCGCGAGATGAAGCAATGGATTGCTGATGATCAACTCACGGAAAAACAACAGAGGCGCATCGAGGCGATCATTAACCGTCTTCCTTGATTCCTCGGTCATCCTTTCAGCTCTTGCCTCTCCCAGCGGTGGCTCGAGAAAGATTCTGTACGCCGGAACAAAAGGTAAACTTCGTCTACTCACTTCTCCGTTTGTCATCGAAGAAGTCGCAAAGCATCTTCATAAGTTAGGTGTGAAGCCCAATGAACTTGAAATTCTTCTGAAGAAGAAAGTGATTCGTGTGATCTCCGATGCTCCTCAACACATCATTAAGAAGTTCCACAGCGTGATCGTAGATCCAGATGATGCTCCCATTCTTGCAGGAGCTGTACTATCCGGATCTCATGTCCTTCTTTCTCTTGATAAAGGCCATATCCTCACAGATCGGGTAAGGAAGGCTCTCAAGCCCCTCCTCGTTTTTTCCCCAAAAGAATTCTGGGAATGGGTAGAAAAGCATCGATAGAAGTCAAAATGTTTGTCGCGCAAAAAACCGAACTGTTTTCTAAATTGCAGGTCGGACCTGCAATAACTATCGGCCGTGTACAGGTCCTATCGAGTCGAACTCGATTGTGGCCAAGTCAAACTTGGCTGGCTGGCCTGTACGGGAAATCCGGAGGGATTCCCAGTGGCGTAGAATCCTCCACGGGGTAAGCTTGAGTATTCCACTCCTGGAGTCCCTGCCTGCGCAGGCAGGGATGAATATTGAATTTTTCCTTTCTCCTTCTTCCAATGAGATAGGATTACGCGCATCTCAGGGGTTAAAAATATCCAGATCCCCGATGAGATAGGCAAGCCATCTCATGGGGCAAACTGATATAATCCATCTCCTTGACAAGAATATACAAAGTTTGTATAGTAGAAGATATGATCAAAACCCTGAATATTTCTCTTCCACAAGCGTTAATACAAGAGATCGATCTTCTTGCTCGAAGGCAGGCAAGTTCACGAAGCGAGCTTATCCGCGATTCGCTGCGGGCGTACATTGTAAGAGCGAAGATGCTAGAAAAAACTTTCGCGATTGGCAATGAAACCGCAAAGAAGTATGGCCTAAAAACGGAGGGGGATGTTTATCGCTTCCTCGAACGGTAATGGGGAAGCCTTCCCGGGTTGTTTTCGATACTAACGTTGTCATTTCCGGTTTTTTGACTCCTGGAAGTTCAAGAAACATTTTAGCATTTGCTGCTCAACGAGTCATATTTGTCTTTTCTTCTCCTCTTCTGGAGCAGGAATTAGCGGACATTTTGAGAGGCAAGTTTAAACACGATAGAAAAACCGTCACCCACGAGTTGGCTACCTATCGGGAACTTGTTCATCGTTTCGTTTATCCGAACCAGAAGCTGAACATCATCAAGGTTGATCCTGCTGATAATCGGATACTCGAAGCGGCGGTTGAGGCGGATGTAGAGTTCATTATCACCGGCGATAAACACCTCCTTGCTTTGGGAAAATACAAAACCATCAAAATCGTACATCCTTCAGATTTTCTGTTTCAACACTTTGGTAAGTGACGCCACCTTTTCCTGTCTGCCTTTCAACTTCAGGAGTGAAAGAAGTGCCAGGCCCAGTCTGACTGGGTTGTCGAGGTTGACTCGATCCGACCTGGCAGACGTATGAATCAGATCATATCTGGTTTTAATACTTCAGCTACGTGCAGTACGCGCGCTCATTCAACTATGCTTCGCCTGGGGGAAGTGGTAAAATACGCTCTGAATTTTCGTTGGCTATATCAAATTATGCTACCACCCGAATTAGTTTCAAGACGCACAGTTGAGCGAAGGGGGATATCGGCAACTTCGATTGAAGAGGCACTTCCGCTTTCTCATTACGACGAGTTGCATATTAAGGGGTATCACGAACTCGGGTATCAAGGTTTCCCCTGTATCGTTCTCGGATTCCGTCTGGATGGCCACAGACGGACTATTCCTCGACCTGTTATTCGAATTGGTGACGATATCCTGCCTGGCAAAGTAGATCTGAACTTGGAATTGTATTTCACCTACGATGCAAGGCCAATTCCTGGGCCGAGATCTTTCACTCTCATTACTGAACATACGTCGAGACACATTCTTCATAGAGTGAGAGGAGAAGGTCGGATGGGGTACCATGGTCCTGAACTTACTGATTTGTCGGTGACTGTCGGTGAGGTGAAGTATACACTCGAGAGACAACCTTCCCAAGAGAATCATCAAGCATTCGCTCTCACCAGAACCGATCCTGATGGCTTTCAATGCTCTCACCTCATGCTCACGTTTCGTGAATTGGATCGAGAGGGCGTTCGATTGCTTCCCCACTCCTGGGAAGTTACAGAGAGTAATCTTCTTTCCGAATAAAAAACGTGGAAGATCCCAAGACTTTTTGTAAATTGCAGGTCGGATCGAGTCAAACTCGATTGCCCTTTCGGATCGAGTCGAACTCGACTTTTTCCTGCAGGAATACCCGATTTGTCTAGAGAATACCAAACCCCTGCCCGCCAATCGCTGCGCTCAAGGCGCTGGCAGGCGGGTGGTTTGGAAGGGCATACAAGTTCGACCTGTACGAAATACCCAAGGTGTGGTCAAGAGTGCACCTCTAAGGTGAAAGACCGCAACATATCCCTATATCCCTAGGTGTCAAGGCTATTCCACCTCCCAGGTGGAAGACACCGATGGAAGAAACTGAGATTTATTGAGCCTTCCCGGCTAAGAAGTTTAATACACCTGCGGAGCTTAACATTTCCGTAACATGAGACGCGCTTTCTCCTGATGGACGAGCATACATATTAAAATCAATTCTTTTGAGAGGATTGCGATCTCTTGACTGATCCAAGTAATCTGTTGCTCCTTTGAAAAATCCCGCCATACTTTCTTCTAGGCTAAGGCCAACTCCGGCATCAGCGGCAAATCCGGTCCCGACCGCTGGAACAGTCAAAGAATCTGCTCCCGTCATATTTGCTGCGATAGAGGCGCTGAAAGTAAACTGCGCCATATCCTCAACGGTCATGCGATCTCCTGGCGGAGTTACATTGGTCAGGATTACGACTCGTATACCTTTTTCGGCTAAATTTCCGGAAGGTGCTGGCATCGACCCGCCGGAGCATATTGCAACGTGCTCGCCGACTATTTCTAAATCTTGCATTGTAGTCGCAACAAGCGTGTCGTCTCGTATTTCTTGGGGTGTTTTTCCTATTTTCATTCCAGTTTCTTCTGTTAGAAATTGAGAGAACTGAGCTGCGGCTTCAAGTGCTTCCTTTGTATTCTCCGATCTCATTCTTGTTAACAGTTGTATAACTTTCTTGTTGTAGGTGCCGAATAGTTTGTCACCAGCTACCGAGGCAATTCTCCTTTCAACCGCACCGCCACCGAGCCTTAACCAAGGAGTAGTCGGACACATGATGGCTTCCGTGGGAGCAGCAGCGATATCACCCAAGTTCACTCCGATCAAGCTGCCCCGATATGGGTATTCCCAAACGCGCTGGCTTTCGCCGACCCCAAATCTTGGTTCTCTGGGTTGTAAGCCTTCTCTAAAAGGTAAGGACATCGGATATTCACTCATGATAGGAGAGGATTATACCAGACTAAAATTAGAAATCAATGTTATGGGATATTATTGCGGTTGTGCCAGGTCCGGCCTGTACGGGAAATCCCGAGGTGTCAAGGCATTTCCACCCCCGGAGTGGAGGAATTTCCCTAGGTGTCCCTCCAAAGGCGGGCAGGCTTGAGGTTACCACCTCCCAGGTGGAAGATGTGCCAGGTCCGACCTGGCAGGCGGGATCTGGAAGGCGGATTAGGGACAGGACGGAGGGGTACGACCCGCCTGCGTTGAAACTACGGCGAGGTAAACAGTATTAACAAATATTCTCTGGAACTGGGCTGGGGGGGAAAAAGTGGTTTTACAGCTCTACTGATGAACTATTGAAATTACTGCACGAAGCGGATTTCTAATTTTTTTCCCAATGCCGAAGCAATTTTTTGCAAGAGCCTTACAGAAGGACTCACCGACATGTTCTCGATGCGTGAAATTACCGCTTGAGTAGTATTCGCTTTTCTTGCGAGCGTCCTTTGAGAAACGTGTTTGTCAAGCCTGGCTTTGATGAGTTCTCTTGTGATTTGATATTGGGCTTCGCTTTCATCCCAAGCTTTTTTAAACTTCGGATCTTTAAGCCTTTCCTTGAGATAGTTGTTGAGTGTTGTATTACTCATGTTTCAACTCCATTTGAATAGTGGTAACTATGATATCTAATTAGATATCAATTGTCAAGTCGTTTAATATTCTGTCTCTCAAATCATTGATTCACTTCTTCCTGATAACGTCTTCGAGCAAGTGTGAGCTCTCTTTTTGAAGTCTTCATTTTCTTTTTAATAAAGATCTGAAGAACCAGAATCACATCTTTGCGGATTGGAGCGCAAAGGATTCTTACATTATCTCTTCCCAGAATTCTTAATTCCCACAGTGGTGTTCCCTGCACTTTCTTGAGATTGGGAATCGCTGGAGTCAGGCCGAATTCTTGAATATATTGAAGTTGTCGGATAATCTTCGTTTCCTGAGCCGGTGTGCAGGTCTTTAAGAATTTTTCGACCGGCTTTTTCCCGTCCGGAGAAGTATAGTATTCCACTCTTGCCATATTCCCTAGTATACGATTACTTCACACATCACTTGCACACTGCGTACAGGTCGGATCTGCAAGAACTATCGGTCGTGTACAGGTCCGACCTGTACGGGAAATCCCGAGGTGTTCTCAAGATTGCACCTCTAAGGTGAAAGACCGCACAATGCTCAAGCGAGCACTACGACAAGCTCAGTGTGAACAAGCCGCGAAACGCATGGCGAGGGGGGAGTTGTAATAGGGGTCTAGGAAAATCGGAAATGAGAAGCCTATCAGAGTTGACGGAGAATGTTGAGATAATCGTCAACTGACATGCCCAGTGTGCGGAGATTATTGCGAATGATAAATACGGGAACTTCAGCGTCGGCAGTGATTACCACCGGTCGCTTTAATCCGGGTCTGTCGAAAATCAGATGATCCCCTTTCTGCCGTTTCAATCTGCATCCGATCATCCGTAGGAAAAGTTCGAATATTTTTCGTTTTATCGGAGTAAGGGCGGGCATGCAACTCAATTACTCAGGGGAACAGTGATATCCGTTAATTCATGGAATACCTGCATCGGGGGAGCCCATTGGCGCTGCACACGCCTCCATCCCAATCCAGTTAAGACTTCGTTGAGTGTTCCCCGTTCAAGAAGATCGTCAAAGAAGAGCTGCACCACCTCGTTAAAACGACGCTGCACGATCTTAAAACTCTTTGCTGAGGTCGAGAGATCTAAGACTGGAGAATAGGCAACAAAAGTCTTGCCTTCCTTAAAGATAGAAACTGGTATTTTTAAATTCATTGCCGTCTTCATGTGACGCATTATATCACGATTTTATTATTCATCGTTTGCAGGTCGGACCTGCAAAGGCGTAAATCCAGAGGTAAACTGGAAAAGCAGGTCGGACCTGCAATAACTATCGGGTCGTGTACAGGTCCGGCCTGTACGGGAAATCCCGAGGTGTTCTCAAGGCTGCACCTCTAAGGTGCAAGAGGGAAGAGCGTATCATCCTCGAACGTCAAGGCTTTACCGTTCCCGGAACGTCTAGGCGTAACCCGGAACGTCAGGGCGAAAACTCCCTAGGTGTCCCTCCAGAGGCGGGCAGGCAAGGCTATTCCACCTCCCAGGTGGAAGACGGGGCTACGAAGGGACAGGGTGGAAGAGGTGCGGCGCGCCTGCGTTGAAACTACGGCGAGGTAAGCAGTACTAACGCATATTCTCTGGAACTGGCCTGCCTGCCCGCTTGAGTTTCCGGCTGCGAAAACGGCTAGACAGCAGTTTTGAGCAAGCCGCGAAACGCATGGCGTGGGGGGGGAAGTGGTAAAATTTGGGCGAAATGTCTGAGGAAGAACATCCACCGCAGCCAATTCGAGATAAGCTCAAAGAGGTAAAAGGACGACTTACCCAAGATGTTATCGAACAAGTTTTGGGGAGTATCGGAGAAAGATTCAGGAGCGTATATCTTAAACACCAGCAAGACAAAGCGCTGTATTTTGAATCTTCGGTTCTGCATTCCATTCCCGTAAGACCTCTCGTTTATCTGAATGTACTTGAACGCGCTTCTTTTGTCGCATCAAATGTTCTCAGTGGGGACGAATTTACCGATCAGATTGAGGTAAAGCCGCAGGAGAATGCAAGCCATCATGAACGGAAAATTCAAATTCCTTTGCGAAAGGATCAGCTCATGAATGGTGGATATGCCGTAATGGTCTTGCCCACCGATTATCGATGTTCTAATCCGGATACCGTTTCTCAGATAAAGGCGGGAGCCGGTCAGGATTTTCAAGAAGTTTTTGACGGTAACCCATGGAGAGCAATGATGGGAAGAAGTCCTGAGTTATATAAAAGAGATGAGTGGTCAGCAAAAGCAAATGATTTTATCGTCATGCATCGATTAGGAAGCTCACTCTACCTAAGAAGAATTCGACCTTTTCAGGATGAGATTGAACCTCTTGAGCGAAGGAAATTTGGAGAAGATGGCGAAGATGCAGTCATTCTTCAACGACGGATATTTCTGGAATCAGAAACAGAAGTACCCGCCGAGTTGAATATGATGCGAAATTCTGCTCGACTTTACCGACTTCATGAGGTCGATAACTCCTCGGAGTTGGTAGGCTCGCACTTCGGTCCGGATAAGTAAATGATCCTCAAACGTCAAGAAAATTCCGTTCTCGGAACGTACTGATGTGCCAGGTCGGACCTGCAAGAACTGCGTGTACAGGTCCGACCTTTACGGGAAATCCCGAGGTGTTCTCAAGATTGCACCTCTAAGGTGAAAGACCGCAACATATCCCTAGGTCTCAAGGCTATACCACCTCCAAGGTGGAAGACACTCTCCCCAATTTTTCAGAGAATTTGAACAATCAGAATCCTTTGCAGGTCGGACCTGCAAGAACTATCGGTCGTGTACAGGTTCTATCGAGTCAAACTCGATATTCTTCATTTACCGTGCCTGAAGTTCTCTATCGCTCGAAGGAGAAAGAAAAGTAATAGATAAATAACAATAAAGAAAAAAAACCAATCAATAATCAAATATAATGTGTTCGTCTGAAAAATTTGAAACGCACCTCCAGTAGAGGTTGTATATTCCAGTGGCCACCCGCCGCTCGGCGTCTCATAACAATCTACAATATTTGGAGAGCAAATTGGTTTTTCTAATGTTAGAGGTAGAATGACTCTGGCAAGCACTATTGATGCTATCGCCACTTTCAAGTGAAATGTTTTTCTATCCTTCATTTGAAGTCAGTCTACATTTTCACCGATACGGGAGCAAGGAGGGCGATTAACGTGCCAGGTCCGACCTGGCAGTCGCCTGGCAGGCGGAATCTAGAGAGCGCATGCAGGGACAGGACGGAAGGGCGGGGCCCCACTTCTCCGCCAGTGGGCGGATACGCTGGGGGCACCGCAGTACTAACGTATATTCTCTGGAACTGGCCTGCCTGCCCGCTTGAGTTTCCGGCTGCGAAAACGGCTAAATAGCAGTCTTGAGCATGCAGCGAAACGCATGGCTGGGAGGAAGTGGTAATATTTTGAATAAAGATGAAAGATCTCTCTTGACTTTATGATAATATTGTCATATACTCTATGAAGGTCTTTTACTTAACACAAGTCGTTAAGTCTCTTGAGCACTTACGAGCTCAGGATCGAGCTCGACTGGAACGAACGCGTACATTCTTTGAAGAATACGGTTTCCGTATTGGCCAGAAATATATCAAGAAAATCAGTCCACCGAATATTTGGGAGTTGAGGGCGGGCCAGATTCGACTCTTTTTGTGTCTCAAGAGAGAAAAAGCATTCGGTGTCCATCTCTTGTATAAAAAGACTCAAAAATTACCTAAAGCTGATCTGGAATTAGCTAGAGAACGGTGTAAAAAGATATGAAAAGCAGAAAAAACAAATCATTTATTAGCGCGGAGAGCCTGCATCAAAGGTGGATGAAGGATCCGGACTATCGACGTGAGTATACAAAACTTGAGCCGGAGTTTCAGATCGCGCGGCAAATCATCGGCGCCCGGATCAAACAGAAGATGACGCAGGAAGAGTTGGCGGAAAAGGTTGGCACCGGCCAGGCTGTCATTTCCCGACTTGAAGGGATGAACGCGAAGCCATCCATTTCACTTCTCCAACGCGTCGCCAGGGCTTTGGAGACGAAGATCAAAGTCACCATTGGTTAGTCTTTGATTCAATATCCCTCATCATTCACTTTTTCAACCTCTCACATTTCTCCATTGAATAAGAGCATAACTGCGCAATTGCAGGTCGGACCTGCTACCTCGAGTTCAGGTCGGACCTGTACGTCACCACTTTATTGTACCTTCCCTGAATTTCCATATCCTATAATATGGTATAATTCCGGCCGTGTCAAAAGAAAAAAGAAGCGGTAGATTCTTTGATCCCGTGATTCGATATCTACTCTACGAATTCGCAAAAGAAAGGCGTCTTGAGATTGCACTCGATCCGGAAGTCTTTCGACCTTTGCGGGAAATCCTCTCGCGTCCCAATCCGAAACTCAAAGAATATCCGTTTCTCGGACTGGGTACGCCGGATGCGGTTGATCAATTCCTCCTTCTCGAGGGAGAAAGTTCATCCAGGGGACTTTATTTCGTTAACAAGTACGTTGCCCGATCAGATGTTGAACAAGCAGAGAGCGCAGAACTCTTCAACATGGTACAGGAGCGAGGCAGACTAGACGATATTGTCATGCTGGGTCATACGCATCCCTCTGGTTCATTCCGCTCGCAACACGGTGTCGACGTTGATTTATCTCCCAGTGCCCTGCTCCTGAGTCCATCAATGGGAACCGGAGATGGAGGACCACAATCCGGAGGAGATCTTGCATACTATCGTTACTTTCGTGAGTACAATCCTCATCTTCAGATCCCATATGCCGGCATCGCGGCGAATACGCCGGAAGGACCAAAACTGAGAGTCTATCTTATCGACGAACTTCTGACCATACAAAGATATCGACATATCGATAGCGTTCCTCAGGCGACATTTTTACTTTAAACCGGAGAGCTCGATTGGGCACCACTATCTCAGAGTTTGGTGGACTTGGAACATTATATCCAAAGGCGTACAGGTTCGACCTGTACGGGAAATCCCGAGGTGTCTAGAGAAAGCCACCCCCGGAGTGGAAGAAATTCCCTAGGTGTCCCTCCAGAGGCGGGCAGGCAAGGCTCTTCCACCTCCCAGGTGGAAGACGTGCCAGGCCCAGTCTGACTGGGTTGTCGAGGTTGACTCGATCCGACCTGGCAGGCGTGGATACGGCGAGGCGAGGCCCGCCTTCGTTGAAACTATGGCGAGGCGATGCCCGCCTTCGCCGAGGCTCCGGCGGGCGAGGCCATCCTCCGTCAAGACTACGGAATGGTACAACAGTACTAACACAAATTCTCTGGAACTAGCCTGGGGGAAGTGGTAAAATTACTCTGGAAGAGCTGAATATTGGTTGCATTATTGCAACTTGACTTTTTAGTTCCTATAGTGTACAATATTGAGATTAATATGACTGGAGACTATATCACCTATAACGATATTGCTCGACTTTTGGGTATATCTCGCCAAGCAATTCAAAAGCAGCTCAAAGGCAAGATAGCTGCTGGTAAGGTGAAGGTTAAAGCACAAGGCAGGACAGAACAAATCCTCTATTCATCCCTTCCTATAAAAATGAGAAAGCGGATTACTGCAGTTAAAGAGAAGGTGGCGGAAAAAGCCAAGAAAATGGTTTCAGTACCCAAAAAAGACATCAATTTCGAAAAAGAGCTCTGGGCGGCTGCGGATAGGCTACGCGGGAATGTTGACCCTTCAGAATACAAATACATTGTCCTTGGGCTTATCTTCCTCAAGTATGTCTCTGATTCCTTCTATCAACAAAGAACAAAGCTTCAACAGTGGCTGAATGATCCATCAAACAAGAAGTATTACATCCGCGATGAAAAGTCCAGAGAAAAAATGCTTGAAGATAAGGAAATGTATAAGCGAGAGAGCATCTTCTATATCCCAGAAGTCGCTCGATGGGAGTTTCTGAGAAACAAAGCATCGCTTGCAAACATTGCCGAATACATCGAGAAAGCAATGGAAGCTATTGAACGAGATAATCCAGAGCAACTCAGTGGAGTTCTTCCTAAAAACTTTGTCCGCCTACCTCTTGAACCACACGTAATTGGAGAGTTGGTCAATATTTTCTCACGCATCACATTTGATCATACCAAGGAGAAAGAAAAAGACATGCTGGGGAGAGTCTATGAATACTTCATTGGTCAATTCGCTGATGCTGAAGGTAAACGCGGTGGTGCTTTCTTTACCCCAAGACCAATCGTCAAGCTCCTGGTCGAGATCCTTGAACCGTTTGAAAACAGCAGGGTTTTTGATCCCTGTGCCGGAAGCGGAGGGATGTTCGTTCAGTCAAGTAATTTCTTGAAAGAACATCATAAGAACCCCAACAAAATCTCACTCTTTGGACAAGAAAGTAACCGAACGACTCTCCAACTGTGCAAAATGAATTTGGCAATCCGCGGAGTATTCGGAAAGATCGAATTTGGGAACTCGTATTATGAGGACAAGTTTTCCGATTTGAAGGCCGATTTTGTACTTGCGAATCCCCCATTTAATGCTGAATGGGATCCGGATCGCATTACTGAAAAAGATCCACGAATTGCTTATGGTACACCACCCGCAAGCAACGCCAACTTCATGTGGATCCAACATTTTATCCAACACCTTACACCAAATGGAATGGCCGGGTTTGTGATGGCCAATGGTGACTTGGCTATTGGAGGTAAAGAAGGAAAGATTCGCGAAAAGATCATCAAAGACGACCTCATCGACGTCGTGATCGCCTGCCCCCCAAAACTCTTTTTCAATGTTTCCCTCCCCGTTTCACTTTGGTTTATCACCAAGAACAAAGAGTCCGGAAGGTTTCGAAAGCGCAATGGAGAAACGCTGTTTATTGATGCTCGAGACACATTTGAGCAAATCTCAAGAAAACAGGTCGTCTTTAACGAAGAACAGATCCAAAAAATCGCCAATACAGTCCGAGCATGGAGAGGGCAATCTTCCTTCGCAGAGGCTACGGAAGGACAAGGAAAGAAGCTGAAGTACGAAGATATCCCCGGATTTTGCAAGGCCGTAAAACTGGAAGAGATCGAAAAAAACGGTTTCGTCCTCACCCCCGGCCGCTATGTGGGAATCCCCGAGGAAGAAGACGATGGGGTACCGTTTGAAGAGAAGGTGAAGGCGCTGAAGAAGGATTTGAAAGGCTATTTCAAAGAAAGCGAGAAGGTGGAAAAAGAAATTTTGAAGAATTTGAAGAAAATACAATGACTAGCAAAATCGAGCATACAAATGATGAGGTTCGGCATAAGATAATACACTTCTTAGCCCAACAGCGACAGGCTGCGCGAGGAGTCAGTGGTCTTTCTGCAAGTATTTCAGAGATAAATAAGGCGTTAAAGAAAGAAAATGTCGGCCGAAATGAGGTTGCGAGAAACTTGGATTACCTCATTCAACATGGGTGGGTTCTCGAAGATGTAATCAACCGTCCATACACAACACCAAAGGGGTTTCAGGTGCCATCGGAGAAACGCCTCTATAAATTATCTGATGTTGGCCTTAGATATGCTGAGGGCGAATCATCATTTGATCGCACCAGCGTTTTTTCAGGAATCAACATCACTAGCATCGGCGGTATTACAGTGGTTGGCAACAATAATATAGTTCGTAATGAGTTCATGGATTCACTTCGTGCTTTTAATCAGCTTGAAGGTGCGGCTAAGGTGTCTGATCAGTTAACTGAGGAGCAAAAGCTTAACATCCAAGCTGACATCCAAACCATCAAGAACCAGCTTTCAAAAGCACAACCGAATAAGAGTATTCTCAAGAGCGCAATGGAGGGCATTGCGTTTATCGGATCTCTTCCAGGTTTTGCAGAAGTCTTTCAAGTGGCGGCTGCTGCAATCGGAAATATTTTATGACTGGGACTACCGAAGATTTAAGTACTCGGCGGTGACTGAAGGTAAAGAAAGATCGGACTTAAAATAATAATCAAATATTGAAAGAGACAAATCATATATGACTACATTAATTATGCAGTGCAAAAATTGTCTAAGAGTTTTTTCTTCAGGGATAAATATTGGTTCTGGCGCGACAGTAACATTAGTAGGTAATACATCCCAATGTCCTTTCTGTGGCTCTTTCGAGAATATTCCAGATGGCACGTTTAGAGGAACGGTTGAGGGCATTGTTCAAGTCTTGGAGCAGTCAGAGAATCCATTAAAAAGAGCGGGAGAATTACTTGATGCGTTGGAGAGAGTAAAAAGCCAAGAGGATTTGAAAAGAATTAAGAGCTCTCCGAAATGGAGCGCATTCAAAAAGTGGTTACCCGATTCTCCAGAGAAAATTGCCGCTTATATAGCAATTATTTATACCATTGTTCAACTACTAACTAAGGAACCGAAAATGAGTATTCAATACAATATTTTTATCGAACAATATAACCAAGTGGTCAATATCAAGAACGGGAAGTAGTATGCAAAATCAATTTCCAAAAAACTGGCGAAAAGTGAAGTTGGGAGAAGTTGTTGATATTAACCCTCGCCAAATAAACAAAGATAATTTTCATAAAGAAATTGAATATGTGGACATATCCGCTGTGGGTACGGCAACACTAGAGTCGACTACAACTCATTTGCTATCAGAAGCTCCAGGAAGAGCCAGAAGGCTTGTCAAAAATGGGGATACAATTATTTCTACTGTCCGCCCAAATCGAAGATCATTTTACTACTTCAAAAACCCAACGGATAACTTAGTTGTTTCTACTGGTTTTGCTGTGCTTTCATCTAAACTCAAAATCACAGATTCAAGATTTATATACTATCTCGTTACTCAAAAATCGTTTACACATTATTTAACGTCTAATGTAAAAGGCTCCGCATACCCTGCTATTACTACTGATGTTATTGAGAATGCCGAAGTTCTAATACCCGCTTATGAAGAACAAAATCAAATAGCTTCCATTCTCTCTTCTTTTGATGACAAGATTGAGGTAAATATCAAAATTGCAAAAACACTTGAGGAAACGGCACAGGTGATTTTTAAGGAGTGGTTTAAAAAATTCAAATTTCCCGGACATGAAAAAGTAAAAATGATTGATTCGGAATTAGGAAAAATTCCGGAAGGGTGGGAAATTAAGAAACTAAGCGATTTAGTATCCACACAATATGGGTACACAGAATCGGCGTCGGAAAAAGAAATTGGACCGAGGTTTTTACGAGTAATGGATATCAATAAATCTGATTGGATAGATTGGTCAAGTGTCCCTTATTGCAAGATAAACGATAAAGACTTATTAAAATATCGGTTAAGTGCTGGGGATGTCGTAATCGCTCGTATGGCAGATCCAGGGAAGGTAGCAATTATTGAGGAAAATGTAAATGCTGTTTTTGCATCATATTTAATTAGACTAAAACCATTGAATAAAAGTGTAGGAAATTACTTTCTTTACTTTTATCTAACATCGTCGCAATACCAAGGTTTCATTTTTGGTTCCAGCACAGGCACAACGAGACAAAGCGCTAATGCAAGGGTAATTACTGATTGTTATTTGGCAGTGCCAAAAGACGAAATTATCAAAGAATTTGAAACCATTGCAAACCTTCTTAGAAAAATGATTCAAACAAAAGTAAAAGAAAACCAAAAACTTGCAGAAATGCGAGATTTGCTTTTGCCGAAGTTGATGAGAGGAGAGTTAAGAGTATGAAGTATATTTTTATAGATTCAAACCAATATAGACATATATTTTCTTTATCGGAAGGCTTTTCTGATAGCGTACATGATTTGTTAATAAGGCTTATCGATTCTAATCATGCAAAACTTCTATTACCCCAACAAACAAGGGAAGAGGTAGAGCGAAACCGCTATAGACAGTGGCCGGAAAACGAAATAAAAAACATTGAATCAAAAATAACAAATTTAAAAGACTTGCTTGAAAAAAGAGAAAAAGATTTAGGGTCTTTTAAGGTTTATAAAGACCTTGTTGAAGAGGTAAATTCAGAAATAAATAAGTTAGAGAAAGAAAAAGAAAAGATTATTAGCACCTTTACTAATAACAGGAGTAAGGCCAATCAGAAGTTAAAAAAACTATTTGGAAAGGCCGTCACAATAGACGAAACCTCAAAAATTAGGCAACTCGCCGATATAAGATTTAAGAAGAAAAATCCACCCTATGGAGATAATGTTGGTGATTCTCTAATCTGGGAAAGCCTTCTTTCATTTTTTGAAAATATCAGGACAGTTTATTTAATTTTTGTTGCTAATGATAAACAGGCTTGGGGAAAGTATGGTTTCGACAGAATTCTACAGGATAAGTTTAAGAAGCAGATAACGGGTCGGAGAATTAAATATATAAACAAGCTTTCTGACATTCCTGAAATAACTGTTGAGGAACAAGAAAAAATAAAAGCTGAAGAACAAGATAATTCTAAGAGGAATGCTGTGATTGATTTTGTAAACAGCCAGAGTTTTATTGACGCAGGAGAGAAAGCAAATAAGTTGCTGTTGTTTAAAAATCTCCTTACAACCGATGACTATCAAGATATTCTACGAGCAAGTTTATCCAATCATGAAATATACCAATCATTCTTTACTGCGATCCCTCTTAGTAAGTTGGTAATAGGTGATGATGACTATGTCATTAAGGAAATCGAATCCATTGATGCTGAATTATGGAATCGTTTTGCAAAAAAGTATGAAGTTTCGTTAAAAAGACAATCGGATCAACAAAATGAGGCAAAAGAAGACGAAGATGATATTCCATTTTAGCTTTTACAAATATGCCAATAATTAACGAAAATACACTAGCAGAACAACCAGTTATCGAGTGGTTGAGAGAACTTGGTTATGAGGTCCTTTTTAGCCCGGATTTGGCGCCGGGTGGGGCTTTTATGGATAGAAATGATTATCGTGAGGTCGTTTTGGAGGGAAGGCTCAAGCGATCATTGAAACGAATCAACCCGAACATTCCAGATTATGCCTTGGATGAGGTGGCTAAGAAGATTATCAAATATGAACATCAAGATATTGAGCTTGGGAATAAAGAAATGTATGAAATGTTTACCCGTGGAGTAGTTGTTGATGTGAAAG
>MHCL01000003.1:0-355 GCA_001816915.1 Candidatus Chisholmbacteria bacterium RIFCSPLOWO2_01_FULL_49_14
GACGACCTTTTTGCGGGCTTCTCGGGCGAGGACGTAGGTCGGGATGTGCGTAGGGTTTGAGATCGGTTCATCCATTGAGGCGACAAGTTTCCCAAAGTTGGTCAGTGCTTGTTTTGGTGAGATGAGGAACTCATGATGATCGGCTTTGAAAAAGGCTGCGGTTTTCTTCGCCAGAAGAAAGTCCGCATTGTATTTCTCAACCTCATCTATTCCGGAAAATCCGATTGAGAAACTCTTCACCGGTGAGGCGTTCATTTTCGTTGCCAAAGCCAAAATGGTCGAGGAGTCAATTCCTCCGGAGAGAAAGATGCCGACCGGCCTGTCCGAAACAAGCTGACGGCGGAAAGCCTCAAAG
>MHCL01000003.1:365-7837 GCA_001816915.1 Candidatus Chisholmbacteria bacterium RIFCSPLOWO2_01_FULL_49_14
GAAGTCTTGCCTTCGTCTCCTTCTTGTCCGTGAATGGTTCATCTCTCTCCGGTAATTTCCAAAAGAATTTTGTGTTGAATTTTCCCTCTTTCCAGATTAGGAGCTGACCGGGAATAAGTTTATGTATCCCTTTAAAGATAGTCATCGGGGACGGGATATACATTAATCGCATGTAGAGATCCATCGCCGAGTGGTCAATTCCTTTGGTCAGACGATGGGCAAAGAGCGCCTTAATCTCCGAAGAGAAGAAAAGATGAGAGTTTTGAATCGCATAGTACAGCGGTTTGATACCCACCCTGTCTCTAGCCAGAACCAGTTTTTTCTCTTTCTTATCCCAAATCGCTAAGGCAAACATGCCGTTCAGCATTGCAAATGCTTTTTCACCATTCTCTTTGTATAGATTAAGGATCACCTCCGTGTCCGTCGCCGAACGGAATGTGTATCGTTTGGTAATCAGTGCTTCCCGAAGTTCTTTGAAATTGTAGATCTCACCGTTGAAGGTAATTACGAACCGTCCGGTACGATCGGTCATGGGTTGATGACCTTTCGGCGAGAGATCGATGATCGCCAAGCGTGTGTTGCCCAAGGAAACGTGTTCATCGACATACTCTCCTTGATCGTCAGGTCCGCGGTGTTTCAGGCGTGAGTTCATTGCACGAAGATTATCCCTGTCAGGAAAGGTGAAACCGTTAATCCCGCACATTCTTTTTCAGATCTTGATAATATTTTTCATAAACTCGGTCGCAACCTTGTTTGTACTGAATCTTCCGGCCCGCAATGTCCCTTCATTGATAAGTTCTCGATAGAGGTTTTTATCCCTGATGAGTTCCTTGATAAGTTCCGGAATTCTTAGGTAGTTCTTCTGACTGACCATGAATTGCTGTTGTTTTCGGGTTAATACTGCTTTCGCGCCGAGTGTTTCGGTGGCAACGATCGGCAACCCTGAGGCCATCGCTTCGACCAGAACCCTTCCGAACTCTTCTATTCTCGAGGGCATGATGAATACATCACTGGCATGATAATACTGTGGGAGCTTAAGGTTCGGCAGTCCCCCAATCAAAGTCAGATGAGCCCGCAGGCGATGTCTTTCACATGATGACTTGAGGTACGACTCCAATGGACCGTTGCCAACCACAAGGATATGAATCCTCATTCTCCGAGTTTTTATTTGCTTTGCAAGTTCGATGAGGCGATCCGCACCTTTTCTTTTTGAGAGTCGGTGAACGAAGAGGGCAATGGGCTTCTCGGGTAGATGAAGTTCCTTCTTGAGCTTCTTCTTTTCCCCGTTTTGGAAGGCGCCGATATCTACCATTGCTGGAATGACAATGATCTTTCTTTGCTCAATGCCGAATTGTTGACGG
This sequence comes from Candidatus Chisholmbacteria bacterium RIFCSPLOWO2_01_FULL_49_14, assembly GCA_001816915.1. Lineage (GTDB taxonomy): Bacteria > Patescibacteriota > Microgenomatia > UBA1400 > Chisholmbacteraceae > 2-01-FULL-49-14. The sequence goes on from MHCL01000003.1 coordinate 1,727, forward strand.
TAGTAATTCTGTAAGAGAGGAGAACACGTCACCAGAAAATCCGCCAAACGCAGCGACAGAGAAAAAGGAATTTCCCTTGTAATTTTTTCTGCAAGATGTGTAAAGCTCCAGGGCTTTTTGTAGTGGTGTTCCTGGGCGCAATGCCATTTGTACGTTTTTCCGCCACAGACCCTTGTAATGAGCGAGGCAATAATAGTTGAGAGCTCAGCATAATGACAATAGAAGATCCGATACCCACTGAGCCTGAGCTTGAGGAACCACCAGAGCCTCACCGCAATCCTCGTCGGCAGGACTTGTCTGGGTTGGACATAGAATCCTTTAAGGTGCGGGATTCGAACGCTCGGATCACCGGATTCGGCGTATAGGAAGACATCTATTTTTTTCCCGAGTAAACCCAAGAACTGGTAGATATGCGCATAATGCGTCGATGTCTTTTGGTCATACCGGGGAATGATATAGCAGAGTTTTTGTTTCTTCATCGCTTTCGCGCTGCGATTAACATTAGAGATCCGAATTCTTTATAGCCTGGAATCCAACCTGTCGCCTCATCCATAGCCGTCAGGACGCGGTACAACGGCAGGGGTATGTCTTTAATAAAAATCTGGACAAGCGTGACCAATTGGCGATGGAGAGAAATGTGTCTTATGAAAAAACCGTTCTCGATGAGTTGTTTTCGTACGACGCGGTGGTTAATCAGACATTCCCGCGGATCTCTCGGAGCAGGGATCGCTGAGTTCCTCTTCGGGTAAAAAAGATAGCGAAAAGAGTTATGTTCGATCAAGAGCAGCGTCCCGTGTGATTTTAGCACTCTGAAACTTTCCCGAATTGCTTTGTCTATTCTGAGCGTATGGTGGAGCGATGCGATAAAGACAATGGTATCGGCAGAGCCAGACTGAAATGGCAGTTCATCCATATCCCCAACAATGTTTTCACGAAGGCCGAGTGTTTTTCTGTGTTTCAGCATGAGCATTGAAATATCGAGCCCCACAACCGCGAGACTCCCGAGCTCACTCCGGAGTCTTGCCAGCACGACGCCCGAACCGCCTCCGATATCCATCACCGTTTGATCTTTCCTTACGTACTGTTTAAGCCAACTCACGATCTTAGGATAGTACACCAGCTTCGATGCATCTGTACGCGATTTATCGAGTTCACCGCTATCGGCGTCATAATGTGAGATGTTTGCCTGCTTCATGTTCGTCGGGAGGTCAGGATTGCTCGTTTTAATGAGGAACTCCGTCCATTTTTTATGAGGATTTGTACGGATAATCTCGTTTGCCGTCTTCTTTGCTTTACTCCCGATACTCGCGCGCAGCAATTCATTCTCTAAGAGTTCCCTGATGTGCTTTGCGAGCGTCGAAGCATCACCAGGTTCAATAAGAAAACCGTTCATGCCGGATCTGATGATCTCCTCGGACCCGCTCACTTTGGTCGCTATGACGGGTAAACCCATGGACATCGCTTCGAGTAATGCGATACTTGAACCTTCATACTTTGAGGATGATACGTAGATCTTTGTCCGGGACAGAGTACGGATTACTCGCTCCCGAGAGTATTCACCAGTCAAGCACACATTCTTTGTAAGTCCTCTTGACTTTAGTTGACGCGCGATCTCATTCTGCCTCGGTCCGCTTCCGATCACCACAATTTGAATATTCGGGAATTTGTCTTTCAGATTTGCTACTGCGCGAATGAGTGTCGGGAAATCCTTCTGATCAACGAGTCTTCCGACGCTCACGATGTCGATGTTTTTCTTTGCAGTCTTCCCTGTCTGGTAGCTCGTTGAGGGTGAGACGAGGATCTTGCGAATCGGAATTCGGGGGTTGATGAATGTTCGTATCGAACGATCGATTCTTTCACTCACCACCCTTATGCTTTGGGCTCTATTGAGCGTCAACTTGCCGATATGAAAGAACATTCTATTTTGGAACGACTCGTTTCTCCACGCCTCGCTTTGAAAGTAATCGTTATGAACCTGTATGTTTACAGGAACCCCCCACATGGCCTTAAGCAGGAGTGCGATCAGGGCGCAGATGAAAGGATCTTGAGCGCTCACGATATCGACTTTTTGCCATCTGTTGAGTTCGTGTGCAATCCGCAGCGCATCAGTAATATAGGTCCAACGGGATAATGAATTCGTCGCTCTGACGATGAAATTTCTCCTTGCAAACTTTTCCTTGAGGCCGTCCCGTTTCGTACTTAAGACTATGACGGCAAGGTGGGAGAGGTCTTGAGCGTAGCGCAGGTGTCTGACTTGGGAATCTCCGGATTTAGGCTGCAGTAAGTTCTTGTCTAAGGAGATGAATAAGACGTTCTCTGTGGGTCTTCCAGTTGTATCTTCCTCGTGCTTGCTTTTTTGCATACCGTGTTAGATTTCCTGCAAGCGTACGGTCAGTGAGCGCTTCATGCATTGCCCTTGCGAGCGATGCCGTATCGGCCTGGGCCAATAGTCCGGTCCTTCGGTCCGTGATCACTTCCCGATTTCCGGGAATATCTGTAGCAACCACCGGGATTCCCAGAAGCATTGCCTCGATTATAGCATGAGGTAATCCTTCATAACTTGAGGCGAGAACGAACAGAGATGCCGATGACAAAGCTCTGAGGTAGCTTGCCCGATTAAGAGCGCCCGTTATCTGCACGGTATCTTCAAGCTTAAGTCTTTTTATCTGTCTCTCGAGTATCTGTTTCTGCGGTCCATCTCCGATGATCATGAGTTTTAAATGGTCTTTCACTAGTCCCAGCCTCTTGAGTTTAAAAAAGGCAGCGATCACCATGTCAAAACGTTTGTGGGCGACCAGCCTTCCCGAGGAAACGATGGTCAATTCCCCCTTCGCCTTTCTCTCAAGATTTTTTGGGATTGTAACGGCATTATGAACCAGACTCACCTTTTGCAAGCTGATTGCATAACCATCCAGAAGAACCTGTTTGAGGTAATGCGAGGGAACGATAATATATTTTGATCTTTTGAGAGACTGCGTTTGCAACCATTGCAACAGTCGTATGGCAAACGGATGATGTCTGTTTTCAAGGAACCCTTGAAGATCCTGATCTGTTACGCCTCTGCGCTCCGCTTCTTCCCAAGCGATATCGCCGACGAATTTGATGACAACCGGTTTTTTGAGAATCTTCCCGATGATCACGCTGGTCAGACCAACGACAATCGGTCCTTGCGCGTAGATGACATCCGCCGTTTTTGACAAGCGAACCAGCTGTATAGCCAGCGTTACCTGACGCAGTATCATTCCTAATGGATGCTGGTACAGAGGTATTACAGTTATTCGAACACCTCGTATAGGTTCCGGTCTTTGCGTAAACGTAAGAATGGAAACTTCGTGTTTTTGCGAGAGGTAGCGTGCCAAATGCGAAACATACGTCGCGGGTCCGCCGATTTGCGGAGGCATAATGGGAGTTGGAATAATGATTCTCATGCGAAATTCCCCTTCGCGAGTTCAAAGAGAAAAAAGCGGTCATTTCCGAGATGGTCACTCACGATAATGATCAACGAACCCGGCTGATTCCGATCCTCACTGACCATATATACCTTCCCCCGCACCCGGCTCAAATCGCTGGGGCAGCTCGGATACCGAGAAGGATATTCCTGTCCCAAATAGTATTTCTTTATTTCGTCATTGAGCCCCAGGTACCGCCGGACGGCCAATGGGTTGAGAGATTCAGAGACGATGACACAGTCACCGCTTCTCACCGTCTGGTCTAAAGCTGATTGAAGTCGTTTGTATCCGACTTCTTCTGACCATGATCGTGCCGCAATGGAATAGTGTTGGAAGGGTGTTCTTTTGACGACTACACTTTCATCAATTGTCCCGGCTCTATCCGCCACCGTATACCCTCGATATATATTGGTATTGATCGAATAAACCAGCGAAACTCCCAGGGTAGCCGTCAGAACGAGGGTTCTCGTGAGTTTTGAGAAATTTGAGAGGGCCGCCGATGCGATTATGGCAAGAGGAATGGTGAGGAAAAGGAAATAATAAGCTCTGACTGACGTGAGTGTGAAGAAAACAAAACCGGCGACCAGCCAAATCACGAGTGTTCGATTGAGGCGTTGATAGACCGCTTGGAGCATCACGCCGACGGCGAATACTTCAAACACAAGCGGTGAATAGAGATCCAAAAGATAACTGAACATAGAATGGAGATTCCTGATCGGAGAAGCATACAGCGGTGTCGCCATAGGACGCGATTCCCCGAATAGATGAGAAAAAAAGACATCCGCATACCCGGTGAACAAGTACGCAGCAATGTTGTACATGATGACCGGAAGAAATATCGCCATAGCAACCAGTGTGACGCGCGCTGCCGACTTTCGATGTTTTGCCGACACCAAAATGTCATACGCGAGGATGACCATCATGATCAGAGCTGTCTCTTTCACTAAAAGAGAAGCTCCCAACGCGGATCCGGCAAGAGTCCAGTACGCGCTCTGTCTTCTTATTTTGGCCTTAGCATAAAAATAGACTCCTGCTGTCATGAACAATGTTAGATACATTTCCCTATGGAAGATCCTTCCCATCCAGACCATGTAGTTGTTGACGGCGAGGAGAGCGGCGGTGATGAGAGCGACATTCTCCGAAAATAATTCTCTGGCAAGAAGGTAGGCGGCCAGCAGAGTGAATAAACCCACCAACCCTTCACTGACGCGAAACTGCCAATCTTCGAGAAGGTCCAGTCCGTCTGGTTCGAGGATGTTCATTGAGAAATGTTTAATGTCCATGGCCAACGGAGGATGACCGCTGTAGGAAACCGTGTACGCTCTTCTTCCTGCTTTTATCCCGTCAACAAGATTGTATGCTTGATAACCCAAATCGTACTCATCTGCGAACACGTCCGCTCGATTGAGATTTACAAATACCAGTAATGCGTACATAATCAGCGGAAGTAGCAGGAGAGCCGGAAATCGGCGGATGCGCAGTGGAAGGGGTTTCCGTTTGTTGACCAGAATCGCCATCGCACAAGTGAGAAGAAATAGGATTGTCAGTGATGTTGTCAGGTGCCTGCCGAAGATCGCTGAAGCAACATGACCTTCGACCAGCACAGTCAGTACGGTTGCCGGGTACGTGAGTAGCAGACTCACAACAGAGGCTACCAGCAACCGCTCAACCGGCCCAGACTCGCGGGGAAGGATCCGCGTGATTGGGTATCCGCTGGCGACAAAGACGAAAAGCAAACCGATAACTATTCTCAGTGGTTCCAGGGTCGAGGTGTATGACAGCACGACGGCAACCGCTCCTATGGCCAACGGAACAAGAAGATCAGGCGAGTGTGCGAAAAACTTCTTTAACCTCATCGGCGATTCTATCCCAATTGTAACGATTCTTGACAAGTGTTCTTGCATTTCTCGTGAGACGTCCCCTCAGCTCTGGGTCTTCGAGCACTCTTTTCATCGACTGAGCAGCCTCATAAGGATGATCCGGGGCAACCAGCATTCCTGTTTTCCCGTCAATGACAAAGTCCGGAATCCCTCCGATGCTCGTGGCGATGATCGGCACTCCGGCCGCCATCGCTTCAAGAAATGATACGCCAAAACCCTCTTTGCGCGAGAGCCGGACAAAGAGATCAGCAGAAGCGAGAAGTGTGGGAATTTTTCTGTTTTCTACCCTACCCAGTAGCTTTATCTTTTTCTCCAATTTGTACTTTTTCATTTGTAATTTTAAATTGTCTTCCTCCGGTCCGTCACCCGCGATCACCAGCCCCCAATCAAATCGCTTTGGCAGCAACGCGACCGCATCGATGAGGGTATCCAGCCCATTTCTCGGAATGAGACTTGAGGTCGTTATGATTCTTATTTTTTTCCTCATTTTTAAATTTTCACTTTTCACTTTAAACTTTATTGTGTCCACTCCATTCGGGATGATAACCGTGCGTCTTGCACCGAGCTTCTTCGCCTGCTCCTTCGAATATTGGCTCACACAGGCAACGACATCGGCTTTTCGGAGGGCAAACGACACAAGTGGTGTCAGCGCTTTCGGCCATAGGTGCTTAAACGGAATCATGCCTTTCATGACCAACTCTTCCTTGTAGTCGAGAGGATTTTGGGCCGTCATATACAATGGTTTCTTTAGATACTTCGCCAGGATGGCTGCCACGACCCCT
>MHCL01000003.1:7921-39919 GCA_001816915.1 Candidatus Chisholmbacteria bacterium RIFCSPLOWO2_01_FULL_49_14
CCGAACAGGATGGACGGTGACATTTACAGGTAGGGTGCTCGCTATTTCTGTCGAATCCCCGACGAAAACATCAAAGGTGTGTCCTTGTTTTGCCAGTCGCCGAATCAGCTCAACCGCATGGACTTCTGCTCCGCCTAATCTATCCGGTAGCAGGTCGGCTGCAATAACAGCGATATGCATACCTTGCATTGTATCACTCGATCACAGGCGGGGCTGATGACTATTCTTCCTTGAACTCCTTGGGCAGCATGATGGGGATTCCGTTTTTCACCTCGAACACCCGTTTACACTTCTTACACACCAGAGATTCTGTCTTCCCTATTCTTTTATACAGAATATCTCCATGGTCATCCGGACAGGCGAGAATCCTTAGGAGCGTTTTATCGAGTGACACGGGTAACCTCCTTATATACATGTAGTGTTGCCATGGCCGCTTTTTCCCACGAGTAATTCTTCTTGACAAGATTGTATCCTGCCTGCCCCATCTTCGCAAGGTCGGGGCTGTGATAAGCCTTGAGGATTGCGGTGACCAGTGCTTCGACATCTGCCGGAGGAACGAGGAACCCATTCACCCCGTCATTCACCAATCTTGAATTATCCCCGACATCGGTTGCGATAACGGGGAGTCTTGCGGCCCAGGCTTCGAGCAGGGTTAACGGCATTCCCTCCGATAGGGAAGGAAGAACAAAGACATGTGAAGATAGATAGGCTCTAATAATATTTTTCTCATCGAGTTCTTGCGTGATCTTGACGAGATCAATATCAGGATACTGTTGATGTACCCTCTCCATTGCCGAGCCTAGAATCTCCTGCCCTTTCAGCGGATCGTCTCTTCCGACGAACAAGAGTGTAAAACGATGCTTTTTTACAATCCGATTATTATGAAATGCTCGGATATCGATTCCGTTCGGTATATATGTGATGTTGCGATTACTATTTTCGTGACTTCGAAAATGTTGCGAGACAGTGATTTCGCGATCGTAGCGGATTTCAGTGAGTAACCATTTTTCCAGTCTGTACTTCCACCAGGGAATTCTTATGCTCGAACTCCTCTGCTGTGTTGCGAGGGGTCGCAGATCGAGCATGTTACTTCCGTGCACCGTATAGACGACGGGAATGTGTAACAGCTTGGATAGTATTTTCCCCGGGCTACCCGCGGCGTATGCCTGCGCGTGTATCGCGTCAAACGGCTTCCGTGAATGCGCCCACATCACCTGCGGAATAACAGCGATGCACCAGAATAGCCGGCTGATGACGTGCGCCGACCTGGAATGAAAGATCGTGAACTGACACTTCGTCTGTAAGCGCTTGGTGATTTCTCGGACATGTACTTGTGCGCCACCGCGAAACGGAAACCAGGCGTCGATGAGAAGAGCGATCCTGAGCTTTTTCATGAATGACGCTTCCCCACTCTCAATGTTGAAAAGACCCCGATCGTAGGAAATGCACGCAAGAGTATCCGGCCGATGCCGGCGGAGAACGGATAGAGGCTGACTGTACCCGCCTGCTGGACGTTGAAACCATGAAAGACGAGAAATTCCAGGAATGCTGTATGGGTGAAGATACTCTTATGCCCATGGATCGGATTCTTCTCGCCCCGCAAGAAATTACCGAATTGGACATTTGCGGGATGGAGGCAAACAGGCAACTGTCCGACCAGTAGCTGCATCCTGTAGTGAAGGGCGGCGAGGTTCGTCGTTGAAATCACCAGCTGGCCATCACGTTTGAGTACACGTTTAACCTCTTCGATGAAGGTATCTGTATCGACAAGATGTTCGATGATTTGGTTGGCGCTGACCGTATCGAAGAACTCATCTACGAAAGGAAGTCTGCGATTCAAGTTGCCAACCGTTACTTTCACCCCTTGTTCTTTTGCAGCCAGCGCCTTAGTCTCGCTGATTTCAACGCCGTACACCGACTCCGCTTCGGCCTTTTTCGCAACCGAAGCCGTGAACTCGCCGTTCCCGCATCCCAAATCAAGAAGAGTTCCTCCAAGCGGAAGCGTGAAATCAAGAAAGACTCGTTTGTTTTCCCTATCTCCTTGTTCGCAAAAATGATCGACGAGCTGCTGCATGTGAGTGTGTGAATAATCCTTGTTGTATTGTTCTTTCGCTTGCGTCGCGAAGCTCTACGTGTGAGCCGCTCTCATCCATTGATGCAAGCTAACCAGGCCCTGATCGATTGACGTAACGGGTTCCCAACCGAAGTCTTTGTGAGCTTTTGAGCAATCTGAGATATAGACCCGTTGATCTCCGGGGCGCCACTGTGAATATTTTACCTTTGCTTTTGTCCGGCATTCCCGCTCAATCAGGGGCATGAGCTCTATGAGACTCGTGGAGAACCGACGTCCGCCACCGATGTTGTACACGCGGCCTGATGTTTTTGAGATTTTGGCAACTGAGCGAAGATAACAATCAATTAGGTCGCGAACATAAAGAAGATCGCGGACCTGCCTACCATCACCGTAGATTGTGATGGTTTCCCCCTTGATTAGCTTGCGCATGAAATGCGCCACCCAACCCTGGTCTTCGTTCCCGTATTGAAAATCCCCGTAGATGCAGCTTTGCCTGAACACGAGAGTTCTGAGGCCATAGATGCGGGCATAATCATGCACGTACTGATCCCCGGCTCCTTTACTGCAGCCGTACGGAGAATGGAAGTCGATCTGAACGTCTTCCGTAATCCCCCTGCGCAAATGACTATTTTTAAAGTCGTATCTTGTCTTTTTCTTGATGAGATCGACGTTTCCCATACCTCCGTACACCTTATTCGTCGATGCATACACCACAATCGGAGGTTTCTTTTGAGCTCTCGCAGCCTCTAAAACATTGAGCGTTCCCAAAGCGTTTATCTCAAAATCGAGGAGTGGGTTCTTCACCGATGAGGTCACCGCTACCTGGGAGGCCATGTGGAAAACAAGATCGGATCCCCGCATTGAACGGGAAAGCATCGGGAAATTTCGGACATCTTCTTTAAGAAAAATAACGTTCGGGTAGTTTTTCTTCATCCAAGAAAGGTTATTTTCCACCCCCAGTCGGGAGAGGTTGTCGTAGACAACCGTCTCAATCCCCTGTTTCAGGTAGTGTCTGGCGATATTGGCTCCGATGAAACCGGCTCCGCCGGTGATAAAGATTTTCATAGAAATTTTTAATGTCTAATTGCTAATGTTTAATGTTTAAAAAATCAAATATCAAATATTAATTCTTAAATATTTATTTCATGTTCAATGTTCAATTCTTAAATCTTGAATATTGATTCGTTTTCTGTTTCCTTCCACATTAAATATGGGAATTTCTTACACATTTAATGTGAAGCTATTGCTTTTCGATACACTGCTTCAGTTTGCTTGGCAATTATAGCCCAGTCGTACCGTTTTGCGAGTTTTAATCCTTCTTGTATCTTTTTCTCGTACAATATTTTGTCATCTAAAAGCATGTTTAATTTCTTCGCAAGATCATTGACGTTTTCCGGCTCAAAGAGTAAACCTCCTTTCCCGTTTTCGGTGATTTCTCTTGTCGCCGGAATTCCGGCGCTGACGAACGGCACCCCGGCGGCCATAGCTTCGACTGTGACCAGGCCGAATCCTTCTACTACAGACGGCAGACAAAAGAGGTGCGCTCGTTTAAGCCTGACCATCGCCTCGTCATGGGGCATATTCCCCAAAAGGAATACATTCTTCTGTAATTTGTGCTTTGTAATTTGTACTTTTAAATTATTTTCCTCCGGTCCTTCTCCGATAATCAGGCATCGAACTGAAGGATGATTCTTTTTCACCTCGGCAACAGCTCGCACAAGATCGCTTAGTCTTTTATACTTAAGTAGACGGGAGATGCTTATGATTGTGGGACGGACGTCTTTTTCCCCTCGATCTTTGTTCATCTTTGCAATTTCCACCCCTCCATAGATAACCGTGACATATTTTTCATTCACACCAAGATTGACCAGTTTTTTGCGTGTTGCCTGGCTCATGGCAATGAAGTGATTAAATGAAAGCGCCATGCTTAACCGTTCGGCCAGATAACCCGCAACAGCGACCGGCAAGCTGAAGTTCTTTAACCAGCTCTTCCCCAATATATCGGGAACCCAGGCTACAACGGGAACTTGCAGCCGTTTCGCCAAAATGAAGGCAGGGAAATATGTGGTTGTATTTGAGGCTTCGATGATGTCCGGCTTGAAATCAATCGGTGACAGCATCACTCTGATCGCAAATAGCGCCCTGCGAAGTAGTGATATCGAAGACGCCTCGATGCTTCCTGCGTTACTATTCAGTATCCGAAGATTGTTTATTTTTCTTAAGTATTCGGATACAAAAAAAGAACGGGCTTGTACGCCGCCTTGGAAAACCGGTCGTTTACCGGTCGGTAAATATTCTGTGACGAGAAGAATGTTCAAAGCTCAATATGTAATGTTTAATTACTAATGTTTAAATCTTGAATATTAAATCTTAAACATTTATTTGTTTCTTGTTTTCCTTCCACATTAAATGTGGGAATTACTTACACATTTAATGTGGGTTCTTCGTCTTCCTCGCTCACTACTTATTTCTTTTTCTTGTTCCTTGTCTCTTGATCAAGTGCGATTTTTCTGGTGAGTTCAGTAATTTCCTGGCGAATATTTTCCACGAAGACATTTGTCCTGTAGACCAAATAAAAAATAATTGCCAGCGAGAGATAGATCACTGCATCTGCCCCTCTTCCGATTCCGATTTTATTTGCCAACCATGTCGTGAAATTCGGATAGAGCACACCTACCAAAGCAAGGATCCAAACGGCAGACCAAAAGAGAAATGTCCCGAAATGGACCGTACCTTCCCGAAAACGTAAATAGACCCTTGAAAAAGCGAATAAGAGAAAGAGAATGAGCACGATTTGGATCGGTATGAAAATAGACGGCATCAGTTACCTCCCAAGCCGTAATAGTAATCGAAGCAGAACCGAAAACGCGTTGAGATTCGTCTGGCCTTTTTCCCTTGAGTACCGCGTATAGTGGACTCTGACCGGCACTTCAACCAATTTGAGATTGAGACGATTGATCTCCGCAAACAGTTCGCTTGAGACTTCCATTTCCTGAGTTTTAATGGAGATCTTCTTGACCGCTTGTTTGGAAAAAGCCCGGAAACCCGATTGCGAATCCGTGGTTGAGATTCCGAAGAGCATTTTGGTTACCAGATTGCTGAGATAGACCACAGGCCTTCTATCCAAAGGTATTTGACCCCATCCACGCATCGTGCGAGATCCGATCACCACATCTGCCTCTCGTCTTTGAATCGGTCCGATCAGATTGTGAATGTCATTTGGGTCGTGTTGTCCGTCCCCATCAAAAGTCACGACCAAATCGGCTTTTTCCCGCTTTGCATAGGCAAAACCCGTTCCCAGAGTTCCTCCCAAACCGCGATTGATCGGATGTTTCAGTGTCGTTGCTCCCGATATTTTTGCTATTTCGAAAGTTCTATCCGTAGAGCCATCATCAACGACCACAATCTCAAAATCCCCGATTTTGAGAAGCTCTCTTTTCAGTCCTTCCAATACGATTGCGATGACCGGGGCTTCATTGTAAGCCGGTACGATGACGATTGTTTTCATTGATCTTGAAAAAATGCGACTGTCTTTCCGATTCCTGCTTCAAGCTGGATTTTTGACTGCCACCCAAGCTCCTCTTTGGCCTTTTGCGTGTTCAGAGCGCTTCGCAACTGTTCTCCCTTCCTTTGAGGTCCGTGTTTCTCCTTGGCTGGAATTTTCAGTCGCTGAGCCAGAATCGAGTAGATCCCATTGACATCGGTTTCCTTGCCGGTGCCGATGTTAAAGATTCCTGAGATATCTTTCTCGAGTGCAAGGGCGTTGGCTTCGACCACATCGCCAACAAAGACATAATCCCTGGTTTGCTTGCCATCACCGTTGATGATGACTTGTTCTCCCCGGATCATTTTTTTGGCAAAGATCGCCACCACTCCTGCTTCTCCTTCAGGATTTTGTCTCGGCCCATAGACGTTGGCATAACGTAGACAGATACTGGGAATTCCATGAATCGTCGAGTAATAATAGAGATAGTGCTCGCTGGTTAATTTTGCCACACCGTACGGAGATACAGGCTGGGCGGGGAATTCCTCCGGAGTCGGAATGACCGCAGCGTCGCCGTAGATCGCTCCCCCTGTTGATGAAAAAATAACTTTTTTTACGGACTTGGTACGGACTGCCGCTTCCATGATGTTAAGAAGGCCCAAGATGTTTATCTGAGCATCATGCAAGGGATCGGCGACCGATCGGCGCACGTCAATTTGTGCCGCATGATGATTGATAATGTCCGGCTTGATGTTTTCAACCAGCTTTGCTGCTTCTTTTGAGCGGATATCGAATTTGTGGAATGTGGCTTTCGGATGAATGTTTTTTTCAAAACCGGTTGAGAGGTCATCAACGATCACGACGTTGTGACTTTCGGCAATGTAGCGATCGGCAACTTGGGACCCAATGAAACCCGCTCCGCCAGTGACGAGTATGTTCATGAATGATGAAGTATGAATAATGAAATATGAATCATCTATTAAACCTTTATGCAACCCAATACCCACGGACGAATAGTGCCGTGTTTACTGCAAGCAGTATAACACTTATCAACCACCAAAGCCTCTGGAAACGACGGTTTTTCACCATCCCCAGTACCATAAAACAGGGAAACAGGATGAGCGCGTATCGGGGAAAGCTGGAGAACGTGCCCGTCAGCGTTGGGGCGATATAGGAAAGCGCGCCGAACAGCGCGTATGAGACTCTTACTTTTTTAAACGCGATAATCGAAAGGAGCAGGAATACCGCGCCGCTCACTGCCTCCTCCACAATCGTCAAAAAGAGCAAACTGTTCGGATTCACGGTGGAAATCATTTTTGCGTACCTCCAAAAGACCTGATAGAGAAGGATCAATTTGTCAGCACTTCTCTGGGCGCCGAATGCCGGCTGGGATGTCAGAAACATCAGGGGATCGTCAAACGTTTTTTTCAGGTAATACATATAGAGAAATAGACCCGATGCAATCAATACAATCGGAAGGACGGCGCTTACAAGTTCGAGCGGTGTATAGACGGCTTTCTTTCCTCTCCCCTCATACCACTCAACCAACAGCGCGGGAAGTAAAAATATCCCGAAGACCCGGGTCGCCGATGCCACGGCGCCCAATAAACCGGCTAGCCACCACTTCCTCCGGCGAGCGGCATAGAATGTTCCCAATACCAGTGCCAAGAAGAGGCTCTCGGAATAGATGGCTGTAAAGAAAAAGGCGGTCGGGAAAAGCAGTAAATAGATTACACTGCGTCTGGCCGTTGCCTCGCCGCGATCGATACGAATGAGTTTGTAGAAAAGCCAGAATGAGATGATCCAAAAACCATGCGTAATGATGAGTCCTGCAGACATGAGACTCCCGCTTAATTGCGCCAAGTAGCGCATAAGCAAAGGAAACAGGGGGAAAAACGCTTGCGTGAATTGGGCGATATATCCAGCCTTTGCAATGGTCAAATAATGCACTCCATCAAAGTTTCCCCAGCTCCAGTAGAGCGGATGTCCATTGGGTGCAAGTAATGTTTCCCAATAGGGAAAACTCGCTTTAAAAGGGATTACCTGAATCGCGTAGGCGGCTACAGCCAAAAGCACAACTTTCCAAATCACCAGAGTTGTTAATAGCCAGCGCAGGATGTCGTTTGTTTTATCCATGTTCAACCTTTTAAGACCGTCCCGTATACATTCATGGTTTTCTTGGCCGTCGCCGTCCAGGAAAATAGTTTGGCTTGAGCTTTACCCATCGCAACGAGGTTCCGTTTCTCTTCACTTTTAAGCGTCAGCACTTTTCTCACCCCGTCGGCAATGCTCTTCGGCTTGTGAGGGTTGATTTTTATTGCCGCATCTCCGGTAACTTCCGGAAGACTGGCTGCTTGGGAGGTCACCACCGGCGTTTCGCAGGCAAAAGCCTCAAGTATCGGCAGTCCAAAGCCTTCGTAGATAGAAGGCTGAATATACGCATCTGCCGCGGAATAGATCGCGGCCAAATCATCTGACGGATCAAGCGGAACAGCAGATCGAAGCAGTACTTTCTTTCTCAATCCTTGATTTTTAATCGTGCGGCGGATTGCGCGTATTTCGCTGAGTTTTTTATTGGCAAAAGCTCTGCCGACGAGCAGCAAATGCTGGTTTGGGAATTTTTTAAGTACGATCGAGAAGGCTTCAATTAGTCTGGGAATATTTTTATTTGGGTTGACGTCTCCGACATACAGAAGGTATGAATTCGGAAGCTTGTATTTTTTTCTGGCCTGATCCATGGCATCTGGTGTTGATTTTCGAAAATCTTTTGAGGCGGCGAGATGAATGACGTGAATGCGTTTGGGATCTATCTTTAAGAATCTGATAATGTCCCGCTTAGAATTGTGAGAATCGGTGATGATAGCCCGAACACTCTTGAGAGCCAAACGCTGAAAAAAGAAATTAATACTACCCCGTATCCCGACCGGAAAAAGCTCGGGGAGCGCCAAAGGTATGACATCATGAATGGTGACGATGCTTTTCAATCGTTTTTTCAGGGGAAGCGTGCGGAAGAAGAGGTCAAAATACGGGTAGTGGATGAGATCTGCGTCCTTGATGTCATCCGCTTTGGTTGTCAGAATATACTGATTTTTCCCGCCGATTTTTACAAGAGTTTCAACGAGCATCCGTGTGTAAATTCCTATACCCCTGGTTTTGTGTTTGCTCTTCAATGGAGAGATATCGATGATGACTTTCATGATCAATTAGGAATTAATGATTTGGAAATAGGAAATAATGAAATGTTTCATTATATCTTACTCATTATTTCTTCCTCATTCTTTCTTGTTCCCAGTATTTCATATACGCGATGGGCCAATGGAGGCCGGAAAAGAGGGCAAAGACGAAGCCGGGAAAACCATCCATAAACCCTTTATGTCTTACATAATTCAGGAAAAACGTCCGGCACGGCTTGAACACGACAAATTTAAACGTTTGCTGGGGACTCAATTTGATGCGCTGCTGTTTGAGTTCCTGCGCGGTAAGCGAGGTATACCGATTGGCGCTGTTGACGTAGCGAGCAAGCGTTGGGGCCGTGTGATGTATCAAATGGCCTGTGAGCTTCTTCACTTCTCCATCCACCTCCAACTGCTCATGAACGCTTTTTTGCGGAAATCTGGCTTTTCCCCGCTTGAAGAGGCGGATGACATTGTCGGGATATTGGCCCCCTTTTCTGAGCCATCGCCCGAGAAAATAGTTTTTTCTGGGTATCGCAAAGGCACTTGCGGGAGATTCTGTTTTGATTATTTTTCGGATTTTACGTTCCAGCTCTTTGGAGACAATCTCATCCGCGTCAAGCTGCAAGATCCAGTCTCCGCTTGCAGCCTCGATGGCCATCTGTTTGTTGGTATGAAACATCGGCAGATTTTCGGTCTTGATGACCTTTGCACCCAAACGGCGGGCAATTTCTCTTGTTTGATCCGTTGATGAGCCATCCACCACGATCAGCTCATCGGCAAACCCTTTGACGCTCTTCAAACAGCTTGTGATATTCTTCTCCTCATTATAGGTGGCAAGCACAACTGATAGGCTCAAGTTCCTCTCCTTCGCCGCATCGTTTTGGGTGCTTGAACAATGGCTCTGATTCTTCCTTCCAAAATCAAACCCAACGTGGTCACGACGCCTGCTATTGAAAATATAAATCCCAGTTTGCGAATCGGTGTTTCGGAAAATATTACCTCAATTTCATGCCTTCCTTTCGGAACTGAGACCTCGATTAAACCGCTATCGTCAACGTTAGGCCTTGATTCCGGTTGAATATCAACATTGTTCGTGATCTTGAAAGATTCATTGAGTTTTTGCAATTGTCCGTCAATCCGGACTGTCCAGCCCGGGAAGTAAAGTCTGGGAATGACAATCTTACCGCCTACCTCAGACTGTGTCCGCAACATCAATTTCAGGGTTTTAACTTGGGAAGACTCAATCAAGACGTCCCCCTTCCTGACTCTCACAACTCTCTCAAGATTTTGGAGTTTGTTGGTTATTCTCCAAATGGGTAAGAATTCATTTCTCCAGGTAGCAGTTTGGTCATAGGTTAAGAAATAGGCATCATCCAGCAGGAAAGTTTGATTGATGCGCAGGTGATTGCGATTTGCGAAAAAGACAAAAAAAAGAAATACAAAAAATATCAGCTTGTTTTTGAGCACTCTCGTGAGGTAGGCGACGAGCATACTTGATGCAAACACTGACACTCCCAGGAGACGCCAGGGGAAATCCAACATTGATAAGGCCGGAGTGTACTTCCAGATCGCGCGTACCACCGGATAATCCAACATCAAAATGACGGAGATTGTAAAGATCACAAGACTGACGAGGCCGATCCGGTTTGATGCATCTTTCCAGATCTTTTTTTTGTTTTTTACAAATAGCCATGCAAAGACAATCGCAGATACTGCAACCACAAGCAGGTGGGTAAGTCCTATTTGAAATGACATGTCATCGGCGAGCGTTCCCGGCATGGAAAATCCGTAACTCCAAGGCGAATGCATCAGTTGCTTAAGTGTCACGAAGTGATCCGAATAGTAGTTCATGAGTTCATCAAAGTGCAGGAATGAGCGCTCGAACAGCGCCGGAACGTAGATATAGGCGCTGGTAAAAAGCCCCAGGAGCGTCATAAAAAATGCGTGCCTGATATATGATTTTTTATCGTTGCTTTGAAAAAGGAATACCAGCCCAAAACAGGCGAATACAGGCAGGAACATCAATGATACAAGCTGGTGGGATAAAAGCATGCCGGCAAAGGACAAACTGCCGACCGTAGTCCATTTGAGTTCCGGTTTTTTCGATAAACGCAATAAAGACAAGAGTACGATGGGAACGAACAGGTAGGCAAAATTCTCGGCAACGGCTCCCCGAACATAGATCTGCGAGAGGCGATAGGGAGCCCAAGTATAAAACAGCGCTGAGATAAAAGCCGGCCAGAGTCCGAACAGCTCTTTTATGAAGAAAAACATGGTGAGTGCAGAAATAAGAAAGCTTGTCCCGATGACGATTTCAAAGGAATCGGTAAATGGCGTACCTGCCGCGTGAATGAGAGACCCGAGGAGGTATGGCAACGGATAGATGAAAATAAAAATAGGAAAACCGAATCCACCGAATAATTTGGGTGCAAGTCTGGGAGGAATTTGGCCTTCAGCGAGTGCCAACGAGAAGTTTGCAATTCTTGCAGTATGTGTCACACCATCGTGACTGGTGTAGAATCCTGGAATTGCGAGGGCGCGCACCGCGGGAAGCATTGCTAGAATTATGAGGAGGATCACTCCGAGAGTTTGCTTCTTCATCAACACCCCGAACCTACAGCCAAGATTATTTAAACATCTTGTTTTTGACCATCCCTGATTTATGCGCCAGGTATTGAGTGAGAATGACAAGGCTCTCGATGCCGAATTTTAATCCCGGAATGAATCGTATCGATGAAGATTCTTCATAGAAGCGAACCGGTATCGGGAGTTCTCCTATCCGCAGCCCGAAGGAGATCGCCGACACGGTAAACTGCTGATCGAAGGCAAAGTCGTTCGTAAATCTCTGGAAGGGAACGGTTTTAAGGGTTTTGCGGCTGTAGGCACGCATGCCGCTCATGTGTTCGGAAAAGTTCACTCCCAGAAGTATATTTGCGCCGATCGTGTAGAGCCTGTTAAAAAAATATTTCATGGCGGGCATGCCTCCTTCGAGCGCTTCTTTGCGCGTCCGTATCCGTGACCCGAACATCATGTCATACCGGTTTTGCAGGATGGGACGGATCATTTCGGGAATGAGGGTCGCGTCGTATTGATAGTCGGGATGAATCATGATGACGACATCCGGATCAAGCTTCAGCGCTTCCCAGTAGCAGGTTTTTTGATTTCCCCCATATCCGAGATTATTGGGATGAACGAAGGTTTTAATCTGAAGCTTCCTGGCAAGCTCAACGGTTTTATCACGGGACCCGTCATCAACCAGGATGATTTCACTGACCACGTCTTTGGGCACATCCCTGTAAGTTTTTTCCAAAGTTTTTTGGGCGTTGTAAGCGGGCATGACGACGACGATAACCGGTTTATTCTTCATCGAATATTCCTCCTCCATATATCATTTACATTGATAAGTTTTACTGTGTTCGTGTGATACGGAATGCCTCATCCCCATTCAGGTACTGTATTGTATCAAACATCGATGCCTGGTCGGGTATTTCATTCGGCGAGCCCGCAATCGCGGTTTCCGGAAGTAGCACGTCTTCATCATAGTCGATTTTTCGAAACACGAATTTTGCAAATCCTTCGGAGCCATTTTCGGACACCGTTTGATACCAGGAAGGATCTATTTTATTGTAGAACAAAAAGAAGATATACGGTTGATCATATTCTGTGGTCACGATGATCTCGCGGCTAGTGGCCTCAATGAGGCTTAATTTTTGTACGAGTTGTTTATATCCGTACTGCCAATCGTGAGAGCGCTCGATAGGCGTCTGAATATAATACAGGTCAAGGTAATAGATAACATTAATAACTACCAATAAGCCAATAATTGCCAATAAATACCAATGACGTTTGAGCGCGTTATAGATATTCAGAATTCCGTAGGCGGTGATGATCGTTAACACCGGGAGCATCAACAGGCTGCGAACCGCGTGCGGTGTTTGGGTGGTCATCGCGGAAGCCAGAGGTGCGACGATGAGCCACGGAATGATCATTCGCAGTGCAGGTTCTTTGTTTTTGACAAGTGCGTAAACACCGGCAAGAGCAAAAGGTAGTTCAAAAAGATAGAGCAGACCCATGCCTGAGGCACTGTGGCGGCCGATCCCATCTCCTTTCAAGAAAAGAAAATCCAAATTATAGTGGTCAAAATACCCTTCCAATATTGTTAGGGTGTAGACCAGCCAAGGATGGTGGAGTACGGAGAGGAAGCTTTGCTGTTGTTCATCTTCCAATCTGTACTCACTTTGGCGCGTTAACTTTTCCGATTCTCTGGTATAGATTCCGGGATTCGTGAAGACGCTGACCGTCGTAAATCTTGCCTGTGCGAAACCACGCAAGAGGCTTAAAGCAATGGGGATCAGTAACAGGAATCCCACTGCGGCTGCCGGAATAACAGCCCTTTTCATTTTCCCTATTCGATGTCGGTAGACGACAGCAGCAATGAGCACGAATACGGGAACGATGATGCGCGCCGAATGATAGGCATACATGGTGGCAACGAAGGAGATTGAAGATGCGAGGAGAATCAATACATTTCGTTTGCTCCTTTCTTTCTCATCCCGATCAATGTCCAATAATGCTTTTGCAAGTAAAAATACTGCGAGGACGAAGAAAAAGAGGGCAAGATTGGCTTCAAAGGCCACCCTCGAAAACTGTAGATGCCATGGCGAAATTGCGAGCAGTAAAGCCGCAATCTCGCTCATGTGTAATGTTTGATGTTTAATGTTTAAAGATTTCTTTCCAAAAAGTTCCTTGACGAGGAAGTAGAATATGAGGACTGTAAGTGTTCCCGCAAGGGCTGATGGAAAGCGAACGGCAAATTCAGTCAAACCGAAAACCGCGACTGAAGGAACCAGCGTATAGGTATACAGGGGCGGTTTATAATCATTAAACGATCGGATGGATATCGGCCAGGCGTTGCCGTATTCGTCTTTCCCCGTTACCAGGAGCGAATAGGCGTTATATCCCATTGATGCCTCATCCCAATCAAGGGAGGGAGGATTCTCTCCCAACCGATAAAAACGCAGCACGGCTGAGATAATGAGGATAACCAACAAAACAACTCTGGTTTTATTTTCCGTTTTTGACCATGGGGAGAACTTCATAGACGTACATGAACCGATCGCTTGCTCCCTTCCTGAATTTTTTCCAGAGGATGAGGTTGTCTTGGGGAGGTATTTGCGCTTCCCGCGATTCGTAATAGATGAAATATGTGGTCTTTTCCTCAGCTTTAGCCGTGACCTCATCCGGAACTGCGGAAACCGGCCAGAATCCCTTAATTTCAATATTGGGATTATCCCAGAGATAGAGTTCAAAGCTCGCGGGCATCAGACCAAAGGTTCCTTGTGTACCCAGAAAGATTTTCTCTTTGAGCGCCCTCTCTTTGAGAAATGCAATAGTTTCATCTATTCCCCAGCCCGCGGGAAAACCGTTGACGTACTGATCCCGATCGGCTTGGATGATTGGGGCGCCTACCGGATCCGTAAGGATTTTATAGTCCATGTAGGCTGAAGCGACGAACAGGAAGAGACAAAAGATGATTTTTATACGTACGCCACGTGCCAATGAAAAAATACGCTGTGATGCCGCAGCCGCCATTAAAAGAAGCGGGGGCGTTATGAATAGTAAATATCGGGCAAATATCACTTTTCCGAATGCCGCTGAAATGAGAAAGGGAAACAGCGCGTGAATAAAAAGAAACATTGCAGCTCTTTTATTTTTTTGTAGCGAGAGGACATGGTGTTGAGGGAGAAAGACGAACGCAAGACCGGCTATCCCAACCAACATTACCGGCCAAGTGACCGATCCGAGCCACCAGTGCCATAATGATGGAAGATTTCCCCAAAACCATCGGAAGGGTTCGCGCAAGAATTCACCGAATGAAGTAACAAATTCCAGATTTTTTCTGCCTATGATGTACATCCAAGGAGAAAGTCGCAGGACGTTGCGCATCCCCTCGGCGATGAGCATGGTTGGGATAACAAGGAGAATCCAGCGGGGAATGCGTTTTTTTTCTTTTATAAACAGGAGATTTAACGGGTAGAGATACTGCCAAAAAACAGCGGGTGATTTGGTCAACAATCCGGCCCCGAGCGCGAAACCCGTGAGCATGGCGTAATCAAAACGGAGGGATTTAGCGGTCTTCACTCCCAAGTACAGCACCCAGATTCCCCACATGCTTAACATCGAGTCTACGAGCGCAATTCTGTCGTACAGAAGAGTAAACGGCACCAGCACATAAAGGCTTGCAGCAATGAAGGCTATCCTTTTCTTTCCGAACAATTCATAAGCTAAAAGCCAAATCCCAATCATGGCAAAAAACCCTGCCGAGACGGAAACAAATCGTCCGGCCAGGAGAGGATCGGAAATGACCTTCATCGCGGCAATCGTCACCCAGTGCCAAAGAGGTTGTTTCCCATCAGTCAGGGATATAAAACGCAGAGAAGCGTCATTGAGACCAATTTGACTCCAGCGTGTATAGATCGCCTCATCGGTAAAAATCGGCCACAACCTCAAGTTGACAAGCCTTGTCACCCAAAAAGCAATGGTGAGGCCCATCGTTAACCAGAGGTCTTTTTTGGTAAAATGCACCATATTCTAATATTTAATGTTCAATGTTTAAATCTAAAATCTAAAACCTTAAATCTTTATTCTTCTCTTCCCCATTCTCTATTTCCTTACTCCTTACTCCTTACTCCTTACTAAAGTATACCAGGATTGCGGGGTAAACCAGACAATGAGAGGCGGAATGATCATGAACAGAAACATCACAATTTGCCAGGAAAAATGGAGCGGAGAGAAGTAATAAGAGACGAATAACACCGAATAATAGAGGAGACTGCTCATCGAGAAAGTGAGCGTTCCCAGCTGTAATTTCCCGCGCTTCAAAAGCGCCGCAAATGGCAGAACCCAGACGAGATACCAAGGTTGGAGCATGGGAGAAACGAGCATCAAATATCCGGTCATCACCACGACAATCGCGGAGATGAATCCAATGTGCTTGAGGTACTGTATCGATTTGATCACCAGAATGCCGAATGCCGGCAGTGTCAGGGCTTTTTCGCCATATAGGGCAAGCTTGTTTGAAAGACCCAGATTCAGCAAGAAGAATCGCAGGATCGTCGGCAGCGAGCGCAGGTAAAGTCCGAGTTGAATGCCCAAGTTTTGCATCAGTCCTGAAAAGCCGCTTCCCAGTGAAATCATTCCCGATAGCGTAACCAAGATAAATGTCACTGCCATCTGCGCACTTTGTTTGAGTCGATGTTTTCCTATAAGCCATATTCCTAAAAGCGGAAGGATGAGGAGAGCCGTCATTTTTGCCAATACCGCGCAAGCAAGCGCTAGCGCTGACAGGTTGTACCGTTTCTTATAGAACAAATAGCAACCGAGCAGGGAAAAGAATGCCATGATGATATCGTTATGCGCGTTACCGACAATCTCTATGAGGAGTAACGGGTTCCATGCTATCACCGCAAGGCCGTAGGCTAGTCTTTGCGGAGATTCGTCTTTGAGCCATGTTTTTACCACGAAAATGGTGAGCAGTAAAAATGCCAGGCCCATTCCTTTATAGACAGCGATGTTCCCCAGGATGTGATCCCGGGCAATCAAATGAGCTAGCGAAGAGAAGAGAAACTGCACCGGTCCGTACACCGAAGCGCGGAATTTCCAGGACCCAAGATAGATAAACTGGTCATCAGGAAAGTTCTGAGGCGGTTCAAGCCAGGGGTTCGCATGATGGACAAAGAGCACCCTATTTGAAGAAATGTAGTCGAATACATCCGTTGACAGCGCGGGAAATGAAAAAAACAACGTCAGCATGAATGCCAACGAAAAGGTCATGATCTGCTTCGTCGTTGCCGACTTCATCTTCGTTCCCGCGTTTTTCAAACTCTCAAGCGCCCGAAAATACACCAGAAACATGCCGACTACCGTTACAACATACAACGGCGTGGGAAAGCTGTTGACGTGAAGCGTCACGGCCCATTTTCTGCCCAGTTCCAAGAACCATGGAGCGTGGGTGAGAAGCGATAACCTTTCCATGATAAAGTCATCCCGCAAGAGCAGGAGGAAGCTTATGATCGTGTAGATTACAAACAAGAACCAGAGCAATAATCCGTATTTGCGAAGATCGTTTTTGAGCATCAGCTACTCCTCTCCTATCTCAAATGCGGTATCTCCGTTGGGAAAGGCAATTTCCAGAAGCTTGGTCGCCTTATCCGGTAGTTCGCCCGGGACGCTGACCACCAGCCATTTTCCGCCATCTTCTTCGCTTTTTTGCGGCGGGTCCCTGAAGAAGTAACGGTCGAACCCTTTCACAGTCCAGAATCCGAACCAGTCCCTTTCGGCATCTGTCTTCTCCCAATAGGTTTGGGGCGGATATTGCATATAGAAAAGGAAGTAAATATATGGTCGGCCGTAACTCGTGGTTACGTATATACGCTCATATTGCTGCTGAATTGGGGTAATGTACTCCACTAACTGCTTGTACCCGTATTGCCAGGATGCAGCCCAAGTCTTCGGATAGTGGGCGTGATAGGTATGAAGATACGATGTCACAAGAAACAAGTAACAAGAGACGAATAGCAGGATAAATATCCGTTTCCTTTTAACGAGTTTATACAGATTAACGATTCCGAAGGCGGCGATGATCTGGGGTACGGGAAGGACGTTTAGGGTGCGCAGCGCGTGGGGGGTTTCGCGGGCAGTCGAGGCGGGCAGTACTGCTGAAAGCCACCAAAAGAGGATTAGCGCGCTTGTCGTATCTTTTCTCTTCACAAGGAAATACAACCCTGCAAGGATGAACGGCAGATCTGCGATATAGAGCAAACCCTGGTCCCGGGTGCCTAATCGCGGATTGACATCCCCGGAAAAGAACAAGAAATTCGCACGAAAATGATCCCCGTAATGTTTGAGAAATTCCATCGCGAATTGGACTCTTCGGTTATGAACAATCTTTGCCCACATTGAATTTCCTTCCCGGGCAATGCGGTCATTTGCAGTGATAATCGGATCAACATCCAAGAGGAACGTTACTTCCCGAAATCTCAATTGTCCTTCCCTTGACTGGAGGTAGGGCACCAGAGGGCTCAGGAGCGTAAGCAGCAAAGCTGCCGAGATAAGGAGATATTTGAGGTTGTGGCGCAGATGTTTTCTGTAGATAACCATCAATCCGGCGATCAGTATGGGTACGAAAACCCTGTGGGTATTGAAGGTGTACATTGAGAGGGAAAATGACAAAGCGCTCAAGATCCAATACATGCCTTTCTCCCGTCCTCTTAAAAATAAGTACACCCCGGAAATACTGAAAAAGGTAGCCAGGTTGGCTTCAAATGCGCCTCGGGAGAACTGAAGATGCCAAGGCGAAATCGCGAGCAAGAATGCCGCGATTACGCCTATGTTTAATGTTTGATGTTTAATGTTTAATGATTTTTCTCCAAACAGTTCCTTGACGAGGAAGTAGGTGACGAGTACGGTTAAGATCCCGGCGAAGGCGGAGGGAAAGCGGACGGCGAATTCCGTCAGTCCGAAAACGGCAATTGAAGGCACTGCCGCGTAAATATATCCCGGCGGTTTGTAGTCACCGAAGGCAATAAATCGAGTTATGGGAAGGAATTCTCCGTGTTCGTCGTACCCGGTTTTCAAGATGGAATAGGTGTTGTATCCCAAGGATGCCTCATCCCAATACAACGAGGGTGGATTGCTCCCGAGTTTGTAAAAGCGCAATAAAGCGGCGACCAGTACGATTGTGGCAAGGATCAATCGTTCCCGTCTTCTGTTTCTCATAGAGGTTTTTCGATTTCTGTCATGATGGCGTTATGGCTATTTCCGGCTCTCCATTGGGTAAGGAGATGACTTTCAACGCTCTCTTTCTGAAATCGGCATCCATATTCTTGTAGATATCGATGATGAGCGTTTTCCCGCCGTCCCCCATTGAATGATAGTCAATCGGGTGGAATTCGAATTTCCCGAAATGGTTTCGATCTTCATTGAATCCGCCGGAGACCGTTCCTCCGTCGATAAAGATGTACGTCCAAGGATCATATTTGGAGTAAAAAGCGAAGAAATTCTGCGGCTGGCGCAAATTCGTTGATACCACCACTTTGTCATATTCAGCAAGATGCTCAACCGCGTAATCCACCGCTTCTTGATAGCCGTACTGCCAGCTCTGCGCATATTCGATCGGGGCATGGACGTAATACTGATGCAGATAGTGAAAAAGGCTCAAAAGCACAACGACAGTCAATAAACCAGAACGGAGCTTGGAAATACTCCATTCCTTTCTCAACCACTTCGCAATGAACGCATACGCCCCCATAGCTGAAAGAATCTGCAGGGCAGGAAGCATGACCGCGATACGGGTTGAGCTCGGCACATCGATGGTGAGCGCCGCAGCGACCGGCGCGAGCAGAATCCAAATGAATACCACACCCGGAATCCGTTTGTCCTCGTCTTTTAACAATTCGTGTGCACCCCATATCACCAGCGGCAATTCAAATAAGTAAAGTAATCCGACATTCGGGGTGTAATTCAGCGGAGGTCCCCACATCCCCAGAAAAAGTACATCGGGAGCGAAATGTTTGAGGTATCCGTTCGCAAGCGTCAAGAAGGCAGCCATCGGCCGGTTATGAATAAGTTTCATGGACAGACCGTCTTGCGCAGCGGCATCAACCACTGCCCGTTGAGCCTCTTTTTCCATGAGTCCCGGATGCTCAAAAACACTGGTGCCTTTGAAGCGCATCATTCCCTCCGGAGAAGTCAAAACAGGTAGAAGTGGCAATATGAGGATCAAAAAGATAAATGACGGAAAGACGATTTTACTCACGGCTTTGAAAAGCTCTTTGCGAAAGATGAAAAGCAGACTTATTGATAGCAGCGGAACGAAAATCCGAGCCGATTGGTAGGTATAGAGAGCGGCTGCAAAACAGATAGCCGTGATCGACAACCATTTCTTACTTCCCTTCATACCGTTCAGAAATGCAAGCAATCCCGCTGCGATGAAGAAAACGGCGACGTTTGTCTCAAATCCCGCCCGGGAAAACTGCAAGTGCCAGGGATTTATCGCCAGAAAAGCTGAAGCCAGCAGGGCGATCAATTCCGCGCTTTCTTTCTTCTTCCCCAAGGATAACAATTCTCCTGTCAGAAAATAAGTGAGCGGTATCGTCAACGTTCCCAGCAGCGCGGAGGGAAAACGGACGGCAAGTGGGGTGAGATCGAATGCGGCAATTGTGGCGGTAGTGAGGTAGACATAGAGCGGCGGCTTATAGTCGTCGTGGGACCGGAATGCTAAGGGGAATCGTTCTCTGTACTCATCTCTTCCGGTTTTGAGTATTGAGTAAGCGTTGTAGCCGATCGCTACTTCATCAAGATTCAGGCTGGGCGGGTTCTTCCCCAATTGATAAAAACGCAGAAATGCAGCGAGAGCGACGACGGCGACGAGGATTTTTTTCTGGGACATTTCCTACTCCTTCTTCTTTACGAACCGCATGGCGACCGTGTTATCGGGTCTGAGAATTTCCCGGGTGATTTCAGTCTCGGATACGGGAGCGCATTCACCGACATTCCCGTACAGGGTCCCGGACTCCGGCGGTGTTGTATCGTTCAGGGGACAGGCTTCCCTCGAAAATTTTACTTTGTCTCCAAAATCCCAATCTCCTTCAACATCGCGCTTCCCGATCACCATCTGCTGTCCTACCGTCGGGTCCACCTTCCCAAAGAAGAGGAAATAAAGGTACGGTTCCGTGCCCGATTTACTGATAACGACCTTGTTGTAATTCTTCTCAACCTCCGTCACGTAGGCGACAATTTGAGGGAACTGCACATTCCGATGCCATGGTTCATGAATGGGCTGATGGATGACTGACTGATGGACGAATCTGCCGACTTCCCAACTTCCAAGGATGAGGAAACCCGCGGCAAGCAGCCTCTTCATCACGATACTCCTTTTCCGTATTGCATTAGCGAGAGCGGCGGCTCCGATCACCGTAATGATCTGAAGACCGGGAAGCATGAATACCGAGCGCTGAAGGTTCGGCGAATCCTCTGTCGTCAGGGCCGCCGGCAGCGCTCCGGCCATGAACCAAAAGATGGCAAAGATTCCCGATCGGCTTGGTCTTCTGAGGAGGGTAAAAAGACCGATTAGAAAGAACGGAACCTCAAACCAGTATTCAAGGGACTGTTCCGGTATGACGTAGCGGATCGGAAATCCACCCTGAATGAAGAGAAAGTTACCGTTCACGTATTTCGTGTATTCCCTGAGGAACTCCCGGAGACTGTTCTCAAGTTTGTTATGAAATAGACGGGTAGCAAGGAGTGGGAACCTGGTTTGGCCGTCTTCCAGGAAGGGTACCGCAAGGCGTGCTTCAGCGGCTTTCCAGGTGATATTTCCGATCTGTTGATACCGCGCCAGCCCTTCACCGCTGCGAACCGTCAGATAGGTCGGAAGGATTGCGAAGATAAGAACCAAGATTGTGAGGGTACCCGCTTTTTTCCTGTCGCCGGTTGCCGCCAGAGCGATTATCCAGAATACGGCGTGGAGAAAAATTATCGGGCGGGCCCCGATATAGGCAAAAAACGTCATCACCCAGCTTAGGTAGATTAGGAAGAGAAATTTCGCCTTCCCTTTTGAAATCCACAGCACCAACCAAACTGAGGAAAGCAGCATAAAAGTAAGACCGATTGCGCCGTCAGCCGTCGAGCGGGTCAGTATCACATGCCAAGGAGAGATTGCAAGCAAACCACTTACGAAGAGAGAGAGTTTGTAATTTTGAAAAAGTAGTTTTACGAGAAGATAGGTCAGAAAAACCGACGTGACACCCAAGGCTGCTCCCGTTACCCGTACGGCGAATACGCTCAGGTCAAAAACAGCTATCGAGGCAGCCGTCAGGTACATTGAGAGCATGGGGCGGGATTCGTTAAAAAAACTCGTATGGACTGGTAAGAGTCTTCCGTTTTCGTCCCGAAGGGTTTTGAGGATTGAATAGGCGTTATATCCGACCTGCACCTCATCCATGTCAAACCCCGAAGGTATGCTGTCGAGCCAGACAAGCCTGAATACGGAGGCGATGATAAGAACGAAAAGCAATGCGCCGTGCTTTCTCATATCAGCAGGTCCTTGGTTGATTCATTCATCGTTCATCGTTGAAGTGAAACGACTTACCGTACGTCTTCCTCAAACAGCTTCAACAGCGATTCATCAGTGACTTTCATTTCCTGCTTCTCCAGATGTCTTTTTCGTACAGCCTCCGGAAGCTGCCACAGGGCATGCAGGCTTCCCCAAAGAAAGGCGCTGTCTCCTTTGACGACGGACACAAGCAGCCTTAGAGGAAACCAGATCAGATGGCTGACGATGAGTTTGCTGTCCGTGATGTTTTTCCAAACAAAAAGGAGTTGATTTTTACTGGCGATGCGTCGTATGCGAGCTCTGCCGAAGGCACTGATGTTGGTTGATTCCGGCTGATGATAAACCAGGCTCTTCGGTTCGAATACCACCTTCCATCCCCGCTTCCAGGCGCGATAGGAGAGATCGATATCTTCCCAGTATGCCGGTCGAAAAAGCGCATCCATGCCGCCGAGTTTCAGCCACTTTTCACGGCTGAAGGCTCCCGAACCGCCGAACGCCCAGAGCGTCGGTCCCGGTTTGCGATCCTGCGCCTCTGCGTGTACCAACATCCCCTGTTGAAACTTTCCCGTCGATTTTCCTCTCGTCTTCTCCCCGATGACCTCCATACAGCCCACGGCAAACATTTGTTCGTCTTCAAAATGCCTGCGCAGGGGTCGTAAAAAATCCGACTCGGGGAAGACGTCAGAATTCAACAACACGATAATGTCACCCCGTGCCGCATCGACTCCGCTGTTGCAGGCTATCGCGAATCGCTGATTGGTCCGATGCCGGACTACACGAACCTCAGGAAATGAAGTTTTCAGAATCTTCAAGCTATCATCGGTTGAAGCATCATCGACGACGATAATCTCAGCATCCTCTGCGGCTTTGATGACTTTGGGGAGATTTTTCTTTAAAAGATGGGAGCCGTTATAATTCGGAATAACGATAGAGAATTTCATGGTACCCAGGTGGAATCATTGTACCACGCAATGCGTACAGGACCCTCTCCACGGGTAGGGGTTTCCCATCAAGGGTCGCACTCCAGCCGGGATAATACATATCCGATACAACCAGCATTCCACCCACTTCGCTGCTGACGCCGATGCGTACCGCGTTTTCAGTGTAGTCAAGGATTTCCGCCGTCTCCTCAATGTCACTTTTCCGCAATCTCAACGCTTGGTCCAGCGCCCGTTGGTCATCCTGCGGTTGTTGATAATCTGCAATCACAAATGCCCTGGGAAAAACCTGCATATTTCTGTAGATTCTGGTTTCGCCTTCCTGAAATACCTTCTCAAGTTTTTCATCTTGGAGATCAGTCAGCGCCAACACATACTTGACGTTGAGGAGATCATACATCGGCGAATCAATATTCTCGGGTCGGATAATGCGGTGAAACGCCGTGGGCTCAAGCACCGGTTCGTCCTTTTGGGCAGAAGCGATCAGTGTCCCGTATCTGCCGATGTAGATCGGGTCATAGCCTTCAATAGTTTGTAATCTGTAAACGACCGAGAAATTGGGCGGCAGGATTCTGGCATCGGTCGTCATATATCTCCAGGCTCCGGAATCAGATTTTAAAAAGTTTATGACTTTGGTATCAGGAAACAAGTACTGTTCAACGGAAAAAGGGGTAAATTTCGCGGCGAAGCGCAGGAGATCCCCGGCTGTCAACAGAAAAAGTAAGAGAAAAATGACAGATAGAAGCCTGCCTCTTATTCGAATGTTTATTTTGCTGATTATTGTTAAGCTTGCAATGGATAGGCTTGTTAGAGTAAAGAGCATTGTGGGTAAAATGAGATTTCGCTTGGCTATTTGGAGATACTCCGGAGGAATATGAATACGCAATGGTGAAAATCCGAGTGCTACGATCCACATTCCAAAAAGCATTAAGGCAATGATACCCAGAGATGCTGTCAGTGCGGGTAAGATTAATTTTGTTTTTTCCTCTTTGAGCTTCGTGAAAATGTTCTCTGCCCCGATGGCAACCAGCACGCTTAAACTCAAGTCGATGATCATCATGAGTCTTGATGGTTGGGCGCTGGAAACGAGCGGGAGATTCATCATGAATGGAAATCTTGAGATCGGATTGGGCAAGGCAAAGAGAAGCGCGGCAGCAAGTACCAGGAGGAAAAATCGTTGTGTTTGTTTCAAGCGCTTTCCTGGTGAAACGATGCCCATGAATGCCAGGATCAGGGGTGCTATGCCGATATAGCCCACGAACTCCGTGTAATTGAAAATCCCCCAATAATTGAGTGTTGCCGGATTTCCGAAATAATCCGGGGCGACAAACTGAACCAGGTTTTGCCAGGGAAGAAACCAATCATCCCTTTCCAGCACATTTCCCTGATCGAACGAACGCGCTGAACGGTTGATGAGCTTGAGCGTTGGGAGCCATTGAATTGAGGTAACAACTACCACGATAGCTAAAACCGCCGTGAGTCCGGTCAGGATTTTTTTCCGGTCATGACCTTTACCGATAGTCACAACTCTCAATACGGCATAACAGCCAAGAAGGAAAAGCGCATAAAACGCGGTTTGAAGAAACCCAGCAAATACGATGCAGGAAACTGAGAAGCCGAGGAGCACAAACCAACGAAGCTCCTCCTTTTTCATGATCTTCTCCACACAGTAGAGCCCGAGCGGCAACCAGACAAGAGTGTGAAGCGTCGTGTTCCACTCCAACCAGGCGATGGAGAATCCGCTCAGCGCAAGCGCAAGCGAACCGAGTGTGGAGGCTTTTTTTGAGATTCCGATTTCGGTTAAGAAGAGAAACATGAAGATAGCCAAGAGCACCGGTTGTGCGATGACTTGGATGGTCCAAACCGTGTTAAACGGAATGAAGAAGTAAAGAAAGTTGATCGGGTAAAAAAGCGCAGTTTGGATATTGGCAAGTAGCGGTGTCCCGGCGTGCGTATATGGATTCCAGAGCGGCAACTCCCCTCTTTGAAGCAGATCAAAGGCCAATTGCCGCCAAGGGTATTGCTGGCGGACTGCGTCGGTAATCAGGAAGTTCTTAAAGGGAACGCCTGCCGTTAATCCGTTCCATACCACATCGCGAAACGGATGATACATCCCCACGATGGTATCGGCCGGAATCGGCATCCTCCCTTTAAGCCAAACTGGTGAAAAGAATATGAAAATCGGAAACAATAAGAGAAAATAGAATGGAGCGGATGATTTTTGTTGTTTGTTATTCGTTTGCATGCCTCATTCTGATATTACTCTTGTAAAATTTTTATTGAAAGTGACTTTTGAGAAGTTCCGACTGGTAATTCCGGCTTGTGCGGCAAGTTTTTTCATTACCTCAGGTGATCTGATTAATTGAAGCGTACGATTCTTGAGGGAATCTAAGCTATCCCAAAGATAGCCGTTTTCTCCGTTTTTCACAATTTCCGGCTGGCCTCCTTTGTTGATCACGATTGGGACGCATCCGGCAGCCATGGATTCCGCAGTGGCGATTCCGAAGTGCTCCACCCGCTCGGGATTTTTCTCCTGATCGATGCCGTATCCGGCCGCATGCCAAAAGATTTTCGCCCGCGCGTATTCCTCTTCAAGCTCAGAGTGTTTGATATCTGTAAGTATTTCAACCGGGTAGCTTGCGGAAAATGTTTTCAATGAATTGATCATATCTTTTCCCTCTGCACTGCTGCCAACAAACACCAGCTTCCATCCTGAAAGCCCTTCGTCAACAAGCTCCTTAAAGGCCTGCAAGAGAACGTCCTGTCGTTTGTCATGCATGATTTGCGTGAACCGGCCAACTGAGAGGATGATGTTATTCTTTTTTACCTTTTTCACTGCAATGTTAATCGGAGGATAGATCACCTCTGATTCCAGGTGATATTCCTTGTCTATGATTTTCTTCGTGAACTGAGAGTTACAGATGACCTGATGAATCCGCATCAACTTTATCCGATTCACGAGCGAGTGTCCCTTTACTCCATGCATTGGGATCTGAAAGTGGAGGATATTCTTTTTCGAAAAAAGGAACGGGATGCTTCCGTCGCTGACATAAAAGATGAGGTCATACTTTTTGGTCAAATTTATTTTTTCAATGATTTTTCCCTGTTGAGAGAAGAGACGGAATCCCGAGACGTTGATCGACGCTTGAGAGATGTCTATCCCGAGAAAATTCCGAAGTCTGGCAATGATGTTTTTACTGTTCCAGAATAGATCCACTTCAAACTCATTCTTCATCAAACATTGGGTGACGGCTGCGGTATATACCTCTCCACCACCGATCGTATCAAGATAAGGGGAATACACCGCCGCTCTTTTCTGAATCATAATTTCTCCATTCTTTTAATCCGGGATCCTGTAGGCTTGCGAATAAAAAAGAGATTCAGCGACTAGGTGTTAGCCTGATCCTTTCCTTTTATAGCCACAGCGACGATTAAGGCGCAGTAGGTCAATGGTGAGATGGCTTCCAGTAAGTTTTTTATGCGCCTGCCCCAAGCGTTTAATTCAAATAATCTTCCAGAATGGCTTTGAAGCCTGGGATAGTCAAGCCAAAGTGAGATGCTTCTATCCTTGGCAAGATCGTCCTTGGGATACATTCTGATGAGTGAAAACCCGGCTTCTTTCACAAAGGAACGAAGCTCCTGAATGGTATAACGATATTCATAAAAGCGCATCTTTTTCTTTTCCCTCGGACGCCGCTTTCCGATGATTTCCAGAAATAATCTTATCGGTGTCTTCAAAAGGATCATTACCCCTGTCCAACATCGTGTGAGTTTACGCAGCGGAGAATCGAACGGTACCTCGATGATCGCTATTCCGTCCTTTTTCAGGACTCGATGCGCTTCTGCGAGAGCCTGGTCGGGACCCTCCTCAAAGTGCTCGACAACACCCAGTGAGAGATACGCTTTAAACGACTCATCTTCAAAATCGAGATGTTTCACATCTCCCAGCCGAACCTGGGCTCCGGGAAACTCATGTTTGAGCTTGTCCAGGGCATAACTGTTGCTGTCCACGCCTTCGATCTGATAGCCCTCATGAGTGAGTGTGATGATCCATTTACCCAGTCCGCAGCCTGCTTCGAGGATTTTCCCTTCTTTTGGCAAATATTGTTTGAATATCGGATGCAGTCCGTCGGTCTTGACGAGTTCCAATTCTTCGGATATCGATTTCTTTTGCCAATACTCATCCCACTCTTCTTCAAGTTCTGGGATATATTGCTTAGAGCTCATTGGTCTTCTCCGCGTCAATATCCTTGTACGTTTTTTCCAGGCTCTCGTTTCTCTGCATTTCCCACAGCCACACCATAATCAGAAATTGATTGAATGCCTGATAGAATATTTCGATCCACCCGGTCAGGCCGTCGCGCCAGCCGCTCTTTTTCACGCAGCGGAACCAGAATTCCCGTGCCGGCGCGGAAAAGAGATGCTTCACTGCTATGGCTGGATGACCGGCCGTTCTTCGCAGTTCCGCTTCCAAACGCGTATAACGGATCGTTTTCTCAAGCATCCACCCCAATCCCCTGTGAGTCAGGTGGATGAGGTTTCCTTTGAGGAAACCGACCGTACCCGTAACCCGCGGGTGTTCATGGAGTTCTCCCTCCCAGCGTACGAGTGCGTCTTTTTTCAGCAAACGATGCTGGTATTCCGGATACCACCCTCCGTACTTCAACCATTGACCCAGGATGATGTTCTTGTGGGGTATCTTATACGATGCGTGCGACAGAGTGTTTTTTTCGATTCCCTTATTGATTTCCTCACGCAACTCTTTCGAAACTCTCTCGTCGGCATCTACATAGAGAAGCCAGTCTCCGCTGGCATGTTTTGCTCCGAGATTGCGCTGCTTGGGGAAGCCTTCCCAGGGGGCTTTGATGACCTTGGCATGAATTGCATCGGCAATGGTGAGCGTAGCATCCAATGAGCCGGCATCCACAACAACGATTTCGTCAACCCAGCGCAGTGATTTCAGGCATCCCGGAAGGAAATCCTCTTCGTTTCGTGTTAAGACGATAGCTGAGATTTTTGTCATACGGCGTTTGTGTATATTGTAACATCCTGAGGCGAAGTTACTCGATCCGATAGAGGGTGAGTTTATCGTTTGTTAAGACCTGGGTCGTATTGATTCCTGCTAAATTTGTGCGTTCGTTCTCTTCTTTGGTCAAGAGAATATAGTCCATGCCGGAGTCGGTGATCAGGGCTCGTCTTTTTTCAGGATCGTTGTTGTTAAAAAATTCAATGGCCTTTTTTCTCCTGCCTTCAAAGTCTTCTCCCGTGATCCGAATAAAGGTTTCCGCCGAATAATAGGTCGTCCGATGCGACAGTGCAGCGACTAGGGCTAAAGAAGTATTTTGCTGTGACGGATAGACCAGCACCCTGGAGTCTGCCGGGGTCTCAAGTCTCAAATAACGGTAGATATCAAGCTCGGTATTGGTGATAACCCGCTGACTCACTTTCAGTCCGTCCCGTATGCTTTGCGTGTTGCTGGGAACAAATAAAAGAACGAGGAAAAATGCGAGAAATAACCTGCTTGGACTGGGGGCTTTTGAGGCAAGTGCCCAAATGAACGGCGATGAGAAAACACCGAGCAGCAGGAGCCCGTACGGCCCGAACTGGATGATGTCATATGACATCCTTCCTTGATTAAAGAGCAGTGGCAAGATGAGAGATCCAAGGATCATGCAGATGATCACGATCAGAGAAGCTTTCAGGGGTTTTATCATGCGAGCGATGGTGATCACCCCCAGCACTCGCAACCAGAGATTTCCAAAGATATACAGAAAGACTTCATTGACATTAATCTGCGCAAGTCGCAACCAGTTGCCGTCCGCGCGATAGTATTGTTCTAAGAGCGCATATCTGGGAAGGTTATAGCGGGTCGGATCTTCAACCATTCGCTTCAATGTCCAGCCTGGGACAAAGACCAGCCCGGCGGCTGTCTGCGGATCAAATACCGGTAAAAAGATGATCATTTCAATTCCGACCGTGGCTCCTAAGACTAACCAATAGCTATGATCCCGTTTCAAAACAGACATGACCACTGTCGCGGCTGCCAACGCAAGCGTTACCAACAATCCTCCCCAAGCCTTGAATCCAATCATGACCCCAAAACACAAGGCAGCCAGCATGCCGCTTTCCTTGACTCCCTCCTCTTTATGCATCAGGAACAGGAGACCCCCGATCATTACCGGCAGTACAATCACGGCATGCGGATTAACCATCATGTTTATCAAGGGATCCAACATGAACGTAATTGATGAAAATTGGAATTCTGGTCCCCGCAGGAATTGCACGAACCAAGAAGCATTACCGGAGAAGAGGGCAATTCCCAGCGCGATATTCGCCGTCGTCTCGGAGCGGAATATTTTTCTTACAAGAACGAAAACTCCCAAACTCATCATTGCCGATGCAAACGCCGGAAGGACCCGGTAGTACATCTCGTACGTTGAAAGCGGCAGATATTTGACGACCGATGCAATCACCAAATCCAGAAGGTAGTGATAGTTGTGCACGTAAGCACCCGAGAAACCGGGATGTCGCGGCGGCATATGGTCTTTGAGCTCATCAATGAGAAAGATATGCCAAATTGAATCATGCAGCGAGAACTCTTGGAATTCGAAACCTTGTGGTATGGCAATCCCGCTACGGTAAAGCGGCAAGCTTTGAAAAATGATTCCCAGCGCCAGAATCGCCGCAAACAGCCATTGCGCCGGCGTCGGGCGGGACGGCCGACGTATTTTGATTGGGTTTCGAATGAACTGCCATACGAGATAGCCAGATGGGAGGAAGGCTACAAAGAAGGGAAGCTCAATCAACCTCACCACAAATACGGATAAGGCGTACATCGAGAAACCGGAAATCAGGGAGAGAAAGAGGCGCTCGAGCCGTGTACGTATTATAAGCCTCCTCGTGAGGCTCATTCCGGGGAGCAGCCAACATACAAGCGTAATTCCCCCGAATGCGAGTGCATGGATGATTGTTGTGAGGAGTTGTCCTGCAATAGTCATACGTGTTTACCTGAATTGTATGTTCAGCCTACCCATAACGGCCGAGGATGTCGTACACCCGAATTTTGACGAGACCCGAAAATGAACGCAATGTATCCTTGAACAAATTGACTTTTGTCCGAGGATCATTGACCCAGCGTACGGGGAGCTCTTTTATTCGCAATTCAGATTTTTGAGCCAAAAAAAGGATTTCCGCATCAAAACTCCAGTCCGAAAGAAGCGATCTTGCGAATATCGTTTTTGCCCATTTAGTGCGAAAGAGTTTAAAACCGCAGGTGATATCTGATATTCCCTTCGTCACCAGGACATTGGTGAGCGCGGTAAAGACTTTGCCGCCGAATTCGCGAAATTTCGGCTGATGCACCAAGACGTTTGCACCTTTCATTTTTCTTGAACCGATGATCACGTCATATTCATTACGGATATTCATGAATTTCCCGAGCTCCGTCATCGGTGTGGCCAAATCAATATCGAGAAAAAGCACCCATTTGCCGTTGGCATTGAGGACCCCCTGCTTAATGGCTCCGCCTTTCCCCAGATGCGGACTCTTCAACACTCTCGCATTGTCGATATTTTTCACAAACCTGCGCGCAAGGGTGATCGTCTGGTCCGATGAACCATCGTCAACGACGATGAGCTCCCAGGAAAATTCCTCTGCCTGCAGATACTTGATGATGGTTTGCAGGCCACTCCCGAGCCGTTTTTCCTCGTTATACACCGGAATGACCAGGGATAAATCCGTTTTTCTCCTCATGGAAGTATTTTATCGGAGGCCTCTTTGAAAAGCTAGCGTAAGGTCTGAAGATCGGCTGTTCTTCTCAGCAGCGCATCCGCGATCGCCCGTCTGCGAAGCGGCGGACCTTTTAAGAGGAATCGCAATGATTCTTTAAGGAGTGCAATTTTCGAGCGCAGTGGTGCGTAGCGCAGGCCGAAGATCAGTCGATTACGACTCACGAAATAATCCTGAAACGGTGATCCCGATCCGCCGAATGAGGATGCGTTCTTATGCCAGAGTTTTGCCATGGGCAGATACAGTACTTTCAAGCCATTGCTTGCCGCCCGTAGTGAAAAATCCGCATCTTCGAAGTAGAACTTGTAAACCGGATCGTACAGACCGACCGTCTCGTATGCTTTTTTATTGAGGAGCGTGGCACATCCCGTAACGAATGATGTCTTTTCCGGCTTATCGTATTGACCGTGGTCAACCTCATCGACGCCTCGGTGGTGGGGAAGGACGTTTGCCCAATCGATTTCTCCCCCTGCATACCAGATCACTTTGCCGCGCTGCGCGTCCGCGTACTTTCCTCTATGAAATTCGAACCCCGGGGCAAACAAGATCTTTGGCGAGGCAATATCCCCTTTTTCTGCTTCGAGGTTTGCGACCAACTTTTCAACGAGATCCGGATCAACGTAGGTGTCGTTATTGAGAATCAATGCATAGTCGCTGCCGCTGCGGAACGCTTCGGCAGCTCCGAGGTTGTTGCCTTCGCAAAATCCGAGATTTTCTCGGTTGGCAACGACCTTCACCTTGGGAAACTTTTTTTTAATTGAACGAACGGAATCATCACTAGAAGCGTTATCGACGACCAGTATACGGATCTCCAACGCATCGCTCACCAGCTTGGTAAGTGATTCGAGACATTCAAGCGTATCGAGCTTGCCGTTGTAATTGAGAATGATGATGGTTACGATTTTCTTCTTGGCCATAATAAGACGATCCCGACCCCGGCCGCAGCTGCCAGAGAAATTATAGCACCCAGTATGAATGATCTCGGGCGATAAAAGAACTCAATGGTATGCTCTCCTTTCGGTACCGGTATGGCTCGCAGCGTATTCTTATATCCGCTGATCGGCACTGCCTTCTGATCCACGTAGGCCTCCCAGCCTGGATACATGGTATCGGTCAAGACCAGCGTCGAATCTTCTCTTGCAGCGCTTTTGAGCGTCACGGCTGATGGGAGGTACCCGGAGATGGTAACCGGTACGGCGGGATTGTTTTGAAGAAATGCCCTGGGAAAGGCAGCTTGATTTTGGTAGATTTTCGTCTCACCCGATTCGAAGATGAGCCGGTAACGATCTTCGGAAAGGACAGCGACAAAATCTTGCGGATAACCAGTGACAATATATCGAGTGCTTAGCTCATTCAATTTCGGACTCGTAAGATCATCAATTCTTGGAGCGTTCGGGCTCTGCGGTTCCTCCTGCCAATACTTG
>MHCL01000003.1:39931-60491 GCA_001816915.1 Candidatus Chisholmbacteria bacterium RIFCSPLOWO2_01_FULL_49_14
GGTATCGCTGCAGCGTATCCCGAGGCGTCAAAGACTCTCGATGCAATACCCTGATTTTCGGGAAGCGACTGAAGCTCGCGCCGCAAGTTGGCAAAATCGAGAAGCTCTTGGTCCGTGAATCCGTTGGGAGAAAACGGCTCCCGTACCTGCAGGTGCGTCCAATACACTCCCAGACCGGTATAGGCAAAGTTTCCGCTGGTGGATAGATAGCGATCAATCCCCGCATGCCGGATGAGCCAGTTAAGCGCGGGGCTTTCTTCCCTGGTGATCTTGAGCGGCAGGCTCACGAGGTTGCCTGTTGAAAATACGAAGAGGTCAATAATCGTCAGGATGAGAAGGGTCTTGGTGAAATCTTTTCTTCTCCATTCCCATACGACACAGGCGGCTGCCATCAGCACTGCGAGGACAAGCATATTCATCATCCATTCCCCGGCGATCGCGTCGAGTTTTTGGGGTGAATAGCTGAGGCTGTCTGCGATGGGCCTCCCTCTCACAATCCTAAAAAGCCAGTCGATCGCGCCAATGACAACCTGCGTCATCCTTTTCTCCTCTCGAGCTTCGCGGTTCCCAATCCGGCCAAAATCGCAATCGCAAAACTATAGACCGAAAGCAGGCGTATCGGAGATCTTAATTTTCCATAGAAAGGCAAGAGTGCTTTCAAGGCGGCAAAGATCGGCGTTTGACTTCCAAGACTCACAAGCAGGGCAACGAGAGCCGCGACCATCCAGAATCTGGATGCTTTGCTGGGGACTTTGAGCGAAGCATAGAGCGCCAACGCAAGCGGAAAAATCCCCATATATCCTTCCGTATTGGCCATACCCGTTTCAAGCTGTGATCCCGGTCCCCAAGAAGAACCGTTGCGCCAACTTCCGTAGAAGCGAGCCATAATCAGGCGGGGAAACTCGATAAGTTTTAATTGATTTTGCGATGCAAACTCGATGCTCTGCGGGCGGAAGGAATTTGCGGAGAGCTCCAGAAACGGAAGCAACTGTACGGCGACCAAGGCCAGAAAGATACCAACAATAGCCAGCAATGATCTCCACGCCCGCTTTCCGGATGACCGGAAAAAGATAAGGAAGTACGGGAGGAGTGCCATCCACGTGTAGAAGCTATACTGCGGGTGCGAGGAGAGAAATTGCAGGCAAAGCACGCCGATGAGCAATACGGCACTGACTTTTCCCGGTTTTCGCAAATATCGTTCCAAGGAAAAAAAGACCAGCGGGATCAAGGCAATGCCCTGCAGTGAGTTTATATCATTGACCGCGGCAATGAGCGTCCCGGAAAACCCGAAGGCCACTGCCGACAACAGCGCCGCAACCCTGCTTTCGGTGAGAAGCCTGACATAACCATAAGTTGTCACGGCAGCCAAGCAGACGTAGAAGACAGTGAGCAGAGTCATTGCGGTCGGAATGGGAAACAATACATAGGCGAGGTTAGTCGGGGCAAACGCGTTATTCGAGAGGTCGGCAAGGAACGGGATGCCGCCCAATACATACGGATTCCACAGCGGCAATCTGCCGGATGCGACTTCCTGTTTCCAAAAAAGATAGTTCGGAAGTCGTTGGGTCAGATTGTCCCCGTACAAAAATCCTCGACCGCGGGTGATATACGGAATAAAGAAGGAAAGTGATAAAACAACAAGAAGCAAAATCGGCCAACGCTTCTTCATAAAAAAACTCGTTAGCAAATAACTCAGACCCAACGGGGTTCCACCCCTTGGCGGTCCAGCGACGCCGGACCTGTTCCCCTTCCGATGTTCCATCGGAACCAGGGGGTATCCCCCTTGCCGCGCCCGCAACGCTTCGCGTAGCGAAGGCGGGCGGGGATCCCCCATTATAAGGTTACCAGTACGCTGCAAATCCGCTTGCGCGTATAAACAATAGTGTGTAACCTTATAATAATTTTTGTTTGAGTTTCAGAAGCATTCTTTTTGCCGTTGGTGCGTTTTCGATTCGAACCTTGTTGATCCAGTACCCCAGCTCTTTACCTTTTCCGGCAAGCTCGCTCTTGGTCTCCTGCAAAAAATCTGCGCTTTGATATTCCCAGAAGCCTTGTTTTTCCCAGATTTTTACGAAAACGATGAACATATAGAAGGCTTGCAAAAGCGAAAGCACCAACCCGTGGAGGCCGTCTTTATAACCATCCCTCGCAAAGAAGTTGGTGAGGAAGTCTGACGCCGGCATACGGATGGCATCGTACCAGCGTATGGTCTTCCCGGATTCCAAAAAGCTCGCTACCTCGTTGTCCGAATAATAGTCCATGATTTTTTTAACGTATTGGTTCGTTGAGGTGTAGTTATAATGGATAATGTGCTCCCTTAACTTCTCAGTTTTTCCTTTGACTACCAGTAGCTCATGATTGTGTTTCCCGGGAAACTTTCCTTTGCCGTTGCGGAACAGACGAAGTTGATAATCCGGATACCATAGACCGTGCTCGATCCATTTACCGAAAATGATGTTTTTCCGGGGAATGAAAAAACCGACTGGTTCATGACTGCTGGTGGATGGACCATGGAGAATTGCTTTGATTTCTTGGCTCAGTTTCTCTGATACGCGCTCGTCGGCATCGAGACTCAAAATCCAATCGCCCGTAGCCTTCGTACATCCGAAATTTTTATTGATATTGAGCATCAGCGGATTGTTCGGGCGTTTGAACACTTTTGCGCGGTGCTCTTCAGCGATTTCGGCAGTGCGATCCACGGATTCATTGTCCACAACAACGATTTCGTCCGCCCACGTTACTGAATCGAGGCAATCTTTAAGTACTTCCTCTTCGTTGTAAGCTGAAATAACGGCAGAAAGGGTCATGGTTTTTTCCTGAGATACTTGATGATGAGTCCTATTTCCTGAAACACTTTATTTTTCGCAAACAGAAGTAAGAGTGATGCATACAGTATAACAGCCGACAGCACCAACACTCCCATTCTCATAAGCGAACCGTTCACCATCGGGGATAAGGCATAGACCGTTGTACCCATGATCGCCGTAGAAATGAGGGGTGCGGTGATGTTGGGAAGCACGGAGATGGGAAGTAAGCGCTTGACAACAAAAACGACTATGACGGAGCTGGTTGCGGTGAGGGCGGAAGCCAAAGCAACACCGTTATACCCGAAAACACCG
The DNA here is from genome assembly GCA_001816915.1 of Candidatus Chisholmbacteria bacterium RIFCSPLOWO2_01_FULL_49_14. Taxonomy (GTDB): domain Bacteria; phylum Patescibacteriota; class Microgenomatia; order UBA1400; family Chisholmbacteraceae; genus 2-01-FULL-49-14. The sequence continues at coordinate 43,051 of MHCL01000003.1, forward strand.
ATCAGCAGAGGCGTTAAGCCCCAGGTCAATGCCGTCCACAAGATCATCAGCTGCAAGCTCGTTTTAATTTTCCCGATTGCATTCAAGGTATTGGTGAGCGTGGTTGACAAAGATGCCCAGAGGGCATTCACCCCAAAGAGGGTTAAAGAGATGAGCGCCGGCTGCCATTTCTCGTAGCGTGGAATGATCCCGGTTAAACTCGGCGCGAGGCTGACAATGCCCACCACGGAGGGAAAGACGACCGTGGCGATGGCAAATAGCGACTTTTCAACTGCTTTGCCCAATTGTTCCTTATTATCCTGAAGACGGGAATAGGCCGGAAATGTCACTCTGATGACGCTGTCCGAGAAAAAGCGAAGCGGCATCAACGCCCAGCGCTGTGCCCAACCGATAAACCCCACTTCAGCGAGTGGCAATACTTTTCCCAAATAGGCGGTTAACAGATCGTCTTTGACGAGTGCCAAAAGGCTGTTTGCCTGAAACGGCACACCGAAGGATAGGAGTTTCTTCGCCGACGAGCGCTTGATCGCGAAATTGGGAATCCACGGTTGAAGGATATAGATGACAATCACCCCAGCAACACCGCGTATCAGAACTGCGGCCGTAAAACTTGCTACCCCGCTACCTTTCCAGGCAAGATAGACCGCAATGATGTAAAAAAGTGTATTCTCGACAATCTGGGGTATGATTAATTTATTAAATTGAAGTCTTCTTTCGAGGAGAATTGAAGGTATCGTCTTTAAGGATGAAAGGAAAAAGGCAACGATCAACGCCCTCATTAAGGCCAAACCGTCCGTGGAGAGGTTATAAAATCCCGCAATCCGAGATGAAGCAGCCAACGAGACCACTACCAGGGGAACAACCAGTATTTGCTGGATGGTAAAGGTAGTTGCGAGATCCTCTTCCTCGAGTTTTTCTTTCTTTTGGATGAGAGCGGCGGCCAACCCGATGTCCGAAAAATAAATGAGGAAATTGACGACCGCGGTAACGACGAAAAATACTCCGTATTCCTGAGGTTCAAGAAAAACGGTGAGCAAAAGAGTAGCCGCAAAAGTCACGATCTGCAAAAATAGGGTTCGGCTCGTCAGCGCCACGACACCGGTCGCCGCCCTGTGGATCACTTCTTCGGAACTACCTACATCCTGCAGTTGTTCTTCTTCAAGCGCCATCAAGTTATTGTAGCATTAGTTTTTAGCCGTTTGTCTCAAAAACTTTTCGTGAGAAGATTTTCTGGCCAGAAACTGTCGTAAATGCCAGAATGAGAATTGTTGTGAGAGTGATGAAGTTTCCCACTTTGCGAATCGACGTTTCGTGAAATACCACGCTGACTGCATGCTCTCCTTCTGGAACTCTGATACTCAGGAGTTTTAGATCGTTTTCCGACGAGGGCATTACTCTTTGTCCGTCGATGGCGACTTTCCATCCCGGAAAATCAAAAATATTCAACCGGATTTCCAGATCTTTTTCGCTCTTCGTCTGAAGAGCCAATATTCCGGGTACATTGCTTTCAATCTTTATTTCGCCGCTTCCTGAAAGGATCGTGAAGGGTGTCGTGGGTAATTGATTCTTCTCAATCGCGACTTGAGTAACATCCTGTTTTTCTACATCATTCCATTGGGCAACTGTTTTCACTTCTCTCGGAACAAATTCGAAGCTTGTTTTTGAGACTGTCCACTGCATGAACTCATTGTTGAGAATATTACCGTCTTTGACATCAAGATAGGTTTGAGGTCGGAAAAGTTTGAGGTTGGGATAGATGAGCAATCCGAGCACCGCAACGGAGAGCACGACTTGTGTGAGATGCGTTCTGAGGTGTTTCAAGATGAGTGAAACAACAGCCCCGGATAGGACAGAACTGAAAACGGCAGAGAGGAGCAGAAATCTCCAGGGAAATTGCAGATACTGCAGCGGTTTGATGATATCCCAAATAGGCTGTGATGAGCCGATTGTCATGAACGTAGCCAATAGAAATAAGAGAAAGAGGAAAGAGGTATAGAGAGCCGGTTGGAGTGCTTGACTGCTTGGTTTTTGTCGGTATGCGATGAGCCAAAGTATCGGCGCAAGAAGCGTCAGTGCGACATGCAATTTTCCGATTTTAAATGACAGACCATCAAGCAGACCGGCACTCGAACCGCCGTACCCCCAGAGCGAATTCCAGAGCTGGGCAGGATAGACGAAGTGCAGTTTATAGGATGCGAGATCAGCAAGGAGGATGGAGTCAACCAGCGTATACTTCCTCTCGACGAGTGCCGGAATCCAGAAGAAGGCGGAAAGACCTGCTGCCAGCAGGGCTGAGAGCAGCGTGTAGCGAATGGCGAATGGTTTGTGCTGGGTCCGCATCAGTAAAAATCCCACATAAAGAAGCCAGAATGGGATAAACGGCAGGAGGATGAGGTTGTGGGTGATCATCGAGAGGGAGAGAAATATTCCCAGGTGAATCCAGTGCTGTTTCTTCCCTTGGAGTATCAACCGATCTGTAGCCCAAAATATCAAAGGTATCCAGACGAAGGCAGCAAGCTCGGCCAATGCTCCGCGAACGTAGGCATCGACTGCGTGATACGGAGCGTAGGTGTAGAAGGCAGAAGCGATGATCGCTCCTGCCTTCCCGAAATGTTCTTTCGTCCATATGTACATGGCAATGGCCGCGGCGATAAAGGCTGACATGAACACGAGCTTGGTTGAATCGATGAAGGAGGTGCCGAGCAGCAGATGGTAGATCTCACCGAGATAGTAAACAAGGGGCGGATAAAAGATGAACAGCGGATAACCAAAGCCGAAACCGAGATCAGCGACCCAATGTACCGGAAATTGACCGGCTGCCAGTGCGCGATCAAGTTCGTAGAGACGAACAACTTGTTGATCGTCATGCATAGAAAAGTAACCTCGATGAAAAAGCGGTATCATCGCAGGCAACGTCAACGCAATGACGAGGGCAGCTGCTGCGTATTTTGTTAGAGAACTTTTTTCTTTCATCATTCTCTACTCATGAGATCTTCTTACTCTTTTTTCCTGCGAACAGTTGTTGCTTGCCTCGATGTACGAACGTAGAGGCTCTTGCGCCGTAGATCTTGCCCAATTGTACCAAGAGGATGGTTGAGTAGGGTAAAAACAAGAGCATGTAGTGCGGCCAACCGATGATAAAGGTGAGAAAGATCGCGTAGACTGCCAGCCAGACCACCAAAACCGATTCAATCCCAGCCAGCTTGTTCATGATGACGCGAATTGCCGCAACCAGAACCGCTAGGACGTTCAAAGGCCAACTCACCCGCCAGAGATTGCTCTTTACAGTTGTGTATACCCCCCACTCTTGACCGAACCAAACCCTCCAACGGTTAAAGAGCACCAGAAGCCAGTAGGAACCGGTCGGCACGGTTCCGACATTTCCTTGACGGTAAAAGGTGAGAATCCACTTTTGGGTTCCTAAATACTCCCTGAAACTGAAGCCGTTCATAAACAAGGCTGTATATGACGCGAGATGTACCAGACCGGCAAGCGGGAGGCTCAAGGTAAACTGGCGCAAGGTTTTCCACTTGCGCTTGAGCAATAAAAACCCAAAAAGAGCAACGACAATCGTCGCGGCGGCGGCGAAGAATTTTGTCGCCGCGACCGCCCCGACCATCAGCGATGCCGGTATAAACCATTTGCCCTCCTTTAAGCCGCGTATGAAGAAGAGAAACGTCAGATTGATGAAGGCCATCTGTAATCCGTCAAGCATTGTGATGTTTGCTAAATTTCTAAAGACGGGTTCGGTTACAAGAAGTGCGGTCGCGGCGATCGCGAGCCAACGGTCCTTGAGAATTACCATGCCCAAGGCGAAATGGGTCAGCAGCGCGAATATGAAAAAAGCGAGCCCGACCAGTGCCGGTCGTCTGAAGAGCAGCAAACCCAAACCGATGAGGTATTTCCCCAGCGGAGGCATCTCCGGATTGATGAGGATCGGATTCTCCCCGTGGACATAGCGCCATCCCGCCCATGAATAGAGGCCGCTGTCCCCGATCGGTATTGAGGTACCCGCATCCGGGTTGACCCATTGGGAGTTCAGATAATCTTTCTCCATTTGCTTCGGATTAAAGATCTCCCAGTAGGTTGAAAGATTTGCAAGCATGAAATGACCGGCAGAGAACAAGGCGATCAGCATGAGAATAATCCCCACGCTTTTTGCCGGATTGTTGGGGACATATTTGAACGCGGCTACTGTTAAGACAATGATCAGCGCGATCGCGGAAAGGCCCTCCGCGGTATTTCGTACGAGTGTACCTCCAAAGATTGCCTTCACAACCCGGGTCTTGTCCTGACCGGGAGAAATCTGGAATCTCAACAGGCCATCCGTCTCTTGGGGATTGAGGTTCACCTCCTCATCATCGATAAATACCTTCCATCCCGGAAAGTAGTGAATATTCAGGGTCATGAGTGCCGGTTCCTGCAATCGGACTTCTAGATAGATGTTTCCCGTTTTTTTATCGTCTTCCAGAATCTCGTATCTGTCTTCGGATATGGATAACGAATACGGAGTTTCCGGCCTGTTTTTTGGATCAGTTTTTATCCAAATGGGAGTGAATTCGTTTTTCACGGTTGTCGTGTCGTCATTGGTGGCATAGAAGCCTTCTCCTCTGTCGATAAATCTCACTTGCGTGGCACGCGGAACATACTGAGAAAGCACAATGAACGCGAGGAGGATTGCCGCGCCTTTTATAAAGCGTGGAAATGTGTTCAATGCGGAAAAGACCACTGCAGCAGATACTGCCTGAATGAAAACAAACAGCGTTGAGAGCCTCCATGGAAACTGGATGAGCTTGAGCGCGGGAAAGAGGTTAAGGAGTGGTGAAGAAAGCGGGTGCATGAGGAAGATAACCAGAAGCGCCATTCCCATAAACAACCACTGCCTTTTTATCCCTGCAATGCCAACGAAAAGCAAGGGAATAATGCCAAGCATTCTGACGATTTCACCTAGAGGTAGGAAATAGCTTCGGTAATCGGAAATGTCCACCCCGCCGGCTCTCGTGTACTGCAGATCCCAAAGTGCCGGAATCCAAAAAAATGCGGATAATGAAAGCCCGAGTATGAAAGCGTAGAGCGGTCCCGCCATTCGTTTCGCGAATTTGCGCAGTCTGCCTGATCGGCCGTTTCGCAAATCGGAAACTACGGCGGGCAGGGAGCGAAAAGCCTGGTGCCTTTTTTTTGATTTGAAAACTAGCCTTGCGATGTAGAGGAGGAGGACCGGGGTGAAAATGAGCGCCATTACATTGTGCGACATGATAAGTGCCGCATAGAAAAGCCCCAGTGCTGTAATGTTTTTGTAATTTGCCTTTCGCACCAGGCTATCTGCGCTCAGAAATAGAAAAGGCACCACTGCCAAGGCAGTACTCTCCCCCAGCGATCCCCTGCCATAGAGGAGAAATATTCTATACGGGGTAAAAACATAAAAAGCGGCAGCCATCAGCGCCGGAAGATGACCCCATTTCTTCGCATAGAGAAACATGCCCTGTGCAGCCAATATGACACTTCCACCCAAAACGATTTTTATGCTGTCGACGAAGCCAAATCCAAGAGCATGGGGAATTTCCGCCAGATAAAACGGGAGGGGGTAGAGGAAGTTTGCCACCGGATAGCCGAATTCATGATTAAGCCGTTGTGTCCAGCGTACCGGGAACTGCCCGTCGCGAAGACTTTCGTGAAAGGCCGAAAAGCGAATGACCATCCATTCGCCATCGTCACTTTCCCAATACCCTCCCCTGAAGAGCGGCCAAATACAGAGCAGCGCGAGTGCGAGTGCTGCCACCAACCAGATTGAGAATGCTTTGAAATATTTCTTCATCCCGGTACGGGTTTTATGATAGCACGTCAGGTCGTCTGCGCGATTTTACAGCCAATGTGAACCCGAGGGCCAACAGAACACAGAGGCTGACAGCGGAGATTGACGCTCCCCAGATGAAACTTGCAGGCCGATAGGTGAAGAGAACGTGATGTTCGCCTGCCGGAACGACCACACCCCTGAATGCGTAGTTGGCGCGCAAGATGGGGACGGCTTCTCCGTCTACCTCCGCTTTCCAGCCGGGATAGAAGGAGTCCGTGAGCAAAAGTATGGAAGGATTTTGGTTTTGGGTATTCACTTCAACACCATTGGGCAGATAACGCAGGATTGATGCTTGCGATTGGTTTGTCGCTTCAGAAACGCTGATCCCGGGATCTTGTTCAAGAATCAGCTGTTGGTGCGGATTGAAGTCAATGCTATATAACCGTTCGATGATTTGTTCATCGTCCCGAATCACCCGCCAATCTTCAAAGAGCCTCACCCGCGGCAGGGCTTGAAGATTCTCATATATTTTAAACTTGCCTTGCTGCCATACCAGTGTAAAGCGCGATGGATCGTATTTCAGCGGCTCCTCTTCCCAAGTTTGGCTGGGGTCGGTTACTTTGGCATTGATATATTTGATGCTCGTGAGGTCAAGCAAACGGTTGCGATTTGTTTCATTGTTCATCGTGATGTCGGCATCGGAGCGGGGAATGAGCCGTTGAAGGGACCCGCGATCGGAGGCAGCGACCAATTCTCCGTAGCGCCGGAGATAGAGCGGGTCATAGCCTTCAGCGGAATACAATCGGTAGGCCGTCGGAAGATTGGTCACGAACTCGTTCTCCCAAAAACCGTCAACGCGATTGAGCCCTGCCTTCGTTTTCAGCTCTTCAATAAGTACGTGTTTCGGATAAACGAAATCGGCAGACGAAAACGGGAGAATTTTTTCTGCATGAAGGAGCAATTCCACTGCGATGATGACGATGAAAGCGACACCGACGAACCCACCGGAGATCTTTCTCCCGCGATAGAGCAACAGTACGAAACCGGAGATCACAAGCGCGGTCACTGGCAGGCGAAGGCTTTTTCTGGCTATCTCGGCTTTCTCAGGGTTTAAAAAGAACGTCACGCCGAAAAGAATGAGCATGATGACGGCAATAGTCATCAGCGGCTTGAGACGTACTGGTTTTTCCCGGAGAATGTCCTCAAGGAATAAGGCCGCAAGACAGCAGAGCGCAAATAAGGAGATGAGCATCGCTTCCGCCGCTCCTCCGGTGCTCACGACGGGGATATTCAAGTCCGCGATGAAGGCTGTGATGGGAGTCTTGGTCCCCAGTAAAAATCCCATTATCATGAGCGAGATGAGCCAAGCCGCTTCCTTTCGCCTCCTGCGGGAAGCGATCGCTCCCGCGGCCAAAATGACGGTTCCGATTCCCAGAAACAGATCGGCATCCATATAATCCGCGTTGCCGATATCCTTGCCCCAATAATCGTCGGTCACGCGATTTCCGAAATAATCGGGTGCAAGCAAGGTTACAATCTGCGCAATAGGCAGAGCTGCTTCTTTGCTCAACGTCTGGGAGACTTGTCCGCGCATTGCCGAATGGAAGTAAAGCTCGGAAGTCGGAATCCATTGAATTGCGCTCATTCCCAGGCTGATGAGAAAAGCCATGAGGAGGGGTGCGACTTTTTTCAAACGGTTTTCTTTGGGTGCGCCGATCGCCAACAATGCGATCCAGCTCACGAGTATGAGCAGATTGTAGGCTGCACCTTGGGCATAGCCTGCAAAAATCGTTGATGACACCGATCCGGCAAGCAAGAAAAGAAAGCGAAGTTTTCCTGACTCCCACCAGCGCTTGACGGCAAACAGGGACACCGGCAGCCAGATGAGTTCATGAACAATGATTCCCCATTCGAGCCAAACGATTACATATCCCGATGATGCAAAGGCGATGGCTCCTACCATGGCGCTCGTGTTGCCCAGTTTCAATGATTTGAGAAACACAAACATGAAGATTGCCCCAAAGAGGACCGCGCTCACGATGTAGAGCGTCCAAGCTACGGAGAAATCTGAGATGAGTAAAAATATGAGATTGAAAGGGTAAAATACCGCCGATTGCAGATTGGCAAGCAGCGGTGTTCCTGAAAAAGCATACGGGTTCCAGAGCGGAAGCTCACCGACTCGCAGCGAAGAAATCACCAGTTCCCTCCAGAGATATATCTGACGAAACGCATCCGACGCGAAGTGGCCTCCTTTAAAGACAAGGAAATTGCCGCCTCCCACCCATCCGCCCGAGGTATACGGATGAAACCAGGCAACCAGAAGATCGAACGGGGCAGGAATCAGGCCCCAAATGACGGTCTTATGGAAGAACAGCACGATGAAAACAATGAATGTCAAAACCGGCAGACTGCGTTTGACCAAGTGCATGTTCAGAAATATTTTAGTAAGTAGTCAAAGGCCACTTCATGGTTTCCGGGAGGTACGACGACGGCTCGAAAGGCATAATCGGCGCGCAAGATCTTCGCTTCCCGACCGTCGATCGTCGCCTGCCAATCCGGATAATAGGCATCAGAAAGGAAAAGGAGCTGCGGTGTCGGAGTTTCGACTGCCAGCATAACCCGGTTTGGCGTGTAGCTCAAGAAACTCACACTTCCATCGGCTGGGAAAATCTGTTCGTTGATGGCTTCTTCGAGAATGAGCCTGACTTTGGGGTCGAAGTCCGGTGAGAACAAACGATCCAGAATAGCTTGGTCATCATGGATCACCTCGTACTCTCCCACTAAATAGGCTCTGGCAAGACTTGAAGTATTTTCATAGGCTTTGAATTTTCCGTCCTGCCAGCGCAATTGATAGCGGTCCGGCGGAAACGTGTGCGGATCCGGCTCCCAATCACCGTGCGGATCGTCGTTTTTATCCAAAATGTATCTCACTCCGAGGAGATCCTGAAGCCGTCGGCGCCGAAAGTCATCCTGATTGGCGATGAGGTTTGCATCAGAGCGCGGGATATTTTCCGGAATATTTCCATCCCGGGATGCGGCCAAGAGCTCCCCATAGCGCCTGAGATAGAGAGAATCGTAACCCTCGACCCCGTAAATCTCATATGGGATCCACGCATTACTCATGACGGATGACGTGTAGTCGCCGAAAAAGCGATAGGGAACCTCTTGGCTCTGTTGTTCCAGGAAAGAAAAAGGAGGACTCTGTGGAAAGAAAAATCTAGCCTCGGAAAAAGTCTGAAACTTGTTGGCAAAATAAGAGTATTCAACGATTGCGACTACCGTCACTAGTATCATACTTACTTTTTCCCAGTTGGACGATAATAATTTGGTCTGTTCGAAGAAGTTTTTCCTGATTTTCAATGACCTCATCCCCCGTTTGCCCATTTCGGTGCGCAGGAAAGTCAAAAAGAAGAGAAAACCGATAATCGTTGTCGGAATCACCAAATTCCTGAGCGTGACCCCCCAGTTTGTTGATGTGACATTGTCAGAACTTCTCGCGAAATAGATCGCCGTGCCTCCTATGACTGCATAGACAAACAGGATCAGAGCAGCCGGAAATACTGCGAATGTCTTCGGTTTCTTGAGCCAATAATCCAGCCCAAATCCGGCAAGTATTGCAGCGCACGATTGAACCAAGAACAGAATTCTTGATGGGGCGCTGGTTGAAAATACAGGAATATCGAGCATTCGAATAAAATGGGGCAGCGGAGTGGGCAGGGCAAAGAGCAAGGCCAAAGCGCCGGTACCGGCAAAGAATTTGACCATCCTACTTTTGTCCCGTACCTGAGCGACTGCTCCCAAGGCAAAAAAGAGCGCCGTCACACCGAAATATCCCATGAATTCGCCGTAATCGACGCCCCAGAAATTCTTGGTCGCTGGATTTCCGAAAAAATCATGAGCAAAGAACGTCATCAGCTGTCGGGGAGGCAGTATGAAATACGAGAAGATTTCTTCGTCGGATTGCGTCCCCCGGGGAGTGTAGGATAAGAGATCCAAGCCCGGTTTGATTTGAACAAGCGAGACAAAAAACGCTGCGAGAAGCGACATTGAAAGCGTGATCATCAGCGGTCCGCGTCGGCTTGGCTTTCCCGAGGTCAGCAAACGAAACACGGCAAAACCGACAGACAGAAGCAGCACATAGCCGGCCGTTTGCAGGTGGCCGGCCAAGAGCGAAGACAAACAGGCAAAAAAGACGGCGACGGCATATATCTTCCTGCCACTGGTCAACAATCGCTCAATTGCCCATAAGATAAACGGCAGCCAGAGCGCGGCGTGCCCAACCGTGTTTAATTCCCACCAGATAACCATATAGCCGCTGAAGGCAAAAGCGAGGGAAGCGAGTGCAGCTGCCGCCTTGGAAACTTTGAGCTCACGCATCAGCAGCCACATGAATAGCAACGCCAGAACCGGCTGCAGAATAACCCCGATGATCCAGGCACTGTGATGGTCAGTGAGCCAGTAGAGCAGGTTCAATGGATAGAAGGGTGCGGATTGCAGATTGGCCAAAAGCGGGCTGCCGCTGAACGCGAAGGGATTCCAAACCGGAAGTTCTCCATGTTTCATAAGAGAGATGCTCAAGTCCCTCCACGGATAGAGCTGGCGGACGACATCGGCATTGATAAATTCTTTATACGGTACGCCCAGCGGATAGCCCTCCCACTGCATCGAATTGAAGGGATAGAACCGGCCGACTAAGAGATCGCCGGGAAAAGGGATGAGACCTTTGACAGGAATCTTCCAATAGACCGTCAAGGTCGTTGCCAAGGCGGCGAAAAAGACGATGATCAATTCTTTTTTCACAAAGCTGCCTTTCTCCTGCTTCTCCTGATGAGATAGATGCTTCCCGTCCCGGCCGCAAGTGCCAAAGCCAAAATGGACAGTACGATACCGCGATAGAATGCTGTGGGAACATAGTGAAAAACGATGATATGCAATCCTGCCGGCACGGCTACCGCTCTGAACGCCTGGTTGGCGCGATAGACCGTTGTGGGATTTCCGTCAATCGTTGCCTGCCAACCGGGAAAGTAGGCGTCCGAGATGATCACGTACCCTGCCTCTGAGAGTTCGGCGTTGAGCGCTACTTGGTTGTTCGAATACTGCGTCACCTTCACCGGATTTTTTTTTGCATCCATAAATGATTTCTTCGCAAATACATACGGATCAAGCGTTAACGTTGATTGCCAAATAGGCAATTTGCGATTCAGGTCACGATTGGTTGCCAGGTATCCAGAAGTTTGGCCGATGTTGGGTGTAAGAATTACTTCCGGCTCCGAGAAAAAGAGCGGATGAAAGAGCCTGGTAAGCGTCAGATTCTCTTCATTCGAAAAGCGCGCTTGAGGCACAAAATAGGCTTTTGGTAAGGCGAACATATATTCATAGACCGTATGCCATTTGTAGGCAAACACTTTTTTGAACGCGTTTCCTGGAGGAATGTCATGATAGTCTTTGGGAACCACGATGTAGCGGATGCCAAGGTGGGAGAGCAAATTGACAGATTGCGGATCACGAAATCTTTTCCGTTCCACCGCCTCCGCGAAGAACGTCTCGATCCTGGAAAATTCATCAAGATTTTTTCCTGTCCCTTGGTAAAATCCGGAAAGTTGGGCAAACCAGATAGGATACATCGCGTCCACGCCTTCCGGTGAATAGAGATCAAAATAGGTCGCAACGTCGGAAGGTATTTTTGAGTACGAGAGCGATATGAATCTTGAATAATCGGAGGCTGTGTTTTCTTTCAGATAGGTAAAGATCGGATTTTGAGGAAATTCGTTGCTGCTGTTTGAAAAGTAGAGATCCCTGTTCCCCCGAACGATTTGTTCGCTGATGGTGGCAAGCACGAGGACGATGAGAACCGAGCGCGTCTTGCGTTTTGCTGTACTGAGAATTCTCCAGAGCAGGAGGACCAAGAGAAAAGGAAATAGGCTTTCAGCAACACTCACCCTCACATAGCGTTCCAGCCCAAGCTCAAACAGACTCTGCCAACCGGTGAAATCGATAACGATCTTTTCGTAGACATAGAGGGCTGCTATGACACAGTAGAGAAGCACAAAAATGATCGCTGTACGACTGCCGATTCTTTTCAGAATCTGAAATTCACCGCGTCGAAGTTCGGAAAAACCGAAGGCAGACAACGCAGACAGACAAAAGACGACAATCATGGCCGTTCGATTCGGCAGAAACGTCGATATGACGGGCAGATTGAGTTTGATCAATACAACCGCCAAGGGTGTTTTTAACATCAATACCAATGATCCCACCAAGAGACCCAAGAAAATCTTTGCCGGAGTGTGCTTTTTCACCGCAAGGAGGCCTGCGATCGCAACCAGTAAGGGGATGGTTCCCATAGCCAGGAGCCCTTCTTTATATTCGCTTACCCCGAAATAGGTACCCTGAGCGATGTGTCCGAAAAACGTCGGGATCAAAAGCGTTGAGAGGTGATAAACCGGCATGAGATGTTCGGATAAAAATTCTTGGGGTGTACCCAGCATACCCCTCGGCGAGTACCGAAATGCCTCGAGCGCGGGCAACCAATGAAAGGCGGTGACCGCAAGAACAAAGACATAGAGACAGAGGATCGGAATTAATACCCTGAGACGCCTCGGCTTCTCCAGTACCAGGCGCAACAGCGCATAGATGAAGACAACCGCAAAGACATAAAACGTGAATTGAAACCAACCGGCAAGCATCGAAAAAGCCAGGGAGATGCCGGTAGCGATGAGTCCTCTTTTGTCACCGGAGAGAAACTTCTCCATCCCCCACATGGCCCAGGGAAGCCAGACGATCGAGTGCCCGGCAACCAGACCGTCCTGGGCACGCATAAGCAAGGTGCTGGAAAAGGCAAAGCTCAAAGCCCCAAAGAACGCGGACCATTCATCCTTCGTAAGCACAAGCAAAAAAAGGAACATTCCCAGCCCTGCCAGGAATGGGATGACCAGAGACAACAGAGACCAGGCAAGTTGTTGGGGTAGCATGAGGAAGAGGAGAAACGGGGGATAAAAAACGGCCGTTTGTGAGTTTGCCAAAGCGATGTTGCCCGTAAATTCAAAAGGATTCCAATGCGGTATGATGGAGCGCTTCAGACTATCGGTGATGAATTTTCGCTGCGGATAGAAAATTCGAATATCATCGTGGCCGATTGCCGGAGGTACAAATTGAAAGGACGATTCCGCATCCAGCTTCCAAGGCTGAAAATTAAAAACCCCGAAATCGAAGGCGATCGGAACCCTCCCCAAGAAGATGAATTGACGAAAGAGAACGAGCGTAACCAGCGCCAGTAGTGAGACGATAACCAGCGTTTTCCTGTTTGCCGCTCTTTTTACCCTACTCTTCATTGAACATCACTTCCCATTTTTCGATTCGGATTCCGGACGGCAGATTCCAGATCCTCACAGGTTTTCCTGCAAGTGCAAGATTGCCTTTCCATCCGTCAATCCTGGACGTATATTCGTCCGGCTCGATCAGCAAATAGGTGGTATTGCGGATCGCCGTTCCCTTTTGGTATCCGTAATCCACCGGGTAATTCGTGAAGTTTGCTTTTGCGTACCACAACAGCAGGTGGTCCCAAACATAGGTATAGACCGGAGGCGTATATATGTACAAGTCGAAAGGTTCATCTCCTGCATCCCTGAATATCATATCGATGACGTTTTTTTGGGTCTTGACCGAGGCAAGCGTGCCCTCATCCCCGTGCAAAGCTCTACTTATATATTGAGAGGGCCTGAGTCCGAACCACACCAAGAGTAGGATCGTAACCATGACCAGCCATCGTCCGCGTTGAGTTGGCAACAAATGAGACCAAGCGACAGTCACCAAGAGCATAAAAACGATCGGCATCCCGGCGCGGTACCAAGCCCATACCGGTCCGGGGTAGAGTGCAAAACCCAGATAGACGCAGAGGATCAGGAGCATGAGCATCGCCCCGAATCGAAGCTGGGCAGACGCTTTGTCTCTTAAGGCGCGGTACCATCCGATCGCCAGAGAGCACGTCACCAGAAGCGCGAGCCAGGTTGTCTCTGACCGCATGGCGACTGACGTCGCATAATCCTGCCAGAGAGATCCTGCCCGTAAACCTGCTCTGCCCAACAATCCGACTCCCTCGCTTCCTAAACTCGTGTTGCTGCCGTTGAAATAACTCAGAACGGCTCGGGAGATCAGAAAATCGTGTCGTAGATCAAAGACCACCTGCGGTAAAAAGGTGGCCGCGAAGATAATGAGGGAGAGTAAACGGTGTTTGCCTATTCTTGTAAAAAAACCGAAAGCTCCCAAAACCACCAAGGTGGCCGGTACCAAGACGATGCCGAAAGCAATTTCAAACTGAAAGGATAATCCGACGAGCAGCGCTAACCAAGGCAGAAACGCATCATTATTTTTCTGAATGACTTCCCAAAGACACCAGAGGTACGGAAGCATAATGAGCGTCAGGGCGTAGGGCGAAAGCACCACCTGTGAAGCGACAATAAATTGTGTTGACAACGCGACAAAGCCGGCCGACAGTAGGGCAATCTGCGGCGTAAACATTTTTTTCACGAGCCAATAGGATGCCCAAATGCTTCCTATCCCAATTAGGCTCATGAAGATTTCATTGGCTGTTGGGCTGCCTCCGCTCACAAGGTACGGCACAGCGAGAAGCCAGGTCCATAGCGGCCCGAGAAACACTCCCTGCAGTCCGGTATAACGGCCGATTAACGTGAATTTGTGATCCACGACCAAACGTCTTACCAGCGAAATGTCGATGCCCTGATCAAAACTGAAGTGAACCGTATCAAATATTACCGGCTCTAGGCGCATGTACGCCCCGATGATTGACAGTGCAAGGAGGATCCATAGATATCTCTTGCTGTCTTTTTTCAAATTCAACCGGCTCGCCTTCATGACTTTAGGTGTTGCGTTTTTGGGTGCGGTTGTTTTTCTTAACGGCATAGACGGTGATATTGTCAAACAAGTTAATATAGATCGGAATTTTTCCCGGAGCAATTCCCCCAACCAGTTTAAAACCAAATTTTGCCAGAGCATCCTGTTGAATCTGGCGTGCCAGATGAAACAGATAGCGCAGGGTCACCCATTTTCCTTTTCGGTCGATTGCTAACACCCTGAAGCCTGCCTGATGAAGCAGTGTTGTTAAGGTTTTTTTTGAAAAATAGAAGAAATGCTGTGGAGGAATAAAAAAATGCCAATCTTTTCCCTGAATCTTGGCCATCAAGCTGTCGGCATCGCCGGTGTTTAACACCAAGATGCCATTTTTTTTCAGGTAGCCGTGTAATTTAACAAGCACGGCCCTTGGATCTTCCAGGTGTTCGATGACATCAAAAAGCGTAATCACCGAAAAGCTCCGCGGGGCATACAAAGCATTCTCGATGCTTTCTGTTTTGATCTTTCCTGTAAATCTCCTCTTGGCGATGCGCGTCGCATACTCCGACACGTCCAGTCCCGTGACTGTAAAGCCCGCCTTTTCAGCCTGCAACATGAATAATCCGGTTGCGCATCCGACATCCAGGAGTTCTCCGGATTGTACAAACCTGCGTACTCCTTTCAGATAGTTGGCCATATTTTTGTCTTCTGCCTTTCGATCGCCTTCATAGCTCAAATATCCCGCTCGGTTCGAACCTCCGGTAAAAAATCCTCTGTCATAGTAGGTTCTGATGAATTGCTGATACTCTCCTGCAAAATCGAGGTTGTATACTCCGCAGCTTTTACACTGCAGGATATTCCAGCCGAGTTTTTTAAAAGCAATGCTTGGTATTCGAAAACCGCACAAGTAGCATCGATTTGTTTTGTCCTTGCGCATCTTACCTTTATTCTTTGGGGTGTTCAGATCGATGGGAAGATTCTATCACTTCTGCTTACTTGGCACGACGGTTTTTTACGAGTTCCATTCCGATAGTTGTATAGGGAACCTCACATTCAATATACTCATGAGCAGAGCCTCATGAACAGACAACGAATTATTCTTATCGGTATTCTCCTCGTAGCAGTTTTTACCAGAACCTACCGGATCAACGAATTTACCGGATTCGATTTTGACCAGGAGCTGGTGATGACGAGCGCCCAGCGAATCCTGGAAGGAAAGCCGACGCTCATCGGACAGGAAACGAGCATCCCCGGCATCTTCGTCGGTCCTTGGTATACCTATCTTGTCGCCGTACTCGTTCTGATTTCAAACGGCAATCCGGATTTTCTTCCCCTCTTCCAGGCGGTTTTGGGCGTTGTCTGCACCTACCTTTTCTACCTCGTCGGAAAACGCTCCTCTCGGTTTGCAGGTCTCTCCTGCGCGTTCACGTATGCCGTTTCCGATCGCATGATTCGTATCGATCAGTCTTCGACTCCCACCAATGGCATCGTCTTCCTGAGTCTGCTTGCACTCTGGCTGGCCGGTGAGACTCGACTTTCCCGTTCGGCACGGTTGCTTGCAACCTCCACAATTGCCGGCTTTGCATCCCAGATGCATCCCTCGGGTTTCGCCCTCATCATCCTGCCGATATTCCTTCTCTTGGGTTCCGGGCGCAAGCTCCTCCCGGCGATGCTTTCCCTTGCCGCATTTTTCTTTTGGTTTACTCCCCTTGTCGCCTTTGATTTGAGGCATAGCTTCCTCATTCTTAAAGGACTGTTATCGCACGCCGCAGTTCCGTCGTATTCTCTTGTCTTCCGCTTGCTCATCGTAACCCGTATCGCTGCGACCAGTTGGTTTCGGATCATCATTCCGGCAGCCTCTACGCCAATTTCGGTCCTCCTCACACTTTTTGTGCTTGTCTTTCTCAGGGGCGCGATTCGGGTACACCGGTTTGCGGCGCTCCTCCTGATCTCGAGTCCGTTGGTCTTTTTCTTCTACAATGGTCCTGTACCGGAGTATTATCTTTTTCCGAGCTTCGTCGGATTTCTCCTGCTTGTTTTGGTATCCGTATCTTCGTGGGTGACGGGTTCGCCATTGCGAACCCGGTTCGTCGTCCTCATGTTGGCCATTTTCTGGTTTGTGAACTTCCGAGCGCATACGCAGGCGATCAATCCCTTCTCTTTACAGCAAAAGAAGAATGTAGTTCAATTTATCAAAACAAACCGGGAGGGGGATCCGGTTCGGATTCATCTGGATACCGATTACGGTCAAGCTTCCGGGTTTGCCTACCTCCTGAGATGGGCCGACGTGGATGCTGTCTTTACGAATGAGGATCCGGACTTTACTATTTCCATTCCCGATACTCGTTCTCTTGGCGGAATGACGTTCGGCGGCATTCGGGTGAGAATGGCGTCAGCGATATAAGATCATGGAATATGGGTAAACCCACAATAGAGAAGGCATCTAAACGCGGCGGAATTCCGATCCCTGCCCTGGTTCTCACCGTGATTTTCCTTGTCGCCGTAGCGTATCGGCTGTCTCGGTTCCCCGAGAATATCTACTTTGGCTATGATCAGGCACGAGACGCATATGAGTCGCAGCGGATTTATCGCGAGCGCGATCTTATCCTTCTGGGTCCCAGAACTGAGGTTGACGGAGTGTTTCACAGTCCCCTGTACTATTATATTATTGGTCCCCTTTATCTTCTGCAGAATGGTTTGCCGTACCTACCGGTTGCTTTTCTTCTTCTCGTCAACGCACTCGGAGTTTTCTTGATCTATCGGGTCGGTGTCATTCTCTTCGACAAATCCGTCGGACTCA
>MHCL01000003.1:60523-92004 GCA_001816915.1 Candidatus Chisholmbacteria bacterium RIFCSPLOWO2_01_FULL_49_14
CATCCGTCATTGGCTACGACGGCCGTGCTCGTTTTTTATTTCGGACTGGCTCTGATCGCGTTTCGCAGGATCGACTGGGGATGGTACATCGCGGTTCTCGGTCTTGCCCTGGCGCTGCACTTCGAGCTCATTCTTGTTTATCTCATTCCGACGTTTGTCGTCTTCATCATCTCTTTCCGACTCTTCAAGCTCACACGTCGGCGTTCGACAATCATCTTGGCGTTTTGTCTGCTCGGGCTTCTCATGATTCCGTATTTCATTCCAGAATTGCAGTACGATTTCAGAGCCACAAAAGCCCTGCTGTCCTTCGCCCGTTTAAGTTCGAAGGTACCAGAGCTCATGTCCTTACTGCGTCTCGCATTTGATAAATATTCGCTTCATATGTATCTCAATATCCTGGGGTTGAGCCGGACAGGATCGGCTTTTTTGGTTGTTGCCGGTTTCCTCTTTTTGATACGGGCAAAAACCGCAAAAACTAGCCTTCGCTTTCTTCTCTTCTGGATATTGGGTCCTCTCTTTCTCTATGTTTCGTCCTCTCAACCGGTGTTATTTTTCTTCACGAACATGGGTATTTCTTCGGCATTCATCCTCCTTGCCTCGTATGCGTTGACCCGGATCGGCCGTTCTCCGACGCTTCGGTTGCTGCTCCTTTCCATCGTCCTTGCAGGTAACTTGCAATTATGGATGCGTTACGGAAGTCAGGGTTTGGTGAACGGTTGGCTTGCAGTTCAGGATGGAATGCTCCTCGTGGATGAGATCCGTGCCGTTAACTATACGTACTCTTCAGCCGCCGGAGAACCGTTCGAAATTAAAGTTCTGTCGATGCCGTTAAAAATCCAGACCACCTGGTCCTACCTCTACCAAACGTTCGGTCTTCCGCGCTACGGGTACCTACCCTCCAGCGTCTACGGCGACGCACTGGGTTTTTACGGCCATTTTCCTTCACCCTCAGCGGATACGTGTTTCCGCTATCTCGTAAGCGAACCGCGACGGGGTATCGCTGATTGGTTCACAAGTGAGTTCTACAATGAGGAGGAAGGAGTGCGTCCTATTCTTGAGCTTAAGAGATTCGGCTCGATAGAGATCCAAAAAAGAATCAGCAAGACCTGCAATCCATAAGCTTCGGAAGATCTATCCTGAGATCCGCTTTTTGAGCTTCGTCCGCCGCAGACCCCAGAGAACTGCCACCGGTAGGAGAGCCGACCAGGTGAGGATCTCGCGGACACTACGCACCCAGTCGGAGTAGTCGCCCGCGTACAGATACGGGGCGTAGCGCAGCAATAAACCGAAAGACAGCGCGACGCTCAGTGTCTGCAGCGTTTTTTTTGTCGGCAGGAGAGCGATCACTGCGAGGACCGGTATGAAATACCAAGGCAACGGTTCCATCAAGACCATAGCGCCTGCCGTTGCCGCAGACAGACAAAGGAGCAGAGCGGACAGCGCCGCTAAAAAGCGTTCCGGTTTTCCCCGCCACCAGATCCATACCGGTAAGGCAGCTGCGGTGACGTATTTGATCCCGGCCGAGGCGGCCAGAAAAATCAAGCTTCCGGCAAGTCTTTTCCTTTTCGATGCGAACAGCAAGGCGACGAGTAAGAACGCCGTCATTGTGATATCGATATGCGCGCTCACGAGCGCTTCGATGAGCACCAACGGATTGAGTGCAAACAGCACCATGCCTTGGGCAACGTGTTTCGAGTCGACAGCCTTCAAGAGATTCTGGATGCATTTGACGCTTGCAAGGTAACTGATCACTGCCAGGATTTTGAACCAGAAGAGCGTCAGCGTAAACTTTCCTAACCCGGCGGCATACAGGGGAATCGTGATGAGCAGCCAAACCGGCCCGTACGGATAGGTGCGGTGCGTCCAATGCATGAACCTCGTCCATAGATCATCGGGAAAATCCAACGCAGTGAACTGCCAGGGGCTGAGTTTATGGGTCACGAGAATCCTGGCGTCAAATATGTAGTTAAACAGATCATGGGAAAATGCTGGATACGATACGACCAGAAGGAGCGAACTCACGAGCGATAATTTCCAGACTCCATGAGGTCCGAGATCACCCCGGCGCGCCATTTTAAAAAAATGCAATTCAGTAAGAAAGAGCAACACAAGAAAAGCGACATAGATTAAAGCCGACACGGGTCGGTGATAGTATCCCAGTAAGATGAGCTGGCGCTGAACTGACTGGTAAACAGGGACGGAGGACAGCGTAAGATTGAGATCGATCTGAGAATAAGAATAGATTGATAACCCGATGAGCGTCAATACAAACAGGACATACGCTCCCTTGAGTGGTACCTTAGCGGTCATATTTCCCCTGTAGATCGGCAATCCGCACCCTGACGAGGTCGCTAAGCATCCGCACTGAATCGCGCAGGGGACTCACCCTGGTTGTCTTCATATGTTTCCAATGGACCGGCACTTCGGCGATTTGATAGCCGCGTTTCTGCGCGATATAGAGCAATTCGACGTCAAACGCACCGGTATACGCTTCCCGTTCTTCGCCGTCGGCATAAACATGAAGTGCTTGGAATAGTTCATGGGCAATCTCCCTTTTGAACAATTTAAAACCGCATTGCGTATCCCGGATGCCGGGAATTGCGAGCAGTTGCACGACCAGATTCCATATCCTCCCCATGAGATGTCTGTACAACGGCTCATTTTCCCGTCTGCTTCCCTGTACTTCCCGGGAACCAATGGCAATCGCATATCCTTTCCTTAGGAACGGGAGCAATTTTTCCACTTCACTTAAAGGAGTTGCCTGATCAAAATCCGTAAACAAGACAAATTTGCCTTGAGCCGCAAGCACACCGCTTTTGACAGCCAAAGCCTTGCCCCCGTGCGTATTGCGGATGAGGCGCCAGCTACGTTTCCCGATGCAATACGCCTCTAAGTATTTCGCCGTTTCGTCATTCGAGCCGTCATCGATCAGCAGTATTTGAGTATTCCACGGCTGTTTTTGCGTATAGGTGAACACTTCATCCAAGACCCCCTTGTTTATATTCTCAACTTCATTGTAGGCCGGAATGACAATGGATACGGCAATGGATTTTGGGTTCATGATTCTATCCTCCCTTGGGCGCCGGTTTTCCGATGAGATCTTCGGAATCCTTATGATGGATGAGTTTGAGTATGCGTATGCCCGGATCGACCTTCGTCTCGGAAACGATTTCTGCCCGCCCGAATCCGGCGATTTCCCATAACGGATTTCCCAGAGGCTGGCAGACAGCATCAGGATTTTCGCAGATAACGATGAGCTGCTGTGTGACTTCTTCTTCAAGCCCCTTGGGTGCTTGACCCATAATTTCCAGGTAATAGCGATACGCGTGATCGGAATTTCCGGTTGAGAGTAAGGCGAAATTAAAGGACTTGCCTTCTGCGACTTCTCCGATTCTGCGGGAGACGTTTGCAGTCTGGTCAATGAGATTTGATCCTGTTCCCCACACTTTTTGTTGTGTGAGATTGAAAGCCGACAAACCGATTGCCAGTGAGACGATCAGAAGCCGCAGCTTTTTCAGCTGAAAGAGCTCTCTAAAAGTAATGCCGATCAAAACAAAAGGCAGCGGAAAGAGGAAACCGAAGTAGTGCGGGTATAACTGCCCTTGATAGGTACCTATTCCGTAAACTCCGACGATCAGCCAGACCAGAACGACCAGCATTGAAGGCGCGAGCTTTCCGCTCTTGGTTTTTAACCGGTACATGGAGAAGATGGTAGTGAACAGGCTCACAACGAGCGTGAGTTTGACGATAAGATCAAACGGGGCCAATACAGCTTCATAGGTCCTTCTCAACATCTCGAAAAAGAGCCAGAAGAGATTGAGGCTTCGCGGCCCCGTTGTGCCCCCCCCGCGGGCCACAAATTCGATGATTGATCTCGTATTGGGAAAGGCATGCCTGATTTCGAAGGCGATAAACAGGGAAGCGCCCGTCGCAAATCCCATGATTTCTAACACGGCGGTCTTGAACCAGCGTTTCATCGGTTCGCCAAGAAGCGTCGAGACCGCCAGAATCGGCCCGATAATGAGCCCCAAATAATGCGATTGAATCGCGATTCCGAAGGCTATCCCGGAAATCAAATACCAGATGGGTTTTTTCGTTTTCAGGGCGTTGATGAGCGCCGCTGTCGACAACAGGGAAAAGAAGGGCATGATATTGGGATTCCAGGAAGACCGAGATGCCGACACCACGCCCGGTGCACTCGCATAGAGCAACGCGGAAACCAGCGCGGCGTTGGGACCCACCCAAGATCTCATTGCCCAATACAGCAAAGCGACGGTAGCGATTCCGAAAAGCGCGACCATGACGGCCGGACCGACCGGATCGAGTCGAAAGATGTAGAGAAAGGGAATCATGAAGTAATAGTAGCTGGGACCCAAGTAGAAACCACCCACAGACGCAGTCGGTCCGAGAAGCGTGAACTTGTGATCGACAATCATGTGCTTGACCACCAGAGCATCTCTGCCTTCATCTCCGAGAAAGATCGTAAACTCACGAAGATGATAGAGACGTAAAAACGCTGCCAATACCAGCACTGCCGTAACCGCAATTATCTCGAGCTTGTGAATTCTTACCAATGTGGCCAGTCGCTTCATGCTGTTTTCCATGGCTTCGTTCTGACGAGCCTCAACAGGCCCAAGATATCCTCTGTAATGGTCCCCAATACTTTTACCGTTGATCCCGAATCGTCTGTCCATACGAGCGGAATGTCTTTGATCCTCATTCCGGCTTTTTCGGCGATGATGAGCATCTCCGAATCAAAAAACCAGTTCCGATTCCGTATGTGCGGTGCCAGACGTTGAAAAGCTTGCCTGGATATTGCCTTAAATCCGCACTGTGCATCTGAGAAATGTGTGGCAAACAAGACTTTGATCAGTAAATTATACCCACGCGACATCAAACCTCGAAGAGGTGTTCTGCCTTCGATGTGCGCACCCTTTGCCAGTCTTGAGCCGACTGCGATATCAGCCTCACGCTTGGCAATCGTATCCAGGAGGTCCTTCAGATGACGGAGGTCCGCCGAGAGATCGATGTCCATATAGGATAAGATTTCTGCTTTACTGTTTAACCAGCAGGTCATGAGCGCAGCTCCTCTTCCTTTTTTCGGGATATGCAAAACCTTGACATTTTTCTGCGTACGAGCGATTTCTTCGGCAAGGCGCGGGGTGCTGTCAGAAGAGGCGTTGTTAATGATGCGTACGGAAATTGCAAAGGAAGAATACTTCTTTGCCTTGATCGCGGTTTGCAGCAATGCGATGCTTTTGACCAGCTGTTGTTCTTCGTTGTAGACGGGAAGCGCAATCTCCACCGACGTCATGCATGCACCCTCCCCTAATCACTTCCTTTGAGTCTTCCAAATAAACCGATTATATATGGTGTAGTTCCAGACGAGCGTCAGGACGATACCTAGGATGTAGAACCCTTGGATGAGTAACTCGTGATTTCCGACGAGTTTCTCTCCGATTTTTACCGATCCTCCCTGAAGAACGACGACTGCGAAATTCGATGTCAGGTAAAACTGGAGAAATTTTAAGACGAGTTTTCCGGGACTGGTGATGATTTTGTCTTTAAACGTCCAAAGATTATTGAGGGAAAAATTTGAGACAATCGCGACTTGCCCTCCGATAATTGTGGCAAGCGTGGGACTGACAACTTTCATCACCACGCCCAGTACCTCAAAAATGAGCGTCTGCATGACTAAGCCGGTGCCTCCGACGACCGCGAATTTAAAAAAACGCCCGTGGATCGTCTCTTGAAATCTCACCTTCGCAAGGTAAACGAGTAAATTTTTCACATACTCGCCGCCTATTTTGGATTTTCCGTATTTTCTTTCCCCGAAATGAATGGGAATTTCGACTGCTTTGGCTCCGTGTTTCAACGCCTCATGAAGAAAGGCAACTTGGAATGTATATCCGTTGAACTGACGCAGCGCATCTCTGACTTCTCGATAAATCTGACTGCGGATTGCCCGAAATCCGGAAGTCCAATCGTGAATGGAAAATGTCAAAAGGAGGCTCCTGACCAATAGATTCCCGATCTTACTGAGAATTTTCCTTTGCACGCCCCAATTTTCCGGAATCGACCCTCCCTCGATATATCTGCTGCCGATTACGAAATCAAACCCCTTATCTATCTGTTCCATAAACCCCGGTATCGCTTTCGGGTCATGCTGAAAGTCCGCGTCAATCTCGAAGACGACATCGGCATTGAGTTTTTCAACCGCATAATCCATTCCCCGCAGGTATGCTTCTCCTAACCCACGTTTCTCTCCGCTTAAGAGGGAAAGGTTGTCGTATTTTTTCATCAATATTTTCACCAGATCTCCCGTTCCGTCAGGAGAATTGTCATCGACCACCAGGAGATGTGACGTATGTTGGGAAAATTGCTGACTCGCCTCATGGAGCGCCGTGATCAGCAGGCCAATATTCTCTTTCTCGTTATACGTGGGAATGATAATGACGACTTTCATTATCTTGACAGACGTTCGAGGTCGGCCTCAACCATTAACTTCACCAGATCTTGGAAACCGGTTTTTGGTTCCCAACCCAATTCTTTCTTGGCCTTCGAATAATCTCCTCTGGAGGCGGTGATCTCTGTCGGACGTGTAAATTGAACGTGGGAGCGGACATGATCCTTCCAATTGAGACCCACTTGTTCAAATGCACTCTTACAGAAATCTTTCACGCTATTTAAGCTGTTGGTGGCAATGACGTAATCTTCCGGCTCCTTGCGCTGAAGCATCAGCCACATTGCCTCGACATACTCTTTCGCATATCCCCAGTCCCGTTTTGCCTCAAGGTTTCCGAGCAGCAGTTTACCGTCGATGACCAACGGTTCACCGGCTTCATTGAGCGGCGGATTGGCAATCCCAAGCTTTATGCAGGCAACACCCATCGTGATTTTGCGGGTTACGAAATGCAAGCCTCTGCGGGGACTTTCGTGATTGAAAAGAATTCCTCCGCAGGCGAACATTCCGTATGATTCGCGGTAGGTGCGGGTGATGAGGTGTCCGTAGACTTTGGCAACTCCGTACGGGTTATTGGCAAGATACGGTGTTTCCTCGTTGCAGACCTGATGTCTGGCTCCCCCAAACACTTCCCGGCTTGAACCCTGATAGAATTTTGCATCCGGCTTGCCGCTTCGTACCGCCTCCAGCATCCTGGTCACGCCCAAGGCGGTGACTTCACCGGTATAGATGGGATGCGTCCAGCTGTCCGCAGGTACGGATTGGGCGGCAAGGTTGTAGACTTCATCGGGCTGGTGTTTTTTGATTGCCGATTCCAGCGTGTGATAATCGAGAAGATCGCCGAACTCAATGGATATTTTCCCCAGAAGATGGGTGATATTGGTGCGCCTGATATTGGAAGTTCTCCTCATAAGACCCGCAACTTTATAGCCCTTTTCCAGGAGAAAATCTGCGAGGTACGAGCCATCCTGGCCTGCGATACCGGTGATGAACGCGACTTTTCTTTTTGCCATTACCGCATCTCCTTGTGCATGATGAGAAGTTTCCTCCAGTAGTTTAACACGCGAGTGAGTGTGTTCTCCAGCGGAACCTTCGGTCTCCAGCCGGTCTGCCTCATAAACTTGGTTGGATCCGCAACCACTGATTCTACATCGACTGGCCGATATTTTCGAGGATCGACCTCGACGCGAATTTCCCGAGTTGCCTGCTTCAGCATGAGATTCAACAAATCCTGCATCCGGACTCCTTTCCCTGAACCCACATTGTAGACTTCTCCGGGAACGCATTTTGCAAGTGCCAGCCTATACGCCTCCACCATGTCTTTGACATCCGTAAAATCACGAACGGCGCTCAAATTGCCCACTTTGATGACATTTCTTTTATCCAATTCCGCTTCAACAATTTGCTTGGCAAAATCCGCAACGGCAAATCCCACTCCCTGGTATTCCCCGATATGATTAAACGGACGAAGCCTCACAATCCGTAATTTGTGCGCCAGAACATATTGCAATCCGAGGTAATCGACCGCGACTTTTGATACGGCATAGGGGCTAGTGGGTCTCAGGGGTATATCCTCGCTGATCGGTTCTTCAGGCTTCACCAGACCGTATTCATCCGCCGAACCGATCAGAAGGACCGTCGCTTTACGGGCATGCCTCCTTACTGCCTCAAGAATATTGACGGAAGTAAGAATGTTATTCTGCAACACCTTCTGCGGATCAAGAAAACTTTCACCGACAGCCGCCATTGCCGCAAGGTGGATGACCTCTTGCGGTTTGACCTTTTCTACAAGTTCATAGACTTTTTCCGGTTGCGTAAGGTCGATTTCATAGCACTGCTCTTTCGGTATGACCTGCTGCAGTGTGCGCGACTCCCCAAATGTTACGCAATGGAGATTTTTACTTTTGCGATCCTTGATATACAAATCAATAAGATGCGTGCCGACAAATCCAGTGGCGCCGGTAATGAGAATGTTCATCTTCCTATCCCAAAATATTTAAAACCTTTCGATTCGACCGTCTCCCGGTTATAGAGGTTGCGGGTATCAATGAAGATGTTGCCTCGCATGCGTTTTTTTAAAATACCCAAATTCAACTGTTTAAACTCATCCCATTCAATGAGGAGCAAGAGAACATCACTGCCCTGGGCTGCTGTATACGCATCTTGCGCGTAGGATACAACTTTGGGAAACCAACGCTTCGCTGACTCCATTGCCTTGGGATCATAAGTCTGAATTTTTGCCCCCAAAGAAATGAGTTTGGGTATGAATTTGGTGCTCGGAGCTTCGCGCAGGTCATCGGTATTCGGTTTGAACGACAGACCCAAAACACAGACAACCTTTCCCTGTAATCCTCCGATTCCCGCTTCGTATTTAGCGATCAGGTTGGGGATTCTCCTTTCATTAAGATCGTCGATCTTCTCGAAAAGCCCCTCTCTTTCGTTGACGCTTGACGCATAGGCTGAGAGTTCTTTGACGTCTTTGGGGAAGCACGAGCCTCCGTAGCCGGGTCCCGGATACCAGTAGTGTGATCCGATACGTTTGTCCCCTCCCAGGCCGAGAATGACTTCTTCCACATCGGCTCCGGTTTTTTCGCAGAGATTGGCAATTTCATTGATGAAGGCAATTCTGGTAGCCAAATACGCGTTGGAGGCATATTTGGTGAGTTGGGCGCTTTCGGGGGACATGACGATTTTTGGTCCTTTGAGCGGCTTATGCAGTTCGTTGAGTTTATCGATCACCCATTTGTCGGTTGATCCGATAATCACCCGTTCCGGATTCAGACTATCGGAAACCGCGCTCCCTTCTTTGAGAAATTCCGGAACCGAAGCAGTAAAAATCCTTTTCTTCGTTTTCTTTTTGATGATTTGTTCAATTTTATTATTCGTTGAGGGAGGAACGGTCGATTTGATGACTATAATTGCTCTATTATTTAAAAAAGGCACCATGCTCTGTACCGCAGAAAAAACGTATGCTAAATCTGCCTGACCATTGGCTGCCGATGGCGTTCCCACGCAGATGAGGATGATTTCAGCGCTGGGTATTGCTTCCTTAAAGCTTGAGGTAAAGACCAACCTGCCGGCTTTCATGTTTTCACTTACCAGGTCTTTTAGATCCGGTTCAAAGAAAGGCAACTCGCCTCGCTTCAGGCTCGTGATCTTGCGCTTATCAATGTCGACGGCAACCACGGAATTGCCGAACTTTGAGAATATCGCGGCTGTGACGACGCCGACGAACCCGGCTCCGATTACGGCTACTTGCATAGATGTAATGATACCAAAAAGCGGGAATATTCGTTCATCATCCGAAGAACCTTAGCGGTAAGAGACTTTTAATTTCTGATCCCGCTCGTGCCTTTCAATTGCCAAGCCGATGAGCCTGTCGATGAGCTTTTTTAGCGGGATGCCGCTTGCTTCCCAAAGTTTCGGATACATGCTGATGATTGTGAAACCGGGAATGGTATTTATCTCATTGATCACAACCTGCCCGTTTTTTTTGAGGAACAAATCAACCCTCGCCATCCCCTCACAGCAGAGCGTCCGGAAAGTCTTGATGGATAGTCGTTGGATCTTTTTTTTAATCCGGGAAGGTATGTTCGCCGGAATTTTCAATAGTGCTCCGTTTTCATCGATATACTTTGCCTCATACGAGTAAAATTCGTGTCGGGGGATTACCTCTCCCGGAACGGATGCGATCGGCTTTTCGTTCCCCAGAACGGAGCATTCGATTTCCCGTCCTTCGATCCGCTCTTCAACGATGATTTTATTGTCAAAAAGAAACGCTTCTTTGATCGCGGCTGCAAGTTGTTTCTTGGTTTTTGCCTTGTTGATGCCCACCGATGATCCGAGGTTTGCCGGTTTGACAAAAACCGGCAAGCCCAATTCTTTAACGATTCCTGACAAATCTTTTTCTGCGTACGTGGAGCGCCTGAGTATGCGAAAGGGGGCGGTTGGTATTCCCGCTTCGCGAAGCAATCTTTTTTGTACGTCTTTGTCCATCCCCAAAGCGGAACCCAGAACATCCGGACCCACATACGGAATATTGGCAAGCTTTAGGAGACCCTGTACCGTACCGTCTTCTCCATATGGTCCATGCAGCACAGGGAAAATAACGTCGACCGTTTCCAGAGGCCGATGATCAGAGAGACTGACCAAATCGGCGTTCTTGGTTTTGGGCGCAAGGATGACGCCCGGACCGGCCCGATTCAGTTTAAGAAGCCTGGGATTGGTTGTCCCGATGAGGAATTCAGCGCTTTGCGGAAGAAGCCAACTTCCCTGCTTGTCAATGCCGATGAGCACGATATCATATTTATCCGTATCGATTGCTTCGACGATATTTTTTGCCGATTGCAGGGATACTTCATGTTCTGCCGATCTGCCGCCGAAGAGGATTCCCAAACGGATTTTTTTCTTCATCGACCGACGTTTTCCGTCCAGAACGCGGAAATGATATGTACGACCTACTGTTTAAGATCCCCGATATAGTACGTCTCACGAATTGCTCTCGCACGAGCGGAATGCGAAGACTCCGAGCCCATTGGACGGGTTTCAAAAAGCATCGTCGCGTCTTTGCCGCATCCCTCAAGAATTGCCTTTCCCCCGGGGTGGGCAGGGATGAATTTCGTCACATCATACACTTTACCGTCCAGAATCAGCCAGCAATCATCTTTGCTGTTATGTTTGGCGACTTCTTCGCTCGTGAAGGTTTGTAACTCAGCAGCCTCGGTTGCAGATTGCTCAACGGCTTTAGAATCGGAAGGTGTGACAGGTGTCTGGGCGCCTTTTCGCATGCTGAATATAGCATACGCAGCGACTGCTGTAATGACAAGCAAAATGAGTGTAGCAACGATAAAAGATCGCTTCATCTTTTTTCCTGAATAGCTTAAGAGTACCAGAAGACTATAGGCGAATCGGACAACTTTTTCAAGTCTTAACCAATTTTTTCAAGAATTATTCTCTTTCTGAATTTACCTCTTTGTCTTGCCTTCTCACTTTTTCGTCCTGCCAATTCTCTTTTATCGAATTTCTTATACACACAGATCGCTTCAATCACTTCCAACAGGTCAACGATTTCTTCCTTCTTTTCTTCCTTGAGGAATTCTCTGACTTCTTCGACCAATTTGGCTTTCAGCTTCTGCCAATACTCATTCTCCTCTGCGATCCGTGTAACGGCAACCAGGCCTTTCTTTTTGAGCCTTTGCGGAATCTTATCTCTCACTAGCTTATCGTATGTTTTTGTCATCGTTTCCCTTCCTGAATGAGCTCTGCGTGTTATGATATCAGACAGACGATGACGCCGATGAAGATCGATATTCTTACCATCTTTCCGCAGATGTTTGCGGGTCCGTTTGACGAGAGCATGATTCAACGGGCGCAGGAGAAACACCTGGTTCAGATTGGTATTCATGATTTGCGTTTTTGGGCAAAAGACAAGCACAAGAGCGTTGATGACCGTCCGTACGGCGGAGGACCGGGAATGGTGCTGCGCGTCGATGTGATTGATCGGGCGATTTCGCAGATCAAAGCTCAGAAAACAAAGACCAAAATTCAAAGAGTTGTTCTCTTGACTCCGCAAGGACAGCTTTTCAAACAAAAGACAGCCTTGAAGTTGAGCAAACTCAAACATCTCATCCTCATTGCCGGTCACTATGAAGGTGTGGATGAACGGGTTCGTAAATACCTGGTTGATGAGGAGATCTCCATCGGTGACTATGTGCTAACGGGCGGAGAGATTCCGGCAATGGTGGTTACCGATGCTGTGGTCCGTTTGATACCCGGAGTACTGGGCGATGCCCACTCCCTTGATCATGAGTCATTCTCAACAATAGGAGAGGATTCGCCGAGGCTTTTAGAATATCCCCAATACACCAGACCGGAATTGTTCAAGCGTTGGAGCGTTCCGAAAGTTCTTATCTCCGGTAATCACGCGGAAATTTCACGCTGGCGCGAGTCCCAATCCCGCAAGCGCACGGAAACCAGGCGGCCGGAATTGCTTAGGAAGTAACCGGCTCTATGAAGATCAAATTTCTCACCTTGAACATTTGGAGAGGAAAGCTCATCAAAAACGTCCTCGCTTTTCTCAGAAAAGAAGATGCCGATATCGTTGTTCTTCAGGAGGTGTTCAATGGCCTTAACCAGAAACTTAATCCGCAATACCGCGCGTTTTCCATAGTAAAACGTGAGCTGGGTTATCCGCATTCGTTATTTGCACCGGCATTTTTGGACATATCCGCCGATTCTCAGGTGGAAAACGGCAACGCGATCTTCTCAAAATTCCCGATCAATACGCACAGGATCCATTTTTTTGACGTGCCCTATGGAACGTATATCGATGCTCCCGGAAATTACGAGAGATGCCCCCGTATTCTCGTGCATGCCCAGCTTCAAGTTGAGACCAGACGACTAAACGTTTTTAATATCCATGGTATTTACGGCCTGTCAGGCGAAGACAATCAACGGCGTCTTGCCATGAGTAAGACGATTGTTTCCCTTATCAAGAACAAAGAGAATGTGATCCTTGCCGGCGACTTCAACCTTCCGCCCCAGACCGAGACTATACGAAATATCGAAAAGCATCTCACGAGCGTCTTCGGGGATACGCTCATCACGACGTTCAATATGAAACGGAAGGAGAATCCCGATTACGGCAAGGTTGCCGTTGATATGATCTTTGTCAGCAAAAATTTGAAGATTGTCAGGCGATTCTCACCGCAGGTTGATGTCTCCGATCATCTTCCCTTGGTTTGTGTGGTGGAGGTGTGAATTTGACTTTTCAGCCTCGCGAGTGCCCGATCGATATCCAACATGACAATTCCCAGATCTGTTTTTGCCTTTCGGTTTGATAAGGAGAGACGGCGCTGATACGGCCGCCGGGAGTTTTTCAGGTACTCACTCAGGCTTCCCTTTTTCACTTGGTTTTGCCCAAAACCGAAAGTTTTGGCAATTTTTTTTGCCAGCAGATAAGGGCTCAAGCTGGTTGATCCGACAATATGGAAGATGCCTTGCGGTTTTTGGCTGATGACGGAATCGACGGCTGTGGCGATGTCATCGATGAACGTCGGGGTGATGAGCTGATCGGAGAACATCGGGTAGAGCGTATCGTTTTCAAGCCCATGTAGTATGCTTCTCACCAGATCAGTTTTCTGAGCATATGCGGTGCGGAAAGGAAATGCAATCCGCAAAATCGCATACTTCACGTGGGCACGTTGGACTTCCTTTTCTGCAAGATACTTTGTCCGTCCATACCATTCTATCGGATGGGGCACATCCTCCTCGGTATAGGCAGACATTTTCCTGCCGTCAAAGATAAAGTCCGTGGAAATATGGATGAGATACTTCTCCGTTCTCGCACACCATTGTGCGACATATCGCGTGCCTAAGACATTAAGTTTGTAACAGATTCCTTCCCGATCGCCTTGTTGGCTATTGGCTGCATCAACGTCCGTAAATGCCGCCAAGTGCAGGACCACTCCCCCTTCCGCCTCCCCCATCGCTTTTGTTACATTTGATTCCAGAGTAAGATCGACGCCTGTCGTGAGATCAAGATTGGTGAAGGAATATTTTTTTCCGAGGAGTTCGGCAATTCTCGTGCCGACCAAACCCGACATGCCGGTTCCGATTACCTTAAGTTTTTTTAGCATAGCTATGAAAGGCTTTGTCAACAAACTGCCAAGAAAATATTGATCCGTCCGGAAGCGGATATTGTGCAAACGGCAGCCTCAACTCCTCATCAGGATCATAGAGCTTATTGGGAAAATTCAACAGCGTTGCCGGCTTCTCTGAGACCACCAAAAAACCATGCAATGTTCTGGGGGGAACAAGAACTTCGTATTGCCCATCCGGTCCCAGTGACTCTCCGACCCAAAATAGATTCAGCCTGTCTTTTGTGGGTGATTTTTCCCGGATGTCATAGACGGCAAATACCACGTCTCCGAAAATCACCACATAGCGGTCGACCTGGCCTCCGGGATGGAAATGCCAGCGGTCCTGATCTCTCGCCACTCCCGGAATCGTCATCGAATAGTACACCTGCGTAAAGGGTAATTTTTTTTCATCATAGACGTCAGTCCAAGTCGTTTTGAGCATTTCTACAAGCGTGCCTCGGGAATCGGCGTTGACGATCAGTTTTTTCAAAACCACGTCGTGAACAAGCGGGTAGCGCTTTTCTCTCGGTGAATAAATCCTGTACTGGCTGTTCAGTGTTTTTGCCATCGGCGAACCTTGTCTTCGAGTATTTTTACATAATCCCCGACTTGTGCTTCCGAAGGGGCCCAGGGCGCGAGATTCTTGTGGCTCTGCGGATCGTAAGGTCCTTGGACGATTTCGAACAGAGCCGTTCCTGATTGCAGTGAAATAAATGTATGATAGGTCCTTGGCGGAATGTCGACCGCCAGCTCCGGGCCGTTTTCTTCCAGGAGATGGACATTCGTCAGCTCTCCTGCTTCGTCAAATTGCAAACAGGCTGCTTTGCCCCGAAGGATCGCAAACGCCTCGATTTTATCGGGATGTTCGTGCTTGTGAGGCTGGATATAGGTTCCCGGTTCCATGGCATTGACCATGCGCTGTACAAGATCTGAAGCCTCATGAAAGAGAAAATGCGCCCTCCTTCGAGGGCTGATTTTGGCTTTCGCCGTTAATTCATCAAGGAGTTTTATTGAGACCGTTCTCATCGCCCCGCGTAGAGTGTTTGATAATATTCCTGGTATTCACCGGATCTGACGCGCTTCCACCATTCCTGGTTCGACTGGAACCACTCTACAGTTTTTTCCAGCCATTTGTCAAAATCATACTTTGGCTTCCAACCAAGCTTCATGTGGATCTTCGTCCAATCCATCGCATAACGGACGTCGTGCCCCGGTCTGTCTTTGACGTACTTGATCTTCGACTCTTTCTTTCCTAAAAGTCCGATGATTTTTTTTACCACATCAAGATTGTTCAATTCCTCGTGTTGGCCGCCCACGCAATACGTCTCACCCACCTCGCCTTTGTTAATGACAACATCTATTGCGCGGCAATGGTCCTCAACATATAACCAGTCTCTTACTTGGTCTCCCCTGCCGTACATCGGAACGCTCTTGCCTTCCAGGAGATTGGTGATCGCGAGCGGAATGAGTTTCTCCGGAAACTGGAACGGGCCGAAATTATTTGAGCAATTGGTGATGGTCACCGGCAAGCCGTAGGTGATGTGGTACGCCCGTACCAGATGGTCAGAGGCGGCTTTGGTCGCCGAATACGGACTTCTGGGGTTATACGGTGAATTTTCGCTGAATTTTTCCCGAGTATCCAAACGTAGAGTCCCGTACACTTCATCGGTTGAGATGTGGTGAAAACGTTTTACCTTTTGTTTGAGCGCGGCATCCAGGAGTGTTTGCGTACCGACCACATTGCTCATCACGAATATTGAAGGGCTGAGGATTGAACGATCTACATGGCTTTCGGCCGCGAAATGCACAACCACATCAACCGCATGCATCGCCGCCGTTACATCATCGACATTGCAGATATCCCCTTTGATAAACCGGTAGTGCGGGTTATTCTGGATCGAACGCAGATTCTCCAGATTTCCGGCATAGGTGAGATTGTCCAGATTAACGATGTCATCATCAGGGTGATTCTTTAACCAATAATAAATGAAGTTTGAGCCGATGAATCCGGCTCCGCCGGTAACCAGCAGTTTCATGGAAAAATGTTTAATGTCTAATATTTAATGTTCAAATTAACTCTTCAATCTTAATCTCTAATAAGCTCTATGCTCTATGCTATAAGCTATATGCTATTTGCCATTAGCTATTTGCTATCTTTAGGATCATGCATGTTTATCGGCAACCGCTGATGCGCCGTACGATTCAGGTTTGGTTTTGGCGGTATAGCCGTTGCCGATGACCATACCGACAACCTCCTTGATCATTTCCCGCGTATCACCTGATCTGCCGACATCGATATGTATTTCAATTTCCCAGTTTTCTTTTCCGTTGAGTTTAGCGTTTAATTTTGGGACCACAATTTGGGCTACTTCAATTGAACGAAGTGTCTCGGTATGTATTTTTTGTCTTAGGGAATTCATATGCCTCGCGTGCCCGTTCCTCCAGAAGTACCTTCCTCCCTTTCCTATTCTGTGAACCACGATGGCTGTAACGAAGTTGGTGAACTTAACTCCATTCGTTCTCCTATCCTGTGAGTCGGTTCCGATTACCACCCTGTATCTCGATTCAGGTTCCTCGTGAAGGAAACGGGTGATTTCCGAAACAACTTCATCAAGAGCCATTTTTCCAGATGTAGGGCTGGTAAACAGATCGTCTTTCGGCATGCGGATATTATAGCACTTTGTCCTGCTTTTTCGCTGTCTTTCTTTTTATTATAAGTGAACTATTGAAATCGGCAAAGACTGGTCGAGTTTTGCCATGATGAAGAAGATTGATCCGACGATTACTGCACCAGAAGCGGTTTGGAATAGGTTTTTGTACCGAATTTACAAGTTCTGTCACAATAGACTGCTTCGTTGTGACAGTAATTCTCCGTATTACAGACCTCTTCCCCTAAACATACGTCTTTTACCAGAGCGTCAAACATCCACTTCTTCTGTTTATTGATGAGCATCTCACTGCCTCCCTCGTAGCATTCACAACATGAGGTAGAAACCCAAGAGCAGTCGCTGTCTTGATTGCAGGACTGCAATCCTTCAATAACCCCATCTCGGAAAAAACCTCCGCTGGTAACCCCTATCCGAAGCGGGATGATCAGCAGTACGGCGATGATGGCAACGATGATGGTGAACTTGAGCATATCTCGGGTGTTCTCTATTATTTAAACCTGATTGCTGGGATTTATCAAGTTTGGCTCGCCTCGCTCTACTTCAGCGTGATTTTACGTCTGAGGACTCTCTCAAGTAACTTGACTATAACGATCAGCGGCAGCATCAGGATAAGATTGAGTACAAAGACGGCTGAAAAAGTTATTGCGAGTGCGCCTGATACTTCTCCCATTACACCTGCGATTTTATCCAAGAGTACCATTGATTTGGATATCCAGGCAATGATCGATATGCCCAGCACCAAGAGAGCGGCCGGAACCAGTTCCTTACGGTCGCTTTTGCTCAATACCATGGTGTTGGAAACGGCAAACAGCAGATAGAATGCGAAAGCGTCCGGCCAGTGAATTCCTTTGGATATGCTGGTTATCGCAGCCGTAAGCGGTTCTGTAAAAAGGAAAGGAAATCTCCATTTCAACAATACCACCAGCAGTATCGTGCCGATCAGAAGCGGAGAGGATCCGATGAGTGCTCCCCTCACCGGATCTGATTTTCCGACTTGAACGGACCCGAGCTTCACTTCCCCATGAATTTCTTTGGGAAATATTTCTATGCTTCCCGTGCGCACACCGAGAAAGTTAGCCGCGAAAAAATGAGCGAGTTCATGGATCAAGATGCCGGGAAAAAAGAGAAGATCATAGATCACAATGCCTAATTTATTCGATCCCGTAGTCAGCATCGAGGCTGACATCAGGTAGCGGATGAGTTGTACCCGAACAAAGAACACGCCATAAAAGGCAGAGAGAAAAATAATGATTGTCATGGGTTCGTTTTGTACGTCACTGCGAAGAAGTATCCATGATAGATTCCTACCAGCTGCCTCCGCCGCCGCCGCCGAAGCCGCCGCCGGATGATCCCCCGCCGCCGAAACCGCTTCCTCCCCCGGAAGCGCTGGTTGAACGGACTGCGGGTAGGTTGGCGGATGTCATCTGCGTGAAATGCTCCATGGAATGGGAAAAGGTGAGCGCGTTAAAACCCTCTGCACCGCGATACCAGTCGGGAGGAGGAAGATTTGCCGTTTTAACAGCTTCCACCCAGCGGTGCGTCAGATTAAAGGCTATCGCAAACGGCAATACCTCTTCAAAAAGATTGGCACGCTCCCAGATTTGCTCCCGATAAGCTCCCAAGGAGACGAAATTTCTCAACCCCAGTACCCTCAAATACTGTCTTCTTCCTTTCGCGGTCCGCTTGGGCATCGTCTTGGCAAAGAGGATGACGAGTATGCCGGAAACGACGGGTCCAAGTATCCAGGCAAGCGTCTGGCCGGTCGCGCTGCCCAGCGGTGCTCCGAAGAAGAAGCCCAAGCCGACCAAACCCAACCCTATTCCTCTATAGATCTGTACGATCTTATCCGGTCTGCTTCTGAAATATCCGAGCGTCACCATTCGTTCATACAGGCTGTCGCGTATTTTTCCCAGGTGAGTATAGAATTTATATTTCTGCTCCGACAGGGTCGTTGTTTTCCCGAGTTTAAACAACCCGTCCAGCAGATTCTTTTCGTACTCCTCCAGTTCGGCTTCATCCTTTTGGGTCCGTTTCAGGGTGAAATCCGCGTCCTTCCATACGCTCTTGTTCTCAATTTCTTCGATTGTCAGGTAGCCGCGAACGGCGAGGTCGATGATGGTTGATGCGACGTCGCGAATGTCGACCGCTTCGTCAATGAGCGTTCCGGCTTCCGCGGGAGAAATATCATTGAGGGGTGCATAGGTGGAGGGCACCAGTTCTGCAGTAAACGGGGCAAGCTTCTCTGTCCCCAAGGACGGATCAAAAAGGGATTTATAGTGTTCATCCCGTCCATGCTGCCAATAGAGCCAAAGAAGTACGATAAAGGTGGCTATGGGAATGGCAAAAGGCCAATTGTCAGAAACAAACCACCAGATTCTGGTTGCCACGGGAGGCGTGTTGATGTCTCCTTTCCGTGATGCGGTGACAATGGTGAGCCCTGATGCAGGAGACAAACCTGCATTTGTCGAAAATACAAGAATTGAGTCTTGCCTCGACACGCTGCAATTTTTAAAACTTGATCCGAAAGTTCCGGAATAGCAGGTGGCATCTTCGGCGGCTTCGGGAAGGAAAACGGTAGCCGTGGCACTGCGGATGGGAACCGGCCATTCATCTCCGGTGACGTTCCAATACAACTCGTCATGATCGGAAAAGCGGGTGATGACTCGATTGACAACATAGCGGATTTTATACACTTGCCCGCCGCTGACTGTGCGATCGGGATCTCCGATTTTTATCTCCAGATCGCTTCCGCTTACCTTGGTCTGATAGTTCCAGCTGACACCCTGCTCATCGGTGACTGAAAGAACTTTGAGCCTCACGTTTAACTTATTTCCCAAGCGGTCCCGGTAATTGACCGGTATATTGCGGAAAATCCCGTGTTTTTGCAAATCGGCAAAATCGACGGCGATGGTCTCCTCGACAGTGACGGAAGAGTCTTTATGGACGATGATTTGGCTTTCAAACTGATCAACGACCCAACCCGATTCCTGGGCGAGTGCTTTCCCCGGAAAAAATCCAAAGCAGAGGAAGCAGAAAAAAAGGCTCAAGGCTCTTATGCGCATATACTATATATTATATAAAGAAATTCGTTATCCCGCTTTCGATTTTCTGCCGGCTGCAAAGGCAAGCGTGATCCCCAGAGCAGCGATGAGAAACGCCATTGTCGACCCGATGGCTTCGGAGGAAAGGAGTTTATCCAAGAGCGTGTTTTGTGCTTTGCTTCCCTCTCCTGGCTGACCAAGCGGGACAGCTTTAC
Organism: Candidatus Chisholmbacteria bacterium RIFCSPLOWO2_01_FULL_49_14; assembly: GCA_001816915.1. Lineage (GTDB taxonomy): Bacteria > Patescibacteriota > Microgenomatia > UBA1400 > Chisholmbacteraceae > 2-01-FULL-49-14. Next base: position 80,552 of record MHCL01000003.1, read on the forward strand.
CCTCGAAAGTCCCGCTTGCTTCTTCAGCTTGGCTTGAGGGAGTTGCGGAGGCTGTCGCCGACCACTCCGCTGTTTCGCTATCAAGATGCACGATCACCGTGTTTGAGTTAATGAGCCGTTTACCGATTTCCCGGTTCGGCGCCTCCAAGTTTGCAGAGGCTTTGATGTCCTGGGCTGCGCTACCCTCCCTGACAGCGACCTTGACGCTGATCATTTCCGGCTCATCGGTCTCGGTTGTCGGGAGTTTGGGAATATTGAATTTCGGGAGGTTACCGTATTCGCTGGAATACCACTCGTCTACCGCCGGGTCGGATGAGAGGTAGCGGATGGGTGACCTGCCGTCCATTGGGAGATTTAGGGTAATTACCACATTTTCGGCTATTTGGGCGCCCCAATTCCCGTATTCAATCGAATAGGTGTAGGTCCCTCCGGGATGTATTTGTTCGCCATCGCTCTTCAACGTAATAAACGGCTGGGAGTCTTCGAGCGCAAATTCTTCCTGTGCCTGAATTGAATTGGGAGACCAAGAAATACCTAAAAGCAATATAAAAAGAATTGTGAAAACTTGCTTCATGTGAAGCAAGCCTAATCTTCCGCCTGTTTTATGTCAATGGTAATCAGCGACGGGTGGAAATAGCCGACTGCGATGAGGATTCTGGGATTTTTAGACCTGGGTACTGCGCCGGAAGAGGCTTGATTTTTCAACGATCCACCAGGTGCCGTAAAGAAGCAGCGTCCATAATAAGATGTTGGAGATCATTCTTGTTACCATAAGCTCGGTGTCCTGGGGTACGACGCGCCGTATGATTCTGCCCGTTGTATCAATGTCCCCTTCCAGGCGATACTGCGCCTTATACATGGTCAACGGCCAGCCGGAAACTGTCTGAAATCTCCCGAGGTTCTGCGGAAAAAGCATCGAGGATTGGGTCAAGACAATGCCGACAAAGAGGAAGATGAGAATCGGGGTATCCCGCAACATACCGGAAATATCAAATTTCGTAGCCTCCGACATACCTAATTCTATCCTACACTACGGTACCATACCTACGCAACTTATCTCTCCAGGAATCCGTCCAGGAATGCCAGCCAAATTTCCGGGACTTGCTTCGAATACCCTCCGGCACAGAGAACACACATCCTTTTTATTTTTGAGAACAGTCTTCCCAGCGTTTGATAACTCTCAAGTTCGAGTTTGATGTCTGCCAACGGGTCTCCCTTGTAGGTGTCGGCCCCCAAGACGAGTACCGTGAAATTTGCGTTGAATTTGGCATGCAGGGACAAGCCCTCCCTGACTGCTTGAAGAAATTCAGCTTCTCCCGAACCGGGAGCCAGAATGATATTGCGGTTGAATCCCTTGCCTTTGCCGTCTCCCGTTTCATTGGGGAACCCCACACCCGGGTAGATCGTGCGCGGATCCTGATGGATGGAAAGCGTAAACACCGTCGGGTCATCATAAAATATTTCCTGCGTGCCCTGCCCTGCATGGACGTCGATGTCAAACACGAAGGCCGTTTTAATCTTTTTCTGCTTTTGCAGTTTCTTTATTGCAATGGCATGGTCGTTGAAAATACAGAAACCCGACGCATTATTCTTCCCCGCGTGATGCAGCCCTCCTAAAAGGTTTATGACCCGTTTCCCCTCGAGGGCAAGCCTGGATGCCAGTTCTGTCCCTCCCGCACAGTAATAAGCCGCGTCAAGAATTCCCTCGCTGACCGGCGTATCGATTGACAGAGCGCCTCGGGTCTTCGCCAATTGCATGACTCGGTCGAGGTATTCCCTCGTATGGGCGAGTTCAAGATCCTGCCGCATTGCTTTGGCCGGTGTATGCAGTGTGTACGCAAACCGCTTCTGCCTCTTTATCAATTCAAGAAAGATTTTAGCCCGCTGCGGCCAGAAGGGATGTCCCGGTCCGAAGCTGTAGTTGAGATATTCGGGATGGTAGATAATGTGAAGCATGAGATTTAAGATTTAAGATTCAAGATTTAAGGTTTAAGGTTTAAGATTTAAACATTAAACATTGAATATCAAACATTATTTCTCATTTTTAGCTTTCCGGAGTCTCCTTTCTTCTTTTTTTAAACTCACTCCTACTCATCTTTCCCAGCATAACCAGCGGTGCCGCGACGTGGGCTACCCCGCTATTTTTCGGCAACTTTTTCAGATCAAACCATTTCAATTGAACTGTCTTTTCTGGCTCCTTGATAGACGGGGTACCGCTTTTTATGGAACACAAAAACGTGACGCTGTGCCAATGCACCTTGGCTTTTGGTAATATCTGGTCCCAATGGCCGATGAGTTTTTTTATGCGGATCACAATTCCCAATTCTTCCCGTACTTCCCTGCAAATTGCGTCTTCTGCCGTTTCTGCGAATTCCACTTCACCGCCGGGGATTGACCACATGCCGACCGTTGTGCGTTCTTTGGCAAGCTTCTTGCTTCTTTTGATAAGGAGGATTTGAGTTTTGTTTCGAAGAATGACTGCTCCGACCCCTAACCCGATGTGGTCTTTTCCCGAAACAGCAGTCTTTTTTCCCAATTTCATTTAGAAGGCAGGAGAATCTGAATGTTCGCGTTGGTTTTCAATCCTTCCAACCAAGGAGTGATTTCTTCCTGGATTTTCTGTTCTCTTAAGTTTAACTGAATCTTCTGCTTGGCTTGGTTCTCATCCATATCCGTATAGTCAGTTGCATTTTCTGTGTATTCCTTATTTATTTCGTCATCGCTGACACTGACCTCTGTCTCGACCAGTTTTTTTACCAAAAGGCTCAGTCGCATTTGACTGTCAAATTCTTTCCTTGACATCGCCTGACTGGTAAGGAAGGTGTCCAATCCGCCCGATTGCGTCAATTGGTCTTCGACTTTCTTCACTTCGGTATCGAATTCTTCCGGTGAGACGCTTACGCTGTTTTTCGTTGCCTCCTGAAGAATGACCCGTTCCGAGATCAGCTGATTGAGGATTTGTTCTCCGGCAAGTTGGTGAAGTTTTGCAACGTAATCCCAAGCGAAAATCGGCTGGCCGTTCACGGTAGCCGGGACCAGAAAATATCTGTATTTTAAGGCAAACGTGCCCAGAACGATAAGCACTGCCGCGATAATCGCCATCCGCAACGTGTGCTTCTTTTTAAGGCTGTTCTTTACTATATCTAAACGGGAATTGGGCATTGAGTTTTGAGGCATCAAGCTTTTTGCCTCAGTTTTTCTCCTGCTTGTCCTCGTGCGTTTTTTTCCTGTCCTTCGTTTTCTTTCTGTCGCCATATTTCTCTCCTCCTTCAATGCGGCGATTGTACCAGGGTTTTTCAACGATTGCACCTAGGAATTATTTTTGAGGTTTTTCTGCAATTCGAGCGGAAGCTTTCGCGATCCTTCTTTGAACGTCAGACCGGACATTTGATGATGATATGTTTTCAAAAAATCATAGACCAACTCGGGCCGGCGGGGTGCCAATTCCCGCAAAGCCCAACCGATGGCTTTCCTGATGAAAAAACGTTCTTCCTTCGACCAATCCGCCCCTTCCCGCAACATCGGGATGACTATTTTTTTAAAAAGCGTAAAATTCCCTTTTCCTTTCCTGAATTGAAGTACCTGGGATAGAATGGCTATTCGGCGTACCCAAAAGTTGTCATCCTCAGCCCATTCCGGCAGTCGTTTGAGCATCTTTTTATCTTTTTCCATGATTGAACCGATGAGCAAGATGGCAATCGGATCGATGTGGGCCCAAGTTTTTGCTTCACGCATCATCTTTTCAATTATCTTGAGGTGTCTCATCTCAAGATTTTGAGCCTTATATGCCAGCAGTTCCACGGCGATGGTCTTTTCTTCATGCCACTGCGAATCCCAAAGCAAATTGGACAGCTTTACCGCGTCGTCAATGCTGCATTCCGGATGGCCTTCAGCCCAAACACGAATGATTTTTTCCAACTTCGGCATGGAAACGCCGTAATGGCGCAGGCTGCTTTTGAGATACCGTTTTTCCCCTTCTGCTCGCTTGGGATCTGCCAGTCTTTGGAGAGAATTTCGAAAGTACCCGAGTTCCTGCGCAATTTTGATCTTCATGTTCTTGTACCCTAACTCTTCATTCGATTTGCTATCTCCCAATGTTGATGTCGTGAGCCCAACACTTCAGAGAAATTCCATCATACCTTTGGAGTGCCGTCTTGTTTCAGATTACATCCCGGTACCATCGGGTTGCGGAAGGTCATTGGTCCGCCCTCTGAATTGCGTTCCGATTTGAATGTTTTGGGCGGTGATGCTCCCATCCGAATTTTCCTGACCGAAGATCACCACCTCTTCTCCATCCTTGAGATCAGCTTTGCTTCCCGCTTCGGTTTTGTTGATGCTGCTTTGATCTGTAACCAAAATGATTTTGCTGCTTCCGTCCTGTAATTCTACGGTGATGCTTGATTCATCCCGATGAATGATCTTGCCGCTCACCGGTCTTACTCCGGCCTGTGCAAAACGTTGTCCCCCGCGGCCTTCCGCTCCGGAGACGTTGCGGGAAAATTGATTCCGTACGTTTGCAGTTTTTGATTGCTCAAATCTCATTCCGCCATAAAATGCGCCGGCTCCGACCAGGAGTACAGCGATGATTATAACGGCGATCGGGACTTTCATATGTGCTCACCTCCTCCCAGTGAAGTAACGCTTCGCGCACTTCACGGGATCCCGTGAGATCTGAAGGCATCTCACTGGGACCACCTTATTTTGAATATTTAAAATATTTTCTCAGACATCACGTTGGATGTGCAAATTATCCAACTATGGCAACAATCTATTCATATCTTAATGCCTCAATCGGCTCGAGCAGAGACGCTTTCCTGGCAGGATACCAGCCAAAAATAATCCCGATGACGGTCGACACGCCGAACGCGAGAAGAATCGAAGGGAATGAAAGCCCAAAAGACAGACCAAATGAATTTGACAGGAAATACGATACGATAATTCCGGCGACAACCCCGATGAGGCCGCCGACAAAAGTAATGATCACGGCTTCGAATAAGAATTGAGCGGTGATTGTCTTTCTTTTGGCGCCCAAGGCTTTCCGCAGCCCTATTTCCCGCGTCCGCTCGGTCACGGTCACCAGCATGATATTCATAATACCGATGCCGCCAACCACCAATGAGATCGCCGCGATGCCGGAGAGGAGTGCTGTAAATGTTTCGGTTATTTGCGCGGCCGTGCCCAAAATATCCTCTTGAGAAAATATTGAAAAATCCGCCTGATACGGGTCGCTGATTCTGTGTCTTTCCAGAAGCAAGTATCCGATTTCATTCCTTGCCTGTTCCATAACTTCCTCGCTTGTCGCCGCAACGGCTATGGATGTCAGGTAATTCGAGCCGAACAGAGTTTTCTGGGCCGTGGTGAGGGGAATATAGATCCTGTCATCCTGGTTTTGAAAACCTGTCCCTCCCTTGCTCTCGGTTACGCCGATCACAAGAAAAGATTGCCCGTCAATGCGAACTGATTTCCCGATCGGATCACTGCCCTGCCAATCCTCACCGAATAAATCTTCCGCTGCCTGCGGTCCCAGAACTGCCACCTTGCTTCTTGCTTCGACGTTCCTCTGGGTAATGAATGATCCTGACGCAACGTTAATATTTCTGACGACAGAATATTGCGGAGCGACTCCGATGATTTGCGTGTTGGTATTGTTCCTCCCGGCCACGGCCTGCGCTCGTTGGGAGTATTCGGGGGAAACGTCGCTCACAGAAGTAATTTCTTTGGAGTCTTTTATCGCCTGCGCGTCCTCATTGGTGAGCGTGGTTGCGCCCCCGGCCATGCCCCGAATTCCACCCTGCGTTTGGGCGCCGGGGGAAACAGTCAAGAGATTTGAGCCCAATGACTTTATCTGATTTTCTACCGACCGCTGAGAGGCTTGTCCGAGAGAGACAAGCGCGATCACGCTGCCGATGCCGATGACAACGCCGAGCATTGCCAAGCCCGTTCGGATTTTGTTGAGCGAGAGGGTCCCGAAGCTTTCAACAATGAGTTCACGAGCTTCCATGTTTGGTCCCCTTTCGCGCCAGCTTCTGGCGGCCGTTTTGCTGTCGATATCGAGTTTACCGTCTCGAATCTTGATGATTCGTTTGGCATAGTGCGCGATGTCCTGCTCATGCGTGATCATGAGTATGGTATTGCCGCGATCGTTGAGATCCTGGAAAATCTCCATAATCTCTCTTGCCTGCGCGCTGGCAATGTTTCCCGTTGGCTCGTCTGCCAGAATGATGCTTGGGTCCATGGAGAGCGCCCGAGCGATGGCGACGCGCTGCTGCTGCCCTCCGGACAGTTGGCTTGCGGTGTGGGAGAGCCTGTCTCCCAGACCCACTTGCTTGAGCAGGTGCTCGGCTTTTTCCCGCCGCAGTTCTTTGGGGATACCGCCGTACATCATCGGCAGCATCACGTTTTTCAACGCCGAGGTTCTGGGAAGAAGGTTATAGAGTTGAAAGACAAATCCGATTTTTCTGTTTCTGATTTCAGCCAGTTGATCGTCGGTAAGAGCACCGACATTTTCTCCGTCTAATACGTATTCACCGGTTGTTGGTATATCCAGCGCTCCCAAAATATTCATGAGCGTCGATTTTCCGGACCCGGATGGGCCCATGATGGCGACGAACTCCCCCTTATTTACCGTAAACGTCACATCCTGCAACGCGGGGACTTCCACTTCTCCCGTTTTATAAATCTTTGAAATATGTTCTACCTGAATCATAGAAGAACCCCCTAGCGGACGAATCGTGCGCCGCCGCCGAATGATCCGGCTCCGAAGCCCCCAAAGGGGGAGCTGCCCTGTGAAGATTGATCGCTCACCGATTCCGTCCCTGTGATGACCGTTTCTCCTTCGGTTACGCCGGAGAGAATCTCTGTTTGGGTGTCGGAAGAAATTCCGGTTTCCACGGTCACGCTTTGCCCTTGTGCGTTTCGCAGAACCCGGACCGCCGATTGGCCGGCTTGCGACTGCACGGCGCTTGAGGGAACAATCAAAACATCGGTTTTTCTCTCAATGATGATGTTTGCCGATGCCGTCATGTTCGGCAGCAGTTGTTCGGCGCTTGTATCGAATCGGATGATAACGGGATAATTGGTGACCCCGCTTGAGACGCTGCCTATCTTATCCACACTTACCACTTCTCCGGTAAACGTCTTGTCGGGAATGCTGTCCAAGGTTATGGTCGCCTGCTGACCTGGCTTGACTGATGAAACATCAATCTCGCTGACTTGAAAGGTCGCCAGCGGTTTGCCCTCCGTCACAATGGCCGCGACTCGTTGGGACAGCCGATTTCCGCTCGATGCGTCGGAGGATCCGACCTGCATGCCGGGGGCAATGGTAAGGCCGGTCAGCGTCCCCATGCTTGGCGCCGTGATATTTGCGCTTGAACGTTGATACGATAACCAGGCGCTGCCAAGCGTTGCCTGTGTTTGGGCTATCACCGATTGTTGATTTTTGTATTTTGCTTCAGACGCAAGCCACTGGGCCTCGGAAATATGAAACTGCGGCAAGATCCGCTCTTCCGGCGTGTCGTAGCTGTCTGACTGCGCAAGTTCTTTGAAGTCATCCCAGGCACTGAACATGTCCGCTTGCAGGCTGAATTGTGACGCTTTTGCGGATTCCAGTGAATTTTTTGCCGAAAGATAGGAAGCGTAAGCCTGAGATTGGCTTTGCGCTCCTTCCAAATCAAGCGTAATTTCAGCAATTTTCTGTCCTGCTTGAACCGTCTCTCCGTCTGACACGTACACCTCTTTGACCGTGCCGCTTGCCTGAGAAGTAATCGTGTTGATGTTTGAGACCAATATTTGCCCTGTCGCCGCGATGGACGAGACGATCGTCCCCCGCTCCACCTGAGCGGTCTGGAGTTGGGGTTCTTGTTCACTGCCGCGAAAAACGCGCCAGCCGAGGAGCGAAAGGAGAACAATGATCACGATCAAACCCGCGACCCGTTTGCGACTGCTTACTAAACCTTTCATGCGTAGCATCAGTTTTTCTTTCATTGATGCAGGCGATGACTTCTCTTTAACCATAGGCTCAAGATTATACAAGAAACCTGAGAAAAGACTGAAAAAAACACTCCCGCACTTTACGGGGGTGTTTTCAAGAGGAACGAGGGGTTTTTTACTTCCACATTCCACGTCCCGCAAAGCCCCTAAGGTGACCGAAGCCACCGTACTCTTTCAGCGCTTCGGCATCAATTCCCTGCTCTGCAAACCAAGCCTGCATGTTTTCCCTGTGTTGTTCTCTTTCCTGCTTTATCTCATCCCATTTGTTCATGAGGGCTTGTTTTTGTTCTTCCGTAATGACGCCGTCCGTTACTGCCTGATTCAATTTCTCCTCCCTACTCTGTCGCATCACTTGTTGGCGTTCCTGTCGCTCTGCTTCAAAAAATGTTTTAACCTCTTGTGCATTCAGGCCGAAACGATCGGCCAAACTTTGAATAAAAGGCGGGTATGAGCCGCTGTCCTGAGCCCGTGCTGCGGTTACCCCCATCACGCCTGCCGCAATGATGATCACAGTAATCAGTATGGGTATGAACAGACTTTTCTTCATCCTACTCACCTCCTCCCCAATGAGATAGTCCTTCGGATATCTCATGGGGTCCCGCGAGATGCGCTTGCGCTATCTCTTCGGGACCACTCTTTTTTTAAATAACAGAAATATTGTATCGTTCCAGTCTGAGAAGATGCTTAGAGAAGGGCTCTTACGGCTGCTTGCGGGGAACTCGGATTGTGAACATCGTCCCTTTTCCGACTGTGCTTTCAACCCGAACTGATCCGCCGTGCGCTTCAATGATTTGCTTCGCCAGCGAAAGCCCCAAGCCGAATCCGTCAATGGTTCCTTTTTCCCGAGCGCTATCCGCCCTGTAAAAACGGTCAAAAATTTTCGGGAGGTGTTTTTCCGGGATGCCGATCCCTGTGTCGCGGATCGTCAGAATCAGGTTCTTCTTTTCTGTACTCGATTGAAGAGTAATCGTTCCCTTGTCAGGAGTGAATTTGATCGCGTTATCGAGGAAAATCGTCAGCATTTCTTCGATTTGCCCCGGTTCGGCCTTGATTGATCCGGCGGTAACCTCATTCCTGATGACGATCTTTTTCTGCTTCGCGAGGGGCGTCATCTTCTTTACCGCGTCTCTTACTACTTGAGCAATATCCACCGTTGAAACTTTGAGAGGCGCACCCTGCTGCAGACGGGATAAATGCAAAAGCTGTGTTGAAAGGTGTGAAAGCTTATCGACATCACCCAGGCTGTCTTTTAAGATCCCTCTGGCTTGACTCTCGCTGATATTTTTTTCCCGCAGCGCCACTTCAATTGACGTTTTCAGGGCTGTAAGCGGAGTTCGCAATTCATGTGACGCGTCGGCAACAAACCGTTTTTGCTCCTCCATGGATTTTTCCAGAGGAGCGAGGGTCCTGCCGGCCATCAGGTAGCTTGCCGCGGCCGAAACAACCAAAATGACGCCATTGATCATCATCAGCCGAATGAGTATCCCTTTTCGGGCATCTACTAAATCTTCGATGAAGAAAATTCTCGGCTGCAATCCGCGAAGTTCCGGTCTTAGATCCTCCGGTTGAATCGAGAACCGCCGGGGGAGTAGCACTCCCAGCTCTTCGGCGTGAAGTCGGAGTTCGGCCCTGCGAAAACCGCGTTCGAACTCCCGAGATACTCCAAGATAGATCATCAGGCTGAAAAACAGGCTGACCAGCATGATGATTACCAGATACCAAGCGGTGAGTCGAACACGTGCAGATTGAAACTTCTCAGTGCGTTTAAAATTCATCATTCAAGTGAGACAGAAATATGTTCACTTTTCATTTTTCATTTTTAACTTATTTTGTATCCGAAACCGCGAACGGTGTGTACGAGGCGCGGCTTCCCTATAAACTGTCTGTCAATTTTTTTCCTGAGGTAGCCGATGTAGACTTCAACTGTGTTCGGCAGGATATCGGCGTCGTAATCCCAAACATTATTGGTGATCTGGTCTTTAGTAAGAATTTTTCCCTGATTGCGCATGAGGAATTCGAGCAGCCCGAACTCTTTTTTTGAAAGTCCAATTTCCGTACTGCCCCGTTTCACCTGAAAGCTCAGGGTGTCGAGCGTAAGATCAGCGACTTTGAGCGTCGTCCTTTGCGCCTGCTTGGGCCGGCGCGTCAGGGCTTTGATTCTGGCTATGAGTTCGGCAAAGGCAAACGGCTTGATCAGATAGTCGTCCGCTCCCGCATTGAGTCCGTTCACCTTATCGTCCAGTTCTCCTTTTGCCGTTAATATGAGAATTGGGGTATGTATGTTTTTTCCCCGAAGTTTATTACACAACTCAACGCCATCCATTTTGGGGAGCATGACATCCAGGATGATGACGTCATATTCCTCGGTAGAAGCCAAATCAAATCCGTACTCTCCGTCAAAGGCGGCGTCGACGGCGTATGATTCCTGCTCCAACCCTTTTTTGATGGAATTGGCGATTTTGTGTTCGTCTTCGACGACCAGAACTCTCATTTGCCGCATAGTATATCAGGAACCTGAGAAAAAGCTGAAAGTGAGTTCTGTCGCGACGAGTGATAAAGTCAGTCTTCAAGAAGGTTCTGGCTGCGAAGGTACTTCAGCACACCATCGGCCAGCCCGCGCGCAGGAATTTCCGGAGAACCAACGAGGATCTTCCTATCGCCGGGATTCGTGATGAAGCCCATCTCGACGATCGCCGCCGTCGTTTTGGGATGGATGGCATGTTCGTACCTCCACCAGGAAAACGCGTAGTACCCGCGCATGTTGCGGGATATGTTCGGATCTTTCGGGAAACGGGTCGCTTCCTGGTATGACGATTCGAGGATGGCAACCAGCTCTCTCGCCGTTCCCGTGAGATCACGCCAAGATGAAGCGATTTTGAACCCGGAAACGGTCGGATTGGTATTCCCATCCGTATGAACGGATACAAAAACGTCCGCCCAATAATCAGGCGGAATGGTCGTCGGCAGGAGATCGACGAGAACTCCTTCCGATGCAAGAAGCCGCTTGAGTTCTTCCGCAACGGCGGCGTTGACTTCGACTTCCGTATACCCTCCGCCGGTCGCGCCTCCGTTATTCCGGAGTCTCTTCTGTTCTTCCGGAGCATCCTCATTGTTCAAATGACCGATCTGTACACCCACGCGGGCAGGTCCATCCGGCCGTTTCCAATCGCGAAGCCAGTCAAGCTCGCCCAAAGCTGGCGCATCTTCTTCGCTTTCCCCATATGGAGGCGCTCCCGTGATAGGCTGATCATAAAAGAACCGTGCTCCAATGATTCCGAATGTCACGAGGATAACCAGAAGAACGATAGGCAGTACCGGCTTTTTTAAATGATTCATCGCGAAAAGTCTTTACTACAGGAAAAAACTGAATTACAGCTGAGAATGATTGGATTGATGACGGTTAGCGCAGGACGCGCGGCTGAATACGAATAATGCGGTCGTCGTCGCTTTGCGCCTTACCGCGC
>MHCL01000003.1:92060-100788 GCA_001816915.1 Candidatus Chisholmbacteria bacterium RIFCSPLOWO2_01_FULL_49_14
TCTTAATCTCCCGTATTCTCCCCGCAAGTGCCTCGTGAATGAAATGCCCCTCCCGCCTTCTACCTTTGCCTCATACAGCGACTCTCCCCGCAGCCCTGCAAAAAAGATACTTTCCTCTACGCCTGCCTGCGCAGGTAGGTACTGGGCGCCGGAAGGTGCCCAAGTTTCATTTCCGGAATGAATGACTGGCCGGACCATGCCCATACGTTCTTCATCACCCTGGACTTCCGGCCATCCGTAGTTGCGGCCCCTCTCGATGAGGTTTAATTCGTCCAAGCCGGAAAGGACGCCGCTTCTGCCGTGTTCGGTCGCCCACAATCGCCCCTCGTCATCCCATGCCAAACCCTGGACGTTGCGGTGCCCGTACGAAAAGACGGCGTTGCCGAATGGATTATCCGCGGGGATGCTCCCGTCATCGTTCACTCGGAGTATTTTGCCGTTGAGTGAGTTGGTATCCTGGGCTAATTGAGACTGCTCGGCATCACCGGTGCCGATATACAGCATACCGTCAGGACCGAACGCGATCCGTCCGCCGTCGTGGTTTGACGCGCCGCGGATGCCTGTCAGGATCACTTCCCGCTGTGAAAGGGAAGCATCGTCCAGGCGGTAGCGTTCCACGCGATTAACGATTTGGCCGTTTTCTTGGCTTGTGAGATAGAGGTAGACAAGCCGGTTCTTTTCAAAATCCGGATGCAGCGCAAAACCGAGAAGTCCGCCTTCCCCGATATGCCTCACGCCGGAAATCTCAATAATCTGGCGATCCTCGCCGATGAGAAGCAGCCGTCCCGGACGTTCGCTCACCAAGAGCCTGCCGTCAGGTAAAAACCCGACTTCCCAGGGGATTTGCAGGCCGCCGGCGACGATCTCGCGGTCCGGTCCGGCGTCCGGTTCGACGGGCTCGACAACGTCCGTCGCTGAAGAATCTTTCGGTTCGGAAGAGGCTGGGGGCGTCAACGTGTACTCTTGTGTTGAGCCGCGCGAATAAAACAGACCGGCACCCGCTACCAGAAACCCGACGATGAGCAACCAAAACCATGATTTTCTCATGAGCATTGTCCGTTGTCCTTTTATAACAAGAAAGACAAGTATAGCATGGCTGTTTTTTAAGCAAGGCCGCTCGACTACTGGTATATACTGGAAAAATGTCCGTTACTTCGCAAGCTCCCGACCTGCAGCCGGAAGCATTCATTTCTCCAGAGCTTCATCCCATCCAAAAGAAAAAAAATAGGCTGGTATTGATTTTCGGAGTCATTCTCTTGGCTGTTCTCATCGGTGTTGCATATCTACTCATGGTGCGATCAGAACTGCGGAACATTCATCTGCCGGATATCGAGCGGCGTATCGCCGAGGTTTTCCCCACTCCGACGGAAACACCTTTTCCCTTCATGGAACTCACTATGCCGTATTTAAGAAGCCGGAAGTATGACAGCAACCTAGGCGATCTCGAACTCATCTCGGAAAACGAGTCCTATTCTTCCTATCTGACCAGCTACGAATCCGACGGCTATCGAGTGAATGGCATGTTGACGATTCCCAAAGGCCCAGTCCCTCGGAATCCGGATGGCGCGGCTGGATTTCCGGCCGTAGTTTTCGTCCACGGCTATATCCCGCCCGCTCAATACCGCACGCTCGTGAATTACACCTCCTACGTCGATTTTCTTGCACGCCGAGGATTGGTTGTTTTCAAGATTGATCTGCGCGGGCATGATCAATCGGAAGGAGATCCCGGCGGCTCCTATTATTCCGGGGATTACGTCATCGATACGTTGAATGCCGTCGCTGCTGTAAAAATATTGAAGGATCCTTCGACGGGATTTGGACCGATCGTCAATACCGGTCGCATCGGCCTTTGGGGACACAGCATGGCTGGCAACGTGGTATTCCGCAGTTTCGTTGCGATGCCGGAAATTCACAAGGTAGTCATCTGGGCCGGTGCGGTCTACACCTACGAAGATTTTTCCCAATATCGGATTTCGGACGCCAGCTACCAGCCGCCTCCCGCGGATTCGCAGAGTCGAAGAAAGCGCGACGAGCTGTTCAATCTGTACGGACAGTTCAGCACGGAAAGCGAGTTTTGGCGGAAGGTCCCCGCGACCAACTACCTTGACGGTATCACGGGGTCTGTTGAGGTGCATCACGCAGCGGACGATCCGGTCGTATCCATCGGCTACAGCCGTAATTTAATGAGCGTCTTGGATCAAACCGGGATCCCACACGAGCTCTTCGAATATCAAAGCGGCGGGCACAACCTCACCGGCCCTTCGTTCACCCAAGCCATGCAGCGCTCAGCGGATTTTTTCAAAGAATGAAGTGTTGCTTGTTTGTGGGATTATTCCTGCAAGTGGCTGATGTCGGAGAGAAGCGTGATCTGATAAGCGCCATCGCGGTCTTTTTTGAGGATGGTGATTGCGGTGTTTCCGAATTGCATGTCTTGTAAAAAATCTGTAACGAGCAATCGTATGATGTGGTGCTTTGTTCCCCCGTGAGTAACGATCGCCACGATCTTTACCTGATGCTCGGCTCGAATTTCATTCCATAGTTCCTTGATTCTTTGTTTGACTTCTTTTACTGATTCTCCACCGTGTCCTTTAAACGATTCGTCATGGCTGCCGAACAATCCATCAAAGATATCCTTATATTTTTCTACAGATTCCTGAAAGTTTACTCCCTCCAAGATACCGATGTTCCTTTCCCGTAATTTTTTGGTTTTTATTACTTGAAGGTTGACGCTTTTTGCGATAGCTCGCGCCGTCTCGACGGCTCGTTTGAGATCAGAGGTATATAAGACATCGATGACTTCATGTTTGAGTCTGTGCGCCAAAAGCTGGGCTTGCTTTCTCCCGGCTTTGTTGAGGGGAACATCAGACCATCCCTGCCATTTTTTCTGACGGTTATACTCCGTTTCTCCGTGACGTATGAGGATGATTTTCTTGGGCATATTCTCTTCCGTGATTAATTATAAACTCATCTTACTCTACCATCAGTATGGTAGAATGACGCTGATATGAAAAAAGTCAATGTTTCAGTAGAAAAATTACCCCGATTCTCAGGTAAGTGGGTGGCAATCAAGAATGAGCGGATCATCGCTTTCGGAGAAAGTCTTGAGGATATTAGTGAGTTCGTCGTTGGTACAAAAAAACACCCACCAAAAGCTGGTGCTTTCAGGGTGCCTGAAAAGCGCAAAGGTCCGTATATATTCTCATCCCCTCGATGAAGATCTCATTTCCTTACTATCAATCTCCTGACGGAGGAGATTTTCCGATCGCGCGGGTTTCCCTTTCCTACCGACTTCGAACGACTGATGTTTACCCTCTCGTTGATTCAGGAGCAGGTGTGTCGCTCTTTGACTCGACAGTTGCAGATAAGCTCGGGGTTCCTTTGCGCAAGGGAGAGAAAGTTGATATGGGTGGTGTTGGAGGAAGAATAAGAGGGCATATTTATACCATCTCCATGACTATTGGAAAGAAACGATTCAAGGCTCCGGTGGTTTTCTCAGATGAATTGGAAATTGGTGTCAACCTGCTCGGAAGACAGGGAGTCTTTGAAATTTTCTCATTACCTTCGATGAAAAGAAGAAGCAAACGGACTTCCGAGAGCGGTAATCTTTCGCTTATTTTGAGCTTCTTTCATTTTGATATTCATTTTTTCGCGTCTATGCTGTGCCAGAGGGCAATGCAGCCGTAGGATCGGTATGGTTTCCATTTTCCGACGATTCTTTCTATTCGAGCTCGGGTTGGGGATTTGAGCTTATAGAGCTCGGTAATCGCGGTTTTCAACCCTTGGTCGCCGTGCGAGTAGACGTCTTCCCGGCCCAGCGAAAAGATCAAAAACATCTCCGCGGTCCAGGGTCCGATACCCTTTACTTTGATGAGTTCTTGTATTACTTGATCGTCCGGGAGTTTCGGGAGTGCGGCCAGTTTCAATTCCCCGTTTTTGGTTGCCAAAGCGAGATTTTTGACGTAGCTTGCCTTGGACCAGGACATGCCGGCAGCGCGCATTTTTTTATCCGGGATCCGCAGAACGGCATCCGGCGTCACTTTTTTATCGGGCAACTGCAGAAGGAAACGGTCGTAGATGGTTCTCGCCGCTTTGTCCGAGAGCTGTTGGGAGATGATCGATTCACAGAGGATCGGAAAGAATCCTGACGTTGGGTGTTTTTTCACCCATTTTCCTAGCTGAAGATCCTTGAGGACCGAATAGATCGTCGGGTCGGCTTTTTTAAAGTGGGTTTTGACTTTCCTTCTATCCATAACCGGGGGGCTGTTTTCACTACTGGATTATTCTTACAACGATCTTACAAATTCTTCCGGAGAGATGTTTGCATCGCGAAGAATAGGACGGAGCAGGCCCCTTCCGATGTCCTTCTTCGTGTGTATCGGCACCACCATTGTTCTTCCATCTTTGTGTTTATAAAACCGATGGCTTCCAGACTGACGAATTGGTATAAATTCCCGTCCTTCCAAGAACTTGCAAAATTTTCTTGAAGAAATTGTTGGTAACCGAGGCATGAAAGATTATTCTGCTCTCATTGATGAGGGTATCGGAATATTAATGATTCCGAGTAGTTTTGGGTTTTTCTTCGATTCAGGCCAATCTATTTTTCCCCGATACTTTACGTCTTTTTTTGCAACTTCTAGACAAAGTTTCATAGCATCCTTAATGTTTACGAGTGCTTCCTCGTATGTGCTGCCCTGAGCGTGACAACCGGGAATAGCGGGTGCGACAGCGACAAACATGCCGTCTTCATCCTGTGTTATCAGCACCTGGAAGTTGAGTATGGATCTTTTTCTCATCTTAGCCATGATTTTATCAGAAACATCTCTCTTGTACTATTTGGATTCCCTCTAGTGATATTTTCCAAGCCGCAGTTCTTTTAGGATTATGCAGATCGTGGGATCTACTTTTTAAAGTGGTTTTTAATTTGTTCATCGTGCATGATTATTTTCTTCGGTCGCTTTTAGGCAATCGTTACGGCTGCTCTTGAATCCTCAAGGAGCTCATCCTTAGTTCGAGAAGCTTCATTGCTGATTTGCGGTCTTTGCTGTCTTCGATGTGGGCGGTTCTTTGATGGAGAAATTCTCTGACTTCTTCGGGAGGTTTTCCCAAGATACCGCCTACTTCCTGATCTAACTGTTCAAACCCTTCGTCAAAGCCCTCAAAGCCCAAGAGCCTGTATTGCCTGTCCACTTCTTCTTGTAGTCCCGTAATCGCTTCCGCCATACTTTTCTATAAACTTTTCTCCCTTTTAGTATATCAGGCACTCATTACTTCATCTATTTCTTGAGAGGCAGTATTTCTTCGTTGGAAGAATCTGAAATTGACTGTGAATAAATTCTGAATTTGTTCAGTATTTCTATTTTTGCAAGTCAAAAAACTAATGAGTTCGTTGCGGGATTGATATTTCTTCGTATTTCCCTGCTTTAAGATCCTCTTTTATCGCCGGTCCTGATAGTATTCTCATCTGCATTGTATCTCCAGAGATTTCACCGACCACTCCGGCTTTCACGTCAGTATTGGCGTATACAAAACCTTTTTCTCCGACACGAAATGCCATAATCCTGGTCAATGCATCAAGGTTGAGTTCTTTTTTTTCGAAATGTTGTATGAGTTTTAAGGCTCGTTTTGTTCTCTCAACGCGCCTTTCGTACAGCGGTCGTTTGTTGGGATCAATCTCCTCGAGCTTCTGCAAATCTTCGTTTTCCTCTTCTGCCAATACGTTTACCTGGGCCATCACGTCTCCTGTTTGCCCAGATAGTTCTTTCACGCTCATCGCGTCTTGGGCAAAAACAATTCTTTTGGCATCGACCTTTGGCTCTCCTTCCTGCCTGCGCCGCACCATATTGACCGCATATCCGTCCACAAACGGGCCAGGCAGATCTGGATGACAATGTTGAAGAGAGCTATAACTACCCCAGACAGCTGTTCATCGCAACGCACCGATCGGGTATGTCATGCTTGTCTAGGTCGCTAAGTAGTTGGATTCATCGTAGAATACGGCCTTGAACACTCTTTTATTCCCCCAGTGATATAATCATGCAGAGGTCATGTCAGCGATGAAAAAAGTTGAGACAGATAGAAGAACTGACAAGGAGATTGTAATGAGCACTCTGGAACACATGGACAGGGTCAAGGAATACTATGAACATTTAACACCACCATGCCCTTCGGATAACCAACCTGGCACATTTGTTGAACATCTAGTCACTCCTCCTCCGGTTACCGCAGCTGTCTATACTTGTCCTGCGGGCGACGTGTTTTCTTGGAGAGAAGGTGTAGGAGCAACACTTCTTCCTAGCCGGAAGTAGATGCCGGAGAAACGATAAAAGTCACCAACTCTCGATTTGCCAAACTTGGCTCTGGAATATATGGTTTCCTGAAACTCTCAGAAATGTCTAGTGCAATCATTTGTGCAGCATCTTGCACAAGGATATTTGCTATAACTTCCTCAAATTTTTGCTCTGATAATGCGTTCCTCAATGAGATGGTCGCTCTAATATCTGGATATGTCCATTCCACTTTTTTGTAAATCTTTTCTACTATTTGTTTCGCTTGGTGGTCGCTTTCTGTAGAAAATATAACCACTGTTTCCACCGTTTTTGATACTCTTTTTTTCCGTATTTTACCAGTTTGGTCTTTACCTTCAACCCAACCCAATTTTTCATGTTCAGGGTCGACTTTCCACTTACCGCTATATATTGTTTTCGAGGCTCTTTTTCCCAAACGAATTTTTCTTTCGGCAATAATGTCACCGTCAACCAATTCTGCTATCAATTCGCCGAAATGTCCTGGTTTCCCGATGTAGTTACTATAAAATATTAGCGATTCCCCACTTGCAAGATCCATATCTTCCTTCGAAAGTAAGATGTTGTAGCCAGTTGCTTTTCCTTGCAAAAGAAGACTATCACCTTCTTCTGTCAGAACACCGAGGCCTTCTGTGAACTGATCAAAATTATTACCGTATTGTTCGAAGAGAGTTTCGGCCTGATTTCTGTATATTTTAACTAGCTTTCTTGATGGTTCAGACTCAGGATTTGCCTTCATCAATCAATTTATATATCAGCTTCTATCAATTTTATAATATTTTCTCCCCTTCAATTTTTCAGGTAGTAGGTCTTCTTTGGTATATTTTTCATAACCTTTACCGTATCCGATATCTTCCATCAGTTTGGTGACAGGGTTACGAAGGTTCAGAGGGATCGGGAGGTTGCCGTATTGTTTGACATCCTTTTGCGCGGCCCGCAGGGCGTCGTAGGCTGACCTGTTTTTGGGCGCGGATGCCAAATAGACAACGCCGTGGGCGAGGTTTATCGCGCATTCGGGGTAGCCGATGGTTTCGCAGGCGCGAAAGATCTCGTTGGCGACGACCAGAGCGGTCGGTTGGGCCATGCCGATGTCTTCGGAAGCAAAAATCACCATCCGGCGGGCGATGAATAATGGGTCTTCGCCTGCGTCGACCATCCGGGCAAGATAGTAGATGGCGGCGTCGATATTGCTCGCCCTCATCGACTTTATAAATGAGCTGATTGTGTTGTAGTGCTCTTCGCCTTTTTTGTCATAGCGCAGGAATTTACTTTGCAGGGCGGACTTCAGGTTTTCAATCGTGATTTTCTGATAAAGCATGTGTGTTGCTTCAAGCAGGTTCAATGCCTGGCGGGCGTCGCCGTTGGCGAAGCTCACGATAAAATCCTTGGCTGATCGTTCCATGTTCACCTTCAGTTCCCTCATTCCCCTGTCAATGATCCTTGCCAGTTCTTTTTCCGACAGTTCATTGAGCACGAACACCTGACAGCGGGACAAGAGCGGCGCGATGACTTCAAAGCTCGGGTTCTCCGTGGTGGCGCCGATGAAGATCAAGGTTCCGTCTTCGACAAAGGGAAGGAGGTAGTCCTGCTGGGCTTTGTTGAAGCGGTGGATCTCATCAAGAAACAGGACCGTTCGCCCCGCCAGGAGTGGAGATTTGGCTTGGGCGACGACTTTTCTGACGTCATCCTTTCCCGCGGAGACGGCGGAGAGCTGATGGAACTTGCCCCCGATTTCGTTGGCGATGACCCTTGCCAGCGTGGTTTTTCCCGATCCGGGAGGTCCCCAGAAAATCATTGAATGGATGGTCTTCTTTCTTACCGCGAGGCGGACAGGTTTTCCCTTCCCGACGAGGTGCCCGAGCCCGATGATTTCGGAAAGTTTCTGCGGGCGGATTCGATCCGCTAAAGGAGCATCTTGCATAGCTGTATTGTAAATCGAAGGTAACCCGAAATTCAAGAGGATGTACAGCTGCACTCCGTCTACACATTTAATGTGAAGAACCGAAATATTCGATGCTTCTTGAGGAGTTTTGCTTCCCCACATTACATGTGGGGAAAGAATCAGGACACAATCCGTTCCCACGGATAGGCGGGATTTCCGAAATGGCCGTAGCTGGCTGTCCTGCGGTAGATGGGTCGTCGGAGATCCAATTTCTCAAGGATGTTGGGGACATTGAGATCCAAGATTTCGCGCGCGAAATTACGGATGACGGAATCCGGCTTTTTCTGCGTCCCGAATGTGTTGAACGCGATCGAAACCGGCTCGGCTCTTCCGATGACGTAGGCGACCTTGACCTCACAGCGGCGTGCGAGCTTGGCGGCAACGATATTTTTTGCCAGGAAGCGGCAGGCGTAAGCTCCGGAACGGTCCACTTTGGTCGGATCTTTGCCGCTGAAACAGCCTCCGCCGTGGCGTCCCATGCCTC
>MHCL01000003.1:100879-102837 GCA_001816915.1 Candidatus Chisholmbacteria bacterium RIFCSPLOWO2_01_FULL_49_14
TTTATCGATGTCATGCTTGAGTTCGGCGTTCGTCACGCTCGGATTGTGGGGAACGGCGATGATGACGGTCGATACGCAGCATGGTTTGCCGTTCTTATAGTCGACCACCACCTCCGCTTTTCCGTCGGGCCTCAAATAGGAAAGCTTCTTATCTATTCTGGCTTGGTCAAGGGCTTTGACAAAGGCATGGGCAAGACTGATGGGCAGCGGCATATACTCCCGGGTTTCGTCCGTCGCGTAGCCGAACATCATTCCCTGGTCGCCGGCGCCTCCGTCTTCGACTCCGGAAGAAATGTCGGGAGATTGTTCATGAATGTAGACGCTCACAGGCGAGGAAGTAGAAAATCCGAATGCTTTCCTGGTATAACCGAGGTCTTTAATGACGCCGCGGGCAATGCTTCGGTAATTCAGTTTGGCTTTCGAGGTCACTTCTCCGGCCATGACAACCCTGTTTCTCGTTACCATGGTCTCAACCGCTACCCTGCTTTTCGGGTCCCTCTTGAGCGCCGCGTCCACAATGGCGTCGGATATTTGGTCGCAGATTTTATCCGGGTGTCCGGCGGCGACCGATTCTGACGTGAACTGACGATACGTCATTTTTTTATTCTGTTCGTCCCTCCATTCGTTTTACTGCTTGCTCAAGACTGCTATGTAGCCGTTTTCGCAGCCGAAAACTTCGGAGGGTTGCATCTTATTAGATTATTAAGGAATGCAAAAAACACTCCCGAAGGAGTGTTCATTGGTTTTTCCTTCGACAAGCTCAGGACTATAGCCCACAACTTGCGTCAGGACGAATCTTTCCCTCTCGGGCCTGGATGGAGCACCCTTCGAGTTTCCTCAGGGTTGCTGTGCGGATCACAAAGCCAGCACTTTTCCCGCAACTCTCGATTTTTTATTTACTTGTATTTCCACTCTATCACAGCAGAAACATGCGATCAACTCGGACACACATTAAATGTGTTTATACCTTCACATTTAATGTGAATGTGCTAGAGGCGGATTTCAAGATCGACGACCGGAGGCTGAAGCTCATTCTGGTCCGGATTATAGTCGTCAATATCTTTGATGAGATCATCAACATCTTGCTCGCGTGCTTCCGGGGCCAGCGTGGGAGTGACGGATTCCGGCGCCGGTGTCGGCATCGCTTCGGGAACCGTTTCCTTTGGCGGTCTGCGCGAAAGTGTCATCGCGATGAAGAGGATAAACAGGAAAACAGTAAAACCGAACAAGATGACAATGAGTTTGACCTTCTTTGACTTTGCCATCATGGCTTTCAGTTTTTCCAGAACAGTTTTAGGGATTTTTTCTTCCGTCCGGTTTTCCTGACCTTGCTGGATCGCGTTCTTCACAGGCACGGCTTGAGTTCCGGGTATGGGTTGATTCGTTTGATCGTTCATGCGTTCATCCCCCTCTTGTCATTTCCTGCACAAGCTGAGCGGCTTCCTTGAGCGTCGTTTTGACTTTGCGCATTTCTTTTTGACCGTCTTTATAGATTGAAACCATTTTCCCTCCCTTGGTCGCGTCACTTCCCAACACGCTGCCGAAAATTTTATCGATTGAAACACGAACCGAGGTTAACAATCTGCGGACATCGCTGGCGCCCTGCTGGACGTCTTGGTCTTGTCCTCTTTCTTCTACCACACCGTCCAACAGCAGCCGGGTACGGGTTTCCAAACCCTGCGCCTGTCCGGTGAGGATCAGGGTCAACGTTTCATAGGCCAGATCATTCATCGCTTCTGATTCCCGTTCAATCCTCAACGATTCGGCATTCACCTCGGATGTGCTGTTGGTTCTCTCAATGTTTTCCTTGTGAGTGGTGAGAAACGCCTGCGTGGCTTCAATTTTCCCGATCTGGGCTGTGCGCAGACCTTCATCCATATCGTGAAGAGCGATCAGCGTGAGTTTTACCAGCTCAAAGTGTGTCCGCAGTACCTCGGCTCGCAGAGAGAGCACCTTTT
>MHCL01000003.1:103072-124332 GCA_001816915.1 Candidatus Chisholmbacteria bacterium RIFCSPLOWO2_01_FULL_49_14
GAGAGTCTTTCCCAGGTCAATAAGGGTTAGACTGCTGGGATTTTAAAGTAAAGTTCGGTCGTCATTAATCGTTGATCTGTTCAGAATGAAGGAAGGTAGGAAGCCCGCAGGCCGGGCGCAGACAGATAGTTCAGCGTCGCGTCAAAAGGATTCATCACCGCGCTCACTCTTCCCAAGAGGAGGTCGAGCGCCGACTCCGTGCGGTAACGGACGATTTTCGCCGACTCCAGTCCCTGCAGCTTCTGTGCCGCGGAAACGCCGTCTTCAATCGACCCCAGCTGATCGATAAGCCCGAGTTCCAGCGCTTTTTCTCCGGAAAATACCTGGCCTTCGGCGAGGGCGCGCACCGCCGCTTCATCCATGTTTCTGCCCTCGGCGACGCGCGAGACAAACAAATTGAAGGCGGTGTCGATATAATCTTGGATGAGCGCCTTTTCTTCCTCCGTCCTCTGCCTTGAAAATGAGCTGAAGTCTTTGTACTTGCCGGATTTGTATACTTCGATGTCGATCCCCAGTTTGGATAGGAGTTCCTGAGCGTTGGTGAGTTCGGCGATGACGCCGATTGAACCGGTGAGGGTGGCGGGATTGGCGACGATCGTGTCAGCGGCGCAGGCGATAAAGTAGGCTCCCGACGTCGCCGTATCTTCCATGACCACGACGACGCTCCTCCCGGTTGCGCGCAGTGTTTTTATCGCTTGATAGATCTCATCTGCCGCGACCGGCGAACCGCCGGGAGAGTTGATTTCGATGACCAGCGCCTTCAGATCACTATCCTGCGATATCTCGCGCAGCCAGCGCTTCACCTGGCTTGAAGTGATCATTCCCTCTCCGGTCGGGAAGGGTGATTCTCCCTCCGAGGTAACGATCAATCCTTCCAGGCTAAGGATTCCGATTTTTGCCAGTTCATCCTCCCCGGCAATCACCTCTTCCGTCATGGCCGTAGAATCTGATTTCGAGAACAGAGCGGATGAAAAGCCGGCGATGAAGCCGCCCAGCGCCGTCATCCCGATGAAGCCAAGCACGAGAAAGACCAGGAGAATCCGTTTGAGCCAAATTTTCATCATTCTATTCGTCATCATAACGCGATCGCTTGAAAGAGAAAAGGATGAATTAGGAACTAATATTTCTCCATGATCAATCTTTTACCCTTTGAGCGCAGCTAGTCGAGAACATGCTGAGCGAGCACTATTGAAAAGCGATCACTGTCTGACAAGCCTCTAAGGCGCAGGAGTTTGATCGCACAACGTGAGCGAAGCATTGTTCCCGAAAGACCGCTCACTGGGTGTCTTTTCTTTGGATACTTGCTTTGGACAAGCAAAGAAAGTATCTGTTTCGCTTAGTCAAGCGAAAAAAGTATATATTTTCTCATTTCTCATTAGCCATTAGCCATTTAATATCACACATTGAACATTAAACCTTAAACATTGAACATTATTCATAAGCCATTAGCTAAAAGCGCTATACGCTATACGCTATACGCTATACGCTATACGCTATACGCTATACGCTATACGCTATTATTAGTATCCTACCAGGCTTAAGACGACCAGGGAGCCGAGAGCGGCGACGAGGACGTATTCGAAGATAATCTCGATGGTCAGGTAATGGATGAGTTTGTGATGGAGGACTCCCCAAACGGTGTAGCCGATTGCCGTGGTGAAGATGACGTACGCCTGGGTTTCCCGGCTGTAGCGGTAGTAGAGGAATAAGGAAAGGCCGGCGCCGAGGATTGAGGCGAGCGCGATATAATGATCAAATTCCGGCATTCTGCGCTTTTTTTTCATCTCTCCCTTAATTCATCCTTATAAAATCCTGCCCTGAGCATATTGTAACAGCATCAGGCCGACGACCACCATGTACGTAATGTGTGCCCAGTTCCTGCCTACCAACCTGACCGTTCTTCGTCTGTGGGCAATCACCCAATCAACCACCAAAGTCCCAAGAATGAGGACGACCAGCATGATGCCGAACACCTGGGTGATTTCGGTCGGAGAAACGATACGCTCATCCCGCAGAGGCGAGGTGAGCCTCTGAAAGGCAGTCGTGCCGGCGAATTGCGGCCTCGGTTCCTGGCGAACCTGCCCCTGCGCAATAAACGGCGTCTCTTCCAAGGAAGTTTCCGGAACAGGAGTTTCCTCTTCAACTGGTGTAATTTGAGCGGTTGCCGGGGCCGGCTGTTGGACTTGTGGCTGTGGCTGCGGCTGTGCTTGTTGGGCTTGGGCTTGGGGAATTACCTGGGCGATCGGTGCCGGCGTCGGTGTTCCGAACATCTGGACGACCAGGCGCGTCTCGACTCCCTGCAGCGTTCCGTCGACAACCGCGACTCCGATATTCGTGTATTTGTCGCTCAACAGATTTTCCCTATGCGAGGGAGAACCCATCCAGGCATTGACGACCGATGTTGAATCCGAGAAATCCCTGGCTAAATTCTCTCCGGCAAAGCGGTAGGAATACCCGGCGTTTTTGATAAACGACCACGGCTGAGTACCGGTCGGTGAGACATGGGCCCAATAGTTTTGACCGAACATATCAAGCGCCTTGTTGTATGCCGCTTGAGAGAGAAGCGGATCCGTGGATAACGTGGATAACCCCGCTTTAGTTCGTTCCTGATTGGAGAGGTTAACCACTTCGTCAACGGTGATCGAGGAAGAGAAACCCAGGACAAAACCCGGAAGGTAGGTCACAAGGGTGCGCAGAGAAAAGTTCAATAGGAAGATTGCAACCAGGATTGAAAGCCCGGCAGGATGGAGGATTTTCGGCCGTTGATTGTTTGATTTTCCGGGCAGAAATGCGTGCTTGAAGAATGAATTGAGGGATTTCAAAAAAGACATGGGTTAGTTTATAGCTTATAGCTTATTAGCTTCTCGGGTTTAAGACAAAAAAGTTAAAAGTGTAAAATTAAAAAGTTCAAAGTTGTCATGTAAAGTATAAAATATTTCACTTTTCACTGTAATTATTAATTTTGCATTTTTCATTTTTAACTTTTTTCATTACTGCTTACTCATTCTCATTCGCCATTAGCCATTAGCCATTAGCCATTAGCCATTAGCCATTCGATTATCCCACCCCCGGTTCTCCACTTCAAGGGTTTTCAAATAGATGTGCAAACACTCCGGGAGTGCAAGAAATTCCCCACTCCCGGAGTGGAATAGTACCATACTTTTCAGGAAAAAAGATTAGCGTCCGAAGATGTACAAGCCCTTGGTGTATTTGGAAAGAAATCTCAAGACCACACCGGAACTTGCCAGAGCGGCGGCTATTGCCAGGTAGTTCATGTTGCTGGTACCTGCAGCTACCGGAACGTGGGTTGCGGCTGCCAAAACCTGTCCGACTGAGAGTTCGTTTGACCAATGTCCGGCGGCACACTCGTTAGCCCCGGCGACTTCAAAGTAGTAAACGGTGTTCGGCTGCAGGTCTTTGACTTCGTAAATCGTGGTATTGCCGATGTCAGTCAGTCCGTACTGGTAGTTGCCGGAGCTGGTGCCGTAGCGGACCATGTAGTGGGTAACCGGTCCGACCGAGTTCCAGGTCAGAACGATGCTAGTTGCGCTGCTCCTGAATCCGCTCAACACTGGCGCTGCGGTGGGCGAGGAAAAGGGGCACCCCGGGTTATCCGATGGCGTAGGAGTCGGGGTTGGTCCCGGCGTTGGTGTCGGGGTAGGCTCAGGTGTTGGCGTTGGGCTGGGTTCCGGCGTGGGAGTCGGGGTAGGCTCGCTACAATCTTCAGGTTTGTTGAGTGTCCCCTGTTTATTGTCGGTTTCACTTGAATTATCCCAGGTGAAGTTGACTTCCCATTGAATGGTGTCGCTTCCGGACCAGTCACCGCTTTGCGCGGGAGAGGCCGTCCAGTGGGCCTGGGAAGACGGGCTGGCGCTGATGTTCAACGACCAACCCTCGCAATCCTTCTGGGCATCCACATTTCCGTGCCAGGCGTAGACGACTTTGGCGGTTGAGAGCACCAGGGCAGCCACAACGGTGAGTGTGGTGGCTTTGAGAATAAGTGAGCTGATTGTTTTCTTCATGACTTTATTTACTCGAATTGCTCTTATAAAAAAACCCAGCCTCTTCCCCAGAGGCTGAGCAGTTATTCATTAATTCGTCGTATTATCCCACAAACTCATCAAGATGTCAACTATAGGTTATATTCTTCTGTTAATCTAACAATGAGGTTTTACGGAGTTTATTGCTCGAGGATAGCGGTCGCGACAAATCGTTTGCTGTCGAGGAAACCGGAACAGGTATAGATAGTCAAGCGGGCATCGTTCGTTTGAGCAAGTATATGGGTTTGATCTGGCGTTACCGTTGTCGTATACGCCACACGGAAACGCCGCAGCGAACCGTCAGACGACTGGATTTCAATGAGATCACCGGGCTTGATATTGACAAGCCGTCCGAGCAGATTCGGCCAGTTGTGGCCGTAGAGCACGCTGTTTCCCATCTCGCCGGGAAGCGCAGTTGACGTTAGGTAAGAGACACCCCGGTCGGTTGCTTGCCATTTCCCTTGTTCCAGATCTGCCCCAATAATCGGAAGATCGATGTTCAATCGTTCTATCCGTATCCGGGATGGACTGTTTAACAGAGAGACATGGGACCCCTCTCCTACAGACGTTGTGTCGAATGAAAGCCGTGTGGGGGTATGGCGTTGCCAGACGAGATATGCCGAGGAGAATATCAGCATTACTCCGAGAAGGTAAAAGAATTTACTGAGGGAGCGCATGGTAAATAAAGGTCTCGGGTTTAGGGTAGAGAGATCTTTCGAAGAAGGAAGCCCGCGAGCAGAGAAAGTACACCGACACCGGCAAGTCCATAGATCATCGCGATGTTGCCCGTGCTTGCGAGCCCGAGGACAGATCCGCCAGGGTCGGTCGAAGCGCCGAGAACATCCCCGCTTGAATTGTTATTGTCACTGCTGTTGTTATCGCTCTTGTTGCTCGCGGGACATGCGTACGGACTGCTGAACGTCAGCCATTCCCCTTCGGCCAGGCCCCATAACTCTCCGTTGGGCACAACAATCCAGCCTTGATTCTTCAAAATCTGGACTTCTTCATCCGTGAGAGAAGCTGCGTGCCACCAGTTGGTCTGGGTCCCGTCGCCGTTGTCGGCGCAGAAGCACTGCATGGTGGTATCTCCACTTAATTCAAAGACGGTATCGCTTCCCGTATTTGTCCCTGTATTGCCGGGTACGCCATGGTCACCCTCGCTATAGCTTGCCGTTACGGTCCCCTGCGGGTTGGCGCAGGTCGGGAATGACGGAACGGTCTGTGCCGAAACATCCGGCGCAGCCATTGCGAATACCAGAAGAAATGCTGTAAGAACTGTGATAATTTGCGTCTTCATATTTCGTCCTTGATATAACTGCTATAGGATTATAGCATATCCCTGCAAGTTAACTTGTTGATTAGAACATCAAGCGTAGTTTCAAGAACTTGATGACCTTAAACCACAACGGCTCGCTCTCCCGGATCAACCTGATATTCAGGTCCTCATCCGTTTCTCCGATCAAGATATTTGATTGTCGGTAATCGGTGGCCTGAATCGAAAGTTCCTGGGTATCCTGTGTATAGGCCAACAAGAATCGACCTCGGTTATCGGATATTGTGGAGCGGTACGTATTGGTCACAATCGCGTTTCCTATTGGCTGTCCGATTTCATTCGTGATCCTCCCCTGGGCGATTGCCGGACGGTAAAAACCTGAAAGTGTATCAACCGACTGATGCGCCGTGCCGTCGCTTTCCCAGATGGCGGTTGAGCCGCCAACGCTGGTCCAGTAGTTAACGCCTATCAGTTCGGGGATGCCGGAGACTTCGCTCAATGCATCGCTTATCCAGTCAGCCTGCTCGGCTTCATCCATCGCCCCGTGCAGATCTAAAATCGGCGCCCCGAACTCACCGAGAATGATCCTGCCGCCGCTTCGTTCGGCGATTTCGATGATGTCCTCCCTCAAGCGTTTCGGGCTCGCCACGTAGTGATCGATGACGACAACTCCGCCGAGATCCTCCGTCGTTTCCCAGTCCATGATCAGGCGCGCCACATCACCATTCATGGAGAAGTAGCCGGACTCGACATCCTTACCGATCGCTTCAAATGATTGAACCGCAGTTTCATGGAGCTCAATGAGGAATTTTCTGTGTCCTTGATCGTCTCCCGTGCGCCTGGGATCTCCTGGTCCGCCGTTTTCGCACTCCGGACATGGGGTAAAGATGTCCCCGTCCCGGAAGAGGTCCGGGTGCTCCCGAATGAAACGTCCGGTTGCGCGAATGTGATCTTCGCGGGAGATCCGCGGATAATCAAACCAGCGCTCCCAGCCCGAAAAATTCCCACGGAACCAGACGTTGAGGCCGTGCCTTCTGGCCGCGGCTACCCATCGGCGGAGCATCGGAACGAATTCTTCGTCATACGGCGTCCCGATGGCAACGTGCGTCGCTCCGGTCCCCGCAATCGCCCGGACTTGCTGATCGATCATCCGGTCGAACGTGGGATCCTCGAGTTTGGCCCGGCTTGGGTCGCGGGCATACTTCATGGTGTCTATGGATTGTATCTGCCACCAACCGTACTGCTGGCTTGTTTCCGCGTTTCGCGTCCGGCGCTGGGAGATAAAGAGAAGCAGAGCCATCGTTACCAGTAGGAACGGAAGCAGAGAAACGGTTTTTTTCATGAGAGTCCTCATACCTGATTTCATTTCAGTTTCCCCAAGACGGGTTCCTTGATGAGATTGCCGAAAAATTCCGGATTGAGTTCGTAGACGTCCGCGAACGGATACTTTGCAACCAGCGTGTAGGCTTCAAAGAACGTCGGAACTTTGGAAACCGCTTTCCAAGTCAGGTCGTTGTCGTCGTGCGTACGGGCGACAATCCAGCGGGCCCAGCGGTCGGGGCTCGTGGTTGCACTCTCCCAATAAGCACCGGTTCCTTCGTGGATGAAGCGTTTCATGGGAAGGCCTGAGGAAAAGATGATCGCGTCGTGCGAAGCCGCAGAGATGAGGATGAAGCCCTTCTCATCTTTCGCGTGTGAATTTAAGTACCCGCTTATCTCCGACACGTTTTTCTGGCTTGAGCCTACCCGGGCGTCGTCGATGGTCACCGCGTCTCCATTGGCGAGCGCAAAGAACGTCACGAAGGCAAAGAGACCGATCAGCACCCAGCGGAGGTCCTTCAATCTGTGCACGAGGTACCCCATGAAGATGGCAATCGAGGGGACCATCATCGCGCCGTAGCGGACGTTGAACCAGGTATTGCCGGAAACCCCTTGGATGAACAAGACGGAGTGCCCAAGGTAGAGCGCCAGGATATTAAACAGGAGCGGTGCTAAAAGGAGGAGCGACACAACCTTTACCCCTGTCTTTAATTTCTTGTCTGTCCAGAAAAGAATCGCTCCCAGAAGGCCCAGGAACGCGTTGAACGCATAGCTGTTATAGACGAGCGCCAAAAGATAGATCTTGAGCGACAGGAATAAATCGCCTTTTGTCGCGAGGACACCCGCTTGCTCGAGCTGCTCCTGCTGGGCCCGCGCTGAATACGGCCCGAAGGAAAAATAGAACGGATCTTTGAAAATGAGCGCGTTCCACAATAACCAAAGCGCTATACCAAGTCCCGCCAAGGTTGCAAACAGTATGTACGTACCTTCCGTTACCTTGTATCCCTTCTTCCTCCAGGTGTAAAAAATCACTAAGAGACTTGCGAAAAACAGGAGAAACCAGCCTTCATAGCGGACCAGAGAGGATAACATGATCCACAAGCCTGCCGAAATGAGATTTTGGATTCTTTCTTCGGTAAACCACACTAAGAGTTGATAAACGCCGGCAAGCATGGTCGCGGTGAGCAAGAGCTCGGTCATCGCTGTTGACTGGAGGTACAGAATATTGAGGTTGGCGGTAAACACCGCAACAGCTAAGAGCCTTCCCAGCATGCCGATACCCAATTTTCTGAGGAAAGCATAAATGAGAAGCGCGGTGGCAACGAAAGAGGCCATTGATTGGATTGCCCCAGCAAGACCTGAGTGCCACATAAAGTCGTTCCAGACGGTCGGGGCCATCAGGATGTGCGGCAGGGGCAGCCAGACGGAACCAAGCTGTGCCAGCCCCGGCTTCAAGCCTTCCACGACCCGGCGGCCGATATCCAAGTGAGATCGCGCGTCGTTATAGGCAAGCCCGAGTCCGTTTAAATAGTAGAATATAAAGCCAAGCGTAGAGAAGGTAGTCAAAAGGAAAAGAACCAGGGTGGCTGCATGCTTCTCAAACCAATGATGAATGGCGACTAACCTACTTCTCTGGATAGTAAAGCTCAGCGTAAAACTTGGAGTTTTCATATTATTTGCCTTTACCCTCGGTATTTTTCAGTGAAGCATGGTTTTCGAAAATCGAAGCCAGATAAAGGATCATCACTAATCCGAATGCCGCTGAAGCATACAGGAGAGCAAAGTCTCGTGAAGACAATTTGTCCGACAAATAGAGATTGTAAAAAAGAGAACTATTCAAGTTTTTCTCTGTCATCAACTCCCAGTTGTACTCGTATGTATATGGTATGGGACTCGGAAGATTCACTGCTTCAACTTTTGGAGGAATCTGGGTGGTTGTCATCGCTCCCAGTACATTGACTCCGAT
Organism: Candidatus Chisholmbacteria bacterium RIFCSPLOWO2_01_FULL_49_14; assembly: GCA_001816915.1. GTDB lineage: Bacteria > Patescibacteriota > Microgenomatia > UBA1400 > Chisholmbacteraceae > 2-01-FULL-49-14. The sequence goes on from MHCL01000003.1 coordinate 111,672, forward strand.
ACTGTACATGGCGAGCATCATAAAAGGAATGATGAACCAGACTTTTCTTTTGTACCTTTCTAATGCGATTCCGATGCCGGAACATAGAACAGCTGCTGCCGGAATCAAATATCTCGGTCCGAACGCCCAGCCTCCCCACGGATCGCCGAACATTGAATATGCGATCGTTGTCGTCAAAACAACAGAGGAGGCAATAATTACAAAACTTCTCTTGATTGACCTTTTCGAAGTGAGGATCAACCCTACAATCCCTAGCAGAACAACCGGACTGTACCATATCCAACTTCGCTCATCGCTGAGAAGTAAAATATATAGTCCACTCAATTGATTTCTTGGGTTGAAGGGTAGTCGTACTGGTTCATCTTCGTTAATAGTCAGTTGTCTTCGTGATACGAACTCACCACTCGGGAGAACATCAACTCTTCTACCTAACATCTGGGCAACCTTAATATATGAGCCGGTTGTTTGGTAGTTGTACCATCCGAATAGTGTTAAAAACGGTGCAGCCCCGATGAGTAAGCCAATAATATTCAGTTTTAGCGTAAACTTGATATTTTCGTAGTGACTCTTGGTTTTAAGATGCTTATGGAGTGCATAAATGATGATTGGTAACATCAATATTCCATTCGGCAAATCAACCAGTAAGGCTGCGCTATACAGGACTCCTAAATAAATATTCTTGATTAATGTTCTTTCCCCCATAACATTGAGCAATGCTAGAAGGATTAGTGAGATACTTGCATGGTGTTGAGTAAAAGTCAGTGCATACGTTAATGCATTCGTCCCAAAAAGAAATAGAAATCCGGCAAGTATGGATGTATAAGTACCTCCACCAAATTTCCTTGCCAGAATGATAATCAATAGAACATTAATTAATGCTAAAAGTACCGTTGAACTATAGGTTAGTAATTGAGGTAGACCTACTGTCTTCCCCAAAAAATAAAAAGGCAAACCAAGAAATGACACGCCTGGAGTGAAAATAGAAAAGATTTTACCATTATATTCTTCAACATCAGGAGTGGCGAAGCGAGCACGAGGGTTATTGAAGAAAAATGTCTTATCCTCAGCGATTGCCTCGGTAAGAGCATATCGTGATGTGTTATTGGAGGATTCGAACGGTCCACCAACACTCGTGTCCTTCACCGTTTGAAAATGGAGCGGATTTTCTTTTTGACCTTTAACTGCAAGCGCCACTAAACTGATGCAGATCAATGCGTAGAGTGTAACGAACAATATTTTTTTTATCATATTCTTATCAATTAAATTCGATTTTAGGTGAACGATGACATTCAGCAGAACGAGGATTTTCTAAATCATCGTCAAATGAATCCTTTTCTTGAAAGCATAAAAAATATTTGACTATTCAGATATCTCCGATCAAGAAGAGCAAGTTCCTCTCTTGCTTTCCTGAATAATGACCGGTGTTCTTGTCCTGCATGATATCGAGCTATACACCTTGCAATCGATTGTGCGACTTCGGGATATTTTTTATTTTGTACCAGAATATCCAAATTCTCCTGAAAATATCGAACTTCGTTGCTGCGTAGGGGGAGTTTTGATAGTTTCCGATTGTTTATCGGCTTCGGAAAGGTCCTAGATTTAAACAGTACGCCTGCGTTCAACAGACTGAGCATTGTTCGTAAACACTTTTCGCACTCGCAGCAATTGTATTGCCCTTTTTTATTCCTCCAACAGACCCTCAGCGTTTGTAAAGCAGTACCGGATTTTGAGATGTACTTCGCGATTTTTTCAAACCGGGTATCGTCGCACCCGTCGTGGAGGATCGACGTGGGCTCGGTTGACCATAGCGGATCGAGGTCCGGATGTATTCCATATGGGCGCAAAGCCGCGTATTCCATGCCGCCTGATATGAAGATTTTTTCAAAGCCTCCCCGTAAAGCCGCAGCTATCCCTGCCAAAACCGCGCCGTGCGCATAATCCCACTCGACATAACGGTCCGTCATCATCCGAGCATTTGTTCGTACTGTGATCAGACAGATTCCTTCTTTTCTTGAAACTTTTTCAATCTGTGACAAGACTCTGGCGTAGAGAGCCTTATCATCAAGCCTGATATCAAATCCTCGAATAAAAATGAGGTGGGAAATTTTGCCACCGCTGGATCGTTTTTGCTTGAGAAAGGTTGAGTACGAGTCAACACCGCCTGAAAAGAAAATTCCAATATTTGTAGTTGACAAGTTTCCTTTTCTTGTTTTGCTAACCTCAATCATGACCTTTTTCAGTCCAAGATTCCATGAAATCAAAAGGTGCATGATCTTCTCTATTGCATGTAAAAGTTTGTGAGATACAGTGCCCCTGACCACGATATTTTCTCCCAACTTCATGCAGGGGATGAGTAGTGTGATAAGAAACGGAGTCGCATCTTGGGTCACGAAATTCCGATACCGGCTTTCCACCTCATAGTAAAGGCTCTCGCGCTGCCTGCCTCTGAAGATAATATCGGCAGTGAGACGCGTCTTCCCTCTAATCTGAGATACATTTACATTCTCGATGATCATACTTTTGTCCCGAGTGCTGCTAATGATTTGACTTGATTCTTTGTGGTCTTGAGCAGTGAGTGTTTATGTTCATAGGCAATCGCGGTAAAAGGGATTCCCTGGACATGGGCAAAGATACAGGAGTGCATCCGCATCCCTATGAGATAGGAGAGCTTTCCGTAACTCGCGAGCGCTTGGTTGACGGTTTTTGGACATCTCTGTCTGGTAATCCGCAAACCTTTACCCTCAAGTAATTTCACCAGTCTTGCAGTAATCAATCTATCCCCTTCACCATACTCCGGAAGATCAGCTTGAATAATGGGTTGAATGATCGAACATCGTTGATCCTCGGCAGTACGATGGATAAAATCCGCGAAACGACTTAAGAATATCTCTCTATCCTTTATGTTAACCCATTCACGGATGGTAAACCCGAGCGTTCGTTGAGAGTGCTTTTTTACCTTGACGGGCTTCAGCGAGAGTGCGTCATCGGGAGCTCGCATAAGTCTGGCGGCCGGAATATATTTTGCGATTACATCATACGAAACACCGTCTCGTATATAGATAGTATCGGCTAGACTAATAAGAGTACCGCATAGCCATTCGGTATAGGTATTCGAGAAAGGACCGAATGACATTGGTCGAATAGTCACCGGCTTCCTGTATTTTTTCGCGAAGAGGATAAATATTGCGTTCATCACGGCATTGATTTGCTGTCGTAGTCCCTTTTTTGATCGAAAGTATCCGCCACCCTGTAGCACGATCTGATCGGCAGTTTTATAGTCACTCAGAATGAGCTGTAGATCCCGGGGCAGAATTTTCTCGAATCTTTCCGGCATCAACAGACCGATCGCGAGTATGAGAGTTCTGGTGAGTCTGTGAATATTTGATCTGGTTTGAAATGCCGCCCAATAATATAGGCATGGTTTACTCAGCATCTCTTTCTTCTGTTCCTCCGGATTGAAACAATGAATCATAATTGTGTTTTTCCTTGAGCGAAGTCTGGCAAGGAGAACATTGAGTATTGCCATATCGCCGAGATTTCCTGGTTTTGCCGCGTTAGGAATGAGAACTTTCATAGATTCTCGTGAATTTACTTCACGGATAAGGTCTTCGTGCTGGATGAAGCCTCCCAGATTGATAGATCGTTATTGGCTTTCCCGGCTCGCACGACAAGCTGACAATATCCGTAGATAATTGTATAGGTTAATGCGAAAATCGGTTGATGAAAAAAGCCTTTTATCATCGAAGTAAAAAAGAGATGGCTTGGGATCTTATATGCATGCTGTAATTGTTTGGCTGGAAAATAAGGAGCGAGGGCTTTTTCTGAGGTAATAAAACGAATACTTTGCATGACGTGATCTTGAAAGGTTTGCGGTGAACGGTAATAAACAACAGCCTCCTTGCAGTATGAAAATCTCAAACTTCGTTTCTTTGCTTCGAGATATGAATAGGCGTCTTCTGCCCAGATCTTCGGCCACCTGATTTGTTTATAAGCTTTTCGTGAAAATCCTCTTGCTGCACCATGACAGAGGAATACACAATCCCCTCCGTTGATTTGTTCATACAGATCACGCTTCCAATGCTTGTGCCAGTCAATCATTCTACCGAAAAAAGTGTCGGATTCGAGCGGAAGGACCTGCGCTGCGACTATATCTGCCTTGGAGTTTTCCAGATGTGATTGTACCAATTTGGATATGAACAGGTTATCCTTCGGAAGAATATCAGCGTCCAATAGAATCAGAAAATCACAGTTCATCTTCTTAACTATCTCATTTTGTCGACTCGCAAGACCTCTCCTCTGGTTACTCTTAATGACAGTTAACCTAGTATCTCTGATCTTCTTCGCTTCCCGAACCGTACTATCCGTACTACCATCAGAAATCACCAGAATCGTATCAAGTGTGAAGTTTGTTACCTTTTGGGCAACAAGCGACATCAGCAGATATTTAATGTTCGCTTCTTCGTTGTAGGCGGGAATACCGATTGAAACGGAAACTTTTTTATTTCTTGTTTTCATTTCATTTAATTCACGTTTCTGATATGTAATATCTCTGTTTGTAGAAGCACTTTCTTATATCTTATGTAAAAATGAGATTTTTTGTTGTAGGATAAACCTTCAAGAAAGGACTGAATCTCCTTCGGTGTGTTACTGCTATTTGAACAGTCATTAGACATAATACATAAGCACTCATTAAGACTGGATTTCTCAAGAAAGCCTTTATCGTTTCGCTTATAGCATGAAGGATTGAGAATCTGATCTTGGTTTCGCCGTTCGAAAAATATTTGTTAGTAGAAACTCGACCAGTATAATATTTCAAGTATTGACGATAATAATCAGATAGAGTGCCGGGCAACCTGAAGTATATTTTCGCCGCTGAAGCGTAAACGGTTTTAAATCCTAGTTTGCCCGCAGCGAGCATGCTGTAACGATCTTCAGGAATGTCATCTGTCCAATGCAATTTGGTTGCCAATGCCCTGGAAATTGCTCGACCCCTTTGACCGCTTACTAAATGATAATTATTTGTTGATGTGCTTCTTTGGTAAATTCTTCTTTTCAGGTCTTGTTTAAAGTACATAATATGTTCAAAAAACCCTCTCGCTGGGAGCGGAATAGAATCTCCTAAAGAGAGGCCAATGGTATGACTGTTAGCTCTTAGGAACGGAGCTATGAGATGGGAAATAAAATTATTATCAGCTGGTAATGTATCTGCCTCGAGCAGAATCAAGAAATCGCCTTGGAATTGTTTTAGAATCTTGTTTTGGCTTGCGGATTGACCTTCTCTTGATTCGTTAAGAATGAGAATTATTCGTTTATCCTTGAACTTTTTAACAATGCGAGCCGTATCATCAGTACTGCCGTCAGAAACTACGATTATTTCTTTAAGCATTATATTTGAACCGAGTTTTTGCGCTAACGATCTTTTCAGTAAATACTCAATATTACTTTCTTCATTGTACGCAGGGATGCCAATGGAAAGAGTTAGCTTTCTTGTATTTTTCATATGCTTGAACGATAGAGATGATCAACTTTATTTCCAATATTTACCCATGAATATCTAAGTGCATGCTTTCTATTTTGATTCCTCATTTTTCGAATTATTTCTGATTTGGAATGTTCCATAACGTAACTGATTTTATTAGCAAAACCTTGATAGTTATGGGTTTCTACCAAATAGCCGTTAACTCCTCCTTCTATGAGGTATGGTAATGCGCTGTTATCTGAAACTACACAAATCTGTCCTTGACTCATTGCTTCGTTCACCACATGACAGAAACTTTCATTCAGAGAGGTGTGAATCATCATTTGCGCATGTTTCATAAGAAAATATTTGTCAATGTTCGATACCATGCCTAAAAATATTATTCTATCTTCTAGGCCGAGTTGTTTAATCAGTGATGAAATTCTTCGTTTATATACGGAGTCCACAACTGGTCCTACAATTACTAACTTAATGCTATTGGGTAGCTTGCTCACAGCTTTGATGGAGCATTCATAATTTTTAATCGGATGAATCCTGCCTACCTGAATGATGTATTTTCCTATCTTGGTTAACTTTTTTTCTATATGTTTACTTACGAGCATGTCTACATTCTTATATGCTTCTGCCTCTATACCATTGGGTAGGATAACTATCTGTGGTTTCATAACGCCTTTTCTTTCTAACTCCAGCTTTTCCCAAGTTGATACCGCGACAACTAAATCAACAACCTGATTTATAAGATATGTGCCCATTGTGTAATGGTATATTCTCTTTAAAACTCGAGATAATGGTTTAAATAAAGACCACTCAGGAGTAAATCCCCCTTGTGGACTTAGAATAAGAGTAAATTTCTTCATTCCCAAATATTTCAATATCAAACAATACAAAAGAATTCGTACGTGGGGAAATACATCGAAATTAAATATGTTAACTATACTTGTATTCTGCCAATCAATTTTAGGAGAAAAGCCAAATAATCCTAGATAATATCGTTTGACTTTTACTTTATTTATTTCTTCTTCGTCTTTAAGTATCTTTTTCTGTGATAGCGTATTTTTTGACACATGTATGGTTACATCCCACCCTTTACATGCCAAATGGGGATAAACATTCGTAAGCAACGTTTCAATACCTGCAACTACTGGGTAATAATATCTATTCACTACATCGACTTTTAACTTTTTGGTTTTTCTTTTCATAGATTTATATTTTTTTCGTTGAGACATCCACTTCCCAAACAGGATTTAATGATTCCTTTGAAGAGATTTTGAAAATTCTCGTGTAGATCGAAATAAAAATATAGAATGCGAAAAAGATCGGGTTTGTGAGAAACTCATTTATAATTGACTTCAAGAAAATGAATGACGGAATTTTGTAATCTCTTGATATATACCCAAAGTAGTTCGACATTTCTGTTTTGGCGTGTTGGAATCGACTGCTCTTTCTTAAGTGTTCATTGAGACTTTGTGGGTTCCTAAAGTTGACCGAGACAAAAGGAAGATATTTATACACTCCTCCATGCTTTTTATTTTCAAAATAGATGTATTGATCAGATGAGACAACGTCATCTTTCAACTCGAAATACCGATTAATCCATTTGGTTCTTGTCGCCTCGAATCTGCCGATCATAGAGAGATAATTATCTCCGTTGTTCCATCCATCAGCGATTCTGTTGACAATATTGGTTCCAACATTGATAGACCTTTCGACCAGTGAGTCAGTTTTCATAGGCAGGTTCTTCACGCTCACCAAAGTAACCTTATTATTGTTTTGAAACTCTTCTACGACAGTTGATAATGTATCATGTCCAAAGAGCACATCGTCGTTCGTAAATACAATCAGATCGGTATTACAAAGTTTCAAAATTTGTTTTTTCTTTTTGAACTGGCTTCCTTCTTCTTTGTTTTCGATGAGCTCAACATCGTACTTTTTTAGTGCTTCTTTCACACTCTCACTTATCGGATTTCTGTCAGCGACTATAATAAAGCGGAATTTCCCTATATTTTGAGATGCACGGATGGATTTTACGGTTTCAAGAATTGATTCCCCTCCGTAACAGGTGGTAATGCCGACCGTTAACGTTAAATATTTCGTTTTATTTTTTAAACTTTTCATTTTGCTCCTCTCTTAGTTTATCCGCAATGCGGTTTGACGGGAGAGTGACGTCGTCATACGAGATTGGGGAATCCTTGGTGATGTCTTTCTTAACGACACAACACTCGGAAAGCCCCATCGGGAGAATCTTTTCTTTGGCGACAACATCCGAGTTTTCGATTGTGCCGTAGCAGGTAAATCCTCCGATGCCATCGAGTTTTTCTCCTTTTTTGAGATCCTTCTTGGCGATGGTGATGACATCACAGACCGGTCCGGAGAGCGGAGTAAGGGCGGGATCTTTATAAAGTACCGCTCGGGCAACCGAGCGCGGCGCTTCCAAGGGGCTCAGATGATACGGTGTATAGAAGGTGTAGAGCGGACCGTCTCCCATCTTATACACCTTCATGTAGCGCTGTTTGATCGGCTGGTCGCTGTATCCCAAGACGAATACGCCGAAACTGGGTTCTGCCCCGAGAATATAGTCAACGAGTCCGTGCTGCAATAGCTCTTCAAGCGAAAAAAGGGTTGGTGCCTCTTCCACGCGTTTGCAGGCAGGGCCGTACATGCCGCGTTTCCCGACCCGGAATCCGGTGGCGTTTGCGACGGTTGCCATTTCAAATGAAATTTTTGTCCCGTCGGCGAATGATGTGATCATCTTCGGGCGTTGCCAATGCGCATCGGCGAATGCCTTTTGGGTTTCCGGGGTGCGGTATGGATCGATAAGGCTCTTGATGTTGCCGCAGAGAACCGGTTTAAATCCGAGCAGTTTGACTTCTCGATAGAGATTCATGAGCTTTGCCGGTTGGTCCCCGTCGGCTTGGGTATAGACGACCCCGGCTTGGTCTGCATGATACTTGAGGATTGGTCCCAGAGTCGTATCGAGCTCCGCGTTAATGAGAACGACATGCTTTCCGTTTTTGATGGCAGCCATGACCACTTGCGCTCCGAATTCCACCTCACCGGTTGCCTCCACAACAACGTCGATGAGCTTGGACTCGCACAGGGGCTTGGCATCCGTAGTGTAGATATGTTTTTGTTCCCGGATGGCTTGGTCGAGTTCATCCGCTGATTTTGCTTCAACCACATCCTCTATCCCCGCATCGGTAAACGCCTCTTTCGCGTACGAAGCAGTGCGGTTGGACACAGCAGCGAGCCGCATCCCCGGTATACCGGAGAGAAGCTGCAGGGCAAAACCGCGGCCGGCAAACCCTGTACCGACGAGGCCTACACGGATAGGTTTTCCGTGTTTCTCAAGTTCTTGGAGTTTGGTATCAAGAATAATCATATGATTTGAATCAGGAATCATGAATTATGAATCAGGGTTTTAAAATCATAATTCGTAATACATTATTCATAATTCTTGTTTAAAATCCGGCCAGGAACTATCTTTCTCCGATACGCTAGAGATCGGGATCGGCCATTCGATGTTGAAGGCCGGATCGTCGTAGCGGATGCCCCGTTCATGATCCGCATCGTATGGCGGAGCGTAGTACGAAATGTATTCCGTATCGTCTTCAAGCGTGAGCACGGCGTGGGCGCATCCCGGCGGTGTAAGGAGCATTTTGTAGTCGGACGCGCTCATCGTCAGGCCCAACCATTTTTTGTATGTGGAAGAATCAGGACGAAGGTCCACGATCACTTCATAGAGACTTCCGCGGATAACTCGGGTGAGCTTCGTCTCTTTATGCGGGGGTATCACGTAATGCGGGCCTCTCAGCGTCCCCTTCTTGAGGGTGTTACATGTATATCCTTCCAGAATCTCAAAGTCGATTCCGTGCTTGGCAATATCCCTCCGGTCCCATGTTCGCGCTAAAAATCCGCGGTCATCTTCCCGCTTCTCAAGGTCCAGAACGTATGCTCCAAGGATTGTTGTCGCAGAAAATTTCATGATCTTGTCCTCCAGTACAGCGAGCGAGTCAGTTTTCCGCTCTTTTTAAATAGGACATCTGCTTTAGCCGGTTGTAGTGGCGGGAGGTAAACATCTTGTGGGTGAGATTCGCGCAACGACTTTACTGTTTCCAAGATCGACGGATCGCCATAGCAGGTAGGGATACCCACGGTTACTGACATTTTGTCTTTACTTGATTTCATAGATTATGTTTCGCCTAGCGCGTCCTGCTCTTTTCTTAATTCATCGGATAGTCTACCGGACGGCCGAACAACATCGGCAACTGCGATTGGACTATCAGTGGGAATATCGCGTGTGAGCACGCATCCCTCAGATAGACCCATGGGTAGGTATTTTTCATTCCTTGCAATGGTATAGTTTTCAATAACACCATAACTTGCGAATCCTCCAATACCATCTAACACTTCACCTTTTCGCAGATCTTTCTTTGCAACAGTGATGACCTCACAAGCAAGCTGCCGTTTTGGCGTGAGTGTTGCGTCATTAAAGAGAACCGCACGAGCGAGAGTTATCGGCACTTCGAAATGGCATAAGTGATATGGATTGTAAAAAAGATATAAGGGTCCTTTACCTACTTTATAAAGATCAAGGTAAAACTTTTGGACGGGATCATCGATCACTCCCAATACAAATACACCGGAATTGGGTTCTGCGCCCACAATATAGTCAACTATTCCAGGATTATTGAGAATCTCCTCTTGGGGATAACGGTTGACCGCTTCTTTAAGAGGTGTGCCGGCAGGAACGGTGGGTGCCCACATGCCGCGCTTGGCGACGTGCATACCGGTTGCGTTGGCGACGACTGCTTGTTCGAAAGAAATTTTCGTCCCATCTGCGAAAGAAGTCACCATATGGGGTTTCTGCCCCCACTTTGATGCGAAAGCTTTCTGTGTTTCAGGCGTACGATACGGATCTTGCAGACCTTTAATATTTCCGCAAAGCACCGGCGTTACTCCGATTCCCGTAAGAAAGCGGTAAAGATTCATTTCTACACCCGGTTGATCACCGTCGGTGTTTGTGTAAATTACTCCCGCCTTATCCGCATAATTCTTCAGGATTGGTCCGAGCGTCCCGTCAAGCTCGGCATTCATGACGGCAATGTGCTTTTTGTGTTTCAATGCTTCTAAAACAACGCCGCATGCGTAATCGACAGTTCCGGTAACTTCGAGTATGATGTCAATCTCAGACGAACGAGCCAGTAATAATGGATCTTCTGTCACCACATATTTCTTTCCTTTGATGGCCGAGTCTAACTCGTGCTGGGTACATGCGACGGTTACGTCGCCAATTCCTGCATCTTCGTATGCTCGCTCTGCCTTGTTGGTATGTCTATTAGCAATTGCCGCCAGCCGCATCCCCTTTGTATACTTGCTAATCTGAAGCGCGATTGGCTTGCCCATAAAGCCAGCGCCGACCATTCCTACACGGATGGGATTGCCTTGTTTTTCTCTTTTCGCCAATGCTTCATCGATCAGAATCATACAGAGTCCCTTCTAAAGTCCGGATAGGATGCATCTTTTTCAGATATTTTTGCCACTTCGATAGGCCACTTAATCTTGAACGCAGGATCATCATATCGAACACCCGTTTGCGACTCTTGTTTGTAATATGACGTCATAAAATAATGTATCTCTACATTATCGGAAAGTGTTATAAACCCGTGAGCAATTCCTTCGGGAATATATAACGATAGGCGATTTGTGTCAGATAATTCTGTACCGAACCACTGCATATACGTCTGAGAGTGTTCACGTAAATCAATCATGACATCATACATAATGCCTCGCGTCACACGAATAAGTTTGTTTTCGGCATGTGGTGGTTTCTGAAAGTGCATGCCTCGCAATGTTCCGCTTTTGCTCGTTGATGACATGCTTGCCTGAACAAATTTCGCTGATAATCCTCTCTTTTTAAACTCACTACTATCCCATGTTCGGGCAAAAAATCCGCGGTCATCTTCCCGCTTCTCAAGGTCCAGAACATATGCTCCATGGATCGAGGTCGCAGAAAATCTCATGATCTTGCCCTCCAGTACAGTGAGCGAGTCAGTTTTCCGCTCTTTTTTAAATAGGACATCTGCTTCAGCCGGTTGAAGTGGCGGGAGGTGAACATCTCATGGGTGAGATGCGTGCGCTCAAATACCTTCTTGAGCTCGACGATTCCCAATTTCACATCTCGTTTCGAACGATATCCCGGTAGGATGCGATGGATCTTGTCAAAGCTCACACGGTAATTTCGTTTATCGACTCCATCCGGATTGAGCGTGATCCGGCAATCGGGAAAAACCTCGGAAACGATGCGGGCGATATCTTTGATTTGATAATTTGAATTACTATTTCCGACGTTCAAAATTTCTCCTTGGACGAGTTCCTTCGGGGCTCGCAGGACGTGCACGACTGCCTCGGCGATGTCAAGGATGTGGACAAACGGCCTCCAGGGTGTTCCGTCGGATTCCATCTTGATTTTTTTCGTTGTGAAAGCTAAACCCGCGAGGTTATTGATAACCAGATCAAAACGCATCCTGGGAGAAGGGCCGAAGGCCGTCGCGTTGCGAAGGATAGTGGGCGTAAATGCTTCATCCGCGAGCTCCAAAAGCGCTTTTTCATTTAGCACCTTGCATTCGGCGTAAGCCGTCAAGGGGTTTACCGCAGATTCCTCGGTGAGAAGTTCATCGGAGGCTCCGTAGACGCTGCAGGATGAGAAGTAGACAAAACGGGATACTTCGGCGCGTTTAGCGGTTTTCGCCAGATGGACCGTGCCTTTGTGGTTTACGTCGACGGTAACAGACTGATTCAGTTGGCCCAGAGGGTCGTTGGAGAGTTCCGCGAGATGGACGACCGCGTCGAATCCCATAAGATCAGCTGTCGTTACCTTGCGAACGTCTTTATTCATAACCGGGGGAAGGCGTTTGACGTCGTTGGTGAACCAAGCCGGCCGATAGTAGCCGGTGTCGAGCCCGACCACATCATGACCATATTCCACAAGGACCTTCGTTAAGGGAATTCCGAGATATCCTTCTGATCCTGTAACGAGTATTCTCATATATTCTCTCTTTTTGAAACTAGCCATACTGAAATAAGAGCAGTGCTTTCCATATTGTTACCTCCACACTTTCCAGGGCGCTTGACCGTCTGACCACATCTGTTCGAGGACGTTTTTATCCCGTAACGTATCCATGT
>MHCL01000003.1:124372-124485 GCA_001816915.1 Candidatus Chisholmbacteria bacterium RIFCSPLOWO2_01_FULL_49_14
CTCGTGGGCGAGTTTCTGGAGTGGTTCTTTCTCCCAGGTCGTCCCATCGCCTTCAATGTAATCGAATACTGCCGGTTCGAGAACGAAATACCCGCCGTTTATCCAGGCACCAT
>MHCL01000004.1:0-22012 GCA_001816915.1 Candidatus Chisholmbacteria bacterium RIFCSPLOWO2_01_FULL_49_14
CACCAAAGTCTTGAATACCAACCGCCGCTTGTGTATGCTCAGGAACATTTCCCAGTGTCACCTATGTGGGCATCCAGCACAATAATTTGACCTCTCATGTAGAATAAGTCCGGAGTATTTAAATCAGGAAGAGAGAGGAAAAATGATAGAAAACCCGGGATCACGAATAATCAGTTTCTTTGCCGATATACCAGCTCATATCAGGCGAGTGAAAGATGCTGCGGAGGTGGAGAGGAAAAATGCATTTACCAGGAGTTTTTTAGCACGGTACGGTGAACAGGTAAAGACTGTCGAAGAACTGAGAAAAGACTCCTATATCGCAGTCGTCGTCCCCTATGCCACCTTCTATGCGTTTGCTTATAAAGGCTCAAAACAGAATGAAACCGGTTTGATGATCAATGATCTGGAGTATCTCCGCGATCCCGGGCAATACGTCGCTGCCGTACTACTCGATGAGCAAAGAAACGATTTTGACCGGCAACTGATAATCCCGATGTCCGGTGACGAGGCGCTGGCATGGTTAAATCTAAAATTGAGCGGACCGGAAATACTGGAGGGTGATATCTACAGAATCACGGCTCCGGAGTTGATTGAGAGGATAGAAGAGGCGATCAACGATACCAAACCTGTTGGCCGGGCATAGATGGAGAGACGTCGAATGCAGGCGGGTGCAACCGGGTCAGAGTCAATCCATTAGTCATCTTCCTATATCGCGGCGAGGTCCTCTTTCGTCACCCAAATTCAGTTAATATAATGGGTTCATTTGAATAACTCATCGTCCGGATTCAGTCATAGCGCACTTGCCTTTCTTGCCGTTATTCTTGCCGCTATTTTATCTGGCGGAACTCCGGCATTCACCAAAATCGGCGTCGGTGAATTCCAACCGTTCACTTTTATCTTCATACGATTTGTGTTGAGTATCATTTTTTTTATTCCGTTGATAGTGCGGGCTGTCAGGAAATATGGCAAAGAACTATTCCCTGTCGTGATCCTCTCCCTGCTCTCGACGGCAAATATCATCCTTTTCACCTTGGGTGTCAAAAGAACAACCGCGACAGTCAGTCAAATGATATACGCCGTCGTGCCCATTAGCTCTGCGGTCTTCTCAGCCTGGCTCTTGAAAGAAAACATCTCACGCCAAAAAATTGGCGGCATTGTCCTCGGCCTTCTTGGAATGGGTCTTATCGTCTTGTTGCCGGTTGTGAATCAAATGTCTCGCTTCAGCGGAGATCTCACTGGCAATCTCATGATTGTCGTCGGGGCGATTTCGTTTTCAATCTATTCGGTGCTCTCAAAACGGTTGCAGAAGAAATTTTCTCCGATAGTCCTCACCGGAATCTTCCTCTTGACCACGGCGATCGTATCTGGAATGCTCTCGCTCACTGAAACCACGAATTATTTTGAGCTCTGGAACGATGTCACCCTCCGGGCTTGGATATCACTTGCCTACGTTGCCAGTCTCGGAACGGCGGTCTTTTACTACCTCTATCAATATGCGATCAAGCACGGGTCTCCGGTCATCGCCTCAACGACGCTCTACCTCGCGCCCGCGACTGCATTCGCCTGGGCATTTGTTCTCTTGGGAGAACGATTGACGATGACTTTCGGCATCGGGGCGATCGTGACATTGACGGGCGCCTGGCTGGTGACCCGGTCTCACAGGGTACAATCAAGATAGCTCTGCTATAATGCGGGCTGCTTGAGAAAGAAATATGAGTAAACAAGAGGAACAACCCGTAGATACATCGGTTGATGATAAAATCTATCAAAGTTCTTTCCGCCCGCAACCGACGTTTCTGGAAAAAATTATTGAAGGGCACAATCCGGTTCTTCGTACCCGAAGAAACGAGATTAAAGAGCCTCCCACCTCTGCAATCAGAGTTTCTGTTTCAGCGTTCAGAAAATTATTCCCCTGGTATTTGCATCAAATAGGTCGTTTAAGCCCGCTCACCGAATCACACCGCTCGCCTGATAGTGAACAAAGTGCTGAGATCGGTAGTTGGTTGCATAAGGTTGACAATCTCTACCGGTCAATCATCCACGGCAATACGACGGAGGAACTGGTGAAAAAATCGTTTCCCAGCATGAGTGAGGAAGACCGTCTTCCCTTCGAAGTCGCCTTGAGAGACGTTGATCTTCCGCAGGTTGCAGGAAAAGATGAAATCGCCCAGACATTGGTTGATGCTTACAAGATATTTCGCGGGCAGCCGGGTTGGGTGAAGGCGACAACTCGCGGACTTCCCGGCTTTGATATGCAGGATGCCGGCGTGAAGATCAGTACAATCTTCTCTGATCAATCGCATCAACGGGCGTTGCTCCTTGCGGAGTCCTGGGCAAGGGAAGCGTCAAACCCGAAAAATACATACTGGCTCTTTCGGCGAAATGCGCGCTCCGAGGGAGAGGTGCGGATGATTTTGAACTTTTCCGACGATCTCAAGCTTCAACTCTCGGGTCAGTTGGATTGCATAAGCTGGATCCCGCTAGCCCATAGTAGAGTTGTAACCCAAGTACAGGATTTGAAAACAGGTTGGCCGACGGAGCCATCTCCGGCCTTTGAAGAAATGATCCGTTTTGAATCCTGGCTCATGACAACGCTGGCCGAACGCTATACGGTTGCCAAGTTGGGAGAAAGCGAAGTCACCAAAAGACAGGGTAATAGTTATGTTTTCCAGCCTACCCATATTGATAATAAGGAGTTTAACGGACGGACGCGTATGGACTACCGTGTCTTGAGCAGAGGGGACGACGCCTTCACGTTTATCCATCAGGGTTTTACGGCTGAAGAACGCAAGTACAATGTTGATGTAATACAAGATATCGATCGCGTCATTCACGAGAACGAACTGGAAGCCCGGAAGTTGATGTCGTACAACGTGCAATTTGATCTTCGACGGGCAATCCTCAAACCAAGGTAATCATCGCCATATAAACGATTTCGTGATACAATAAACTTAGTACATGCCACAGACGTTGACAGCGAAAGATCTTCTCGTCACCGAAGGAATTCTCACCTGTCTTCCTTCAAATACACTCGCCCAAGCTTTTGCCAAATTAAACTCCAGCCACGACGCGGTGTTCGTTGTCGATGAGAAAAACGAATTGCTCGGGGTTATCAGCCCCTATTACGTCATGTTCCAGACCAAGTTTCCGCCGACGACCAAAGTCCGCAATTGCCTCTTCCATCCCCCGAAGCTCAACTTTTCAACGCCGATTTGGGAAATAGCCAGACAGATGGTCCAAGCGAAAATCTATTTTCTGCCCGTCTTTGCAGATAATGGAAAGTGGGAAGGGATCGTTTCGGTATACAGGATCATGCAGGCGGTGACAGAAGATCCGCAGATTGAAAAGGAATTGGCAGACCGCAAGCGGTCAACGCGCATTATCACCATTCGAAACGATGCCGAGATCAGCGAGGCTCGGGCTCTGCTTGGCAATGGAGGTGTCTCCCGGCTTCCTGTCGTTGATGAAAACGGAAAGCTCGTCGGGATTCTCACCCGCTATGATCTGCGGGAGGCATTTGCGGCTCCGCTCTCCTCTCCCAACCTCTTTTCCAGACAAGGGGAGAAGCGCAAACGCTTCTCTGAGCCCATACGCAACTACTACAAACAGCAGGTGGTTACCGCAACCCACAAAACACCGCTTGCTCAGATGATCAATACCATGCTCTCGCAGCAGATCGGAAGCATCCTCACGGTCAACGAAAAGTGGCAGCCGGTTTCCATCTTGTCGTACAGAGATATTCTTGAGGCAATTTCTGATTTGAGAGGCGAACGGAAGGAAGCGGTCACGCTCTCGGCGCCGGATGATTTCGAACATAAGCTTGAAACGCTCGATATTCTTGAGAAGTTCGTCCGCAAGCTTCAAGAGCGGGGGCAGGGCGAGTGGATGGAGGCAACCATAGAAGTCATCAGGAATGCGGCCGAGACAGTCAAGAGATTTGAAGTGACGCTCAAAACCCATCATGCGAAAGCGGGATCATATATCGCGAAAGCCGGAGCATTCAAATGGAACGAGGCGGTTCGGGACGCGATAGAAAAGATCGAAAGGCAAGCAAGCAGAAACAATTAAGAATTGACATCGGGTGTGGATTTTGTCTACACTGGACAAGGAAGTCAAGCACGGATGAGATAAGTTGAATCGATCACTGCTGCATTGATGAGGAGAGGCAGGCTCCGAAGCAGCACGCGATAGAAAGAGTACAAAAAGTTAACACTCAATCTATCCAAGTAAAAAATATCCAAAACTGACAAGATAACATCCTGCCCATGAAGAACGAGCCACTGCCCAAGCGTCTCTTCGACAAGCATTGCTTTGTGACAAAGCCCATCTTCAACCTGAAGCGGGGAGGAGGACAGTCAAAAATCTCGGCCGTCCTTACCATCACCGCGATCATCGTGGCCACCACCCTCACCGTCCTCTTAATGAAAAGCGCCTCCATCTGACTGAACCACTCTCCAGATATGTGAAAAGTGTGAAAATAGGGGAAAGCTACCCGGTTTTTACGAGTTTTGCATAGCGAAAGATCCTGATGGGGGATTCCAGGAATCTGCAGGTATACAGGGTCAAATCCGCTGTGTAGTCGGACATAACCTCCGACTCATCGCCTCCATAGATCTGGTACACGTACCTGCGCTGCTGCCAGATGATCTCGACTTGGTCGCCTGGGGAAAGTTTGGGGAGGTTGAAGAAGGAGTTTTTCCTCCGGAAAGCATCCGACCAGGAGAGGTATCCGTATCGGTGTGCCACCAGGATGGTTGGCAGCCGCCTCGAGAAGGGATTGCCGAATTCCGGCACCCGCCACACCCCGCGCTTGAGCGCTTCTTCAAAATTCTCTTGAGGTTCCTCAAGAATAGGGGCATCCACGCCGATTTTCGCGATCTTAAGGCGCGGTTCAGGAGGTAAGCTGGGATCCTGAGGCGGTTGGTAGGTTTCGATCTCTTGTTCGCCTGATGCGGCCAGGAGGTCGCCGAAGGTTACCGCCGGCCGGGCCAGGATATTCGCAAGGGCGGAGCTGGTGCCCGGAAACAGGCGGTACCAGATCATAGGGGCAACGGGCACGATCGCCGTGAGGATGGCAAAGCCGATAGCCAGGCAGGAAAATACCCAGAGGAGGAATGACAGCGTCGACGGCCGGCTCCAATAGATGACTCCCTTGCGGCGTCTTCGTGTTCTAATCAAACCAACAAGCGCGGCGAGCCTCTCTTTGACGTGGGGTATTGGTGAATCCATCACTATGTGTATTGTATTGCACGGAGCAACAAAAACCAAAATGCGATGCATCGATAGCTTCTGAATCGTAAATCAGAGTATCGGCAGTCTGCGAAACTTGTGTACATAAAAAATCCTGTTAGCACTAAGCTTGACATGCTGCTAATGTTATGGTATAGTACGACGAATTAAATAAATCGTTAGAAAAAGATTAGCCCAATAGGGCTAATTCTTTTTTATTAATCTGTAAACCCCCATCGAAGGGGGTTTAAAAAAAAGGAGAAACATGGAAACGCAAAAACGTAAAAACTTTGCAGTATTACTGATCACCGCATCACTCGCGGCCGCCGGTCTTTTCAAACCCGTCGCTGTCCTGGCGCAGGAAGAGGTGGTCTGCACCGTAGTCTACGGACAGGGAGAAGTCTGCGGAGTGAGAACCACAAGAGAGCAGATTCTCGCGAGTCACACTCCGGTCGAAGCCGGTATTGAAGACGTTAACTTCTTAGGGATTGCCGCTTCCGTTGGGGCAGCGGGCGCAATCTTTTTCCTGCTTTCCAAAGTCACCAAGAGGTTCTACCTCATCGATCGTTAAGGTTCGCAAGCGCGCTCAATTAAAAAGAGTGTTCTTACAAGAGCCTAGGGAGGGCTAAAGCTAAAACAGATACCATATATAATACAAAGTTTGCATCTGGAAGCATGTTTATTTGTGTGTAAGTAAACATCCTTCTGCCTGCAAAGAGAAGCTCGCAAAGAGCAGAAGCAAAAAAAGGCAAGCAGAACGTACCCAAGCACGAGAGTGCTGGGTTGCACTTTGGTTAGTTCACAAACTCGTACTTGTGAGTTTACCCTGAGCTAGCCGAAGGGCACATTAACATGGCATATAGGGTTGCGAAGCAACTCAATGCACCCGCCGAATCCACCAGTTGGCGGAGAAGTGGAGCAAGGAGCTCTCCTACGGAGGAGAAAAAGCTTCGCAATTTTCATAATAGAAAAATCAACGTCTTGTCCGAGGCGATAAAAAGCCTGTACTTTTGGCTTGCGGACCAAACCAGTCCCAAGGAGGAGATGGAAGAAAGAAGTCAGTAGAAGGATTGGATCAACCGGTTAACAACGAGCCAATGAGCCATCTGGCTCACCACGCCTGAAGGAGGCGCGAGATGTTTGCGAGCATGGATCTGAAAGCACTACAAGCAGAAGCGCAAGCGCGCAGGATCTCAACCCGCGGCAAGAACGCCGTGCAGCTCCGCAAGGAGCTGGAGCAATTCGAAGGGTTGGAATCCGCCCGAGCCAGAAGGCAGAGATGGCTGGGGTACGGCCTTGTGTTCGTCTTGGTTGTGGTTGCGCTGAGCCTCGGCGTGTCGTGGTTGATTGACAGGGTGAAATCCGCGGGCCCACCGCCGATCGGTGAAGTCGCAGCCGGGTTGAGCGAGGGGGATGTGGAGACGCAAGTCGCCGCGACGGTGGCTGCGATGCAGGTCGGTGAGCCGACAATCAGTGCCACCGCCGAGTCCTCAGGCGATGAAATCCAGGCGCCTCTGGTGATGCAGGCCACGCCTACGCCCTGGCCTTCGTTCCAGATCGCCGAGAAGCAAGTTGCTTCCGTGCCCGCTGGCTATACCGCGGTTGGCGATTTCTCGGTCTGTCTCGACGCGAGCGGAACGGCTTGCCACCAGAACTATGACGACGATGCTTTGACGACTGTCGTCATGACTTGGGATGCACCTGGCTTCATCCGCCTGGACTTCGGCAATGGCTGGTTGGAGCATGTCTCTGACGCCCAGGTCTTCGTCAGCGCTCAGCTGTCCGACGGCTGTAGAGACGGATGTAAAGCCGTGTACAACCTCCACTGGCCGATGACGCAAGCAGACCTCGCGGGAGTGAAGGATACGACGGGTGGCTCAGTGCCTTCCGAAATCCAGAACCTCTACGAGGTCTCCCAGTCTCTGCCGGCCGCTTCGGCGCAGGTTGAACCGAGCCAGGTCGTCGGCGAGATCCAGGGATTGACTGCCGTAACTGAGTTCACCGGCGAGTGGTTGCTCCCGAGTTGGGCAGAGGTCGTCTCGTCAGACGTTTTGGCCGCTGCGCAGTTGCAGGCTGTAACCGCGGATGTCCAGGCTTGGATGATGCCTGAGGAATTGCCGCTGGTCCCGCCCGACGTGCTGACCTACCAAAACCCGCCGGATGATTGTGTGGACCGGGACAACCCGCAGGACTCCTGCTCGACCATGCGCTTGCAGCCGATCTCGTACAAGCAGGTAGCGGTTGCGCCAGGACAGCTTCTGCGGATGACCGGCGACGCCATCAGCATCCGCTGGTCGGATACGGAGGATCTGTTGGTGAAGCGGCCGGACGGGGATGAAAAGCACGACCTCTGGCTCGTGCTCAACCAATCATCCTCGGAGGTCGAGGTAGACATCAACGCCCCGTACGGGAGCGACCGGTCGTGGTACACCGCGACGAGTGGATGGACACCAGCGCTGCTCGACGAACTCCTACGGCAGGCCATCCAGGACTTCAACCTGCAGTACAGGGATGAGGAAGACTTTGCCTCAACCCCGGTCCCGAACTGCGAAGACCCGGAAGGCTGCACCTACAGCAACATCCGTGCCGTGATCGTCCTCGACGATCAGGTGCTCACCTACACGGCAAAGTGGTTCGAGCAGCTCGATCCGCACTGGGAGGCCTTTGCGCCTGGCCGATACCAGCGGTGACGCAACCGAGTCCCAACCCTGGGGAGTACCAAGGACTGCAGGGCATACAGTTCAGTCCTTGATCCTGATCCTTCAGTCGGAAGCACCAAAACAACTCTGGACCAATTGTGGTCTAGGTGAGTCGGTATCGATGACGAGCATCACAACCCACAGAGGTTGGGTACAACCGCGTATTTCCTATTGCATAGCCCATGTCCAAGGTCACAAAGACCTCTCGACAGGTTACCTGTCTGTGGCCGTTCCGTACGCGGGACAATAGGTCGATACAGATAAGGCACCTGAGCTGAAGACAGAGGCTTCTGCGGAAAACAAGGAAGTCCCCAACCCAGTCGGTTGGAAAAAGTCCCATGAGGAGATTGGACCCTTCCCATACGCGGGGAGGAACTCAATTCCGAATGGGAAGCAGGCAGGGTGGCGGTGACCGCATGGTCATCTGATTCTATCAAGAATCAACCACCCCCCAATATACCCCTATATGCCTGCTTTTTAAGACCAAAATCATAAGATCAAAGATTAAAAATTGTGGTTTTAAAAAGCATAATTACCAGCACTCAAATTGACAACAATGACTGAACAAAAAGCCGAACAATCATTATTGACTGAAGCGATGAACATCCCCATGAGTCTCCAACGTCGGGACGATTCGATGAACCTTCTTCTTTCCGAGGACGTGTTTCATCGAGGAATGTTCATCAATCCGCAATCCGAAAACCGCAATCGCGGTTTTGAGGAGAGTGCTTTAGTTACCCTCCAGTGGCTAACTCTTTTATCCGGATGGCAAGGAACCAGAAGAGATGTAATAAAGCTAGCTGGAATAGCCTTACTCGCATCTGCTTGCGGAGGCTTACGTTCTCCTGAAGAAAGCGGTCGGACAGAAGAAGTCATTCAGGAATCCGAACTTACTCCAATCGAAGGAGGCACAGTACGAATTCAACCGAAAGAGATACGTATCCCAAACAGTCCTAAATGGTTTCCCGACACGAGAACATCATGGATCAAAAGAGGCGATAAATTCCTGGTTTTTGCGTCAGCCGGTGTTGATAGCGTCCGCCTGGAGGGTAATTCTCTCACCGAGCTCGGGGAAGCGAAAGTGGTGCTTGGTCCGGACGAAAAACAGACAGAATATGGTTTCAACGGGTACCGCGGATTCTCCACAGTGTTTCCGGGCTCAAAGAAAGAGTTGATAGCTATTTCGCACAGAGAACTCTGGCCCGATCAGGGTGTGCATTTTCCATTCACCGCAGAAATTGATCTAGCCATTTCGAAAGATGATGGGTTTTCTTGGGAAAAGAAAGGGACTATCCTGCGCGGCGATCAGGTGCTGAAGGATGCGGATACGGTTCAAGGCGTTGGTCAGCCAGGCGCAATCGTGACCCAGGACGGTGAAGTTGTTGTCTACCACACAAATTGGGGAGTCGGTCATGCAACGGTTTGCGTTGCCAAGGCACCATTACATGATGTGGCAAATCCTGAAGCATGGAAGAAATGGGATGGAACTGGGTTTAATGCCCCCGGACTTGGGGGAATTCCGGAGCCTGTGGTTGTCGCGCAACAGGGGTACTCAGCATTGCCTTGCATCAGCTGGAATACAAAATTGAAGAAACTCCTGATGATTACCGAACAGGACGAAGGTTTTTATTCGCAGACGTCGGACAATTATATCCACTGGAGTGAGCCGCAACTATTTGCGAGGTTCACTCAAAAACATTCCAGAAGGCAGGTTGAAAATACATGGTATAGCTATCCGACACTCATCTCTCCGGATACAGGAGATCAATTCGTCACGAGTGGCAGGGGATTCCTTTTTGTAAGCAGGGGGACATGGAATGTAAACGCCCACAGAGGTGTGCTTATTCCAGTAGAGATTGGGTAAATTCTATGCAAATGCAAAACATTGACAAAACCATCCAAAAACTCCCGTCTCTATCCGTTTTCTTCCCGGCCTACAATGAGGAAGGGAATATTGAAGCGGTGCTTAATCAAGCCTTATCCGTCCTGCCGCAAGTGGCCAACAAGTTTGAGGTCATTGTCGTCGACGATGGTTCTACTGACGCCACGCTTCATTTCGCCCGTAAGACAGCCGAGCGCTATAACGCAAAAAACGGGGAAAGCTCAGGAGATGCAGATCCTCTTGTCAGGGTCATCCACCAGGAAAACAAAGGCTACGGCGGAGCGGTGAAACGGGGTCTTGCCGAAGCCCGTTTTGAATGGGTGTTTTTCTCCGACGCCGACCGGCAGTTTGATCTTTCCGAACTCAAAAACTTTATCCAACATACTCAGACAAATGATTTGGTCATCGGCTACAGGAAAAACCGGGCCGAAGGCTGGAAGCGCCGAATGCTGGCAGTGGCTCTGAAAATCTGGAACAAAATCTTTTTGGGATTTCCCCTACGCATCAAAGATATCGACTGCGCGTTCAAGCTCATTCACAGACGGGTGCTTGATGAAGTCTTGCCGCTTCTTTCGGATGGAGCCATGGTCTCAACCGAACTCCTGTTTAAAGCCCATAGACTGGGATTTGCCTACCGCCAAATCGGCGTCAACCACTACGAAAGGGTGGAAGGCTCGTCCACCGGAAGCAATCCGCTGGTCATTGCCCAAGCCGTGATCGACACGTTCAGTCTGCGTAAGAAATTGACCATCGAACCCACAGTTGTTCGCCTGACCAACGCCTTCGTGCACGACATCCATGATCCATGGCTTGGTCTGCGGGTCTTCGCTCGCTGGTTTCGTCTACAAATGTCATAATGGACATACCCTTCTATGCCCGACCGTATCTGCAAAGTCTTGGCAGCCTTGATTTTCCCCATCCTGATCGTTGCCGTGGCAGTGCTGCTTTCCGCCGTAAACTTTACCCCCGATACTTGGCTCACCGGCTGGGATACCTTGCATCCCGAGTTGAATCTGCCTCTCAATCTTGAGAGGGTAGTCAATGGCGTCTGGCGTGAAGATCAGGGATTGGGGGCGGTCGCCGCCCATTCCCACATGTCGGAGATGCCGCGCATCCTCCTGCTTTGGTTATTCTCCGCGCTGGTTCCTCTATCGAACATCCGCTACGTATTTTTGTTTCTCTGCCTGATTGCCGGACCCTTGGGTGTCTACGCGTTTTTGAAGCACGCGGTGTTCCGAGAGGAATCGCAAACAGGCGGTGCGGCTGCCTTTTTGGGAGCCCTGATGTACCTCCTGAACTTGGGAACGCTGCAGCACTTCTTTGTTCCCTTTGAGATGTTTGCGGTCCAATACGCCGCTTTGGGATGGCTGTTTCTCTTCGCCACCAAGATCATGGAAACGCGCAGAAAAAAGGATATCGTGTTGTTGGCTCTCGTTTCATGGTTGGCAGCCCCGATGGCCTACGCCTCGCTCCTTTGGTACGCTTACGCGCTGGCGCTGGCGATCTACCTTGCGGTATGGATCATCTCCGATCGCAGACGACAAACCGTAAAAAAAGCAGGAATCATCGTGCTGATTACCCTCGCGGTGAACGCCTTTTGGCTGTTTCCGCAGTGGTACTTCGTCGCGACCCACGCGACAGAGGTTGCCCAAGCCAAAATCAACCGATTGTTTTCGCCCGAGGCATTCCTGCACAATAAAGAATACGGAACGCTCGCTAATGCGGTCATCTTCAAAAACTTCCTCTTCAGCTGGACGCAATATGATCCGCAGGACCAAGCCTTTAAACCGCTCTTAGAATCCTGGATCAATCACCTTGATCGGCCGCTGGTTTCGGCAATCGGGTATCTGGTATTTGTGGCCGCCCTCTACGGCATGGTGATCGGTTTGCGGAAAAACAATAGGGTCGCACGTTCGCTCTTCCCGGTCTACGGGCTTGCCCTGCTGATGATGGTGGGCATGAACCCGCCGTTTGAGCCGATCTATAACCTCATTCGAGATCACATCACGGCCTTCCGAGAAGCGCTGCGCTTTCCCTACACCAAATTTTCCATCCTTTTAATGTTTACGACATCGGTCTTTTTCGGGATATTTCTCGATGGGCTGATGCAGTCGGTAATGAGGTTTGTGAACAAAAGAAGAGTCGTAGAATTTGTCATTATCGCCGCGGTGGCAGCAGGTTTGGTAGGTTACACTTGGCCGATGTTCCAAGGCCGGCTGATCAATCCCCGGATGAGAATCGCGATTCCCGATGCCTACAGCGGGCTGTTCCGGTTTATGAACAGTCAGGAAGGGGACGGGCGCGTTGCCCCTCTCCCGATGCCGAGTTTTTGGGGTTGGGAATATCACGACTGGGGGTATGAAGGGGCCGGGTTCATTTGGTTCGGCATGAAGCAGCCGGTTCTTGCCAGGGACTTTGACCGCTGGAATCCGGACAACGAACAGTATTATCTGAGAATGTCCTCGGCAATCTACGGGAACGACTCGCGGGAAATGAAGGCGGTGGCCGATATCTATAACATCCGCTGGCTGGTGATAGATGAGAGCGTCATCGTGCCGGGTCAGGAACAAAAAGTTCTTAAACTGGAGGAAAGTAAGCGTCTGCTTGCCGAAATCGGTGCCAAGAAAGTCTGGGAAAACGATTTCCTCTCGGTCTATGAATATGAATCCGGCCATTCGGGAGAGAGCGTCTCGGTACCCGCAGGATTTACGATCGCGGATGCCGATACGCAATACGCCAGAAAGGATGTCGTGCTCGACGAATTGGGAAACTACATTTCCTTTACAGAGAAGTCCGGAGAGGTAAGAGCGGAACGGATTGACTTCCCGTTTGCCGACCTCAACAAGGAAGAAGTCGGCAATGTCGTCGTTGTGGACTCGCAAGAGGAAGGAGCGCGCTTGCGCATTTCCCGTCAACTTCCGGTTCTTGATGATGGCTATCAAGTTGTCATCCCGCAATACCCGAGCGGTACGTTATACATTACGGGAGCGACCGTTTCCTTGAACGGCAGGGATCTGACCATTTCCATCGACCAAGCTGTGGAGATTGAACTCGATGGAGAAAAAACTATTCTCCCGAAATTACCGGAAGTATTTTCGCGACTGTCCCAATCGTACGCAGCACTTTGGGTTGTGCTCGGCGATCAGGAAGCGCTGGTGACCTCCGGCGACTCTGTACGGCTCAATATGATTGAACTTAAGGCTAATCAACCCTTTGATCTCGCGGTTTTTAACGCGACAGCAGGAAGACGTGCAGCGGTTGAGGAAGATTTCGCAAAAACGGAGGTGAGTCAGTGTTGGACGAAGGAGGATTCGCAGGGATTGGTTTCCTCCCAGAGAGCGGATGGCGCGTTGGGGATTACTTCTCTGGACGCCGCTGGCTGCTATTCATTGAACCTCGGGCAGTCGAATACCGAGTCGCTGATGAAAGTGGAACTCCCGTATCGCTCGGATGGCGGTGCCCGCCCCCATTTCTGCGTCGTCGCCGAGGGCAGAACCTATACCAATGATCGCTGTGAGCACAAGAATGTCTTTTATCATACGCCTGCCAGCGAGGAGTGGGCTGTTATCGCTCGCTCGCTCGTGACGCAGCCGAATCTGGGGTATTGGTTGGATATCGCGGGCCGCCCCTCAAGCGGAGAAGGAGAACGATGGACGATTTGGTATAAGGCCCCTCAGGTCATTCGCTATCCGATCGTCGGCAGGTTCAGATTTGCTCCGTCGGTATGGGAATGGCTGGGTGGAGAAAAGAGCATCCCGGTAAAAAAAGGAGTTCAGGAAATTGCGATGATCCTCCCGACGAAAGGCGACCCGGTGGACTTGTTAAGCGGCGGGCGTTTGCAGGCGGACAACTGCGACCTTTTCAACAGAGGCTGGGGAGAAAAATTTGTCGAGGATGGCGTGGTGCGCTATCGCGCCGGAGGAATGGGTGCGTCCTGTGACTTTTTCCTGATGGACACCGTCTCTGCCGCCGATACGTATCTCCTGAATATCGAGGGGAAGGGGATACAGGGGAGAGGAACCAAGCTCTACCTTTTCAACCGGGATACCGATCGAACGGATCTGGAAGTCCTGCTTCCTGAAGGGGAGTTTTCCAGCAATTTAACCATCCCCTCCTGGCCGGCAGCGGAAGGCTTGGGCTACACGATGAATATTGAAACACGTTCGTTCGGAAGAGCGGAGAGTGAGAACGTACTCGTGTCAGCAGTTGCCTACAAGATCCCCTTGGAATGGATGACGGGAACGAAGCTTTTAAAACGGGATGAAAACGATTCCGAACTGCCGAAGCAGGAGTCTAACGTCCATGTGCTTACCAGTGAAAGACAGGAAACCTTTCTCTATTCCGCTCGTTTTAAGGTCGATTCGAATGAGGGATTGGTCGTTCTTCCCCAGGAATTTGAAACGGGTTGGCGAGCCTATCTTGTTTCGGGTTCGGGTGAGAGCAATCAGATCTTTCCTCCATTGGGAGCCAAACGGATCCAAGAACACGTTCTGGTGAACGGCTGGGCGAATGGTTGGCTCATTGGGCAAGGGACGCATTCGGTCGTCATGGTGTTCATGCCGCAATATCTGGAGTACCTCGGTTTCCTGATCCTCGCTGGTCTCTTAGTGATTCTGCTGTTTCCGGGAAGAGGATTCACTTGGTTTCGTAAGGCAGGTGAAACTCTGTATACTACAATCGTCAGGATCACCGGCAAAGCCGCGTAAAAAATGATGGCAAACACCGGCTTCATTGAAAAGATTCGTTTCCTCTTTCTCCTGTATTTGAGGGAGCTTGCCAAACTCCAGCTTCTTAAAGGAAGGTCAACGGTCATTGGGATCACCGGCTCGGCAGGCAAAACCTCGATGCGCAACGCGGTTGCCGCCATACTCAAAGACTCTTTCCGCGTCAAGGTGAGCAGCAAAGCCAACAGCGAATCGGGCATTCCCTTGAATATCCTTGGTCTCACGCCCAAGGACTATTCTTTCTTTGACTGGGTGCGTTTGGCGCTCCTGGCTCCTTTAAAACTCCTGACAAATTGGGAAGCCTACGACTTTTACGTGGTTGAAATGGGGATCGACAGTCCCCATCCCCCCAAAAACATGGAGTATCTCCTCACCATCGTCAAACCAACCATTGCGGTATTCTTGAACACCCTTCCCGTACACAGTCAGTATTTCGATGCCTTGGTACCCAAGGGCATCAAAGATCCGCGCCAGCGCGCACAGCGCATTGCTGACCATATCGCGAAAGAAAAAGGTAAACTCATTCGCTCTCTTCCCAAAAGCGGGACGGCAATTCTTAATTTGGATGATCGACGGGTGGCTGCTTTTGCCGAGCAAACTGAAGCTCGGGTATTGAGTTTCGCGACCCATACACCGGCCGATTTGACGGCTCGCGATGTCAAGGTCAGCCTGTCCGGATTTTCCGTTAAGGTTCAGGAAGGTTCCCAAACCCAAGAGCTCAATCTGCCGCTGCTTCTTGATGCGCATTACGCCCAAACGCTGGTCGGCGCTCTTGCGGTCGGCCGCGCCTGTGGTCTGTCGCTCAACTATTCGATTCGCTCACTGGTAAAAAATTTTAGGCTTCCCCCCGGAAGAATGACGGTTTTTTCGGGCATCAAAGGCACCACCATTCTTGATTCATCCTACAACGCATCAACGGCTACCATGCTAAGCGCCCTCGACCTACTGAAAAAGGTAGCGCCCGGGAGAAAGGTGGCAGTTCTCGGAGACATGCGCGAGCTGGGAGAAATTAGCCGTGTTGAGCACGAGAAAGTAGTCGAAGCCGCCGCGCGCATCGCAGATCTCATCATCACGGTCGGGCCGCTGATGCGCCGCTTCGCCGTCCCGAAACTGCATTCCCTGGGATTCCCGCGCCGCAATCTTGCAAGCTTCGTCAATACTCATGCCGCGGCAAAAGCCTTGCGGGTGCGGGAGATGGTTGCCAAAGGCGATACCATTCTCGTGAAAGGTTCGCAGAATACAATCTTTCTGGAAATTGTTGTCCAAAAACTCTTGCGGGACCGCAGGGATGAAAAACGCCTTTGCCGGCAAACACCGTTCTGGGATAAAAAGCGTGAAGAACTCCGGCAATCAAGGGAAGTGGATTAAGCTTCTTTCTGCGCCGGTCTGCGGTAGACGGCGATTCCCGCCATCACCAAGAGAACCCCGATGCCGACCAGTAAAATAGTCACCGGGAAGGTGCCTGCCTGAGGCAGAGAAGAAGTCGTGCTCTCGGAGCTGGGTGTTGCCACTGAAACCTGGGCGGATACCGGCGTCGCCAGATATCCTTGCAGGAAGAGTGCCTCACCGAGTGCGACCGAGATACGGATGATTCTTCGCATAATAATATAGGTTTATGATAAGGTTCCATTCTCCCGAATTCCATACTTTGGAACCTTATTATGGGGGTTCCAAGGGGGATTCCCCCTGGTTCCGATGGAACATCAGAAGGGAAACAGGTCAAGTGGAACCTGACCGCCAAGGGGTGAAACCCCTTGGAAACGAGTTACTTGTTAACGAGTTTATTATTGATTGGTTTGCCCATCAATGTCAAGTCCCAAGCTACCATCTGGATGTGTTAGAATAAAATGTTTTACCGCAACTTTGCATTCAATCCATAGGCAGAGAGTACATGCGTCATTTATCCACAAGTAAACTAAGAAAAACCTATAAAGAATAATAAAAGATAACTATAAGTCATTCAATAACGCCATGGGCATAAAACAGACTGGTGCAAAGATAATCGGTTTTGCGAAGAGAAGAAAAAAGTTATCCACAACTTTGGGTATCATTCTTGTAATAGTAGCATTTATTACAGGACGCAATATTTATAAAAGTTTCAAACCTCCGGAATTCGGGACTGCCGAAGTGGTACGCAAGGATCTTCTTGAGACGATTGAGGTTTCCGGAGAGGTCAAGGCTCATGAAGTAGCCGATCTCCATTTCCAGACCGCCGGCAAACTGGCCTGGATTGGCGTCAAGGAAGGCGATAGCGTGACCAAGTGGCAGGCGGTCGCCGGCCAGGATAAACGCACGCTCGAAGGTCAGCTGAAGCAGGATCTTATTGCATTCGAAAAGGAATTCCGTGACTTTGACCAAACGAAGGAAGATACGCGCCTGGTAAATTTGAGTTTTAAGAGAATTCTCGAGGAAGCCCAATATGATTTGGACAATGAGGTCATCGACGTCGAGATCAGGAATTTAGCCATTGAGTTGGCAACGCTTGTAACACCGATTACGGGAGTCGTCACCCGGGTGGACGCGCCGATTGCCGGCGTCAACATCACGGCGGCGGATACGATACAGGTCGTCAACCCCGAGACGCTCTATTTCGAAGCCGAAGTCGACGAATCCGATATCGCTTCGGTCGGTGAGGAACTCAACGCAGCCATCATTCTCGATGCCTATTCCGACACAGAAATTGAATCACGGGTAACCTCGATCGATTACACGTCTTCCATATCTGACGGGGGCGGAACGGTGTTTCTCGTGAATTTCGATCTTCCCAAACCGGAAGGCGTAAATTACCGGCTGGGCCTAAACGGAGATGCCTCCATCATTACCAAAAAAGAGGAGAACGCCCTGGCACTCCCCCTCGATGCCGTCGATGAGGATGATCAAGGTTCGTTCGTGGTTGTCTACAAGAATAAGAATTTCACAAAACAGGCAGTGACGATAGGCATTGAATCCGACGAGGATGTGGAAGTAGTCTCGGGATTGGCGCAAGGCGATTGGGTAGTCTTGTCTGGAACAATACCGGAAGGCATGCAGATTGTCGACGGCAGATAAACTCATCTTACTTAAATGTACATCTACCACATAGTGTGCAATACCCCGATTCTCCAGATGTGAAGTTTAGCGCAGTAACCCACGTACGAAACAATCTGGAGTAAAAGGGGTATAGCCTTGATCGGTGCTCATGACATGGATAGTAACGCCCTTATTTCGCTCAACCACGTCTTTAAAACCTACACGCTTGGCGATTCAACCATCCACGCGATCAACGATATTGATTTAAGCATTCACAAGCGGGAATTCGTCGCCATCATCGGACCGTCGGGTTCGGGAAAATCAACGCTGATGCACGTGAGTTCGCTATTGGATAATCCTTCTTCGGGAAAAGTGACGTTTGAAGGCCAGGATACTACCGACTTTACGGAAGAACAGTTGGCCGTGGTCCGCAACCGGAAGGTCGGCTTTGTTTTTCAGCAATTCAATTTGCTCCCCAGAACTTCGGCTCTCGAGAACGTTCAACTTCCGCTCCTCTACACCAACACGTTGAGAAGCGAACGTATCAGCAGAGCGCAAGCGATGCTTGAGAAAGTCGGGTTGGGACAGCGTTTGAAGAATACGCCCTCCCAATTGTCCGGCGGCCAGCAGCAGCGGGTCGCCATCGCCAGGGCGCTGATCAATAACCCGGAAGTGATTTTTGCCGATGAACCGACCGGAAATCTCGACACTAAGTCGGGAGAGGAGATCATGAACATCCTCTCCGGACTGCATCGTGAAGGAAGGTCTGTCGTTCTGGTGACCCATGAAACGGAAGTCGCATCCGTTGCCAAACGCGTGATCAGCATGCGTGACGGTAAAGTGGTCTCCGACGAGAGAGACGGAAAAAAGTATCGGGCGTTGACAAAAAGGAAAAGCCGATGAGATTGAATTTGAGGAATGTCAGCCGCGTCGCCATACGGGCCCTGATTACCAATAAGACCAGGTCCGTGCTCACGACCTTGGGCATCATCATCGGGGTTATGGCGGTCATTTTATTGGTCTCTATCGGATCGGGCCTGGAGAAGCTGATCACCCAGCAATTTGAGGACTTGGGAACCAACCTGCTGTTTGTTATGCCGGGAAAGTTTCAATTCAGAGATTCCAGGGAGGGAGGTCCGCCCGGGGTTGCCACCAATAAGTTGACGCTCAAAGACGCCGAGAACGTTGCCCGCAAAGCGCCCGCTATCATCGAAACGCTCCCCATCGTCAATACCACCGCCACGGTTACCTTTCGGGGGAAGGAAACGTCGACCTTCATTTTCGGCACCACGGAAAATTATGCAAAGGTTCGCAATTCTCCCGTCAAATCCGGCCGCTGGTTCGCAAAGAAAGATGTCGATTCCGGCAAACGAGTCGCCGTTGCCGGGACGACGGTCGTTGAGAATTTATTCGGGAACCGTGATCCGCTCGGCCAAAAAGTAGGCATCGCCGGTCAGAAATACCTCATCGTCGGGATCCTCACGAGTAAAGGCGCAAACATCGGAAACGACCAGGACGACCAGCTGATTGTTCCCATCACCGCGCTTCAGCGTCAGTTCAACATCGATAAATTAACCTACTTCTATGCCCAAGCCGATCAAAACGCGGATTTGGATAAAGCCATCGAACAAATAAAGAAAGTGCTGGGAAAGCGTCTCAAGGAAGATGAATTTTCCGTCTTGAATTCAAAGGAATTGCTTTCAACGTTTCAGAGTATCTTGGGGACCATCACCGCCGCCTTGGGCGGCATTGCCGCCATTTCGCTTCTGGTGGGCGGCATCGGCATCATGAACATCATGCTGGTGTCGGTCACCGAGCGGACCAGAGAGATCGGCCTGCGCAAAGCCGTGGGAGCAACACCACGGACGATCCTCTTCCAGTTTTTAATCGAAGCCGTCATCTTGAGTTCCTTGGGAGGATTGATCGGCACCGCGGTCGGCATGGGCATCGGCCTCGTGGCGAATCAATTTTTGCCGGTGCACACCCCTCTTTGGGCGGTGCTGGTCGCCTTCGGCGTATCCGCGGCCGTCGGCATCATTTTCGGCGTCTATCCTGCCCGCCGCGCCGCCAAGCTATCTCCCATCGAAGCCCTCCGCTACGAATAACCCCTTGACGTTCCCGGAATGGAATAGCCTTGACGTTCGAGAATAAAGTCACTAATCTTAACTCATGCCTGTCAGAAAAACCCCTCTTGTTACGGATCAGATCTATCATATTTTTAATCGTGGGCTTTCTGGTGCACCTATATTTTCAGGTATAAAATCCTATCGAAGATTCATGTCCTGCCTAATGTACTATCGTTTTCAGAAGCCTCCCCTTAAGTTGTCGCACTTCCTTGTTCAATCCAGAGAAGATCAGTATGATATTCTGTACAAACTCTCTGCAAATGACGACAAGTTGGTAGAAATCTTCTGCTTTTGTCTGATGCCAAATCACTTTCATTTGCTGATCAAACAAGTGGCCGATAAGGGAATAAGTAACTTCATGAGGGTAATCACGAACAGTTACAGCTCCTACTTTAACTTGACGAAAAAACGGTTGGGACCGTTGCTCCAAGGGATTTTTAAATCGGTCAGAATTGAAACCGATGAACAGTTACTTCATGTCTCAAGGTATATCCACATCAATCCGTTAACAGGTCATATCGTCCTACGCGAAAAACTCACATCCTTTCCGTGGAGTTCTCTCCCGGAATATTTGAGAAAAGAGAGCCTTTCAGAAGAAGAAACATCCAAATATATCAATAAAAGTATTGTTCTATCTCATTTTACCTCAGTTAAGGGTTATAAAAGATTCATACTAGACTACGCAGATTACAAAATATCACAAGCGAATTTTCAACATCTTTTCCTCGAATGAATATACGCAAATGATTAATCTTCCTTGAACGTCTTGAGAATACCGTTCCCGGAACGGTATAGCCTTGACGATTAGGGAGTATAGCCTCCAAGGTTGAGTGGATAGTGGCAACACCGTTGAGGTGCTTCGAAAGCTATGCTACACTGGCCTGCGATGGATACTCCAGCCATAGCACTCAACGCTGTCAACAAGAAGTTCCCCAACGTTCACGCGGTCAAAGACCTGACGCTCTCCGTAGACAAAGGAGAAATCTACGCGCTCATCGGCCCCAACGGAGCGGGTAAAACCACGACGGTGAAAATGATCACCGGTCTCATCTCTCCCAGCTCCGGGACAGTCGAAGTGCTCGGGAAAAATGTCGAGAAGGATCCGGTGCACGCCAAGAAGCACTTGGGATATATCCCCGATGACCCGTTCGTCTATGACTACCTAACAGGGCGGGAATTCCTTGAGCTTACAGGCACGCTCTATGAGGTACCTCGCGGGGAAATAAAATCCAGGATAAAAAAATTGCTCGCACTCTACAACATGGAAAGCGTGATCGACGGTCTGTTTGCCGATTATTCGAGAGGCAATAAACAAAAAACAGTCATTATCGCCAACCTTCTGCACGAGCCCCAGGTATTGGTGATTGATGAGCCGATCATCGGCCTTGACGTGCAAAGCCAAAAAATCACGCAAAAGCTCTTTCGTCAATTCGCCAAAGACGGCGGCAGCATCTTCCTCTGCACCCATACCCTCGCTGTTGCTCAAGAGCTGGCGCACAGAATCGCCATCCTGAATGACGGACAACTGGTGGAGGAGGGGACGCTGACAGAGCTTCGCGAAAAAGCCCACGAAAAACTGGCAAGTCTCGAGGAACTGTATTTATTGAGTACTGGTGAGAAGCCATGAGTCAAGCTCAAGCTCTGCTTCGCCTTGACTTTCTTCGCATTAGGAATTGGTTTGGCAGTTTCGTTGCGACCAAAATCATCGTCTTTCTGGGATTTGCATTGGTGCTCGGCTTGATCGTTGCCGCCGAGTTTTTCATGGCACGCACGTTCTTCATGTTCACTTCAACACAGGAGGAATTCGGGCGCGCGGTCGCCCGGTATTCCATCAACGCCGCGCTTCTGCTTCTCTTTCTGGTATCAATCGGATCAAGCATCGCCGTGAGCATGGGTTCGCTGTATCGTTCCGAACTGATGCAGTTTCTCTTAACCACTCCCATCCCAGCTGTCAAATTGTTCACCATCCGTCTGGTTAACGCCATGTTCAGTTCAATGTGGCTGGTCATCCTTTTGTTAACGCCTCTTTTGGTTGCCTTCGGAATGAGTTTTTCTCCCGGGGGAGATTTCATACTCCGCTCCCTCGTTGTGCTCCTCCTTCTGATCGTATCAAGCCATTCCCTTGGCGGAGCAATCACGGTGCTGTTGGTCAAAAAAACGGGCAGGCTGTCGCGCGTAAGTTTGATGGTTGTCTTCGCGATGGTGATCGCCGGTTCGCTCTTGTTGGTGCGTTTTCTCTTTCCCCCGTCATTCTTTCGTCTCTACTTCGCCGTTGACTGGCCGACGTTCCAGCGGCAGCTTGGACAGTTGCCTCTCTTGGCTTCAAGCCTGCCGACGAATTGG
>MHCL01000004.1:22023-25876 GCA_001816915.1 Candidatus Chisholmbacteria bacterium RIFCSPLOWO2_01_FULL_49_14
GCAGCACTAGGGTCGGCGATTGTCTTGGGAACCACGCTCTATATAGGTAAACGTTTGTTTTTGGAATCGTGGAAAAAAGCTCAGGAGGGCAGATTTCTCGCGGGCAAGCAGAACCCGCATGGGATCGTGAGCTCAGGATATCCGAGCGTATTCAAGGGTGCGGCCGGGGTACTACTGACCAATGAACTATTGGCGGTAATGCGCTCGCCGGCAGAAGCAACCTATGCGGCTTTTCTGACGGGATTAACCATAGTGTTATTGTTTATGATGCGCAGTGTCCCGGCGTTGCAGAATGCGGCGCCCGCACTTCTTCCCGCCGTGTACTCCCTGAGCCTTGCAGGCGTGTCGTATTTGTTTATGACCTTAGCTGTGAGGTTGGTCTATCCGCTGATTGCCAAAGAAAAACGCAGTGTCTGGTTTATCTTCAGCCTTCCGGTCAAACGGGAGACGCTTCTTCTCAGTAAAGCCGCCTTCGCGCTGGTCCTAACATTGCCGTCAATCCCGTTGGCTCTTATTGCCGGTCTTTTCATGCAGCTGACTAGCGGAGTTTTGGCGGCGTACATCTGTCTCCTGGTCATTTCAACCGCGACCGTATCCCTTATCCAACTTCTCTTGGGCACGATTGCCCCCAACTTTTCAGAGTCTCGAAACCTCGATGCCGTAAGTACCAGCGGATCGGGGCTGGCCGCGATCGCGCTCTCCCTCGCCTATATCAGTCTGTCCGGATTCGCCTTCTTTAAGGTGGCAATCGGTGAAACAACTGCGCTCGTCAGCGTGGTGACGATGACAATGTTGTCTTTGGTATGGCTCGGCCTCTTATCCATGCTTTCGCGGCGGGCTCTTCACCGATACAACCTGTAACCGAAGATTGAGAATACAATAGTTAAAGCATGAAGGTGAAGCAAGAGAGGATTCTGACCTTCCGACAATCCGGATTTCTGAATTACTGAGATTTCCAATTCCATGTCAAAGAAAAAGCACGAAGAAGTCCCTCCCGAAGTTATATTCAAACGCAAGGTAAAAAAATATTTTCGCCGAACGATCAAAATCGGTTTGCTTATCGTCGGCTACTTTTGGTTGTTGCCGCTTCTCGTTCCCAGCCTTTCCCCGCAGGTGGAACGGACCAAGCAGGGTGTGGTTGGCGCGGCCAAGCAGGCGCAAACGACAATCACACAAGTTCTCGGATCAGCCAGTGAGTTCACTCAACGAGGAACATCCGGAGATGCGACAGAGAAATCGATAAACCCGGAGGCCTTCATTCAGGAGACCGTGAACGATTTGGGCGACCGCGTCAAAGCGCTTCCCCGTGAACAATTGAAGAAGGTCAAAACCCAGTTCTGCTCCGACCTCATCGAGGAAACCAAACTCGCCTGCGAATCCACACCATCATCAGCTGGAGATGAGTGAAATGCAGGCAAAATCCTTAAAGTCATCAAAAGGGAACGATTGACAGAAAGAGATATTCAGGTAGAATTCCAACCATGATCACGGAACAACTGCAGGGATATAAACAGAGACTCGAAGGGTTGAAAAGCAAATCCACACTTGCGGGAGTTATTGCCTATGGAGGTTTCATGGAATTTATCGGAACCATTGCACTTCAGGCTTTACAAAAAGGAGATCCGGCTTTAGTGCAAACCGCTCAATACCTTTCTTTGATTGCGATGTCCGGAGGAACGATAAACAATATTATAAGTGAGACTACTAAAGTAGAACTGAACAAAGAACTCTTTTCCGTAGAGTTAGAAGCTCAACAGGAAAAGCTGAGAGGACTTGTCCGCACACTGCCCCAGGATGCATTTGAAAACATTTGGGGAGTATTGCGAGGTGTTCGAGATACGGCAATATCTACGAATGAACGTCTGGGTGATGAGTTTGAGAGTACATATCAGATCTATGCCGAGCGCGCGGGAGAATCACAAGAACAATTGGACTAACCGACAAGCGGGTGGTGCTTGTCTACTCTTGCCTTAAGATCGCTGAATTCCTTCCTGGTCGGAGTATCTACTTCATGATCAATCATGCGCCGGCGGACGTCCCGGACATCGGTTTCTACGCGTGCGAGTCTCGTATCCATCCCCCCAATACGCTTGTCCATCCCCCCAATACGCTTGTCTAACCCATCAATACGTTTGTCTTGCTTATCAAACATCCGCTCCACTCCTCGAAGAATGGCATCGACTGCTTCATTAAGCATTTTAACTGTCACCAAAGCATTGAGATTCCGCTTTGCCATGAGCAAAATATACCAAACAGACTTACACAATGTCTATGACCATTAAACGATCCCGAATGGTTTTTGTCTAACACGATCTTTTACTATTCGCCATTTACCATTTGCCATGTGCCATGTGCCATGTGCCATTGTCTATCCGCTTTGTGCTCCTTATTCTCTGTAGTCCTTTAGTCTTTTATTCTTAAATCTTGAATCTTAAATCTTGAATCTGAATCTTATACAATGTTCTCATGGATTCCGATTACATCGCTGATCTTCTGCACTTTCCCCGTTTCTGGTATATAAACGCGCCCAGGTGGTGGTGGCGCTTCACGAAGCGCCTGCTCACGAACCTTGATAATCAGCTCGCCGTCCGGGTGATGCTCCGCTTCTGGCTGGTTCCCGTCTGGCAGGATAAGACTGTGATCGGAAGAGGTTTAAGTCTCATTTTTCGTACCTCAAGGATCATTATCGGCGGGGCAGTGATCTTCGCGGCGGTAATTGCCGAACTTTTTTGGATCATCGTTTGGCTGATGTTGCCGATATTGCTCCTGCTTTCCGTTCCGTCAGCAATCCTGGTGTTGCTTCTTCTCTGGGTGATTGATGCCTCTCTCCAGGTGGCGGGCAGGCTTCGTGATCCAGTACGCCTGGCTCTCATAGAAGCAAAAGCCGATGCCAATCGACTCCAGGCGGAAGTACTCAAACACCCGGATGCCCAACTGGTACTCAAGCTTATAGAAAAAACGGATGTCCCATCTCTGCCGTTAAACCTCACCATCGATCAGCTGGTCAGCAAGGCGAAGCAGGTGAAGCTGGACGTCGGCGACGAGACTCTGCGGATGGAGCATCTCCTCATAGCCATCCTTGCCCAGCAAAAATTTCATGAGGCAGATGCCATCGAGGCGTATGCATTCCTCAAAAAGAAACGCCGCTGGGGAAGGCATCCCTGGATTTGGGAAGATGACTATGCGATACGTCCGATCGGAGGGGTGAACCGCGCCTGGACGGGTCTGATGACGCCCGAGCTCAATAAGGTGAGCACCGACCTGACGGCGCTGGCGGCCAGGGGTAAAATTCCCGAGCTCATAGGCAGGCAAAAAGAAGTCGAGGAAATCGTGCGCATCTTGGGCCGAGAGGGCAGGGAAAATGTGCTAATTATCGGCGAACCGGGAACCGGAAAAACGACCATCGTCGAGGCCTTGGCCAATGAGATCATCCGCGGGACCGAATTTTCCGGCCTCCGCTTCAAACGCCTGATGGCACTGGATATCGCGGCATTGACAGCCGGTTCGATGGGTAAGGTCAAGGAGCGTATCGTCAAGATCATTGACGAGATCAGAGAAGCGGGCAACATCATTCTGGTGATTGATGAAATCCACAGCCTGGTAGCCGCCGATGAGAGTCAGACAACCTCGGTCGTTTTTTCTGCCTTTGAGCCGCATCTGAATGCCGGGGAATTTCAGTTTATCGCCACCACGACTCCCGGCGGCAATAAACGCTTCATTGAGCCAAGCGAGGCCTTTTCCCGGACTTTCCGCCAAATCAGCCTCCCTGAGGCAAATGTTCAGGAAGCGCAGGAAATTGCGGAAGGGAAAGCTTTTGAATTGGAACAGGCGCAGGGTGTCAGCATCACCTACA
>MHCL01000005.1 GCA_001816915.1 Candidatus Chisholmbacteria bacterium RIFCSPLOWO2_01_FULL_49_14
GGATGCGGTGGAAATCAGCCGGCATGACTCGCTCAGAGTCTCAAATGTATCGTGACCTAGTCAACAGGAAGTCGAGGACTCGCTCTGGACAGTATCTCACCGGCTTGAGTATAATCCTGACTATGAGCCGGACAGTACATACTCAATCGCTTGCGCTTTTGCATAGGCGGGTCCAAAAGGTTCTGCCCTCACAAGAAGGCTTAAGTAAGCTCATGTCCGAGCGCAAAATTCGCCTCTATCAAGGGTTCGATCCCACCGGCTATCGCCTCCACCTGGGACATACGGTAGGATTGCGCAAACTCATGGAATTTGCCAATCTGGGACATGAGGTGATTTTTCTCTTCGGAACCGGTACGGTGCTGGTAGGGGATCCTTCACAGCGGCAAAAAGCCCGCAATCTCATCACACAGAAAGAAATAGAAAACAAT
The DNA here is from genome assembly GCA_001816915.1 of Candidatus Chisholmbacteria bacterium RIFCSPLOWO2_01_FULL_49_14. Taxonomy (GTDB): domain Bacteria; phylum Patescibacteriota; class Microgenomatia; order UBA1400; family Chisholmbacteraceae; genus 2-01-FULL-49-14. Next base: position 429 of record MHCL01000005.1, read on the forward strand.
ATTAAGGACTGGAAAAGGCAAGTAAAGCCGATCGTCGATCTCTCAAAAGTCATCATCAGAGAGAACGGCGATTGGTTAACCAATCTCAAGCTGAAGGATATCATCGAGATTGCCTCAAAGATATCCGCCATCCAGCTCTTCAAGCGGGAGATGTTTCAGAGACGGATCGAGGCAGGCGACACGGTCTGGTATCACGAAACCCTATATCCGCTCCTGCAGGCGTACGACTCGGTCGTCATGGACGTCGATCTGGAAATCGGCGGTACGGACCAGGAGTTCAACATGCTCATCGGCAGAGAGTTAATGCGCAAGATGAAAGGCAAACAAAAGTATATTCTGACCACGCCGATGATTTTAGGGACGGATGGAAAACAGATGAGCAAAACTTCGGGAAACTGCATTTGGCTCAATGACCCTCCCGATGAAATGTTCGGAAAGCTCATGCGCATTCCAGACAATGAGCTATCATCATATCTGACAAATATTACTGATATTCCAGTCGATGAGATCACATCGCTGTTGAAAGACCCACTCGCGGCAAAGAAACGCTTGGCACTCGAAGTGACCGGCCAATTCCACGGCGCAAACACTGCTTCCCAGGCGCAACAAAGCTTTGAGGCGGTCGTGCAAAAAGGAGAAATTCCCGAGAACATCACGCAAGTGAGTCTGAAACCAGGTTCGTTATCGCTCTTGGCCCTCTGTAGACAAGCGGATCTCGGCGTCAGCCACGCACAGATCAAACGAATCATCATGCAGGGTGGGGTGGAGTGGAACGGAGAACGCCTGACCGATCCGCAGCAAACACTCGACATTCAGGGCGGCGGTATCTTGAAATTCGGGAAACGCTCGTATAGAAAGATCGTCCTCAAGCAGAAGCCGGTAAACGGAAAAGAATGAGTTGGAAGTAATGAGTAATGAGTAGAAAGTAATGAATGATGTTAAACAGTAATCCTAATAACCTAATAAGCTAAAAAGCTATAAGCTAATAGGCTATTAGCTATCAGCTATTTCTATGTTTCTCTCAAAACACAAAAAAAATATCTGGAAATTTCTGGTGATTATTTCCAGTGTAGCGCTGATCGCGACCTCATTGCTACCGCTGTTTTATTCGATAAGATAAAGTCAGCATCATATGCCCCATGAAACTTTCGCTTAAAACCCCGGTCTCTGAATTGCGAATGGTCGGTCCCTCCTACGTGAGAAAGCTCGAGAAGCTTGAAATTCTGACAGTTTCGGATTTGCTCTATCACAGACCGCACCGCTATCTTGATTATTCCAACAGAGCAAAAATTGCCGGCCTCCGTCCAGGTGAAATAACAACGGTCTCGGGTACAATCGTGGAGAGTAAAAACGTCTATACCCGAACCAGGAAAGCCATCCAAAAACTCAAGCTTGAAGATGACACCGGAGTGCTCGAAGCAACTTGGTTCAATCAGCCGTATCTCACAGGTTCATTAGTGGTCGGCGCTCGGGTTAATCTCTCGGGAGAAGTAAATAAGACGGGATTGCGCCTGGAAATGTTGAGTCCCGAGTACGAACTCGCCAGGAAAGATGGTGCCAAGCCCATTCATACGGGTAGGCTGGTTCCGGTCTACCCGGAAACTCAGGGAGTCTCGTCAAAATGGCTTCGTTCAAGGATTGCGCCGCTCATAGAACTGATCCTGCCTGATCTTCCGGATTGGCTGCCTGATTCAATCCGGGAAAAAGAGCTCTTAATCAGGCTCAATACGGCAATCAGAGATGTACACTTTCCCGAAAGCCTGCGGGAAGTTGAGCAGTCGGTAAAAAGGCTGTCTTTTGACGAAATGTTCCTCTTACAGCTCACCACGCTTATTCGCAAAGCTTCCTGGAATAAACAGAAAGTCACGCGTCCGCTGCTCCTCAGTATTCAGGAGAATCATCGCTTCAGAAAGAGCTTGCCGTTTGCATTGACTGCAGCGCAAATCCGTACTATGCATGAAATTCTCGAGGATCTGCGACGGACCAAACCGATGAACAGGATCCTCATTGGTGATGTGGGGTCAGGGAAGACGGTTGTCGCCGCACTGGCGATGTACGCGGCATTTAGGTCTCATGCCAAATCTGTGATCATGGCACCGACAGAAATCCTGGCAACCCAGCATGAAAAAACCCTGCGTTCCCTGCTGCAGCCTCTCGGAATATCTTTGGCATTCTGCACCGCTTCCCGCAAAGAGAATCTCAATAGCTTCGACGTGCTCATTGGTACACATGCCGTGCTTTTTAAACGGGTAAAATCAGAAAAATATGGCCTGGTTGTCGTCGACGAACAACACCGGTTCGGCGTCGCACAAAGAGCTCTGCTCATCAAGAAAGGCATCGCTCCCCATACCTTGACCATGACGGCAACGCCCATCCCGCGAACGGTCGCCCTTACGCTGTACGGCGACCTAGACCTTTCAATCATCGATGAAATGCCTCCCGGGAGAATCAGGGTCAAAACCTGGGTTATTTCGCCCCAAAAAAGACAAGCCGCTTACGAATGGATCAAAAAACGCATCGCGGCAGGCGAACAGGCATTCATTGTTTGTCCGCTGATCGAAGAGAGCGTCCACGAATCTATGACGCAAGTGAAAGCCGCTTCTGAAGAATATGAGAAGCTCAAAAAGACAATCTTTCCGGATTTTTCATTGGCCCTTCTGCATGGAAAAATGAAAGCCAGCCAAAAAAATGAAACGCTGGAACGATTCCGCAAGGGAAAAACGGACATCCTCGTCACCACGCCTGTGGTGGAAGTTGGAATTGATATACCCAATGCCACGGTCATGGTGGTTGAAGGGGCGGAGCGTTTCGGCCTTTCCCAACTTCATCAGCTCAGAGGCCGGGTCGGCAGGGGTGAAAAACAAAGCTTCTGCCTCCTCTTCGCTACCAAGCCTCGAGCCGGACGGACGCGCCTCAAAGCCATGGAATCCGCAAAAAACGGTGGAGAGCTCGCCGAATTGGACCTCAAACTGCGTGGACCGGGAGAAATCTTTGGCCTTCGACAACACGGATTCTCTCAAATGAAATTCGCCCAATTAACCGATACCCGGTTAATCGCAAAAACCAGGGACCAGGCTCGAAAACTGCTTACAGAGGATCCGAATTTGTTACGCCATCCGTTGTTGGCAGATATGGTATCATCGCTTGAAAAACCGGTCGAACCCAACTAAAATCAAGGCTATCTGCAATTGACAGAGATTGATGAGAGAAGATATCATGATGATCCATTCGTCTTTAATCTTTATTCTTTAGTCTTTAGTTTTAAGTCTTTAGTCATAAACCTATGGGTGCACTACCAAAACGAAAAATCTCATCCCGCAGGCAAGGAAAACGCAGAGGTGCAAGCTCGCTTGCACTGACAAACCTCATCAACTGCAGGCATTGTGGAGCAAAAAAGCGCTCCCACGAAGTCTGCAGAACCTGTGGAAAAAGGTAAAGAGGAAGCCGGTGAAAACCAGAGACGACCCGAGACACAGAAGAAGAGTGAAAGCCTTAGCTGAATTATTCTCTTGGGGCTTCGAAAAACACAAGCGACTTGGAAAACTTGCAAAAGCCACTATTAAACGCCTTGTTGCGATAGATCAAATTATCCGTACCTGTGCAACCGAGTGGCCGATAGAAAAAATAAACAGAGTAGACCTGGCTATCCTACGTTTGGCCTTGGCGGAACTCACCATGAAAACAGCGCCAAAAAAGGTAATCATCGATGAAGCCATTGAACTTGCCAAAGAGTACGGAAGTGATGCAAGTGCCGGTTTTGTCAATGGAGTCTTGGGAACCGCGGTGCAAAAGATGTAAGGAGAATACCATATCATGAATCCTGCCGACAACCAAGGAAATCAACTCAATCAAGAACTAAAAATTAAATCCATACTCTCTGACCATCTCGGTATCGCTGTCCAAGATCTCACGCCCAATGCGGACCTCCGGGAAGACTTGAATGCAGAGGAACTCGAGATTGCCGATCTCCTGATGAAACTTGAAAAGGAATTGGCGATCCGCATCTCCCGGGAGGATGCCAAACGGATTAAGACAGTCGGCGATATTCTCGAATATTTCCAGGATTGACATGTTTTTCCTGCGATGAGCAAGAGTACAACACAAAAGTCGGCCAAGCAAAGTAAAAAAAAACCGTCGCTCTCCGCTCGAATCCCCGTCACTGATCCCGATCTGTTTGAGGAATGCATGACCCATCGATCCTGGTTAAACGAACACCCCGATCATGAGTCCCAGTCCAATGAACGTCTGGAATTCTTAGGGGACGCGGTTCTTGAATTGGTGGTGACGAAATATTTATACAATACCTTAGCCGACGAACCTGAGGGAACCTTGACCAGTTTGCGCGCTTCGCTGGTGCGAACGGAAACGCTTGCCAAAATTGCCAGGTCCCTAAAGTTCGGAAAATTTCTCAAACTCTCCCACGGCGAGGAACTCTCCGGCGGTCGTGACAACGAGAGCCTGCTAGCCAACACGTTCGAGGCAGTCGTCGGCGCCATCTATTTGTCGCAAGGGGTGAGTAAAGTTGAGCGCTTCGTGGCCAAGCACCTCCTTCCCGAGTTGCAGACAATTCTCAAAGACCGTTCCGACAAAGACGCCAAAAGCGTGCTTCAGGAGGTTGTCCAAGCCAAGGGCTATCCGGCACCGATCTATCGAGTCGAAAGCGAACGCGGACCGGACCATGATAAAACCTTCGATGTGGCCGTTTATATCAATGGGAAGCGAAATGCCGTCGGTACGGGGAAGAGTAAACAGCTGGCACAACAGCAAGCCGCCTCGCAAGCTCTTGAGAATATTCGTGCCAAATGATACAATCTCTCACATGCTCAAGATCAAATTATTCCCGACAGGAAAAAGAAATCAACGCAAATTCAGGATTGTGATCGCCGAAGCGCGCAGCAAAAGAGAAGGAAAATACCTTGAAGTACTTGGTTTCTATGATCCGCTGACCGATCCGGCTACCCTTTCACTTGATAAAGAACGCTACCAGCAATGGATTAAGAAGGGTGCGCAACCGACACAAACCGTACGCCTCTTGGCAAACAAAGCATGAAAAAGCTTCTTAAAGAACTCGCCCAATCCTTAGTGGAGCATCCGGATGACGCCGCTGTCGAAGAAGAAGTTGATGAGTCCGGCATGCTCATGCTCAAACTCAAAGTCCACCCGGAAGATATGGGAAGGATTATCGGAAAAGAAGGCAAGATCATTCAAGCACTACGAACGCTTTTGCGTGTATCAGCCTTAAAACAGGGTAAAAGGGTGCATGTCGAACTCATCGAATCTCAGCTCCAGACTGGTGAAACGCCTCCGCCATTGTCAGAAACGAATTGACAAACAAAAAAATCATCTGTTCTTAAAATGGCGCGAACGGGTCCTCCCGACCAATTTGCAAACTGGTGGGCACGGTAATCTCATAAGCAGAGTAAGTGGAGAGCTCATCATAGAGAGTGAGTTCCGAATCAGCGAGCGGGATGATTGGACTGCCGACTGCCCCGAGCTGCTCAGGAAGCGGAGCGTAAAAAAGAGACAAACCGACTTTAGCCGATACTCGATCGGCTGTAGATGTATCGCTGCGAGCCTTTGCAGGAACAATGGAGAGTGTATTAAGCTTCATGAGCGGCTTCAGTCGTTCCAGATTTAAAATAAAATTACTGATGCCCTCGAACGTTCCGACCAAATCGAAGGACACATCAAGAGTATCCAGATCAGCCTGTTTTCTTGCCGATTCTTGGCGTTGCGCAACAACCGGTTCCCCCTCCTCCGGCCGCGCCGAAGCAGTGGCTGATTCCGTCGCTATGCTGCCGGGAACGGTTTTAAAATTACCCACTGCCACTCCATGGTCAACTGCAAGACCGTTTAACGATACCAATAAGCTGAAAACATCTTTATTTGCCGGGAGTATTCTCTCGAGATTTGTCAGCTGATCTTGCAGGTTCGGCTCATCAATGCTTGCCAGGAAATTTGATTTCTCCTCAAGCCCAACCAGTTGCTCCTTTGCGAGTTTCACTTCCTTTCGCAGTTGAGAGATTTTTCTGATATTGGGAGTGATCACGGCTATTAGAAGCACAACCACCACCATCACCGTCAGTACGGGGAGGTAGAGGTACTTGCGAATTGCAAGTACTGATTTGATATTCACGTCCTGCGGTAGTTCAAGATTCATTGTTCTCCCGAGATCTCAAATGCGATTTCAAATCGGTATTCACCGGTACCACCGCTGCGTGAGAATCCCTTCCCGATGACGCGTACTGCCTGATGTTCTCTGGCAAAAGCATCAAGCGAGTCAAGAAACTGTACCAGTGAAAAAACATCCTCGGCTTGTCCGGAAAGTCCAACGAACGTTTGTCCTCGTTCACTCTTTGCCTCACCCACGGTGACTTGAGTTTGGGTAAGTTCATACAGAGGAATAAGAAGATCATAGGGTATGCTTGGCTCGCTCACGGCTTTTCTGGAAAGGGAAAGCTTTTGTTTCACCAGAAGATATTTACTCTCAGCAGAACGAAATCCTTCGACGATTTGCTTCTGTTCATCAATTGCCTCACCAATAGAATTCTGCTGACGATTGAGGATGAGAGTATAGCTCAAGAGGAGAAAGACGAACCCTCCGAAAATGGCCAGCGTCACGATGCTCGCTGTTTGCAGGAGTAAACCGAACTTCCGAAGACGAGCCTGAATCTGTTGAGCTTCCTGGAGAAGATTGATTGACGATTTCATACCTCCTTCATAGCCAACCCTACCGCCGTTGCAAACGACACCGTATCTCCGGGAATAGAAGCATGTTCAGAAGGTTCGACGCGGACAAAGGCGTTTCCCAGAACGACTTCGAGCGCTAAGCTTTCAGCCATCGCGGAAACCAATTCCGGAAGCAGCGCCGCCCCGCCCGAAAGGACTACTCGTTTGATCGGTTCTTCCTGATGCGCGGAATTGTAATACGAGAGTGCCTTTTTCATATCGGAAAAATTGCGTTCTACGAGAGGAAACAGACTCTCGCGTACTTTGCCTTCAAGCTGACTAGGATCAAGACCATAACTTCTCTTGTATTCTTCTGCCTGAGGAAATTCCAAACCGAGTTCATTGGCAAGAACCCTGGTTAACGCCGAACCGCCGGATTCCAGCGAATGGGTAAAAACCAGCATCCCTGATTTGACCACCGCAATATCCGTGCTTGAAGATCCCAAATGGACGAGCATGATTGGGGCGGGTTCATTGGTATCGGGAATCATTGAACGGGAAACAGCAATCAATTCGGTTTCCAAACTCACCAGTTCGACGCCGCATTTTTCAGAAAATTGCGCCATTTGTTTTACCGCAGTTTTGGGAGCCCCGACTAAAAGAACTTCCATTTTCTGATCAGCGGAACCTTTCTCCGGACGCGAGATGACTTCATAGTCAATGTTGACCTGATCCAGCGGGACGGGAACATACTGTTCGGCTTCCCAATGAATTGCCGATGCAAGTTCGCTGTCACTTAACACCGGCATAACGATCACTTTGGTATACACTTGGGACTCGGCAAGCGCCATCGCTGCTTTCGCTCCGGCGATTTTAAGATCTGAAAGGAGTTTTTTTACTGCCTCGGCAACACGGGTTTGGCTCGCGTCATCAGCGCCGGGACGGGCACCGTAGGGATTGAGGGCAATTCCGATCGTTTCGAGTCGGAATCCTTGTCCTTTTTTGGAGAGGGCAACAACCTTGATGCTGAAACTGCCGATATCAAGTCCGATAAATCGTGCCATGGGCAGCCAATTGTCTGTGAATGCTAATTTTTCTCAAGTCCCGAATCAGAAAAAATCACAAAATCAAAGATCGATGGGGGAGCGGGATCGGTTTGTGTTACCTCGACTGCTCGCGTTTCTCCTCCTGTCGTTTGCGCTTGAGAGTGGATGCGGAAGTATTGCCCCGGTAAAGGAAAGCTGCCGGGGTTGGAACTGTCAATACGAATCTTGGTACCGCTGTATAAGGCACGGACGCGCATAAACGTATCGTTTGCCGTGACGTTTTCAGTGACGCGCAAAAGATAGGGCGCCGAAGCGGACACGGCGGTTTGGGAAAAGCTGTCTCCGCGGTCACATCCGGAGGCCGAGTACGGTTGTCTGCGCACAGTACCGGAGTTATCGAAGACGGCAACCACGATCGATGCATAAAGATCTCCTCCGGAACAGAGTTCAGGAATATTGGCGTCACCCCATTCGATGACAACACCGGTTCCGCCGAAGCCATCGAGGTCAACCTCTACCGTTTCTCCTTCCTCAATTTCAGTTTCAAGAACCAAAAGCTCATCAACATCATACTGGGCGGTGATGCAATCAGGTCCGGGGCAGGTACCGACGTCGACGGAACCTCCGCCCCCGACCAACGCTCCCAAATCCTGACGAAGTGCATCCTCAATGCCCGCTTCAGCGGCGTCAAAAGCCCTGGTTGTTTGCTGTTCTTGCCGGGATAATCGGACATCAGTGGCACTTCTTGAAGCAACCGACAACCCGATGGTCAGCAGCACGATGGTCAGGAGAAGAATGACAATACCTGCCTGTCCAGACTGCCCAGTCTGAACACTTCCACATTTTTGAATATCCTCATCGCAACAGAAAAGTTTCATATGCTTGACAAACCCTCCCAAAATTACTTCTATATAATCTTTAATTTTGTTCTTTGATCTTTGATCCCTTCATTGTAGCTTCCGGTTGACAACACTGTCAACCAATCGGGAGAATTCCATCTCGTCAATAGTTGCGTAAAGAAACTCTGGTTTCAAACACTTGGGACGCGACCTCAGAGGCTCGGTTCACACCCGCCTCACCGAAACGCAGCAAAAAAGATAAAGAAACAACCTCCGGTTCGCCATTCGAACCCAAGAGGATCGAACAGGATAAATTCTCCGCGACCAAACGATCGCTCGTAAGATAAAGATCGGTAGCCGCCGTCTGCGTGATCTGATCGGTGGTGATGTTATAAACGACAACTTCGCCATCGGCATCGGTAATGGTGATGCTGTCCCCCGCACCGCAATCGACGGAAGCTGCGTTACGGATGTTCCTCTCGATGACGCCGATCGCGTGGTCTCCGTTTTGCTTGACTACAGCCAAGGAGGATGCCTTTCCGGATCCTGATAAACTTGAGAACAACAGTTGCGTTGCCGTCACCGCAATCACAGCCACCAGCGAAATGACCACCAAAACCTCCAAGAGGGAAAAACCGTTACCCAACTGCCGCAAATGTTGTGTGTCCATTACTTTATCCATTGGCTCAATCGTGTTCCCAAGTTCGATGTATGATCTCCGATCCGATCGGTCCAGCTGACCGTCACAGTCACATCAACGAAGTCCCCATTGGGATTTGGTTCATCCTGATAGCTCAATGACACCTCACGCGTGAATACTGTCCCGGAAATTGTTCCCGTGCATGCTCCGGAACCGAGAACTTCAATCTGTTGGGAAAGATCCAATACACAATAGGTCACGGGGTTACTGTCTAAAGCCGCGACAAACGCGTTCCATCCGAGGCGGTCCCGTTGAGACCGGCCCCATTCGATGCCTTCTTGGGCGAATCTGGTTGCCAAGATTTCGTTTCGCGAAAAAATGGAATTGCGTACCGAGTCAACGGACCGTCCGACGACGGCAACCAGCACGAGGACCACCATTGCGATGGCCACCAAAATCTCAACCAGAGTTTGTCCGCTTTCACCTCGGGCCTTTTTGGTCAATATCATCACCATTCAGTTATAACAAACATTGCCCATGAGTCTCAAGAAGGAGAAAGACGCGATAAGAGGACTTAAGATCAGAGGCAACGGCAATATGTTCCATAGATCGGTATTCCCGAACAGTTCGATCCTACCTGGTCAATCATCGTTGTCCCACAAGTGCCCACTGGAGTTTGACATGCTCCGAAGAATCCTCTTCTTCTGTAGCGCCCGTTCGCCCCGAGAGGATTCGTACTGATACCTGAGCAGGATTTTCCGATGTCTGCACAGGCTGTATTGCAGGTTTTGCCCGATGCGCTATTCAAGACAACCTCCAACCCAGGATCACAGGCTCCGGTCTCACCCAAGAAGTCCACCGCTCCGCCTTGATCAACCGAAATGTTATAAATGAGATCTCCGGCATCATCCTCAACGCAAACCAATTGACCAAAATCCAATGTCTCTCCCAATACTTTAAAAAACACAAACCGCTCCAGGCTGAAACGCGTCCCTTCCGGAAGGGTATTGGTCTGGGTGACCGCTGAACTGGTATCCGAACAATGGGCGCGAATTTCCCAGGTATCATCAGTTCCTCCCGAACCGAATCTCACCGAATAAGAATCAAGGGTATTCGGGCTCGGACAAAAACCAGAAGGGATAACACCCGCAGACGCTTGCTTTTGCGTATCACGCAGAGCCGTCTCGACCTTGCGCGACGCGCCTTCCACCAATTTGCGCTGATTCAATTTATAGTAATTCGCCACCCCGGCCCCGGTCAAGAGTCCGAAGAGAATGATCGCCAGAAGAATCTCAATCAACGAAAAACCCTTTTGCGTCGTGGGTGTGCCAACTGCGAAAGCAGAAGATTCCATGGCAATAACGATTAGGGGTTAATGACTCTATAGTTGCAGTTTCCGGGAGCGCTGCAATTGGCTCCGCAGTCAACCGATCCTCCCGATTCAAGATAAGCACAGAGTGAATACGTTGTTCCGTCGGAACTATAATAGTAGCTGTAGCTTCGAGGGTCAACAGGTATGGTTGAGAGGTACGTTGGCTGCAGCGCAGCCACCAAAGCTGCCCAATTCGTCGAAGGATAGACGGCATTGTCCGCTCGGTAGATCTCAAGCGCCGATCTGACCTGCTCCAAATCGGCCTGTCTGCGGCCGTCTCTGGCCCTGCGGTTGGCCGTCTGATAACTCACCATGGCGACTGCGGTGATCATGATAAAGATCGCCACGGCAACCAATATTTCTATCAATGTGAATCCTCGCTGTTTGAATGATCTCATGATCTTGATTTTCCCCTCATAATCAGCAAATTTCTTCTCTGTTCTCTGGTTATTGTTCGCTGCTCCCTATTCTTAAATCTTAAATCTTGAATCTTAAATCTTCTTCCTTCCGCTGTCTGCTATTCGCTATCAGCTATACGCTATTTTACTGTTGATTTTGGACGCAAAAATACGTATCTCCCAATCCGAAACCGGTACAGTTGCTGGTGCTGGAATTCCCCCCGCCGTCCTCGAGCAGAGCGCACATACAGTACGTAGTCGCTGAACAAATCTGATAATAACTTTGCGACGGTTTGGGATCCGTCGGAAAGGTGCCTTGGATATACCCGACAATCATCGTGCTGCACGGGGTGGCATAGGTGCTGTTGGCGATGAAATACTGCTCATACGCTTGCTGCAGCGCAATCATGTCTGCCCTGCGCTTGGCATTGCGCCCGTTGCGCTGCGACGCCGAATAATTGGCAATGGCAAAACCGGCCAAGAGGGAAATCAACGTAATGGCAACCAACAATTCTATTAAAGTAAATCCCAAATTCTTTCGCATCGGTAAAAGTATGACAGCGGAAGGATTGACTGTCAACCGATTGTACGCGACGCATAC
>MHCL01000006.1:0-11829 GCA_001816915.1 Candidatus Chisholmbacteria bacterium RIFCSPLOWO2_01_FULL_49_14
AGCTTTTGAATTGGAACAGGCGCTAGGAGTCAGCATCACCTACAACGCCGTCAAACTTGCGGTGGAACTTGCCCGCCGCTACATCCACGACCGCTTTCTTCCGGACAGCGCCATCGACCTTCTTGAGGAAACGGTAAACAAAATCGCCAAAACCGGGAAAACCGTCACCGCCCAAGCGGTGGAAGAAATGGTAACCGAAAAAACCAAAATACCGGTGCGGGCGGCGGATTCAAACAAGGAAAAGACCATTTTATTAAACCTCGAAAAAGCCCTCCATAAAAGAATTGTCGGGCAGGACGATGCGGTAACCGCGCTCTCGGACGCCCTGCGCAGGGCCAGAACCGGCTTCGCAGAAGAAGGAAAACTCCTGGCAAGCTTTCTCTTTGCCGGCCCGACGGGGGTAGGAAAAACGGAAACAGCCAAAGCCCTCGCCGAGGTCTATTTCGGATCGCAAAAATCCATGGTGAGGTTGGACATGAGCGAATATCAGACGCAGGAAAGCATCAATCGCCTGATCGGACCTCCGCCAGGAAAGCCGGGCCACGAGCTGGGAGGGCAGTTGACCGAAGCGGTCCGCCGGCGCCCGTTCACGGTGATACTCCTCGATGAGATAGAAAAAGCGGATATAAGAATCATGGATGTCTTCCTCCAGCTTTTGGACGACGCGCGTTTAACCGATGGAACGGGAAGGACGGTTGATTTCTCAAATACCATCGTTATCGCCACTTCCAACGTGGGAACCAAATCGCTTCTGGAAGGGACGGAGAAAGGGGATGCCTTTGAGCAATTAAAGGATGGGGTGGTGAATGCCTTGCGGGAAAATTTCAGGCCGGAATTTTTAAACCGCTTCAGCGGCATCATCGTCTACAAACCGCTGACCCAGGAACAAGTCAAAGAGATAGCCAAGCTCCTCTTGAACTCCCTCATCGAAAAAATGGGGAAGAAGGAGATTACCATCGAGTTTTCCGATGAGCTCATCGATCATCTGGCAAAAAAAGGCTACAACCCGCTGTGGGGGGTCCGTGAATTGCGGCGCATCGTCAGCGATGAAGTGGAGGAGAAAATCGCCCAGAAGCTGTTGGAAGAAAAAATGAAACCGGGTCAAAAGTACACCCTCACAGCCGAATTTCTTTCCTGATCGATACCAAAAACGATGCGAAGAGTAACTGTCCTGTTGCAGGTGAATCGGATGACGCGGGAAATGGTTCATATCCTGATTTCCAGGTGTGGAGACTTTGGGTGTAAAACCTTATAATACAGAAGATGGAAACACTGAAAGATAAGATAACCGGTTTCATGCATAGGCTAACGAGTATTCAAAAAAAATATCCTCCTGAGGAGCAGCGAAAGGCGCTTCGTGAACTGGAAGTTGAATCGGTAAAGCCCGATTTTTGGAAGGACGAGAGCCAAGCGAGGGGGGTAATGCAGGAAATCTCGGAGATTCAGGAATCTCTTGCCGCGACGGATAGGCTTGAACAAAAATTCAAAGAACATCTTGAGCTGGTGGACATGGCGAGCGAAGAAGACAACCTCGATGAGTCGCTGCAAAAAGATTTTGAAAGTTCGCTGAAAGAATCTGAATCGGAGTTGAAGGCCTTGGAATTAAAAACATTCTTGTCGGGGAAATTCGACAGGGAGCCTGCAATCCTCTCGATCCACGCCGGGCAGGGAGGGACGGAGGCCATGGATTGGGCTGAAATGCTCCTGCGTCTGTACACGCGGTATGTTGAGAGAAAAAAATGGAAATGGGAGTTGGTAGAACAAACATCCGGGGAGGAAGCCGGATTGAAATCGGCAACCATCCTGGTGAACGGCCGGTTTGCCTACGGGTTGTTGAAAGGAGAAGCCGGTGTGCATCGTCTGGTCCGCCAAAGCCCGTTCAACGCGGACCAACTGCGTCAGACCTCCTTCGCTCTGGTTGAAGTCTTGCCCAACATCCAGGAACCGGAAGATATTGAACTCAGGGACGAAGATATCGAATTCAAAGCGGTACGGGCTTCAGGGCACGGAGGACAGAACGTCAATAAGGTAGCGACGGCAGTTCACCTGAAGCATATTCCCACGGGCATGATCGTCGAATGTCAGACACAGCGCTATCAGGAACAGAATCGCAAGATAGCGATGCAAATCTTAACTGCCAGGCTCTGGGAACGGGAGCAGCAGGAGCACGCGCAGAAGGTGCGCTCGCTCAAAGGAGAGCATAAAATCGCCGGTTGGGGGAATCAAATCCGTTCCTATGTGCTGCATCCCTACCACCTGGTCAAAGACCTGAGAACAGACATTGAGATGCAGGATACTGAATCGGTCCTCGGTGGCAAAATCGACGAATTCATCGATGCCGAAGTCCGGCAATTGTCCGTCTAACTCTGGGGTATGATATGATGAAACAGTTAATCGTTAATTTTTTCTCTGTAAACTTTTAACTAATCACATTAAACTTAAAATTTTTATCTTTAAACTTTAACTTTTAACTTTAAATTTTTCTCAAAACATTTATAACTTTTAACTTTAAACTTTAAACTATCTTGCTATGTCTCCTGCCGAACTGAAAAAAATCACACTCCAGCCCGAACAGAACAAACCCCAGCCTGAACAAAATGCTCCCCAGCCTCAGGTACTGAAAGAGCCATTAGTAAAACAGTTCCCAGCCAAGAAAAAAGGAGAATTCATGAAGACCGCTGTGATCGTCTTCGTCATCATGCTTGCCGGTGTCGCCACGGGTTATCTGCTCTCATCAGGAAAGACAAATTTAAGCGGCCTCAAGTCTGCGGACGACATCTCGCAGCAAGGGTTGAAGGTTGGCGACATTTTCGGAAATCCGGATGAAGAGACGTTCCGCGACAAAGCCGAAGGCGTGTTGGTGAAGGGGGGTACCGATGGGGAAGGATCGCATCATCTCCTTCGCCCGGGCGGAGAATCGCAGAATGTCTTCCTCACCTCGTCGATTATCGATTTGGATCCGTTTGCCGACCATAGAGTTGAAGTATGGGGAGAAACGTTTACAGCGCAGAAGGCGGGTTGGCTGATGGATGTCGGCAGGGTTGAAGTGTTGGAGTTGAATGCGCAGAAGCCGTTTGAGGAGGAGCAGTAATCGATTTGCTGTTGTTCTCAGTATAGTTAAAAAACTTCAAGCATCAAGTACCAGGTAGCATTCAATAGCCAAGCCCAATACATACAATGACCAAACAGGTTTTCGATTGAAATATTTGAACGCTGAATTCGTTTGGGATTTGTCATTTGTAGGTGGTGGAGCTTGCTTGTTATGATCCGCTTCGAAAATGTCACTAAAGAATTCCCGAATGGAACGATCGCCATTGACGACGTGAGTTTCGTCATTGATCCGTCCGAATTTGTCTTCTTGGTCGGTCCTTCCGGGGCCGGCAAAACGACAATCCTACGGCTATTGATGAGAGAACTTCATCCGACATCGGGGATGATTAATGTCGACGGCAGCGACCTCGCCGCGATAAAAAAACGGGAACTGCCGTTGCTGCGCCGGCAGATCGGAGCCGTATTCCAGGATTACAAACTCATCTCAGACCGTACCGTTTATGAGAATGTCGCGCTGGTTTCTGACATCATAAAGCGCACCCAACGGGAGATCGATGAGCACGTCAACGAAATTCTTTCTCTCGTCGGTTTAGAAGAGAAGCGCGATCTGTTTCCTTCACAGCTTTCAGGCGGGGAGCTGCAGCGTACGACCATCGCCCGGGCGCTTGCCACACAGCCAAGCATCATCTTTGCGGATGAGCCGACGGGGAATTTGGATCAAGCCACTGCCTGGGAAATTATCAATCTCCTCCTCATGATCAATAAGAAAGACACAACGGTGATCGTCTCCACCCACAATCAGGATATCGTCGAATCCGTCGACAAGCGGGTCATCGAACTGGTCAAAGGCAGAGTAGTTAGAGATACGAAAAAACCTCCCGAGCAAAAAGCGCCGACGCGGGAATCCGCAAAATCCGAGCAGCCGAGCGGCGAAACACCGCAAAAAGAAGCTGAAACCCGTTTGGAAAAGGAGCCGCAAAAGGTGGAAAATGAAACTGTGCCGGAGGAAACAAAAGTAAAATCACAAAAGCAGAAAAGGAAGAAGAAAAAAGAATGAAAAAATCATTTACGACGACCTACAGGCATATTCGCCGCACGCCGTATCAGGCGCTTTCCGCGATAACGGTGCTGACAGTCACGTTTTTCATCGCGACTCTCTATTTTCTTGTCATGGCAGGTTCAGAAAAAGTGCTGCGCTATTTTGAAACACGACCTCAGGTGACTGTCTTTTTTCAGGACGAAGCGCAGAAGGACCAGATAGACGCCCTGCGGGCGAAGATCCGCAGCAATCCCGGAGTATCCGACGTGAAATATATTTCAAAAGAGGAGGCTCTCACAATTTACCGCGAACAGAACAAGGACGAACCGCTGCTTCTGGAAATGGTCACCGCTGACATTCTTCCGGCCTCCCTGGAGATATCGGCAACCAATGTTTCCAATCTCTCTGAAATTGCCAAAATAGTCGGTCAGGAACCGGGAGTTGAAGAAGTCGTCTATCAGGAAGATGTCATCAACGCCCTGACCGGTTGGACCAGGGGAGTTCGAATCGCCGGTGTTGCTCTCTTGAGTTTTCTCTCGGCCACGTCGATGCTTATCATCTTGATCATCATTGGTTTAAAAATTTCATCAAGAAAAGTGGAAATCGAAATCTTGAAGCTCTTGGGCGCCACGAACTGGTATATCATCGGCCCCTACATCTTAGAGGGGGTATTTTACGGTGTTTTGGGAGCCTTTTTTGCCTGGGGAGCGGCCTATGTGCTGATACTCTATACGACCCCATTCCTCATTTCATTTTTGGGAGAAATACCGCTTATTCCCATCCCGTTTGTTTTCATGGCGATGTTATTGGCAGGATTGCTGATCTTCGGCGCCGTCATCGGGAGCTTGGCCAGCCTGATTGCCGCGCGCAGATTTCTCCGCTAAAATCTTTTACAACTTCCGTTCTGTCCGCTTTGAAAATAATTCGCTTTAGGCTAGACTAAAAAGGATATCGTATGAAAATTTCATCAACACTCAAGTCAACATTGGTGATTTCGTTGATTGCTGTCGGCGCTCTATTTGGGCTGACATCACAAGCGTCGGCAATTTCATGTGAAGACAGCTGTGATGACAAATCGGAAGGAGAGAAGTTATCCTGTCTCAATGATGTTCGGCAGGCTTGCGAAGAGAAGCTTTCCGAAGTAAGCGAGAAAAAACAGACCTTGCAAAATGCGATCGCCTATTTCGACACCCAAATAGCCTACACGCAGAGCAAGATAAACGAAACAGCCTTCCAGATAAAACAATTGGAAGGGGAGATTGAGAGTCTCTCGGGAAAAATCTCAATCCTCAACACGTCGCTCGAGGAAACCACGAAGCTGCTCCTCCAGAGGATTTCCGCGACCTATAAACAAACCAAAGTCCATCCCTGGACGATCTTTTTTTCGTCAAACGGCGTTTTGGATTTGATCAACCGCTACCAATATTTGCGGGCAGCCCAAGTGAATGACCGCCGAATACTCTTTGAAATGGAGGAGGCTCGGGCGAATTTTGATCAGCAGAAAAATCTCAAAGAAGAAAAGCAGTCGGAAGTATTGGGATTGCAGACGGAACTCATTTCCCAAAAGACAGTACAGGACAAACAGAAGAAGGAAAAACAATTCTTGCTCGCAACAACCAAGAACGATGAATTACGCTACCAGGACCTCTTGGATAAGGCAACAGCCGAACTTGCTGCCATTCAAGCCATCATTGCCGGGTATGGAAATGAAACAGAAGTCAGAGAGGTAAATGAGGGGGAGAAAATTGCCGCCATCATGACCGAAGGGCCCAACCTTTTTGCCTGCTCCACCGGATCGCACCTTCATTACGAAGTAGATAAGGATGAAAATCCTCAAAACCCATTCAGCCTCCTCCAGTCAAAATCACTGGACTGGGATAACCCGGACCCGGCGCAAAACGGTTCCGGATCCTGGAGGTGGCCGTTGGAAGATCCGATCCGCATCACTCAAGGTTTCGGCAGCACTTCATACTCATCAAGATACGCGGGCGGATTACATACCGGAATTGATATGGTCAATGAAGCAAATCGGGATGTGAAAGCAACCAGAAAGGGAATGCTCTATCGGGGGAGCATCTCATGCAGGGGCGGAACCTTACAGTACGTACGAGTGAAGCATGCCGAAGATGAATATAATTCCTACTACCTCCATGTGAATTATTATATATAAACTCGTTCTGTTTTTGTTCATGCCTATTCGCTAATCCTGCCCTCATGGTATCCTTTCTCTTCATATTGCTCGAGACGACTCTCTTTTTATTACTCCTACCTCCGTCAGACATCTACGCGCAAGTCGTGATCAATGAATTCAGTTCTTCGGATTCATCTGATTGGATTGAGCTATTCAATACTTCAGTAGGCGAGATTGACCTAACATCTTGGTCAATCAAAGATACTGCTGCAAGTCCGGTTTATGATTTTTCAGGTAATAGGCTTCCAGCTAAAGAGTCTTGTTATCAAGATGTTTCTAATAGGCTTAATAACTCTGGAGATAGGATCCAATTATTAAGTGGTGTTACTGAAGTAGATTGTGTAACATACGGCACCGGAAACGGGAGTTTCTGTGCTGATGCTGTCGAAGCCGACATTACGGCGCCGTCAACTGGTGAGACTGCTGCAAGGACCCCAGAGGGTACAGGAACTTGGGTTATTGGGTTTCAAACAAAGTCGATCACTTCTTGTGAATCGCTAATTTCCACCCCCACCCCCACACCAACTCTCACTCCGACTCTCTCTCCGACGCCCAAGCCCACTTCCACACCGACGCCGTCGCCGACTCCGAAACCAATTCCGACGCCCACCCCGACGAACCCGCCGACTGTTACACCAGAGGTACTCGGAACCGCAGAGCAGGATGAAGCGACCCCTTCCGACGTAGATGGGGACGGAGAACCGACTCTTGAACCTGCCGATCATCAACCAACCGATGAAAGAGCGGAAGCGGACGAGGACGAGGACGAAGAAAGTCCTAAAGGTTATTCGGCCTACGCAACACCGATCCTCATCGCCTTATCAGGCCTGGCTTTGCTGGGGGCATCCTCATTTCCGTTGTTGAAAAAAAGAGTGCTCGCTATGCGGGGAAAAAAGGGAAAGCAAAACGGGAATCCGCAATCCGATTCGGAAGAGATATAATCATCGGGTGAAACCCTATAATGCAATGGCGTCAACAACTCTCAAACGCTACTGGAAAGTGATTGTCTGGTGCTTGATGATCTTTCTCATTTCATCAATGCCGACACTCCCGAAAGTCGGTTTTATTTGGTGGGATTTTATACTGAAAAAAACCGGACATGTTTTTGAGTATGCGGTATTGTATACCTTGACATTTAGGGCAGTCGCTCAAAAAGGTAACTGGAAGACCTCGATGCTTTTCGGTCTGGCATTTGCACTCTCTGACGAATATCACCAGTCGTTCGTTCTCGGGAGAACGGCAAAACTCATGGATGTCGGCTTCGACTCAATCGGCATGTTCCTGGCCTATCTGAGATTGAAACAATAATTGTTCTTTTATGAACCCTTAGCGGAATTGTTGAAGCTGAACCTGCTTTTTTGAGTAGAAAGCTGAAACTGACCAAACAGTCACCTCGTTGAACACAGCTACTGAAAACAACATACTCGCATTATCTTGAAAAAAAGAAACCCATTTTGAAGCCGCCACCACCGCGATTCGAGAGTGAAGCGAGTGGGATACGGAAACAGAACCTGAGCGAGCCAAGCGAGTCGAAGGTGAATTTCCGAGGGCAAATGAAATGCCCTGAGCGAAGTCGAAAGGCTCCCACCGACGAACTCGAAGAAACGCCGGCAAGGCTTCATAGGGCAGGCTTTCTTAGTTACTTCTTTGCCTGATCAAAGAGGTACAAGTATACCTAAAAAAAAGAGAATATTTCTCATAACAAGAATGAAAAAGCAGATCTTAAAGTCTGAATCTTTGGAAGACACCATCAAGATCGCTTCCGATTTTGCCAAAACTCTCAAAGGCGGCGATGTCGTCGCTCTCTATGGTGAACTCGGATCCGGTAAAACGACATTCGTTCAAGCGGTTGCCAAGGCTTTGGGTATTCGCGAGCAAATCGTAAGCCCGAGTTTTGTTCTTGCTCGAAGTTATGAAATTCCGAGAAACAATACATCAAAATCGGCTGGCAGACTCGTTCATATTGACTTGTACAGATTGGAATCCGCGGACGATCTCCGGTCGGTAGATCTCTCGGAGTTGGCTTCCGATTCCGGCAGCCTCGTCATGATAGAATGGGCACAGAGGGCAAAACGTGTGCTTCCCGAGAAAA
Source organism: Candidatus Chisholmbacteria bacterium RIFCSPLOWO2_01_FULL_49_14 (assembly GCA_001816915.1). Lineage (GTDB taxonomy): Bacteria > Patescibacteriota > Microgenomatia > UBA1400 > Chisholmbacteraceae > 2-01-FULL-49-14. Next base: position 8,374 of record MHCL01000006.1, read on the forward strand.
GAATTGATATACACATGGTATATAAGAGAGAAAGTGAAAGAGAGATAACAATAGAGAGGAAATCGACTGCAAATAGCGGATAGCACATAGCATATGGCATAGAGTAAAGAGCTTATGACGGAGTATTTGAGCTGTAATCTAATACCTAATACCTAATACCAAGAATTTCCATGAAACTCTATATCGATACGACGCAAAATACGAAATCAATTGTTCGGGTCGGGGATGTCGAAATCATTAAAACCTATGATTCTCCCCGCGGGCAGGATGTCCTTCAACATATTGAAGAAGCGTTGAAAAAAGCACATGTAAAAAAAGAGAGTTTGAAAGAAATAGAAGTAAACCCCGGTCCGGGAGCTTTTACCAGTACTCGGGTGGGAGTGGCGGTTGCCAATGCGTTTGGTTTTGCACTAAAAATTCCGGTCAATGGACTGAAGCCAAGCGAGTTCGTCAAACCGGTCTATGACAATCAACCTTCAATATCACTCCCAAAATCTCAGTTTGACAAATCAAAGTAATTTCATATAGGATTAACGGATGAAAAAGGTTATCACCGCTTTTCTGGTTGGAGGCATTCTCTCTGCGGTTTTCATTGTTACGCAAATTGTTCATGCGCAAAACGTCAAACCGCCATTGCCACCGGAACCTCCATCTCCGCCGCAAGCACCAAGCCGAGCCACCGAACGTGTCATTGTTCAGTTTCGCTCATTTACCCCCCAGAGTGTACGGCAAAACGAGCACCAGAAGCTAGGAACTCAAGAGATTGAATCTCTCAAGCAAAAAAACACGGTCGTCGTCCGAGTTCCTCACGGAGAAGAAGTAGCGTATGCAAAGTCCTATCAAAATAGTTTTTGGGTGGACTATGCAGAGCCGGACGACCTGGCTTATGCGCTGGAAGTTACGAACGACCCAAACTTCTCAGAGCAGTGGGGACTTGAAAAGATTCACGCCTCAAACGCATGGGAATTCACACACGCGGGTTCTGTACATATTGCGATTTTGGATACAGGAATTGCCCAAAATCATCCGGACCTGACGAGCAAAGTAGATAAATGGGCGAACTTTACTCGGTCGCGAACGAACTACGACCAAAATGGACATGGTTCTCATGTGGCTGGAATCGCGGCTGCAACGACAAACAACAACCTGGGTATCGCCGGCACCGGTTACGACGCGCGGCTTTTTTCAGCAAAAGTGCTTGATGATGGAGGAAGCGGTTACTATTCTTCGATTGCAAACGGAATCTATTGGGCTGCCGATAACGGCGCAAATGTCATCAACATGAGTCTGGGCGGGACATCCGGCTCAAAGACTCTGGAAAACGCGATCAACTACTCCTGGAGCAAAGGTGTAGTTCTCGTAGCCGCAGCCGGGAACACCGGCAACAACCAACTTCACTACCCGGCGTATTATGAAAAAGTGATCGCGGTTGCCGCAACCGATCAGGAAGACCGAATAGCCTCTTTTTCGACCCGAAATGCTTCCTGGGTCGATGTCGCTGCACCCGGAGTCGATATCCTCTCCACGATTCCGAAGAGCGGATATGATTCTTGGAGCGGAACCAGCATGTCAGCGCCATACGTATCCGGGCTTGTGGGTCTTGTCAAAGCCGAATTTTCCGGTGAGAGCAACAGCCAGATCAGAAACCGGATTGAAACGTCAGCCGATGACATTCCCGGCACCGGCAGCTATTGGTCCGAAGGTCGGATCAATGCGTATGCTGCACTGAGCGCAGGAATATTAGAACCGATTCCAACCCCGACTGCTGTGCCGCCGACTCCAACCCCGTTACCGATACCTACGCCCACACCAACGCCCACACCAACGCCAACATTGCAGCCCACACCGACACCAACTCCGACGACAGGGCCAACACCAACCCCGACGCCATCGCAGAAACCTTCGTGGTGCCGCTACATCCCTACCCACCGGTTATGCCAATAAGATGACTTCAGTTGGTTAAAATGGTTCGGTGCTATAATTCATTTGCCTGTAGAAACTGATATGAACATTGTTGCAATCACAATTGCGGTCGTCATCGTCATCGTCGGAGTTGTTTCATCGAATCTAAAGCAAAAAGAGCAGACGCAGGGGATCCGGGAAACGCAGGAAGTGACGCAGGAAGATGATCAAGAAACATCGAGCAGTGGTATAACCCCGTCCCCAATCCCCTCGCCAACGCCGAAGCCCCCGACGCCGACGCCCACGATTCCATCCCCATCCGGGCAAAATCAACCGAGCGGAGAGTTACGCTATCCGAATGCCAAGTATATTCGCTCGGAAGGCAGCGTGGAGGTATACGAAAGCCAAGATGACCCCGATGCCATAACGCAATGGTATAAAGATCAAATTCAGAGTATGGGAATGGGCACCAAATCATTCATCACAACGAAAACCAATGACAATGTGTTGAATAAACTTGTCGGAGCCGATGGCAGCCGGGAAGTAAGGATCGAAATCACACACAATTCTGGAAGTTCTACCACCGAAATCAAAGTTTCAATAAGTTCTTCTAATTAAAGTCCCCTTTGAACGTAGCAATTCAAGAAAATATTCTTCTCCCGTTGTGAAGCCTGCGCAGTCGTGCATCAAGCTGATCTCGGGTGGGAAACGGAAACTGAAGCAAGTATGACTTGTGAATTTCCGAGGGCCCTGCCGAGCGTAGCGAAGATGCACCGGCAGGGTTTCACAGGGCTCACTTTCTTGCCTGCCCGACGTAGCAACCGGCTTTCGAAACGGCCGAACAGGCAGTCTGCGAAAAGCAGTGTTGCGAATGTCGGGGTTACTTCTTTACCGTGCCCGCAATCGCTACGATCAAGCGTTGCAGGCGGGGGTGAATAAAGAAGTAACGAGTGAGGCTGGTGCGAGCAAAGAAAAAGTCAACGATAGTAAGTATAAAAAGAATGATTTTATATATAGTACATCCCCTAATATATTACGAATCACTTTCAGGCTTGACAAGGGATACCCCTTCGGGTACTATACGTATACTTTAATTGATAGAATTATTTCTGCCCCGAAAGGGGCTTTTATATGGAAGTAAAAAAACTCAACTTCTCCTTCGATTCAAATCACGGTACGATTGTCTTACGTCTTCCTCGTCTCAACGTAGAACCTATTAAAGCCAAGACCATCGAACTCTTTTCTCATTCCTTCATTGCAGTGCAAAAACAGATTACAGCTCTCATCTACAAACTCTCGACCCTTTTTTCCGAAGTCTTCGAAGCAACACAGCGTCTCAATACCCGCCAGAGGATGGCGAAAGTCTTTTCATTGCTGAGAAATCGTCGGTCAGGGAGATTACCCGGGGTGCCAAGAAAAACGCTGAGGATGCTCATCATTATCTCGGTGATAGCTCTTGGCCTCTTTGGTGTGAGCAAGTTGATCCAAGCCGCGATAAACGCTGCCGGTTCCGGAAATGATCAGCGGATCGAGATAGCCGGCGCCAAGGCAGAC
>MHCL01000006.1:11880-15212 GCA_001816915.1 Candidatus Chisholmbacteria bacterium RIFCSPLOWO2_01_FULL_49_14
ACGAAATCGTCGTCAAAGGTCAACGGGCTACCGCGGTGAAAGGCAGATCATTTCTCATCTTAAACTTGAAGATCGCCAATGAATACAATAAGGCAATTGAAATAGACTCTCGGGACTACGTCCGCCTGACCACGAACGGGAATGAGGACGAGAAGTTAGCACCGGATATTCATAATGATCCTGTGGAAGTGCAGGCGATATCGACAAAACTCACCCGGATAGGGTTTCCGATCAATGATACGGATAAAGATCTCAAACTGCATGTCGGTGAGATCAACGGTGATAAACAAACAGTTGATTTACATTTCGGGAGATAACCGAGAGTATTTACGAAAAAGTAACTCTTGACAAAGAAAATGAGACTCGATATAGTTTCTATGAGTCTTTCCCAAAGACCAACCAATAGCTCTGCCCCAGTAGATAATAATGGTAGCCATTACGTGCAATGGTAGACTATTCAACACAGAGAATATCAAAACCGCTGTTGGATGAGGTTTCAAAAGCCTTAAAAAGTGTGGAAACATACGGCAGTGTTGAAATATACATCCAGAACAGGACCGTAACTCAGATCACAGTGAGAAACATCAGAAAAACAAATGGCTTTTCGAACAAACAGACGACAAGAAATAGCTAAGACAGTGAAAAAGATACTATAAATCGTAAGGATACAACCTATATAAAGAATCTTAAGGATCAGTAAAAAGCAAGCTGACCGCAAACGGAGGCTTCTTTACCTGACGAAAGTCAGATGAGGAGGCCTCCGTTTTCGTTTCTCGGGTTTACCCAGAAACGACCCTGAGCATAGTCAAAGGGTTAGCGGACAAAAGAAGTGCTCGCGGGTTTACTCGCGAAATGTCAACGAAAGGGGGTGAATATAAAAAATGACAAAACTACAAAAGAAAGTTGCCACAGCCATTGCTACCGGAGCCTTGCTGTTTAACACAGCGCTTCCGGCATTTGCAGATGTGACGCTCGAAATCTCTGGGAACGGTGCTGACACGTATAACAAGGCGGAAGTCGATGTTAATCAGAACAGAACCGTTGTACAGAGCAACGAAGCCAACATCAGCAACAACGTCACCGCAACAGCAGACACCGGAGATAACGACGCCAACCGCAATACCGGCGGAAGCGTATCGGTTGATACCGGTAATGCAACAACCAAAGTTGACGTGAGCAATGCGGCAAATAGCAACGAGGCAGAGCTGGAGTGCTGCGAAGCAGATGTCGATGTTCTGATTTCCGGTAACGGAGACAACTCCACCAACAAAGTGGAGCTTGACATCAATGACCCAAGACATCACAGAGGTCATGATGACGAATTCCTCGGAACTGGTATCTTCCAGGAGAACGAGGCGAAGATCGACAATGATGTCACAGCCAAAGCAGACACCGGAGATAACGACGCCAACCGCAATACAGGCGGAGACGTTTCTGTCACAACTGGTGATGCGAAGACAACTGTCGACATCTTAAATCAAGCGAATGCCAATTCCGCCAAAATCAGCGGAGACGGTGAAGGTGGGTCATTAAGCGCCCGCATCCTTGGCAACGGAGCTGATTCTTACAACAAGATCGAACTTGATTACAATAAGTCGGTCGTTGTGGATCAGTCCAACAGTGCTAGGGTAGAGAACGACGTCTACGCGAAAGCAGATACCGGAGACAACGACGCCAACCGCAATACAGGCGGCACGGTGTCAATCGATACCGGAGATGCAGAAACCAAAGTTGGTGTTGACAACATGATCAACTTCAACTGGGCGGACGTTGATTGCGGATGTGTTCTGGATGTTTTGGCAAAAATCGCCGGCAACGGTGACGATTCCACAAGCAAAATCGAGGCTGATCTGAAAGATGAGCTCGGTGTGTTCCAAGAGAACAGTTGTGGAGAGGAACATCGAGGAGGATTTGATTCTTTCTTCCGAAGATTTCCTTGGCACCGTGAGAAGCCGTGTTTAGAGAACGATCTCACAGCCAAAGCTGACAGCGGCGACAATGATGCCGAACGCAATACCGGTGATCCCGGAGTTGATCCGTCGGTCGAAACCGGAAATGCCTATACGGAAGTCTTGCTTGACAACTCTGGTAACTCAAACGTATACGGCAATATGCCAGACCTGGAACTTCCAGAATGGCTGGGAGGGGGCTTTTCAGTCAACATTTCGTTGGACCTGAGCGCCCTATTGGCTCTACTTGGGTTGGCATAAACCTTTCGGATTCGTGGGGTGGTTAACCCCTCGGGAGAAATCACCCCACGATCCAAGGGCAAGAACATTAAATCTTAAATCTTAGACATCAGTCATTAAACACGGACAGGGGAACAGAGTGAGTAGAAATAAAGTTAAAAAAATCATCTCGACGCTGGCGCTTGCACTTTTACTTATAGTGCAAGCCGCTCCCGTATGGGCAATAAGTCCGCCCACCCCGCCGCCTCCGCCGGAGGCGCCCAGCGCCCCGAGCGCTCCCGATGCACCGCAGCCTCCCAGCGCTCCCGATGCACCCAGCGCTCCGGGAGACCCGGGACCATCGAGCGATCCGCAAACTCCGCCAAGCGGGGATTCCTCAAGCCCAACGGAAACTGTTGATACGGTACAGGAGCAAACGCCGCAGGAAGATTCAAACTGGGATGGCCGTCGCGACCGGCACAATCGTGATAACAATGACGAGGAAGGCGGGAATACAAGCAGTCCCGAAAGCAATGTTGAGCCTGCAACCTCAGAGCCGCAGCCCGCAAACCAGCAGGGAGAACAGACGGGGGATCAGAACAACGGCGGGAATGTCGGCGATACCTCGATTACATCCGGAGATGCCAACACCAGCGCGTCGATCGTCACCTCGGCAAACGACAATCTATCGGCGCAGGCCGATTGCACAACCGGTTGTGAGCCCGGAGGGATATCGGTGAAAAACAGCGGCAACGGCGATAATTCGACAAATGACGGATCCGTCAAAGTCTCCAATGACGAGACGACGGTGCAGGACAACACCGCCAACGTCGACAACAGTATGAATCTCGAGTCCGATTCCGGTCATAATGATGCCTCGAGGAATGTCGGCAACTCATCCATCGATACCGGAGACGCCAACACCACCGGAACACTCATCACGGCAGTCAATACCAATGTCGACGGCGTGGCGGTAGCCGAATTCAACATCGCGGACGATCACGTCGGAGATATCGTCCTGGATTTCGGGGCCGGATGCATTTCCGGATGCGCGGGCAGCGGAAGTGCTTTGAGCGTGGTCAATGACGGCAATGGCGCCGATTCGCAAAACACGGGATCAATCGAAGAAACCAACAATGATACGACCTTCCAAACCAACGAGGC
>MHCL01000006.1:15275-15880 GCA_001816915.1 Candidatus Chisholmbacteria bacterium RIFCSPLOWO2_01_FULL_49_14
CGGAGGGGATTCAACGATTACCACCGGGGACGCCAATACCTCGGCAAACGCCCTGACCTTTGCCAACAATAACCTTGCCGGAGGAGTCTACTACACGGTGGTCAATATCTTCGGCGATTTGATCGGGGATATCATCTTTCCTGAGGAAATGTTGGCCTATGCGGCATCGGTATCCGCGGCCAATACCGGAAATGGTGACGGTTCGGTCAATACGTCAGACCTCACGCTCAATTCAAATGACGAAACGTATCAGTTCAATGTCGCGAATATTGAAAACAACCTGATCTTGGGCGCTACCACTGGTGACAATGATACCAGTCGCAACACCAACGGCACATCATCGGTGACGACAGGGAATGCGAATGTCGACGCCCAGGTTTTGAATATCGCCAACTCCAACATCTCGGGCGGGACCTGGTGGCTGGTGATCGTGAATGAGGCGGGCAACTGGATCGGGAAGCTGTTCGGCGCCGCAGACGGTGCGAACTTTGCCGGTTCAGCGGGGACCGAATTCACCATCAATGAAGCAGGAGAAATCACGGCGGTCAACTCCGGCAATGGTGCCGGCTCGACCAACACCAGTGATGTCACCGTGAATAACAATA
>MHCL01000006.1:15894-17052 GCA_001816915.1 Candidatus Chisholmbacteria bacterium RIFCSPLOWO2_01_FULL_49_14
GGAGACGCGAATGTCATCGCTAACTTGGTCAACTTCGTCAACAACAATATCTCGGGCGGCGGAAAGTTATTCGTCAACGTCGTCAACGTCTTCGGTTCCTGGGTCGGAGATTTCCTTCCGCCGGGCTTCAGCAAACCGAAATCCGAAGCCCAGGATGTGGCCGATGCCGGGGTAGGCGGGCCGGAGAACAGCGGGAATCAGTCAAACAGCGCGGATTCAGGTTCCAGCAGTGCAGGAGGAAGCGGTAACTCGCAAAACTCCTCATCCGCGACGACACAGCCAACCGGCACTCTGCTTGCTCAAGCCGCCTCGACAGGCTTCGGCGGTTCATTCCAAACCATGATTGCCGGAGCGGTGAGTTACGGAGGCGAAACATCCCAGGCAAATGACACTCAAGAGGCGGTCAAGAGGGTCGTCAACATCAATCTTGCCTGGTTTTTGGCCCTCCTGCCGATACTATTGATATCTGGGATCATCAGAAGAAGAGTTCGCATCAGTTTCTCGAGAAAACATCTGCCCTGACTTCTCGGACGTTTGAATTCCTGCCGTTACGGATCATTTTGAATAGTGCCTATGGATGATATGAAAAAAATCGGGCTGCAATTCATCATTCTTGTCTGCGTTGTTATACTCGCCGCTCCCGGCTCGGCGTTTGCGCTGGAGCTCGTGATCTCCGGAAACGGTGACGGATCAAGCAATGAGGTCCAAACTTCGGTGGAGCAGAATACGACGGTGGAACAGACGAACGAGGGGAGTGTCGAGAATAATGTGTCGGAAGAGGCAAATACCGGCGGCAACACCGCAGACGGCAATGTCGGGGGAGAGGTAAGCATTGAAACCGGGGATATCCAAGCCATCACCCAAGTGACCAACGATTTTAATACCACAGTCGTCGACGTGGGGGAATGCTGTCAAGAAGAGACGACTGTCCTCATCGAGGGCAACGGTACCGATTCGCAGAATACGGTGGAACTCGCGCTTTCCAATCAAACGCTGGTTTCGGTCAATCAGGAAGCCAATGTTACAAACTTCATAAACGGTTGGGCAAACACCGGTCGCAACGATGCCAATGACAATGGCGGCAACGTCAGGATTGATACCGGGAACATTTCGGCAGGGGTAAAAGTCACCAACAGCGCCAATCACGCCGATATCAAA
>MHCL01000006.1:17066-27819 GCA_001816915.1 Candidatus Chisholmbacteria bacterium RIFCSPLOWO2_01_FULL_49_14
ATCAGGGAGGGTCTCTTTAGCGGTGAAGGGCAACGGTGATGATTCCCGCAACACCATCCGCCTCTCTCTTGAAAACCAGACGATCGTTGATAAACACGACGTTGCTGACATCGACAATTTCATTGTCTGGGAAGCCAACACGGGAGAAAATACAGCCAACGGGAATCTCGGAGATGTCGCCATCGTGACCGGCGACATCAACTTGGTCATTGATATCGTCAACGGGCCGATCAATGATGAGGTAGTCATCATCGGCGGCTGCTGCAGCGATCCGGATGATCCCTACGATCCGGGAGATCCGCCGACTGAGCCTTCCACTCCTCCCACGGGAGGTCCGTCAAGCGGAGGGAACAACAGCTCATCGGGCAATAGCAGCAGCGGGAATGGAAGTTCGGGAGGAGAAGTGTTGGCCGCGGCCGTTGGCACGATCTTGCCGGCAACCGGCGGCTTCGATTTCCTCCTGGCGATGATGGCTAATATCGCGACCTTCCTCATGGGCGTATATCTACGCCTCAAATCCGGAAGGGCTCCGGCCAGAACTGTCCGACGCTAGAATCGGGGGTTCTTTTGCGTTTCAACTTCTAATCTTCTACAATACCCTCTTTACACTATGGGAAAGACCAGCGAAAGAACCACCAAGCTACTCCGAACCACGGGCAATGCATTGATAGGATTGTCTGTGGTCGGGGTTTTACTGACCTTCTATCCGATCGCGAGGGAAGAATTGGCGTATAAAACGAGGGCCTTCAGCGAGAAACCCATCTCACAGGAATTTAACGTGATGGTCAAAAGCATCAAGGTAAACGCGCCCGTGACGAAAAATGTGGATCCCTGGAATCAAAGCCAATACCTGCCTGCCCTTCACAACGGCATCGCGCACGCCAAAGGGTCCTCGCTTCCCGATGAGGAGGGTTCGGTCTACCTTTTTGCCCACTCCTCCGACGCGCCCTGGAGAATGACGAGCTACAATACCGCCTTTTTCCGTTTGGGCAGGGTGAATGAAGGGGACGAAATCATTGTGACCTATGAAGGAAAAGATTACGGATATCGGGTATCCGGCAAATCGGTAGTCTGGCCCAATGAGGTCGAATACCTGACCGGTCAAGAAAGAAATCAGCTTATTCTTCAGACTTGTACGCCTATTGGGACAGCTTTCAAAAGACTTTTGGTATTTGCGGACCCGATCAAATAGATCTTGAATTGTTAAACAGCAACTTTTAACTTTTAACTTTAAACTTTTAATTCAAATGATCATTTGTCAGACCTGCACTCCCATCGGCACCGCCTTCAAGCGCCTCCTGGTGTTTGCCGACCCGGTCTATTGAATTCTGAACTGCTGCAGGAGACTCAATCACAGCAATGGTAACGAAGAAGGGGACTGGACGACGTTCAGCACTTGCTTCATGAGAAATTTCATTTTTTCTTCGAAGTCGGCTGAGACACCGCCGGTCTGCCGCGGGCTACCATCCTCCTCATAGAGGAGGTTACGATAGCGTTCGAGTGAAAATTCAACAACTCCTCGATGCTCCTTCTGATCTTTATACCGGCTCCAGTCTGTAAATCGTCGTTTTTCCCCTTCAAGCCAAAGCTTATTCACGCCATCAATCTGTGGCAAGAGCGCCTCATCGACCGGGTGTAAACCGTGTCGAAGGGCCGAAAGCCTGATTCGCTCTGGTGCGAACCGAGACGCCCAAGCGATGAAGGCATGATCCAACACTCCAGCATGCGGAAATGGCTCTCCGCCCTCCTGGTCCCAATTAGAGCCGGAAAAAACAAGCCCATGTTTCTGTGTGAGGTCGCGGATGACGGAAGAATCCCATTTAAGTCGAGCCCAATGATTCATCCAGTTACCGCCATCGCCATTAATAAGGAAGAATTTTCGAAAGCCCTCTTTGTGCATCCGGCTCAACGTCTGTTCCCAAATTTCCTGAATCACCGGAACGGGATGTGAAGAATAGGCAACGGCTCCCGGAAATTCCCAGGTCGCAGACGGAGAACCGACATCAGCAAAGCTGTCAAAAATAATCGGTTGAATATGATGATCATGAAATAAGCGGTGAGCAACTTCGTCTGCCGCCACTGAGGCCAAATGTGAGTCATTGGCTACCGGCAGGAAAGGTCCATGAGCTTCTAGGACCCCCCAGGCAAAAAGGATTAATTGTTTTTCTGAAGGCGTTTGTTCGACGTACTCCGAGATCTGCCGCGAGCCCATTCTGCGCCAGTACAGAAGGTGAGAAGGCCATAACGTCTCGGGTATAATGGTAAGTTCTTCTTTTGGGTGCGGCATGAGCAATCGACGTAATGAATGATAGAGAATATCGGTCACAACGCCAGAGAAAGATGAAAGGTATTATACACCACTCCCTGATATAATACACCTGAAATTCAGCGTATTAAACTCATTAAAGATGGGGTGGTCACGACGCAGAAGAATGAGACCGGTACTAATCATCAGTCATCAATCATTAACTATTAATCATTAACCATCGATTCATGAAAATCGGTTTCCCCTTTGGAATCAACGTTCTTATTTGGAGCGTCATCTCGTTCATTCGGTCGATGTTTGAACGCCGGAATCCCCATAAGAAATCCCTTTCATCGAGAGTATTCAATAACAGACGAGCGAAGGTTGCGGTGTGCCTTCCCGCGCATAATGAAGAAGCGGTCATTAAAACCAGCATAACATCTATCACCAGGCAATTACCGAGGAATCAGGTGTATGTGGTCAGCGATGGCTCGACGGACAGAACGGTAGCGATCGCGAAGAGCCTGGGTTGTCAGGTATTGGACCGACATCCCGGAGCGGGTAAGGCAAATGCGTTGAAAGTGCTGATCGAGAAATACGCATTATTTGATCGGTACGAATTCATCGTTTTTGTCGATGCCGATACCCAACTCGATAGGCACTACCTGAAACGGGCGTTGGCCCTTTTTGAGGCGCGGCCGCAGGCCGTGGCTGTCGCAGCCTATGCCGTGCCGATTTGGAGAAAGGGCCTGAAGCTCAATGTAAGCAACTATATTTCAGCATACAGGACCAAGCTCTATCGTATCCTGCAGATGTTCATCATGTACGGTCAGACTTGGCAGCTCATTAATGTCAATCCGGTAGTGCCCGGATTTGCCAGCATGTACCGGACGCGGGCATTGCGGAAGCTGGATCTGGCTACTCCGGGTATCTGGATCGAGGACTTCAACTTAGCATTTCAAATCCACAAGATGCGCCTGGGCCAGATCGCCCATGACCCGACTATACGCGCCTATTATCACGACCCCCTGAACCTCAAGGACTACATTCGCCAGGTATCGCGCTGGAACGTCGGCTACTATCAGACTGTGAGGCTCCAAGGCATCTGGCCTTCAGTATTTTGGTTCTCAACGGGGTTGTTTTCTCTGGAGATGTTACTCAACGCAACCATCACGATCAGTCTTCCCCTAATCATGTTGTGGTATTATTTGACGAAAACAGTGCCCAATGTTTTTTTCCCCGAGTCGAGTCTCTGGCAACTAGTCCTCAATAATCTTGTGTTATTGTGGGAATTGGTCCTTGGTTTGGCGCTTGCCGACTACGCGTTGACGATCTTTGTTGCAGTGAAAGATAAACGGCCCTGGCTTCTGGTATTCGGTTTGGGATTCTTCCTCTTTCATATATTGAATTCAGTCGTATTGCTTGCCGCCATACCCAAGGGATTGTTCTGGAATTCGGAAGGCAGATGGGAACATGCAGAGCGGTAAACACTACTCTTCAGAAACCTCGGAGGGCACCTCGAGTTGGTAGATAGTGAAGGGGTCTTCTTCAAAGACCAGCCGGTAGCTGATTCCAAGGGCTGCTTCAAGCTTGTCGGTCAGCTCCCCATGCGCACTGTTATTAAGAAGTACGAAAGAGAAATATCCGTCCTCAAGAGCCCGAACATACGCCTCTTCTCCCGACAAATCATTGTATTCGAAGAAAAAAAGGCCGGTGATCTGGGCATACGGTATCTGCGGCACCATGAGCACGGTGATATCATCTTCTGAGGAAAGAATGGTATCCGTCTGCTCAACCATCGAAGCAAGCTGACGCATCACGCGATCGGTATTCGTCCAGGATCTTTCTAACGCAACGACGGTCTGGCGGCTGTTCCAACCGATCCAAAGGTAGATGAGTACAACCCCGAGGACTCCGTATACCCGATAGGTTTTCATGGTCTGAAAGAACATATAGGCTGCGAGAGGCACCGTGAAAAGATAGATGAGAAATACCTGCTGATGGAACGACGCGCTGTTTTGAAAAAGGACATGGATGATTGGGATAGATAGTGCTCCTCCCCAAAAGACAATCCATTTCGGCTCACGCCGTATGAATACGAGCCACAACATGCCGGCGGTAGAAAAAATAAACGTGGGGAGGACATATTCTCGAAATTGTGCCAGGATCTCCGGATACGCGGAGACCGGCTCCGAGACTTGGTTTTGGAGGAACAACAAGAGGTCTTGAAAGTGATAAATAATATAGACTGCGAAGAAAAACTCAAGCGGTATGAGGAAGTAAGTGATAAAACGTTTCCGGTACTGCCTATTTTTTTCCTTGAGGCTCAACAAGAACCAAAGAGCAAGATACGGCAGCATGATGAGGGTGAAATACTTGGCAAGGAATGAACCGAAAAAGAGTACCGCTGCGAGGAAAAAATAATTCTCCCGTTGCCAGGGCTTCGGTTGTCGCAGGAAGATAGTACGTTGGAGGCTGACGAAACCTAAGAAAAATAATCCGAATGACAGCATGTCATACGTTGCCAACCGGGAAAGGTAGATCGGAATTCCGAGAATGGCGATCAAAGCGGCTGCGAGCAGGGCAATGATTTCTTTGTATTTCCTGACACTGAGCTCCAAATACTGCACAAACCGGTACATGAGGTAGATCATCGAACTCCCGATGAGGACATTGAGGAATCGGGCACCGAGCACCCCTCCCGCCAGACTGAACAGCGCGGATAGCGGTGGATAAAAATAAGGAATGCCACCCACCCAAGAAAACGGCGCTTCCTCCTCCGACCTGCCGGCTAAGATCTTTTGGCCAAGAACGACATATTGAGCTTCATCAACGAAAGGCGAGTTGTAGTTGAGGTGGATTACTCGCAAGAGAAACCCAACAAGCAGGATCAGTGGCAAGCAGTACGCCCGGTAACGATGGTAGAGCTTATGAAGGATGATCATAGCGTTTTCAGCGCCTCCCAAACCTGTGGATCCTCTGCTCCTATTCGCCAAAGAGCAAAACTGTTGATCTCGTACTCGCGTGCGAGGCGGACTTTATCGAGAATAGATCTCGTATCTTCGTAATAAACGATTCGTCTTGGAGACTCTTGGAATGTGATCACATTTGCCAAGTGTTCATCGGAGTAATGAAGCTGGGCTCCGACTTCCGAAATACGTCGTTCAGCCTCTGCATACGTCAAACCTCGAACTCGTTGACCCTCCCATTCGTAGCCGTGTGTCGAAAGTCCGATGACGATTTTGTTTCGCGGCAATGTCGCGAGAGCATAGCGTAACACATCCTGATACCAGTTCAGAGGTGCCTGCCCGCCCGGAGGAGTGTGATCATTATTATAGTTGTAAGCCATAATTTGTACCTGATCGACAGTTTGTGCAAGAAGCGGAAAATCATATGCTCGTGCCGGATCATATGTTTCTTTCTCTATCTTGCCGAAAACGACGACGGAAAGTGTCAGATTTTCACGATGAAGTGCTTCCGAAGCCCGAGTGATAAATTCGGAGACGGCATCACGGTCTTTTCCCTCGATAGCTTCGATATCGAGGTTCCATCCTGAGAATCCCTGATCGTGGGCTTCTTCGATGAGCCGGTCAATGAAACGTTGTCGAATATCCTGTTGTGAAAGCAGAAGCGATACTCTCTCGTCGTCGCCCTCATCACCGATCGTCGGTGTGAGGGGAATGTCATGATTTCTGGCAAGGGCCAACAGCTGTTCGCGCGTAACAACGGTATATCGTTCCAGTTGCGCGTCTGGAGATAGGCGATATAAAGCCGGGGCAAAAACAGAAAGATCATCGATCATGTCCTGTAATCTGATGAGAGCCGCCTGTTCGTCCCAGAAAGCGACCCAACCAATGATCGCAGGTGAAGAAAGCGGCTCAGTTGAGGGTGTTGTCGGCATGTTCGCTTCAAGCGGCCACTCCGATTCAGGAGGAATCTCCCGATCACGAAGACTGTCGATCCCGGCAATCGAAGAAACTACTATAACTGCTGCGAAGATAATGGCAAAGACGATTTTCATATGGTTGGGACAAGTTCTACTTATCCGTTCCTCGTCGAAAGACAAGAAGTAATAGTGTTTTCATGTTCATTGAGAAGAAGGTCGAGTATGGACAGGTTCGGGAGAAAACCGAATTTTGGGAATTGCTGTCTGTAAGGTTGGCACACCCAATGCTGTTCGATGAGAGAAATCTTCCTTCTCTTAAGCTTCTCAAAATTCATATATGCAGCTGCGGAGGTTCCTCCGTAATAATATTCGTTCGCCCCGAATATCCGGCACATATCGATGATCCAGTCAGTAGCGTCGCGGTCATCATCGGGCGCCTCTATGTTCGTTTCTGAGATGAGAACTATTTTTCGCAATCGGAACGGGTGTTTTTTCTCAAGAAGCCGATTGACGGACGAGACGGACAGTTGAGCGAGATCAGTATCCCGAATCCCGAGAATTTTTGTTAGTGCCCATAAAAATGTGCTGACGTTCAATGAGGAAAGGGAGTCATGCTGTTTTTGGATTATTGCAGAAATCTCCGGATAGAGGCTGTTAAAGTTGACAGCTTTCCCATAGCCGGAGCGGATACTTGCCAGATGTTTTTCTTGCCAAGGTTGGCCATACTCGATCGTAGTATGTGTAAGAGGGAGCAGTCGCTTTCGTTGCACGGGAATGGTCAGAAAGGATTCTCCCTGGTGAAGCTTGATCGGTGTATCCGATTGAAATGACTTTCCCCGCTTCGTTCTCCCGTCAGGCATGGGATAGGCGTGTTTTTTGACGAACTGCAGGTAGTCGGAGATCTCAAAGATATCCGAATCCAGCGCTCGGGCAAAGAAGTGTAGCCTTGGGAAGTATTGAGGCTGATAACCGGAAAGTCGCATGGCTACACGACCACCCGATGTAGATAGTAGGCTTCAGCGAGACTGGTACCGCTCTGGGCCCCTCTCACTGAAGCTAGGCCTTGTAATGCTTTCGGAGATCGGGGATTTCCTCGCTGCCGCAGCTGGCTTGAGTAAAGCCGAAGCGCCGCGATTTTTTTCCTCAATTGTCGAGCGGAAAGAGTTGCAAAAAAGTTCGGTGTGAAAAGCTTCTCAAGATTCCATTGATCGGCGGCAACCTCATAAGAAAAAACCATATTCGCCTGGTGCTTGTATTGTCTCGAGGCCGGACGGCAGGCTGCGAAGGTCGCTTGCGCCGCTGCTCTATGATCTTGGTTATAATTGTTCGCCGTCGGAAACAAGACGATGGTGGGTTTGAGTTTCTCAATGGAGATTGGCGACTCCCGTTCGATCATGGTAATCAATTCCAACTGCGATTCCATATCAAGGCGAAGGTGATGTTTATTGTGTCCGTATGCGACGTGATAGTCATCGAAGCGCATGTATTTGGCGACTGCTTCAATTTCTAAAAGTCGCTCTTTCTTGGAAGAAAAACCATTGCCGGAAAAATCTTTGGTATCCCCGACTGTAAGAAACAACACGTAGACTTTTCCGCCGGCATCTTTCATTTTGGCAATCAATCCGCCGCAGCCGATGATTTCGTCGTCGGGATGGGGAGCCACTATTAATAACTTCTGGTCCTTGAGTGAAACCATAAGATATCCTCTGAATTCAGGCTGGGCAGGAGAATAAAAAAAGCAGTCTCTTTAAAAAGAAACTGCCTCCGTTTGCGGTCGGTGTACCCTCTTGAGGAAATTTATATCCGATTTCCGTGTTCCTGTCAATGACTGCCAGGTCCGAAATGGTCTTGCAGGTCCGACCTGCAAAACAGATTCTACCTCTGGTATTTATCAATTGCAGGTCCGACCTGCAGGTTACATCGTCACACAGGCAAAATCATGACAGACATCGTTTTTCTTGACTATCAATAGTGTTATGGTAAGATTCACCAAATAATCCCCGAAGCGGGGATTTTTTACACTATGACCAGGATCGAAAAGTTCACCATCTCAAGTATCTCGATGGTATTCCTTGGAGCAGCGCTGCTCACGGCTCCTAGGCAGACGGCCTCTCCCGAGGACGTTGTCTCGTTTCCGTTATATCCGCTTGAAGTCGAAGCCTCAGAAACGGCCGAGAAGGTCGTCAGAGGCGAAACACCGACCAAACTCCGGATTTCCTCAATTGCTGTTGACGCCGCGGTGAGGGAGGCGAATGTCGAGAGAAATGACTGGGGATTTTTCGAAGATGCCGTATCCTTCTGGAATGGCAGCGCCAGGCCAGGGGAAGGCGGAAACGTTGTCCTCTACGCGCATAGGAAGAGTCTGTTCGGTCTGTTGTCGCAAGTAAAAATCGGCGATTCGGTGATTGTCGGCACGCAAAACGGAAGTTTCAGGTATACAATCTCCAGCTTTCGGGTCGTCAGTCCCGAACAGCTGGAAGTCTTTGCACCGACTGATGAAGAGCAATTGACCCTCCTGACCTGCACCAATCCGGACGACGCCGACCGCCTGGTGGTGATCGCCCGCCCCTCTTTTTCCTTCGGCGAACTCCTCTAGTCATTCCACTCCGGGGGTGGAAATGCCTTGACACCTCGGGATATCACGACCATACTGGACTGGTAGATGCCATCCAGACAAGTTCCGCTGATAACCCAAGAAATCTATCATGTAATGAACCGAGGTGTGGCTCGAGCACCTATCTTTACTGACAAAAGATCTTACTCGAGATTCCTTCAATCTTTGGATTACTATCGTTTTATCGACAGTCCGGTGAAACTCTCTCACTTTCTCGTGATGTCGATGCAAGGCAGGCAGCTGCTGATGGACTCGCTTGAGAAAGAAAACAGGAAGTACGTTGAAATTTACTGTTACTGCCTAATGCCGAATCATTTTCATCTGCTTCTAAGACAATTAGTTAACAATGGAATATCGAAATTTATCGGGAAAGCAATCAATAGCTACTCGAAGTATTTCAACATCAGGGGAGATAGGGAAGGTCCACTCCTTCAGGGACGCTTTAAAGCTGTGCGAATAGAGACAGACGAGCAGTTTACTCACGTATCTCGATATATTCATATCAATCCATACGTCGGAAAAATAATCGAGAGAGATCAACTATTGGACTATCCATACTCATCGCTCCCCCAATATATCAGTGAAAAAAATAAATACATTACTGATCAGAGTTTTTTAAGAAGTTATTTCAGAAAAGCTGAAGATTATAGACAGTTTATCTTGGATGAAGCAGACTATAAAAGATCAAAAAAAGATTTTGAACATCTCTTGCTGGAAGAAACCCGAGGTGTCTAGGGTATTCCACCCCCGGAGTGGAAGTATCAGGTGTTGATCCTTGACGGGGAAGCAGTGAAATTGCTACGGTAGGGCTTAGGATGATGAAATGAGAATCTTTTTTCGCATTCTTCTTAGGTTTTTTCTTGCTACCGCCGTGTTCTGCGTCCTCGCTTCTCTTTCCCCGATTCAAGCCCAAGACGAACTGAATTGGCAACCGAACGTACCGGTCAATAACGACACGGGAGGGAGCAACCAGTGGTATCCAAGCATCGCAGCCTCAAAAGGTCCCAATGGTGGGAGCTACGCGGCATGGACGGTTGGCAACAGCATATATGTTGATTATCGCCCCAAAGGCGGGGCTTGGGGAAATGAAGTCGTCGTCAATGACGAGAGCCTGGGCGGATACAAACCCGGCATCGCTGTGGATGGAGCGGGTAATGCCTATGTCATTTGGGCTGGTGTAGGCGGCATCTACTCGACGGTGCTTCCGCCGGGCGGAGGTTGGGATCCGGAAACGATCGTCAGGACTAAAATCAACGATGAAGATTCAGATGCCCTTCCCTACGCAGACATCGCGGTTGATAGCGCCGGAAATGTACACGCGGTGTGGTACGACCGAAGACTAGGTTCCAGCAATCTCTATTCCGATTTCCGAACGGCAAGCAGCGGGTGGGGAACGGATACTCCGGTGAATAATATCTGGGGGTCAGTGGCTTCTGCAGGGAGTCAACGCCCATCAAT
The DNA here is from genome assembly GCA_001816915.1 of Candidatus Chisholmbacteria bacterium RIFCSPLOWO2_01_FULL_49_14. Taxonomy (GTDB): domain Bacteria; phylum Patescibacteriota; class Microgenomatia; order UBA1400; family Chisholmbacteraceae; genus 2-01-FULL-49-14. The sequence continues at coordinate 27,270 of MHCL01000006.1, forward strand.
GACCGCTGATTCATCGGGGAATGTTTATGCGGCATGGGTAGACGGTCGCAATGGTTCTCCGGAGATATTTCTGGCTATCCGAAATCAAGGAAATCCCTGGTCGGCAAGTGAAAAAGTCGAAGGACCGAGCGGTGGGGATCCCGATATTGCGGTCGATGGAAACGGTAATGTCTATGCCATATGGTCCGCCTCTGCCGCGGGCGGTGATATCTATTTCAACTATCGTCCCACGGGAGAGAGTTTTGCTATCGAAACAGTAGAACAGATCAATGACGATACCAATTTGGCACTGCAGGGTGCTCCCGCGATCGGCGTCGATAGTGAAGGAAACGCCTATGCCGTCTGGTCGGATAGGCGAAATGGTTTTAGCGACATTTTTGATGACATCTATTCAGCCTATCGGCCAGCAGGAGGAAGTTGGGGATCAAACATCCTGGTTAATGATGACGGGGGAGGCTACCCAACGCAAACCTATCCCAATCTGGCGGTGGATAGCGACGGCTACGCCTACGCGGTCTGGATGGATAAACGCAATAACAATTGGGACATC
>MHCL01000007.1:0-22045 GCA_001816915.1 Candidatus Chisholmbacteria bacterium RIFCSPLOWO2_01_FULL_49_14
TTTCGTATTCCGTTCCCGTGGAAAGTCGGTTGGAGAACTCGGAAGAAAATTCTCCGTGAGACTTTTACTGACCTTCTCCCGGCATTTATCATCGACCAACCGAAAAGAGGGTTCTTCTCTCCGGCAGCCAAATGGTTGAGGAACAAACACTGGAAACCGTTTGTCGATGGTGTGCTGTCACCGGAACGGATCAAGGAGACAGGTTTCTTCAACCCCGATGGAATACGGTCGATGGTCCACGAACATGATGAAGGAGTGCGATACCACGCCAATCTGATCTGGTGTGCACTCACCTTCCAATGTTGGTATGAACACCATTTCTGATACAACCTCGCAGAAAACGAAGAAAGACGCGAGGATGGACTTTGTCTCTGTCGTCAATGACATCGCATCAAAGTGGCTAAGGTCGGAGCAAAGGCGAAGTGCGATCCGGAAAAGATATGCAGAACGTTGATATGATACGGATTCTTTCAAGGAATAGAGGATGAAAGTCGCCTATTTCGGCAACTATCAGAGCCGGACTCACTTTCCCAGAAACGACATTCTGATAACGGGTTTGAGGCAGAATGGCGTGAAGGTGGTTGAATGCAGGAGTTCCGCTCCTTTTCGCTTCAGATGGATATCCCTCCTTTTCAAGTATATGAGATACGGACCCTTCGATGTCATTATTGTCGGTGTACCGGGTCACGCAGATGTCATCATCGCCAAATTCGCCTCCCTCATCACAGGTGCGCCCCTCGTCTTCGATGTATTCATTTCGTTATATGATACCAATGTCTTCGACAGGGAATTGGTAAAGAAAAATTCCTTCTTTGCCAGGTGGTTTTTCTTCCTCGATAAGATTTCTTGCCTACTGCCTGATGTACTGCTCTTTGATACTCAGCAGCACATCCGGTACTTCCGGAAAACCTTCGGCATCAACAAAGATAAGTGCCATCGCGTGTTAGTCGGCACCCACACCAGTATTTTTAGACCCCGAAAACGAAAGACAGACAAGTGGATCGCTTATTATCACGGCAAATTCATACCCCTCCAGGGGGTACCGGTTATTGTACAAGCCGCGAGGATCCTAAAGGAGAGCGATATCGAATTTTATCTTCTCGGCGATGGGCACGACTATGAAAAGGTACGCCGGATGTTGCAGGAGGAGCCGTTGAAAAAGCTAAGCATATTTCCAAGAGTGAAGTATGAACAGCTACCGGAACGGGCAGCCATCGCCGGCGTGTTTCTCGCTGGACCGTTCGGAAAAAGCGGCAAGGCTGCTCGAGTTATTCCCAATAAAGTCTATGAAGCATTGAGTATGAAACTGCCGACGATCGTTGCAGACACCAAAGCCACTCGAGAAATCTTCAACGATGAGGATTGTATCTTTTGTCCGCGCCAGAGTCCGAAGAAGCTGGCTGAAAAGATCCTCTGGGCAAAATCTCATCCACACGAGGCGCAACAGAAAGCTGAACATGGGCATCGAACTCTCATGAAAACCATCACCCCGAAGATCGCGGGAAAACAGCTGAAGCAGATTCTCGACGAACTGATAAACGCTTAAGATACAAGCAGTTTATTTATCTCAATTGTTATCGATATTTTCTCAAAAATGTTATATCATACCCTGAGTGTTTGTGTATGCAACAGAACCTCCCGGATGGTGTCAAGATCAGCGATTTAATAAAACACGTTGACCCTCGTGGGTATTTCATTGAGGTGTTTAAACAGAAATGGATTGAGGAATTACCGCTCATCCAGTGGAACGTTGTTCGTTCTAAAAAAAATGCGCTCCGGGGAATGCGGGTGCATATCAAGCACTACGATTACGTCATCATCTTTGAAGGAAAAGCCGTCTATGCACTAAGAGATTTGCGACAGGGATCTCCGACACAAGGTCTGGTATCTATGGTACACATAGAGGGTAAACATCCTCAGTCTGTGATCATCCCGCCCGGAGTGGCGCACGGATTTTATTTTTTCAAACCTTCATTCTACGTCTATGGAGTCACCGAATACTACGACAAAGAAGACGAACTGGGATTTTATTTTGCAGATCCTGACGCAGGAATCAAATGGCCCACATCCGATCCGATTGTTACGGAGAGGGACGTAAACCTTCCGCCCCTGAAGAGCATCATGAGTCAAATACCGACTTGGCACGCTTCTTCAACATAGTACCGATCAGGGGCAGGTCTAAGAGCCAGTTATATACCCTCCAGATCAGCCACCATCCAACCTTCTGAATGTGTTTCTTAAGATCGTCCTTCTCGGCAGGGAAGCGGGCATGTTCTGTAGCAAGGTATTGCACAATCTTGAGAAGAAATGCTTCGAAGAAACGACGGTTCTTCATCTTTCGACTCCACAGTCTTAGTTCATCAGCCCTTTTCCGTGAGGTCCATCCGACCCTTCCTTTACTGTGAAAGTGCAACACGGTGGGTCTTGTGCCGCTCACCGGACGGCATGCAGGATGAGCAAGAATCTGTTGCCACATATAGAGGTCTGTGTGAACTCCTTCAGGAGTCGATCTCCATCCGAATGGCAGAGACTTGTAGAATCGGAGACTATGCGCAGCACAGCTTAATGGAATGAAGTTGCGCCCATTCATGATGTACTTCCGCCAAAACGAAAGCGATAAGTTTCCCGCCCAGGTCTCAAAAACACCTGATGCGCTGATCCGCAGCGGGAGCGAATGGACAAAATTAGCATCTTTTAAAAGTTCAAGGCAGTAGGCGATATGCTCCGGAAGCCATAAATCATCGTCGGACAGATAGCAAACGATCTTTCCCCGAGCCTGCTTCAATGCCTCATGCCGGTAGATCTCCCCATGCCTGGGACCTTTAGGATGGGAGAAGAAGGTTATTCGATCGTCTTTCGATTTGAGCTCCTCGACTATTTGGCGGGTCTCTTCAGGCGAGCCATCGCCAACGATAAAAACTTCGATATCCTGAACCGTCTGGTCCAGGGCGCTTTGCGCTGAGAGGCGCAAGGTCGGACCGTGATTATAGGTGGGAACTAAGACCGTCGCTTGAACGCTCATGAAATCAACCCAGGTTTGCTAGTTTCCGTAACTGCGAGATCCGCTTGACAGTAAGCGCTCCCTCTGCGCTGCTGCTCTTAGGAGGTGGTCCACCGAGAAGAAAAGAAACAAAGGCTTCAAGCTCCTTTTTTAGCGGCAGCTCTGTTGAAATGAGGCGAGTAATGATATCTGGCGAATCTTTTTTATTCAGGCTGGATGACAACGCAATTTGAATGTGATCGCTATATGCATCATCTAACACTGCGACCGCTCCCTCGCAGAATAAACGCACCTCTCTTTTCCGGTCCGGATAACGGCATGATACCGTGATGACCACCCAAGGTTCCGAACCAAGAACACCGATGATCCCGGTTGCCTCTTTACCAACAATTTCACCTTTTGCAAATACGGGTTCAGGAATCGACCCCAAAATCTCCTGCGTGATTGCCAGATCATGGGGTAGAAGATGCCAGATACAGTCAGCGTCGTCGTGCGGACTGCCCCACTGGACCCTCGTGCATTTCAAGCCAATAACCCGACCGAACTCTTTTTTTCGTGCTATGTCTCGAAGGGCATGAATCCCAGGATGATAGCGCCATTTATCCATGACAAACAGCGTATCTGCCGCTTTTCTTGCCAACCGTTTCGCACTGGCAGAATCTATTACTAAGGGTTTTTCCGTATATATTGGGATACCGGGATATTCTCCGATAAGCTGTTCGATAACTTCGGCATGAGTTGCGCTTGGAGTCGCAACGATGAAGCCATGCGGCATGGAAAGCTCACCGACTGAAGCGACGATCTTGGTTGCACCAAAATGTCTGGCTCTTTGCTTCGATTCTTTTGATCGGGCAACGACATGAACCTCACAATCTAGGCTGACTAGATCCCGCAGAATATTTTTTCCCCAGTTCCCACACCCGACAAGGCCAATACGCAGACGTTTCATCATGATGTATCCGATATAATCCTAGTAGTAACTTTCCCACCACAAATTATAATATAGTCGATAGATGATAGACACCTAGGCAGAGCTTTAGAGAAAGTCTGGCTGCTGCGGCTCATGTGACCGAATGAACAGTACAATGATGATAACCTATGTCGCCAATGCCCGCTTCCCAACGGAGAAAGCGCATGGGCTTCAGATCGCCAAGACGATTGAGGCGCTGACCAGAAACCATGTCCGCTTGACTCTGGTCGTCCCGAAAAGGCGCGTCCCGGAGAAGCTCTCTCCCAGAAAGTTTTATGATCTTTCTTGCGAGATAAAATCGATCTATCTCCCATGCATCGACTGGTTTTTCCTTTACAAAGCGTTGCCCCACCTCGGCAGGTTTTTATACGCATTGGAGACGATAACCTTCCTCTTCTCGGTGACGGTGTATGTTCTCATTCGTGCACCAGCGATCCTTTACACTCGAGATCCATTCCTTTTTACACTTGTAAGTATGCTAAGGAAAAACCTTTTCCTCGAGCTGCACACGTTTCCGAAAACGACGGCGGGAAAGGCGGTCCTCAGGCAGATTCTCAGACGATCGAACGGGATTATCGTCACAAACCGGTTTCTCCAAGAAAAGGTAGAGGCAATGGGGATAACCAAGAGTAAAACCCTTATTGCTCCTAATGGTGCGGACCTCACCCTTGGAGAAAAAATTATCCCAAAAAATCAGGCAAGACGACGGCTTGGCTGGCCTCTTGACAAGAACATCGCTCTCTATCTGGGACATTTTTATACATCAAAAGGGGTGGATGTGCTTCTCGAAGCGGCAACGCTTCTTCCGGAAAATGTAACGGTTGTTTTGGTGGGCGGCAGCAAGACCGACAAAAATCTCGATCCTCTGAGGAAAGGAATCACAAAGAACAACACCCAGAAGGTCAGAATCCTCGGATTTCAAGAAAGATGGAAAGTACCGCTATTTCTATCGGCAGCGGATGTGTGCGTCTTACCGAATGTGGTTACCGATGAAGAATCCGAGTTTTTCACGACTCCCTTGAAACTGTTCGATTACATGGTTGCCAGACGTCCGATCATTGCCTCTGATATACCGGCATTGAGAGAGATCATGGATGATACGGCTGCATTGTTCGTAACTCCCAACGTACCACAAGCCCTGGCTAAAGGAATCATGAGGATACTTGAGGACTCCCGGGAATCAGAGAAGCGTGCGAACGCAGCCTACACCCTGGCAAAAGATCTCAGCTGGAACAGTCGGGCGAAACATATCAGGAAATTTATTGAGGATTCAATCTCTCATGCCTAAAGTCTTCATTCTCATCCCGACCCACAATCGAAAGGGACTGCTCCGTAAGTGTCTGCGCTGCATTTACCAACAAACGTATATCGAAAGAGAAACGGTGGTGATTGATGACGGCTCAGCTGATGGAACAGGAGGGATGGTGAGCCGGGAGTTTCCCCAAGTCAAGGTGTTGACAGGCGATGGAAATCTCTGGTGGGGTGGGGCAATGCGCATGGGAGTAGTCCATATCCTGACAAGAGCGAAAGTGGGAGATTTTGTACTCCTCATGAACGATGATACGACGTTTGACGAACAGTATGTAAAAAATATCATCTCACTGAGCCTAGAACAGAGACGCGCCATCGTTGGGTCTCCATGTTATGACGAATCTGACAAACGGAAATTAACGGGAGCTCCAGTGTTCATGGATTGGGAAAAAGGGGGCGCAATTCCCTTAAAGGTCCCGAACGATCCGAAAAGAAAGAATTGGACATCGAAAATCAATACTTTCAATGGTCGCGGGACTCTGGTGCCCATTGAAGTATTTCATCATCTAGGAAATTTCAACAAACATCTTGTTCACTATGGAGCCGACTATGAGTTTTTCCTCAGGGCAAAGCAGTACGGCACCCCGATGGTATTTTCATACGAGGCGAGGGTCTTCAACAGCGCTTCACCTGGTGGGACGTCATTCAAACGCCGGACGATCTTATTAAAAGAATGGTGGCAATTACTTTTTTCGAGGCGTTCGAAGTCGAATATCATCGCATCCTATCATCTCATTCGTCTTACTTGCCCGTCTCGGTATAAAATGAGAAATTATAAGAAAGTCGTGTTCAGAATCTTGGATGTTACAGCTTGTCTCTTCCCGACGCTTGTTTTGACTGCCCCGTTCACCGGAAAGCGGGTCGAACTAAACCTCTATGATCTGAGACACCACCTGCGAAGCTCGTTAAAAATGCTGTACGGTTTACTCTGGTGTCTGAGAAGAAAAATAAAAGGACTTCCTTGTTGAGGGGGCCGTACCGAAAGCATGAAATTCATCACCGTTCACACCTACTACCAACCATTTCTGAATAGCTTCTATCGTCATCGTGATGAAAGGCGGCTTGATTTTGAAAAGACGAAAAACGCTCTCTTGGCAAGACAATTCGGAATAGGAGACGCATATTCCTATAATCTGAGAAGCATGGGGCACGAAGCGATCGATCTCATCATGAACGATCCCGTGCTGATCCGACTTTGGCTGAGGAGGAACGCAGGCAGCGATCTCCTGAAAATCGCTGACAGACTACCCAATTTCCTCTATCGAAAAGTAATAAAGAGTTCCAACTGGCTAAAGTACGGACTCACCACGATTTTTGAGGAAATTCGGATGCAGAAGCCCGACATCGTCCTGCTCAGGAACGTCAAGCTCTTTCCGCCGGAATGGGTTAGAAAGATTCGAGAAGCGACGAAAATAGGAGTCATCGGTCAAATCGCCTATAGTTTCGATAAATTCGACTGGCTCCGAGAATATGACCTTGTCTTAAGCTCGCTGCCGAACCTGGTTCGTTACATGAAAAGAAGAAGGATACGAGCCAGTTATTTGGCACATGCTTTCTACAAACGAATGCTCAGGAGCATGAGGAAGCGTACAAAACAATACGATGTCGTGTTCGTTGGCGGATTTACACCTGCTCACCTGGAAGAGATACGGGTACTCGAGCAAATCGCAGAACAGGTGCCGCTGAAAATCTGGGGATATGGTGTCGAGAAGCTTCTTCCGCAATCATCTCCGATAAGACGATGTTATCAAGGCGAGGCTTGGGGAACCAAAATGTTCAACATCTACCATAACGCAAAGATTGTTTTAAACAGACATGGTGACGTCGCTCCGGTAAAAAAAATATACGCAAACAACCATCGTTTATTCGAGGCGACAGGGGCCGGAGCCATGCTCTTAACCGATGCAAAAGACAACTTACATGAGCTTTTTTCTGAGGGTAAAGAGATCGCGACCTACAGGACCGCAGATGAGGCTGTACGCAAGATTCGATACTATCTCACCCATGATGACCGTCGGAGGGCAATCGCAAAGGCCGGTCAACGCCGTACGCTCAAGGATCATACGTATGAACAACGGATGAGAGAATTTTTGGGAATCATCCGGACTATGCCATTAAGGGATTCTCAAGTGAGGCGACGCGGCCGATAATTTCATTTTAGGTAACTATGGAGAGAAGAGAAGCAATATTTTTCTCGAACCGCTTCTTATGAAGCTCCAGAGAAAAATTATCGTACATAGAGGGTAACATTGCGAATAAGGTCTTACAGAGAGGAGAGATAGTTTTGACAGTCCGAAAAGTATGATAGAAAAAGAGATATTTCATAAATTCTGGAAGAGACCTAGTAAGATTTTCCATTTGGAGGGCATAAGGGATAGCCCTCTTCTGACCATCTGAAATACATTCGAACACCACATCAGCTGCTCTTTTTGCTGAATTCCCATCCATCGCGTAGAACCATTTACTGATGTATTTACGTCGATGGATGAATTGGGTCGGTGGTATGGAACGAGCCCTTAAACCTTCCTCCAAGCTCTCTCGGAGTTCTGCATACGAGTTGGCAATGTAATTCCCCTTTTTGAAATCATCCAATTCATGTCCTTGAAAATGCAAGAAAGGTTTTGCCTCTTTGAAATTAAGAAGCACCGTAGGGACTCGGAACCCCCATGCTTGTACGGCGCAGGTGGAATTCCAATGAATAAGGATGTCGCAGGCAGATAGCAAATCATGGATGTCCATGTCGTTTACAATTGTGACTCGGTTATTCCCTCCAAATAAACTCTCATAATAGCCCTTCTTCTCAAGAGGGTGTTTCTTAACGACAAGGTGCCAGTCCGGATGCCCGTCAAGAAGCAAAGATAAATGATCAACGGTTATATTTCGCATCTCACGCGACACTCGGTGCATGACGATCGCCTCGGCTTTTGGGGTTGTCCAGTGGGAATACTTCTCCTCCCAATGATTGATGTCAACATCCGCCAAAGAGAAAGAGCTTGCCAGGAAGAGCAGTTTTTTACCACTGGGGATCGAAAATCGGTGAAGGAATTCTTTCTTAGAGATGAACAATTTATTCAGAGGAGGCACACTCCAGTCCAAGGTTGGGAAGCCAACAACGCGGGCCTGAAGAGGACGGATATTGCGATGTTTGCTCAGAAGTTTTTTCATCGCATTGCCAGCTAACATAATGCCGTCTATATATTCTTTGAATTCGTATCGGTTAACAAAATTCTTGACGCCAGTCCACGCGACAACCTCAGTTGGAGAAATGATTTGAATCGAGCCGAGTCGGTGGATGCGTTGTGCGATTTCTACAGCAGGTGGACAATCGATCCAAATATTAATGACGAGGGTCGGGCGGAAAAGTTTAAGCCAGAAATCTCGAAGAAAAATGAAAGGCCGAATCTGAACCTTGAGGCGATATCGATATTTGAGATGACAATAAAGGAGTAATAGACCCAATGTGTCCCGATTGCCATTGTTACAGAGGATGAGAACATCTTGTTTGAAGAAAGCTTCAAGAGGCCGGAGAAAGAGATTTTCAAGAAGTGAAACAAGGCTAGTTTTAATAGTCATGGGAAGGTCGGGCCACCAGAATAAAGTTATCGCCCATCGCTTTCCGATCGATCACGTGTTGGAATCGATTCAAGTGGCTCATGAGAAAGGTGTAGACTGGAGACGCTTGGAAATTATTAATGGACAGACATAAGAACTTGACAAATTCGTAGAAGTCTAAACCAAAATTCCAGTACGCAATTGGACGAAAGCCAGTCCTTTTCAATGCTTCGATTGCAGATTGCTTAGTGAACTGCTGGATGACGGTTGGCGGTAAAAGATGTCGCATGGATAGGTCGGGAAAGCTTTGTTGAAGGATTGTCGAGAATGAAAAGGCATTCGCTTCGCCAACAACAACGATGCCTTTAGATCGAAGGAGTTGTCGTGCCAGTCTAAGTACTTCCATTGGATTGGCAACTACTTCCAAGTAACCAAAGAAGGAAATGACATCGTACCGGGGTCGAGGGTTTATCTGTAAAAAGTTCTTAAACAGCTCTTGCCGAAGATCAATTTTGAAAACTTTTTTCCCTGTTGCAACCGAGCTTTTACTTATCTCAAGACCAGTACCCTTCCAAGTCGGATAGGTATCTACGCATTTGACGATGTCTCCAATTCCGCTTCCGACATCAAGCCACAAGCCACGTTTTAGCTTCTTGGCATACTGCATAACAAAATCAACCTTTGGTTTAGCAACATGTTTAAGTCGATATTGAATTTGATAAGTAGAAGTGTATGTTCTTGCATACTCCTCACTTTCTTGATAGAAAAGGTGCAGTTGTCGTTGGGAAAGACGTTTCGCTGTAAAAACATGCGAACAGTTGAGACAACGCACATAATCAAAACCGTAAACACGAACGAACGGCTTACTCAATCTCTTAGACCCGCAGATGTAACAGGAATCAACTTTAGTCTTGGCTTGCTTTGCGTATTTTTGGGCTCGCCGTTTCATCAACTCGTGATAGGCGCGAAGATCCGAAAGAATATCAGTTTGGAACTTTGCTGGATGGATGGCTTTTCCGTATCGTGTCTTCATCTAGAAAGTTAAATGCCACTGAGAGAAACCAACTTCTTTTTTTCCATATTTTTAAAGTAGTCAACGAGCCACCCAAAATCAATTTCGAAAATCGCGGCAAGATCAGAAATGGCATATTTTCCTGTCAGGTAACGCGGCATCTGATATTGGAATCCTTCAAGAGCTTTATTTTTATGTAATCCACCGCCAATGATCTGTCCTGGATCGACATAGAGATCGTATTTTGGATTGGCTAAACTGACCAGACCATCGAAGATTCTTGTTAATACCCAATCGTGCTCGAGTATAAATACCATCTCAAGAAGATATTTCACTGACTCCTGGAGTTTCGACTCATGAATGATTTTCAAATTATCATCACTCGTGTGGTACTCCGGGTAAGGCCAACGCGAGATCGATGGCATTGGAATCTCAATTCCTGGGGCTTCGAAGACAATTTCATCGTTACCCGCTGACTCTCGAAAATCCGAAATCCTTGGATTGCGAAACTTCCGCAGAGCCAACATCGCGACTCGATCAATGTAAGTATCACCCAGAAGAGATTTTTGCAGATGAAGAGTGTTTTTATTCCCCAGCATCTCCAAGAATAGACCGTATGTAAGTGCTGTGAGCTCTTGTTTCTTCATGGTATGAAGATAGAACACAGAACCAAGGATCTCTTGCGTAAGGAGGAGTTTGTAGGTGTATCGTGGCTTTCTGTACCGCTTTGCTAGTTCGTTTAGAAGGGCAATACCCACTGCGCAGCCGGTGAGATCATCATTTGCCTGACCGGGATGATCCACATGAGCGACGAAAATAATTGTGTATTTACTCTTACCCGCGAGGATAAATTCTCTCGACACCATCACGCCTTTTATCAATGTTGTCTTAAGAACGACTTCGTACGTTCCAGGCTTGAGAGAGTTATAAAGAGTTTTGGGAACGCAAAAACCCCAGTCAGATTCCCATGGTCTGTATTGAAGTCTAAAGTGATAGGGAATTGCATCCGGGCGGTTCGGAGCGAAATGAAGATGTTCAACAAGTTTCTTCTTAGATACTTTTCCTACAAAAGATGAAGAGTTGGTAATTACACCAAGAGGATGTTTTAAGCCATCATAAACAATTCTTCCATTACGCAAGATCTTTGCTTCCTTTACATCCCACTTCTTTGGAACCATCCAGCCGTTATATTCTTTCCCAGAAGGGAATAAAAAATCGCGACTCTTGACATTTGAGTACTTTTTGAGATTATCCAAGGCTCTGACTACGTCATCCGAAACATAGGCTCTTCTTAGTAAATAGCTCTCTTCGATAAGTTTCTTAATTTCCATTCAAAACAGAACTCCAGCTTGTTTTAACATGGCTTTAATCTGGCGTTTTGTTAGAGGCTTTTGAACGCGAGAAGAATATTCCGTGAGTAAAGCGACCTTCTTGGACCAATATCTAATGGTTTTCATCTTTAGGTTAACAATTTCCTTCTTCGGGACGACTACAAACATAGATTTTGTTTCGTAAAGATTGTATGCCTCCTCTTTGGTAACGAGCTCTTCATGTAACTTTTCACCAGCACGCATTCCGATAGTTTGAAGTTTAATCTCTTGCGGTTGAAACCCAAACAGGGGAGCTAATGATTCAATGAGCACCTCAGCCAGATCAGTCATCCGTAATGCTGGCATTTTTAAAATAAAAATCTCACCATCCCGCATCTTAGTAGCAGCCTCAAAAACCAAAGTCACGGCTTGCTGAGATGACATCATAAATCTGGTCATTTCAGTATCCGTTATGGTGAGTGGCCCCCCCTTTTTTATTTGGTCTATCCAGGTTGGAATAACTGAGCCACTAGACACTATAACATTGCCAAAACGGACTACTCCAAACTTCGTTTTTTTTGTTCCCTTGTGGTAATAGGCAGCGACGGTCAGTTTTTCACTAACGAGCTTAGTGGCCCCCATGGTGCTGACTGGATTTACTGCCTTATCAGTACTGATAACAACAACCCGATCGACTACCTCAGCCAGAGCGGCATCGATGACATTTTGTGTGCCTGAGATGTTTGTTTTGACTGATTCGAACGGATTATATTCAGATATCTCGACGTGTTTTAAAGCCGCAGCATGAAAGACGATGGCTGCATCGGTCATCGCCTTTCTCAATCGTTCAATATCCCGGACGTCACCAAGAAAAGGGCGTATTATCTTTTGGTGTGGAAACAGTGATTGGATTTCGAAAAGGCGCTGTTCATTATGATCAAACACTCTGACTGTCGCTGGCGAATACTTTACAAGCTGCCTGACAATCTCGCTGCCCACAGATCCAACTCCTCCCGTCACTAATATATTTTTATTCCTGAAAATGTTTTCCATTTGTTTGGGGTTTCACGTATTTTGCTGCAAGCGACAATGATAAAGAAACCAGCCATCTTTGCGGAGGGGGTTGTCTTTTCGAAATCCGAGTCTCTCAAAAAGTCTTAGTGACCCGATGTTATCCTTAAAAATTCTCGCCTGAATCACAGAGTAGCCATTCTTTTGTATCCATGCAAAGACATGGGTTAGGGCTTTCGTTGCCACTCCTTTTTTATACAATGTGACTTCACCGACATAGATCCCGATTTCTGGAATTTGCTGATGTAATTTAGTGATGTAAACGCTTCCAACCTTTCTCCAGAAAGCACCTTCTAGAAAGAAAATCACCCAGTCTTTCCGATCGTGTTTTCTTTGCCAAAATCGATAGTGCTCCCGCCAGAAGAGAGGGAAATCTTGTCGGTAAAAAAGCGATAAATATTTGGATTCGACCTCCATGCCATGATCAGTTCAAGATCTTCTTTTTTTAGGTTCTTAAGTATTACAGCTTTGGAAGTGTCATAGAGTACACTTGCGATGTGAACTATCCAAACTAGTCATTCAGTTGTCTAATGAGCATGAATGCTTCCGCTTTAAGGAAACCTGCTTCAGAACCTCTTTTTTTTGCAAGAGTTGCTAAACCTTCAATCGATCGAGGGTGAGGGAACTTTTCAACCTCGTTGGAAGGTGTTTGAGCGTACAGCCGAAAAGCTTCAACTTTCTTGTCAAAATAATCTTCAATATTTTCATAAACGTTGGGTGTGAAAGGAAACCTTCCGGGAGCATCCCACTCGGTTGAAGAAAGTGTCTCAAAGCAGAAAATGTTTTTTACCGTACTCCTTAATGGTCGTGATGCAATCATTGATGAATCAAATACCATCCGGTGATCCATATTCAGATCGCCATAAAAGTGAGTATAAATGATTTCGGGACGAATCTTCTTGACGAGTGATTCAAGTTTTCGATTCAAATCAAGTAGAGGATACGTATCCAATCGCTGATCACGATACCCGAAAAAATGTGTGTGATCTACTCCGAGCGACTGACACGCTTTCCGTGCACAAGCAAGTTGTTTCTTGATAGAACCTCCTCTTGCAGTGGCACCCTCAGTAAAAAAACAGACGTGGACGATGTGACGTTGACGAACATGCTTAACAATCGTTCCCCCAACCCCTATGACCTCATCATCCGGATGTGCTACTGCAATCAGAATATTCATAGAGGCTCGATCTTCAGCGAATAACGAAACGCTGGAATCTCTTTTCCGCCCTCTCGTTGTATCCGTTTAAGGAGTATCACACCATCTTCAGTTTTAACATAAAGCCCTCTTCCACGAACTTTTGAAACAATATCTCCGGGACGTGAGCGTTTAGCCCGAACCTTGGTTGCTCGAGAAATAGACGCCTTCCATATGTAAAACTTTTTATTATCTAAGAACGTAAACGCTCCTGGGTAGGGATGCGTCAAAGCTCGGATCCAATTATAGACTTCTTGGGAAGACTTAAACCAATCAATCAAGCCTTCTTCTGATTTTCTTCTTTTATTATAGGTGGCCAATCTTTCGTTTTGCTTTTTTCTTGGAGCAGTTCCGGATAGAAGTTTCGGTAAATAGGTTCTTAACATGTTGATATTGGCTTTCGTCACTTTATCATAAACCGTTCTACAAGTATCGTTCAGAGTAATGCTGAATTTCTGTCGGGCGATGATATCCCCATTATCAACACCGGGTTCCAAAAAAAACATGCTCGTTCCCCAACGGTTTTCTCCCCGAATGATTGCCCAATTCACAGGAGAACCTCCTCTGTCTTTAGGAAGGAGTGAAGCATGAAATCCAACACAACCTAAACTGGGGATTTTGATAATGTCATCACAAATCATTTGCGACCATGCAACTTGAATAATAAGGTCAGGTTTAAGCCTTTCAAGAGCATGAACATGACTTTTGGAATTAATATCTTTCACTTTGTAACTAGGGATATCGTTAAACCTCTTGATTAGCGCTTCAAATGACCGAAAGTTAGAGGTTTTGTCAGCAAGAGACTCGTGGAGCGTAAAGAATGTTGCCAGATTCTTCCGATAGTGTCGCAGCAAAAAATGAAGACACTGATACCCCACGTCCCTGCATCCGATGAATGCTATTGATGGATTCACAGAATAGGACCGAACTGGGATATCTTTCCCATAGCGTTTCTTAAGTTGTCGAAGTCCGTGCCTTACATCTCTCGCATGCGTAGTTAAACTCTCTTTTCTTCTTCGGTAAACATACAGCGGTTTGTCGATGTGAAGACCTTTATTGTTTCTGAGTATTTTAAGAAGAACATCGTACTCTGGAAAAAAAAGTTTTTCATCGTAGTATCCGACATCCTCAATGACTCTTTTCCTAAACATAATACCTCCTGCAACAGTGTGGAATATGTTGTCCTTTGTATGAATTCTTAGTCTTTTTTTTGATGCTTCATTGACCTCGAAGTAATCGGAATACGCAAACGCAAACTGCCGTTTTTTTTCCAATCGAGTGTACATCGTTTCAAGAAGTTGAGGCTCGAAATGATCATCTGAATCCAATACAACGACATAGTGTCCTTTTGCATTCCGCAAACCCAGATTGATCGCGGGAATCTGGCCGATGTGAGAACTCTTGATGAGTCTTATGTTATCCGTATAAGGAGA
Organism: Candidatus Chisholmbacteria bacterium RIFCSPLOWO2_01_FULL_49_14; assembly: GCA_001816915.1. GTDB lineage: Bacteria > Patescibacteriota > Microgenomatia > UBA1400 > Chisholmbacteraceae > 2-01-FULL-49-14. The sequence goes on from MHCL01000007.1 coordinate 14,856, forward strand.
CAATATCTGGAGCGTTTTATCAGTCGAACCATCATCGACAATAAGCAGTTCATAGTAATGGTTTGGAAGAGTTTGGTTCCAAACGCTTTCTAAAGCTTTACGGAGATACCACTCTGAGTTATACGTTCTGATGAGAATGGTTATTGGCTTGTTCATGTAAATCTATCTAAGTAAAACATCATTCCAGACTAATCCACGAGCTTCAGGAATTTCCCTAGAAGATTTGTAGCCCTTGATCAATAACTCGAAGTATCGTGGATGCAAGCCATTCTTTATCTCTCCTGGCCGAAGCACTGCAATATTCCTTTTGCCGAATCGCTCACCAAGTGTTATCCGTTTGGTGGTAAACACACCGCGATAGCAAAAATGCCTGACATAGTTTTCTACTGCAAAGGTTTTTCTTTCCGAACTTCCTAGGACGGCAGGATTAACGTGAACCTTTTCGCCTAACGAAACTTTCTGCTCGGTATTCCGAATTACCTTAACCATCTTTCGCAACCTTCTGGGATTGAGAGCAAAAGAATGATCTGGGCCAGGAAGGTTGTTATCTAGAGTGATATGCTTCTCGATGACTTTCGCTCCCAAAGCCACGGCAGCTTCCGCAGCCTGCGTGGGATCTGCACTATGATCGGAATGACCGATGACGGCATTAGGAAAAGCTAGCTTAAGCGTTTTGAGAATATTCAAATTTAGCTCCATGAGTGCAGTCGGATACTTTGCCATGCAGTGCATCAGTACAATGTCTCTATTCTGTTCTGCTTCTATAACTTCCATCGCTTCAGCAACCTCACGTATTCGTGCCCCTCCACAGGAAAAGATAATTGGCTTGCGTATTCGAGCAACATGTCGAAATAAGGGAATATGTGTCATCTCGTAGGACGCAATTTTATACAGATCAACACCATGTCGTTCCAGCACATCGGCGCTATGCTCATCGAAGACCGATGAAAAAAATAATAATCCTCTTGAGGCGGAATAGTTTTTCAGTGTAGCAATCCAGGTTTCAGGTAGAACAGCATCTTGAACAATCTTAATGATCTCTTTTTTCTCTCCAGTTGGCACCCGATACTTACCAGCACCCTTTACATACATCCTTGAAGCGTTGAAAAGTTGAAATTTTACGGCACTACATTTTGCATCAGCGGCAATATCAATCAATTTTAACGCCTGGTCGAGATTTCCATCGTGGTTGATGCCTATTTCGGCAACTATGAAGCAGGGACTATTTCCGCCAATTTTCGTTTTTCCAATGGTAATTTCCTTTTGTCTCTGCATCGTAAGTTTTATTCAAGAATTTCTTGAATTGAAGCGATAACGTAATTGATATCATCCAATGTCATCCGAGGATAAAGAGGCAGAGAAACGATCTTTTCTGCTACTGCTTCCGTTATCGGCAGATCTCCTTTCCGATAGCCGAAAGTTTTCCGGTAAAAAGGCTGCAAATGCAAAGGGATAAAGTGAACACTCGTGCCAATATTTTTCTCTGCCAATAGGTTGATAAAATGGTCCCGGCTAAAACTTTCAAGCAAGATGGGATAAAGATGGTAGGCGTGTTTGGTTCTTGGTATTTGAAGCGGAATTCTAATGTGCTCCAACCGTCCTAATTGCTTATCATAAAGCGAAGCATATCTTTTTCTGATCCTCAGAAAATGATTAAGTTTTCTCAGTTGATGCAGCCCTAGCGCCGCCTGAAGGTCGGTCATATTATACTTCCAACCCGCATATTTGACCTCATAGCGCCACGATCCACCCTTCGCATACCGCTTCCAAGCGTCCTTAGAAATTCCATGCAGTCTGTTTATATAAACGAAATCAGCAACCCGATCGTCATTTGTTGTGAGCATTCCGCCTTCTCCGGTAGTCAAAATTTTTGTTGCGTAGAAGCTAAAACAGGTAGTATTTCCAGAGGAGCCTATTTTCTTACCATGATACTCACTACCGACTGCATGCGCCGCATCTTCGATTACGACAAGATGATGCTTACGGGCAATGCGCTGAATTTTATTAAGGTCTGCAGGATGTCCGCCGTAATGAACAACGAGTACAGCACGAGTTTTGCGGGTGAGCTTTTCTTCAACGTCAACCGGATCAATAGTGAAGGTATCTTTCGTGATGTCGGCAAACACCGGTATCGCACCAACGTTGACAACCATGTTCGCAGTCGACGCAAATGTAAAAGAGGGCAAAACAACCTCATCCCCAGGACCGATTCGATGAGCCAGAAGTGCCAAATGCAAACCAGCAGAGCAGGAATTCAGGGCAACTGCGTGTTTGACCCCGATGTAGCGTGCAAACAGGCGTTCAAACCGTTGAGTCTTAGGACCTGTGGTGAGCCATCCTGAGTGCAGCGTCTTCACGACCTCGGAAATTTCCTCTTTGCCGATTGTCGGAACACTCAGTGGCAAGAAGCGACGACGGCTGTGTCGCCGTTTTATTTGCGGAGCTTGTGTTCTTTTAGCCATAATCGAGCTCTTTGCAAATCCTTCCTGGTATCGATGTCTATAGTTTCTTCATGTTCAACCGAGAGAAATTCTATACGTACTTCATCGATCACAGTATTCATCTCTATGATGACTTGCAGTCGAGAAAAATACATATTACCGGCCTCACGGAGCAGGGGAGTATATTGCTGCCGGTTAAGACGACGTTTCGGATAAAAAGGCGAGTATCTCGTTCCGTCTGATCTCCAAAATCTCCCCCAATCTTTCTGTACGCCCATGACACTGTTGCAACCGGATTTCTCGAAGACATCGAGGGCTTCTTCAATCCGACTCTTTCTTATGAAAGGGGTAGTAGCATAGAGAAGGAGGATGATATCCGGTCGGTATCCTTCATGTTTTTCAAGCCAGCTAAGGCAATGTTGGAGGACAGGAAGAGTAGGTATGTCGTCTGTGGACAGGGATGCTGGTCGCTTGAACGGTACCTCGGCCCCATAATGTTTGGCTACCTTGGTGATCTCGTTATCGTCCGTGGAGACGATCACCCGCTCGATGCGTGTCACAGACCGTGCAAGCTCAATCGGCCAAGCCAGAAGCGGCTTTCCTCCAAGAGAAACAAGATTTTTCCTTGGGATAGACTTTGAGTCTCCTCGGGCCGGAATAATAGCTAAAACAGATTCAAGTCTCATATAATCACCTTCCACATACGCGTACCGATCAGTAGCAGATTTATGCGTGAATTTGTGATTCTCTCACTGTCTAAAAAATCGTTGAATGGAACGAATCACGAGATCCTGTTGTTTGGTGGTCAGATCAGGGTAGAGAGGTAATCGCAAAAGCCTGCCGCTGAACTCCTCGGTGCGTCGCAAGTCGCCCTTTTGATATCCCAGTTTAATTCCCATTGGAGAAAGATGGAGGGGAATGTAATGGAACACCGCCAGAATTCCTTGACTCTTAAGAATGTTCATGAGGTTATTGCGTACCTTCTCTGTAGATAAGAGGATGTAAAATATATGATAGTTGCTTTGACAGTCTGGTGGAATTGTTGGAAGCCTGAGTTTTCCCCCTTGGGCCAGCATGGAAAGATTTTGTTCATACCGCCGATACAAGAACTTTCTTCTTCGTTGAATCGCGCTGAGCCTCTCAAGCTGGGCATAGAGGATCGCTGCCAGAAGATCCGAGGGAAGATATGAGGATCCGATGTCAACCCAAGTGTACTTATTGACCTCCCCACGGAAATATTTGCTCCGGTTCGTTCCCTTTTCCCGAAGAATCTCAGCTCTTTCTTCGAAGCGTCTATTGTTGATGACCAACGCCCCGCCTTCACCGCAGGAATAATTTTTCGATTCATGAAAACTATAGATACCCAAGTCTCCGATGGTGCCCAGGAACCTGTCCTGATACCGTGCGTTCACGGCCTGAGCGGCATCCTCGACTACCATGAGCTTATGAGCTTTTGCGATCGCGTTGATTCTTTTCATATTACAGGAAACACCCGCATAATGAATGGGGATGATGGCTCGTGTCCGCCGAGTAATGTTCTCTTCGATCAGGGCTTCATCGATATTGAGAGTATCCTCCCGGATGTCGACGAATACCGGTTTTGCCCCCGTCAGCATGAAGCAATTGACCGTCGAAGAGAAGGCAAACGAAGGAACGATCACTTCATCCCCAACCCCTAAGTTGAGAAGCAGAGCTGCCAGATCGAGGGCGTGTGTAGCTGAAGTCGTGAGCAGCACCTTGTTCGCGTCCAATCGTTTCTCAAGCAGTGCCGTACACTTGCGCGTGAAAGGACCATCTCCAGCCCAGTGACGGTGCTGCAAGGGTGCCTCCAAGGCTTGCAATAGGTACTTTTTCTCCTTTGAAGATAGGGATGGTTTCGTGAGTACGATCGGCTGAGCCATAAACTAGCGATGCCAATGGAATATATATTGGGAACCCCTGATGCGAAACCCCAACGCTTGATAAAAAGCCAAGGCTCGGGCATTGGATAGCTGCATGTCAAGGTGGACGCTGCGTATTCCTCTCTTATGCAGCATGTAGAGAGACTGTTTAAGTAGAGCACTCCCATATCCTTTTCTTCGCGCGTCCCTCCTGGTTGCTATGAGAGAGAGGGTTGCTTCGTGCGGTTTCGTTTTTGTAAACGAGGCGAACGCTAGGGGATCTGCAGCGCTCCCAACCCAGAAAAAGTGGTCGGATCGTTCAAAGGATAGAGACTTCTCTACCCAGGAGCGATACATTCGGATGATGTGGGATCGCTGAACTAGCGGATCCGACCAGAAACGGCTCGTTTTGGCCAAATCCTTTGACATGGCAAAAAGCGGCTTGAGATGGATCGTTAACTCATTCTGTCTTCGTAATTCAAACATGGGAACTTCCTGAGGTACTTTCACCCGTTGGAGCGTCCTCCCCAAAATGATTCGAGTATCGATGAACCGAAAACCGAAAGCAGCGAAAGAAGTGACCTCCTGCGGAGAGTTCGTATCGCGAAAGTAATAGAGCAGATCAATCTCATGGGCACGGAGTGATCTTTTGAGATCGGGCAATCGTTCAGCTGTGAGTCTAATGTTCTTAGGAATTATCGCAACCCTCAGACGGAAAAGCTCTGAGTCCCAGGGAAGGAATTCGAAGAGTTGTGAAGGCTTACGAAATACACTCATATCACCGTTCCTTTCCGTGAGCTTGAATGACCTCTGAAAAAAGCCGACGATACGCACGCGCTTGGAATTCGGGTGAACATCGATGTTCCTTGATCTTTTGACTACCCGAAGGCTTCCGCAACACACATTGATAGAGACCCTCTGCGAAATCTTTGGCATCCCCAAGTTTTGCAACATACCCTCTCTCGCTGGAGATAATTAGATCCGAAGCAACTCCGGTTTGAAAGGCAACGGTTGGTGTTGCGCACATAATTGCCTCATTGATCATCATTGGCCCTCCGTCTTCGATTGAGGGACAGGCGAAAACATCAGAGGCTTGGTACAATCGTGCCAGCGTTTGCATATCATACACGAATCCGATGTGTTTGAGGGAGAAACCGAAATCAACATCCGGCAACCGCTCTCCCGCTGACAGCAAAAGGATGGATTGCGGTCGCAAGGTACGTGACGCACGCAGTCGTTTCTCCAGGATGTGGAGGGCTTCAACAAGATATCGCATGCCTTTTCGATCTTCCGCCATCGAACGGGCGCCGAAGAAAATGATGCGTTTGTCGGGAGGCAGTTGCAGGGAATGTCGGGCCTTTTTTTTCGAGGCAGCCCGGAAAAGACGGGTATCAACGCTCAGGAGAATGTGCTCAACCCGACTCTGACGGAACAGTGAGCTGCTTTTCACTTTCTGCAATAACCAGCGCGAAGGAACGACAAACGTGATCGGTAAATCCGAAAGATCGGCATACTTCGAGAGCCAATTCTTCCTGGACAGATCCTGTTCCTGGTGCAGGGGGAGTTGAGGACAGAATCCGCAGCGACGCGTGTATCCTCGGCAAGTGCCGGGGTAATGACACCCACCCGTAACGGGTTCCACATCCATGAGCGTCCAGATAATCGGCACATGTGCCTGTTCATAGAGCCGACGAATCATCCCGGTCGAAAGGAATCCGTCAATCCAGGAGAGAAGGATAATATCAACGTCTTGGAGATGGTGGAGAGCATCCTGCAAGAGAAGGGCATTGGAATTCTCATTGAAGGAGTGCATGGGTTTCCCGAGGCGAATTCGCAAGGAGCGCCGTGTTTCAAGATAGAACGAGCCAAACTTGCTTTTGGGATCCAAAGAACTCCGAAGTCGTTCGGGAAAAGACGGCTTTCCGACGACGGTTATGCTGGGATCAGCATTCAGTTTGAACTTGACCATCATTCTGGACTGAACACCAATGGACAGCAGTGCACGATGAAGAAGATAGGTTGCGCGATGGGCTCCGTGGGAATCGGAAGTTGAGAAGTGAACCACGGATAGAGAAGAAGGCATAGTCGGCTTTAACCTTTCTTCACTGTCAAGGCAGGACGAACTTCAAAAGAGAAAGAAATTTCCTTCGTCTTGTCGGCGAAGAATTCCCTCACCGCCTGTTTGACACCAGGAAATGAAGGATTATCATAATCATCAATAACCAGATAGCCGCCGGCGACGATGGAGAGGTAGAGCTTCTCAAGACACAAAAGCGTCGCGTCATACCAATCGGCATCGATGTGCAGAAGGGCGATCTCCCGAATCGGTTTCGAAAGGAGCGAATCCTGAAACCAGCCAGGGACGATTCGGATATGCTCTTCAGAATATGCATCAACAGTTTTCAAGGCTTTTCGGACATCAGCCTGCGAAGCGATCATGGTTCCCGCCCAATCCTTCATGATTTCGCTATCAAGTCCTGAAATGACCGAAGGTTCGGGATGCCCCATGAACGAGTCGAAAAGCCATACGTTTCGTTTCCAGCCTTCGAGCTTGGCAACATGCGCCACGACGGCACCACTTCCTCCTCGGCAGGCGCCGCATTCTACAAAGTCCCCGGGAACCGCACCTCGAACCACCTCATTCGCCAGGCGGAGCAAATTTTCCAGTCTATCAGGGGACAGCATGCTAAAAGCCCGTACCTTTTTGATGATGACAGCGTCAGCGGCAGACAGATCTCGGGTGGATTTTGGTGGTTTTCGTAATTTCATGAACATACGTCAAGACACAGTCTCATGAGCGAACGCTTCTATTGTACTGGCGAAGCGCAATCTTCACAATCCGGGCAGCGGCCTTGCCATCCCATAGAGG
>MHCL01000007.1:22070-35733 GCA_001816915.1 Candidatus Chisholmbacteria bacterium RIFCSPLOWO2_01_FULL_49_14
CAGCGAAAGATCTGGTAATGGATGTTGAATCAGTCCCGACTATCCGGTTTGTACCCAGGTGAACAGTTACCGGACGTTCGGTATTCTCCCGAACGGTGAGGCAGGGGACTCGGAGATATGTTGTTTCCTCCTGAACTCCTCCTGAGTCGGTGAGGACGAGTTTAGCATTCTGCATCAGTGAGAGAAAATCAGAGTAGACAAGAGAATCAACTGCTCGAATATTTGCGAGGTATGCTGAAAGGTGAAATTTCTTGATATTCTCGCGAGTTCGCGGATGGATGGGAAACACCAACAGAAGCTTTCTTGAGAGTTCATGGAAGGTTCTCATGAGTTTCTCAAGTTGTTTCTGATCATCAACATTCGAGGGACGGTGCAAAGTAAGTACTGCATACTGTTGCTTCTGAAGGTCGAGTCGTCGGAGTATAGATGATTGTTGAATTCGAGGTAGCTGTAAACGCAGTGAGTCAATCATCACATTTCCGACGAAAAAGATCCGTTTACGTGCTACCCCTTCACGCAAAAGGTTGGTCTCTGCATTCTTTTCAGTTGTGAACAGGAGAGTGGAAAGGCGATCAGTGACAACTCTGTTCATTTCTTCGGGCATCGTCCAATCAAACGAACGAAGCCCTGCTTCAACATGAGCGATTGGGATCCGCAGGTAAGTTCCGACGAGGCTGGCGGCCAGTGTCGAATTCACATCCCCGACAACGAGCAACAAATGAGGCATCACTTGACGACAGAGAGGGTCGAGGCGTTCGACCATCTTGGCGACTTGAAGCGAATTGGTCTTTTCACGAATCGCAAGTTCAAAGTCAGGATGAGGCAGATCGATATCGGAGAAGTATTGTTGGTTTAGTTCACGGTCGTAATGTTGACCCGTATGGACGAGTACGGGATGAATCGTGGGAAACTTGCGCATCTCCCGAAGCAGCGGAGAAATCTTGATGAAATTCGGCCGTGTTCCGACCACTGAAAGGATTCGAAATCGTTCGTTACTTGTCTTTGACATAAGAAAAAGCATTGAAATAGCCTCGAATAACCGTGTGGATGTTGATCTCACGCTCGATAATGTCCGTAGAGCGCTTTCCCATGAGCACTCTGAGTCTCGGGTGGGCAAGCAAGAAACCGATCTTCACGGCAAGATCATGGACGTGTCCTTCCTGAAAGTAAAGCCCATTATATCTGTGACGAACAAGCTTCTTTTCCGTCCCATCTCCGACAGAACAGATGATCGGAAGCCCAAACGTCATCGCATCATTGATCGAGAGTCCTCCCATCCCCGCGAGAACATACACTGAACATCCAAGGAGCGTTTTACCGAGTTCTTCATACTCGTATATACCTCCGAGAAACCTCACCGACTGAGCCAGTCCGAGTGAGCGAGTCAGCCGCTCCAACTCCTTCTTTTCGGGTCCGTAACCCACAATCAAAAGTTCGGCATTCGAAAACCGCCGCTTTACCTGCCCGAAAGCGCGGATGAGAAGATCGACGTTTTTCCATGGGACGAGTCGTCCCACATGGATGATTCGGTATGGGTGCCGTCTGATTTTCGGTACTCTCCCCTCGAGTCTCCTGCGGATTGAAAAGAGATGATCGGTATCTGGAGAGTTATACGTAATAAAGATGCGTTCCCTCGGAACACCGAAACTTCCGAAAAGGGTATAGGCATTATCGATATAACAGACAATGGCATTAAGGGAACGGTACAGAGTTCGCTCCTCGTACAGAGCGATCTGATGGAACAAAAGAGGTAAAGCGTTTTGAAGGAACGCAAGTGGGGATCGGTCGGGTCGACGACGGAACTCGTCCAAGAGATTTTGCTGCCTCGTACGGAAAGGGAGAAAACGAAAAGGATGGTCTTTCAGGATGAGTTTGATTCCCAAAATATATCTCACAAATAAAGTTGGTAGGTGATAGTAAAACCCACGCAAGTACACCTTGGTCGTCACAATGATCTGCGGCCGTTCTTTTAAGAGAAGTTTCCACAGACCACGGAAAAAGAAGTAGCGGTTGAGAATCTTGTACTCGGGAAGCCCGTAGATAGTGAAGCTGATGCCTCTTCTTGTCTGATACACACCTTCTCCCAAGTTTTGAGGCTTTGCGGGGACGACATCCACGACATCAACTTCAGAGCGAGCATTGAGCTTACTCAACACCAAATTATAGTAGTGCGTGGTACCTTGAAAAAGAAACAGCACCTTGAGGGGTTTTTTACGGGAAGATTCAGCTTTGGTCATCTATCCTCCAAGCACCAAATGAGGATTTGCCTTCAGCAGTAAGGCATCTGCAAAGAATTTCGTTGCCCAATTAATCAGTTTGTACGAAGCGTAGTTACCATTAATAGGGTAAGAACCAGGGATCCCTCCTCGAAACGCAAGGTTATGGTGTGTTCGAAGCTGTGTTGTTTTCATTTCGTCAATCATTCGCAGGGCTGCCTGAATGAAGGATGACTCACCGGTGAGTGCATGCAGGCGTAGCCATATAACGGCAATCTGTGCATCTCCAGTCAGACAGGAATACTGATCAGATGAACTCCAACGTTCGTCAAGCGAAGAAGGTAAGAGAAAGGACGCCGTCGCATATGCCGCACGAAGCTGGGATGCGGCACGTTCGGCACCCGAATAGACGCTGGCGGCGAGGGTCGTGTCGGGAAGCAGTCGGTGAGACTCCAGAAGACCTTGAATTGTATAAGCGATGAGGTGCGTCCAAGGTTTGTTCGGCTCAGAGAGACTGGTGTTTCGGAACCAGCCGTTAGGCGTTTGCTGTGAAAGAACCCAAATAAGGCTCTTTTCCGCAGCTTTGAGAAATCTCTTTCTTTCTGATAGGGCATAGGTCTCCAACAATCCCCAGGATACCCGCGCATGGTAGGTCCGCGGACCTTGGTACGTAGATCGTGTCCATTTCCCATCATCATCCTGAACCCGAACTAACCAGGAGGAGGCGTTCACAGCTGAACGCAGGTATTTCGGATCACCGGTTCGGCGAAACAGAGCACACCAGCCTAAAATGACCTGGGCGGTATTAAAGACGCGAGGAAAGCGATTGCGAACATCACCAGCCCGACAAGCCCCCGAAGGGAGCTGGACTGCAATTTCCCAATCTCCCATCCGAACAGCTCTCTCCTCAAAATCTTTGTCGTGCGTGATATCCGCGTAGGCGAGGAAAGTAGGGATGATGTACCCCGTCGTCTCCGGATACGAATAGGCCCAGGAACGCTTGAGAAGATCAAAGTAAGCAGATACACCGGAATCCGCAGTCCCGTCTTGCGCTGTCTTTAACCACTCCATCGCGGATTTGAGGTGAAGAGAATCCGCACCCGCATTTCTGATCCTGGAACGGAACGTCCAGTGAAGCAGCTGCTTTACTATCGATGCTTTTATTTCTGAGAATAGGGAGACGGCTGTCTTGTCCATTCACTTTACGGCTTCTAAAAAAAACATCTGTTCCGGTCTGTTATCGATATCCTTGATATTGGAGATCCGGCTCTCGTGAAAACCTCTTTCCTCGATAACGGAAAAACCTGCCCTGTGAAACAGAAGAGCAAGGGTCTCATAATCAAAAAAATATTTACAATGTTTCCCATGAGATGTTCGGTAACCGTAGAACCAAGCATTGAATTTGTCTCCCATCGTTTTCCCTTCAAAACGCTCGCGTCCATTCGGCAATTTCTGGAAGAAAAAATTCCGATCACGTTCAAGGTACTTGCGAGCGATTTTCAGAAGATCCTGAACTGCAAATCTGGCTACCCCTCCATGCTTGAGGACCCGAAAGACGTCAGAGACGATTTCTTGTGCCCGATCGCGGGTAAAATAATTGATCGTTGAAATACAAACAACGGTCTCAATGGAACCATCAGGAAACGGCAGAGACTCTTTCTCCAGGTCAAGACGGAGATCAGCATGGGATGAGAGGTCGATATTGCAGTAACCGCTCAGTCTGCTCGATCCTGATCCGAGGTTGAGTTTTGTGACCGGTTTTCCAACAGCGACCGATAAATGGAGCGTCCTGCGAAGGAATCTGCTAACTTCGTCAAAGAGTGGATGATTAAATTCCATTCGTTGAACGGGAGACTAACTCGCCGTCCTTACTGAAGACATAATAGGAAAACCGTTGATCCCACATAAACATATGGGTGATGAGATCCTTGTTCCGTCGGAACATGCGCCGGATCGGATTGTCGCGTTTAGCATGAGCAAAAAGGTAAAATATATTCGTACCGATATCCCTCCGTTCATAATCTGAATATTCGATAAAGACGAGTGTGCGGCCCGCTTTACAGACGTACCATTTATGGAACTTCGGGATTTTCGTGAAGTTGAAAATAATATCGGAAAGGCGGGTAGGGATTTCGATATAGCCACGTTTCCCAATACGCATCAGTTCATCGCAGGCCCGTGCTGGATCTGCAACGTGTTCAAGGACATGTGAACAATAGACGAAATCAATGGATTTACGCTCGAAGGGCAAATGTTCAATGGTAGCACGGATGAACGGTTTCTTGTTGGTCGCAAGCTCATTGTAACGATGCTGAGTCTTCTCAGGGAAAAGGTCAACCAGATAAGTTGCGAACGGAAATGGTTCTCCACCGCTTCCGATATCAACGACAATATCCGAAGGTTTTAGATCAAACGACAAGTAACGCCGTTGGTAGTCTATTTTGCGTTCATGTTCATGTCCCCGCAGCGCATACAAGCGGAGATCGTTGTAGTTTAAACGACGCAGTAGTTTCGTGAGTGTGGTGAGTAAACGTCGATTCATGGACGAAATCAGGTTATCTGACAACCCTGAGTATATCAACTCCGAAAGAAGAGATAAAATACAAGAATGGAGGGATGTGAATGACACGAAAGAAAGAAATGCCGGGGAACTCCCAGCTGCTCCTAGGCATTATCGTCGTAACCGCGTTGGTTGCTGCAGTCCATCTTGGCATCTTCTCGTTTCGTGAAACAGAAGACAGTCCCTGTTGGATTGCAGTCGGAAAATACTTGCTCGGACAGGAGGAAGCATTACGTCTCAGTCCCCACTGCTTGCTGAACCCTCTGATTCCCGGAGCGGCTGCGCTCCTCTCGTGGGTGTTCGGAATTCCGGTTGCCGATGCCTATCTGCCGCTCAATCTTGCCGCGCTCGCAGGCAGCGGGATCTTAGTACATCGGATTGCTTCACATCTTGCCAACCGCAAAGTGGCTACGGTCGCAGCGCTCCTTTTCCTCATCGATTTTCACACCCAGTATTATGGCTTCGCGGCCATGCCCGACGCGGTCACTTGGTTCTTCGAACTGTTGCTGATCTACCTTGCCCTGAGATTTTGGCTAAAGACGGAGATGACGGCAACCATCATCAGTCTTCAAGGTTTCTTTGGCGGGTTGGCAGTCCTTGTCAAGATGAATCTGGTATTCCTCCTGACGCTGATTCCACTCGGTTTGTTCAAGGAAGGCGGTATGAAAAAGCATCGATTATTGGTTGTTTATGCAGTAAGCACTCTTCTTCTCCCGGTGTTATTCTATAGCTTCGTGTATGCTCAGGTCGGTGTTCCTCCTTGGGGATCGTTGACAAGTGGGCTCATGGAGCGCAGTCCCACACTCCCGGCGCACGTGACCTCGTTCATCTCCGCCTTCCTCTATACGTTACCGTTCATGCTCATCGGGTTGACGGATCCTCCTTTTAAGAAACACCAGCAGAGGTTTATGCTGGCGATTTCCGGGGCTTTGATCACGCCGATCCTCATCTGGCCATTTGTCATGTCAAGATTTAGTTACACCCTCTTTCCTCTGCTTCTCCCTCTGGCGGCGAATGGACTTTGGCGAACGACTGAATGGATGACGACGTCACGAAGAGTACGTCAGGTAGTTATCGGGGTATTGATCATCGGCTTGTTCGGAATGGGATTACTACGGATGAAACTGACCTTATCCAATCAAACACATCTGGAGTATTTTATGGAACGTGTTTCCTCGTCGGTGAGGTAAATCGCTCACAAGTTCGCCTGCATGCGACTGAATCTCAGGACTAGGCACGCAGCTTACAGCGTAGTAATGTGAAGATTGCTTCCATGCCATCAATGAACGAGATTTTCTTACCTTCTTCTTTCGTGCGCGGATGATAGGCGATGGGAACCTCATGGATTCGATACCCTTTTTGTATGATACGGGCGGTGATTTCCGGTTCGAACTCAAATTCCAAAGCTCTCAGACGTACGCCACCCAGTATCTCTCGACGGAAGGCTTTATAGGCGGTCTCCATATCCGTAAGGTGTGTTCCGTATAACACATTCGTAAGAATCGTCAAAAGGCTATTTGCGAACCTGGTTGTGAGAGGGATGTTTTTGTTGTGTCGAAGGAAGCGCGACCCGTAGACGACATCCGCCTTTCCTTGAAGAATTGGATCGATGATCGTGATGTATTCCTCGGGGTTGAGTTCCAAATCAGCATCCTGGATGATGATAATATCTCCGGTAGCGTATTTGAGTCCCATACGTATGGATGCACCTTTTCCAAGGTTGATGAAGGAGAGATGGACTTTGGTGGTCTTCGGATCGAGCTTCTGGGCTTTGAGGATTTCATCCCGGCTCATATCGGTGGAAGAATCGTCGATGATGATAATTTCCTTTTCCAGATTTTCAAGACGAACGGCACGGACCCTCCGGATGACCTCCCCAATTGTCTGCTGTTCGTTGTAGACCGGGATGATGATAGAAAGACGGGATGGTCTACCTGTCCGTCTGACGGAAGGGTTCTTCTTGATCATGATGAAGCAGGTTGACTAAGATACCATTCGATGGTTTTTTTCAGACCAACTTGAAAGTCCGTTTTGGCGATAAACCCGAACTCACGTTTGGCCTTAGAGGTATCAACTTTTCTTCGAGGCTGTCCGTCTGGTTTCGAACGATCCCAGACGATCCGTCCTTGATAGCCGATGTACTTTTTGATGAGTGCTGCCAAATCACGGATTGAGGTCTCGAAGCTTGAACCAATATTAACGGGTTCCGATTTATTAAAGCGTTCGCTGGCCAAAATGATCGCCTCTGCTCCGTCGTCGACGTAGAGAAACTCACGGGTCGCTTTCCCAGTACCCCAGACAACAACCTCAGGTTTGTTCTGAACTCTGGCTTCATGGAACCGGCGAATCAATGCCGGAATGACATGGCTGGTTTGGGGATCAAAATTATCTCCCGGACCGTACATGTTGACCGGTAAGAGGTGAATGGCATTGAAACCGTATTGTTCACGATAGGCTTGCGCCTGAACCAACTGCATCTTTTTTGCCAAGCCATACGCTGCATTTGTCTCTTCCGGATATCCATCCCACAGATTCTTTTCCCGAAACGGTATGGGAACAACTTTAGGATAAGAGCAAATCGTACCGATCGACACGTATTTTTTTACACCTGCTTTCCTCGCCTCTTCCATGAGATGAGTACTCATGATGGCATTGTCATAGAACATCTCACCTGGCACTGCCTTGTTGTATCCAATACCTCCGACTTTCGCGGCCAGATGGATGACGATATCGATCCCCCGTACTGCCTGAGCGCAATGAGATTTTTCACGAAGATCCAGTTTCCTCTTAGAGGGAGTTGAAAGCTCCTTCACGCCTTTGTGCTGGAATAAAGGGACCAGATGAGAACCCAGAAAACCCGAGGCCCCGGTGATCAAAACTCGCTTGGCATGAAAAATATTTCCGGTCATTGTTGTCTCACTGCATATGTTTCTTTAGATACGTATCGACGATGCGTTTCGGTTGCCCCTCGGCGACAATCCGTCCCTGTTCCAAGAGGAATAGACGATGACAGAGTCTTTTCAGCATCCCCAAGTTATGTGAAACAATGATGGTAGTTCTGTCTTTGTCCTCACAAAATTCCTCGATTTTCCGGTAGCACTTTTCGACAAAGGAAGCATCACCAACGGAAAGGATTTCATCGATGAGAAGAATTTCGGGATTGAGGTGAATAGCGACCGAAAATCCGAGCCTCGCGTACATACCCGAAGAAAAGAGCTTGATCGGTGAATCGATGAATTGACCGAGATCGGCAAAATCAATAATCGTCTGCATTTTCTCTGAAATAACCGACTTGCTCATGCCCAGGATCGTTCCTTTAAAGTAGATGTTTTCTCTCCCGGTGAGTTCGGGATGAAATCCTGCCCCAAGCTCTAAGAGACCGGCAACTTTTCCGTTCACTCTCAGGACACCGGATGTTGGAAGAGAGACGCGGGCAATCAGTTTCAGGATGGTCGATTTCCCCGCTCCATTCGGACCGATGAAGCCAACACTCTCACCTTTTCTGATCGTAAAGGTCAAATCTTGAAGGGCATAGAAAGATTGTTTGCCGCGGAAGAACTCTCGGCTGAAAAAGGTGACAACCCAATCCCGAAGAGACGGATAGTACTTCGGTCCGATTAAAAACTGTTTCGATATATGACTGAAGGAGACTGCGGTGTTGTCCATCATTTGAGATTCAGAGAATATCGACGACAAGGTATTCCAAGCGTTTGAACAGCCAATAGGCAACAAAGAAGGTTGCGACACTGATAAGAAACGAGGTCACGAGAAAGCCAAAATCCGGATTTCTTCCGAGAATGATGCTGTCCCGGTAGCCATCGAGGATACCCGTGGCAGGATTGAGGTAAAAGAATGGTCGAAAACGCTCGTGGAGGTTTCGTACCGAATAGATCACCGGTGAGGCATACATCCAGATTTGAATAAACAAGGGCATCGCAAACTCAACATCCCGAAACAGCGCTGTCAAAACACTACCGAGCAGAGACAGCCCAGTCGCGAGGATGATTTGTGTAGGTAAAAGTAACAACAGGTAGAGAAACGAAACTGAGATCGGAATCTGATAGTAGACCAACATGGCGATAAAAACCAGGCTCCCGAAGAAAAAATCGACGAGACCGGAAAGGACGATTGAGAAGGGAATGATCTCTCTGGGAAAATAGATTTTAGAAATCAAGCCGCGGCTCCCGACAAACTTGGAACCTGATGCTGAAAAGGTTTTTGAAATAAACGTCCAAGGGAGGAGTGCGACATAGGAAAAGATCGGGTACGGTGGACCTCCAGTCGAAACTTTGAAGAAGTAAGAGAAAACCAAAGTGAAGATAAACATCAAAAACAGAGGCTGAATAATTGCCCAGGCAATTCCTAGGCTTGTGTGTCTATACCGGGCTTTGAGGTCGCGGACGACGAAAGCCGTTAGCAATGCACGGTATGAATAGAGTTCTTTGAAGTGTTCGATCATGTCTTGCGGGCTTCCAATGCAAATGCAGGATAGAAGTGAATGTTTCCGAGTTCACGGATCCTCGAGAAGCCGTGCTTCCGTAACAGATTTACGAGCATCCGCTTTGAATACATCGCTCTATGAAGGCTATATTCGTTCTTCTGACTGCCGAAGAGAAGTCGTAAATACCAGCGCTGATCTCGCTGAGATTTTGAGCTAAGATAGCCTTTCATTGTTTCATCTAAGTCCGGTACATCTATATGAATCGTACCATGAGGTTTCAGGAGATGATACCAATATTCGAGAATCCGATAACCTTCGTCGTAGGTAAAATGCTCGAACACCTGAACACTGCGAATCTCATCCACAGAGTTCTTCGGCAATGGAAGATTTCCCGCATCCGCAAAAACATCAACCACAATCCTCTTATCCTCTAGTTTCTTCGACACAATATCCGGACGCGTTACCGGGAATTGATAATAGTGATCTACTGTCGTACTGTTTTTTTTGACCAAATCCGGACGTTCTGCGGCAAGAAAACTCACTCCGGGGATGTGAACGTCTACGTTGATATAACCCCGCAGATACACCGATCCACATCCGATGTGGATCTTTATGACTTGAATATTTTTAGCCATCCTTCTCCAGGTGTCTATCGTAACAGAGAAACTCTTTCTGCATGTGTGTTCGTATACCAGGAATAGAAGCGCTTAAGTCCTTCATGGAGACGTACTTTAGGCGAATACCCGAGAATCCGTTTTGCTTTTGAAACATCGGCATGTGTGAAATTCACATCACCGGGTTGTTGCGGTAATGCGTTGATCTTTGCTTGCTTCCGGGTGACTGTCTCCAATGTATGAATAAGGGTGTTGATTGTCACCGGAGAAGAATTCCCAAGGTTGATGATCTCAAAATCAAACGACTTCTTCACCGCTGCCATCAGGCCTTCAACAATATCATCAATATAGGTATAATCACGTCCCGTTTCACCTTTCCCGAACCGCATGATTGGCCGCCCCTTCACCAGAGCATCCATGAATCGAAAACATGCCATGTCCGGCCGATTTCTAGGACCAAAGACCGTGAACAGTCGAAGAATTGTGGTTCTGATGCCATAGAGGTGTGCATAGGTGCGACACAAAAGTTCTCCTGCCTTCTTGGTGGCTCCATACGGTGAGATCTGTTCATCAGTGCTGTCTGTCTCACGAAAGGGACCACTGCGTTCGCCGTAGACACTCGAACTTGAGGCAAAAACGAGCTGTCTTACTGAGTAATGTCGAATCTGCTCCAGGATATTGAGCGTTCCCAATACATTCACGTCGGCGTAGAGGAGTGGTTTTTCAATTGACGGTCGAACACCGGCCATGGCTGCCAGATGAACGACGCAGTCGAAGCGGTATCTTGAAAAAATATCTTGAAGCCGTCTTCGATCACGGATATCGGCCTTATGGAAGTAAAAAGTATCACCCTTCAGATTGTGCGCGATATTTGCGCGTTTTTGCTTCGGAGAATAAAATCGATTGAGATTATCAACGACAACGACAATATCTCCTCGATCGATCAGACGATCGACCATATGCGATCCGATAAAACCAGCACCCCCGGTGATAAGAATCGTCTGTCTCATTATGATTAAGATGAAAAAAAGATCTGTCGCTAATCATAGCAAAAAGGGCAAGGCGAGCGCGGCAGAATATTTTTATTGAAGCTAGGGGCATTATAGATCGTTGCAGAACAGGTGTTCTCTTGACACGGCCAGGGGAATATGATTAATAAGAATGGTCAGTTTACTTCTTGATGGACGTAAGATATGAAAAAACCAACAATTGCGGTCATCGGATTTACCGGCATGGTCGGCGGAACCACCTACCGGTGGTTCAAGAAGCGGGGCTACATGCTCATGGGGCTGACGTCGACCCGGCAAACACACACCTGGGACCAGATTAATGAAAAAGCCGATTGGATCTTCGTTGCCGTACCCACGCCCTTCAACTGGAAGACAAAACAGACGAATCTCAATATCTTGAAGAGCACCCTTGCCAAAATTAAACCGGGAAAACAGGTCATCCATAAGTGCACGGTGCCGCCCGGAACTACTGAAGAAATGCAGAAGCTGTTTCCCAAACTCAAACTTCTTTACAATCCTGAATTTCTTTCAGAAGCAACTTGCGAAGAGGATTTTTCCCATCCCGACCGGCAAATCATCGGGTATACAAAGCAATCATACAAGGTAGCCCTTGAGGCAGTGAATCTCCTTCCCGAAGGTCCGTATGGGGTGATCATGAAAGCCACGGAAGCCGAAATTTGCAAGTTCATCAACAACGTGCACGGGGCATTGATGGTCATCTTTGCGAACCTGTTTTACGACGTTTCGCAACAGTTCAAAGATCTGGATTTTGATCGGATCAAGGACGCTGCAGCGGCTTCCAAATGGGTCGGGTCGCCGATGGGCCGGATGTATTGGGACGTGCATCACGGCGGTTTCAGAGGCTACGGAGGCAGCTGCTTTCCCAAAGACGTGAATATGCTCATTGATTGGTGCAGGACTGTTGGAATTCCCGATGAGCTCTTGGAGGCAACCAGGGAAGCCAACAGAAGGCTTCTCAAGAAGCAGGGAATGACTGAAGTTGACGCCGAGAAGATATCCTCCGCGAAAAAAGGTCGATAGTCACCTCAGCGAAGATGCAATACTTTCAAAAAAAGGCAATGCTATAATTCTGCTGTGAAGAGAGAGGATATCTTTTTTATCGTCATTCCCATTGTCCTCGCTGGGGCCGTCATTTTCGGTCATTACCACTTTCTCGTTTCCCAAAATCCGCAAGTGCATTCAAGGCCCTTGGTCACCACCTCGTTCGTGCAGAGCCTCCATGACTCGGAGTTGACGCCGGCGGCGCCCACCACCTCCCTACCCAGACAGGTATCGGGAGAAATGCAGGATATTCCCACATCCATAGGGAAGCTCACAGAGCTTCTCAACCGCATTCGATCCCAAGGCGGGAATATTTTGCTCTTGAGGATCGGAATGAAACTTACACCCGACGGCTCCATCATTCTTTCCCAGGGAGCGGAAAGTTCGCAGGAGCTATTACTGCGCTGGACCAAGAAGACGGTCAGCGAAGCCCATAAACAAGGCTTGCATACCTACGTTGCGATGATGTTTATCGAACAATCGCAGGTCGTTGATCCGGGGAAGTTTTCGAGCCAACTGAAGGAACTGATTGCCCGCTGGGGAAATATGGCGCAGGAATATCACGTTTCCTATTTCCTCCCCGGAATCGTCTTGGGGCAGTTCAACTACAACAGCTTGCCGCAGGAAAATCTTCAGGTATTTGTCACGGAGATCGAACGGGCTACCCGGGAAACCTACACCGGACTGTTGGGCATCGGGCTCTGTTGTTCATCTTCCGCAATCGCGCCGTCCGGTTACAACCAGCTGCTTGTCATCACCGATATCGGAGCGCCCGATCCGGTGCTTATTATGAAAGCTCGCGCCGATGCCAAACGCTACGGCATTGAATACATCTTCATTCTCGACCAGAACAGCCAACGCCTCTCTTCGATTCAGTAACCCCACATTAAATGTGTAATCGCCTTTCACTCGAGGTGCACATTAAATGTGTCCGTTCTCCACATTTAATGTGAAGGAACGCGTTGGAAAAGAATAGCGTCTCCCTGTTTGAAGGAAACAAAAAAATCGCCTGAGAAGGTGAGGCGGGCTACCAATTCCTCAATTCCAACCCTAGTGGCAGTACTGTAGTTGTACTCTGACTGATTGGGATGCAGGTCAACAACCAGGTACTGAGCGTCGCCGATCAAGGGCAGAGGGTAAACCTTTTCACGGCTTGAGAGATGTGGAATCAGATTATTTTGAGCGGCAACCGGTACATCGATAGGGACGCGGGCAAGCACAGCCCGAGTATCGGCAATCCAAGCTGGTTGGTAGTAGAACCCAGATTTGAGAAGCGTGAACACCGGTGCATGAAAGAGGATCAGTCCGAGTAGGGAAGTTGTCACAAGCAGGTGCGTTGCCCAGCGCGCCTTGAATGAACGGATTCCCATGATCGATCCGTACGCAAGAAACGGTGTCAGCGGCGCCGAATAGTGGTAGAGAAGAGTCCAGCTCTGCTGATGGGAGACGTCAAAAAAGCGCACGCCAAACTGCAGGAAAATTGGAATAAGCGTTGCGGGAGCGGCAATGGGAAGAAAGGCAAACGGCCAGAAAGAATCAAACAAGGTGAGGAGTTTGGTTTGCGGGGTAACGATCGTCAGGATGGCCGCCAAAGGGTGGGTGATAATCGATGCAAGCGCCTGATGCGGGCTCTTCCCGAATTCTCCGAAGGAGAATACCGTCGTCCCGCCGCTTCCCAAGCTGGGCAGTAGCAAATAGATGACGGAAAAAAAACCGACGAGCCCGAAAGCTGCGGTTATTACCCCCAAGGGTCTTTGTTT
>MHCL01000007.1:35745-83704 GCA_001816915.1 Candidatus Chisholmbacteria bacterium RIFCSPLOWO2_01_FULL_49_14
AGAGACCAACCCATTCTTTACAAAGAAGCATCAGCAAGCTAAAGAACAAGGAAAGGTACAGGCGTTTGCTGTGAGCAAAATAAAGCGACCAGGTGATGAAAAAGGGAAGGATGGTATCGGGATGAAAGTCGAAAAACACCGCCCGCTCAAGGCCGATGAAGGTTAAATAGGACAAAGCCGCCGCGATGCCGACGTATGAACTACGGGTGACGCGCTTCCCAAGAAGGTAAAGGGGATAGGCGGCCAGAGTGGCCAAAAGTGCCTGGCCCACAAGAAGAATCCTTGCATCCGGGAACAATCGGTAGAACGGAGCAAAAAGGAGAAGAATGGGGGAAAAGCGCACGCCGAATGCAGGTGCGGAGATAAAAGTCGAAAAGGGGAAGCGAAGTCGACTCAGATTCCAGGCGATTTGATCATAAAATCCCAAATCCCATCCGAATGTCAGAAAGCGCTCATGATTGACAAGCGAAACAGCGGTAAAAACCAAAAAGGAAGCAACAATCATCAAGCGGATGGCCCATTTTCCAATCTCCACATTCAATGTGTAGCGCATATTTCCCTCAAGTCAAACGAAATAATTGACTTCCCCACATTTAATGTGGGGAATTGAATTACTCTTCTAAATCAATCACAAGTTTCGGCGATAGAGAGATCCTCGCCTCTGCCTCTTTCTTAAGAAAGGTTTTGTAACTCTCCCGAGAATTAAACATGCTGATGACTTCATCTGGAACACAGATATCGGATGGCTTTCCGAAATAGGCGGGACAGCTTGTCCATGGATAGGAAATGAGAACATCAACGTCCATCTCTGAGCGTTTTGCCATGACCGGATTCAAATGGATGTATCGGCTAAGATGCATGAATTGCTCATCCGTAACAACGGCAACTTGTTGATAGGTTGATTCAAAAAGTCTGCCCTTGCGCTTGTATTTAGTGTTGAAAAATCGCGTATAGCTGTTTCCCAGACGCTGTGCAAATTTTGGAATTCCTCCGGCTTCAAGTTCCTTAATCAGAAAATGGAAATGATTCGGCATCAGAGCAAAGGCAAGAATTTCAACAATCTTGGGGCCATATCGCTGTTCAATTCTGTCGATTTCTTGCCCCTCGAGTGCTCCGGATTGAATTTGGTCAAGATGAACCGACAATCGCGGAGACTTCTGCAATCGGACGAATCTGACGGTATCCAGGAAACGGAGGCGATCGGCATCGGAAGAAAAGATATTTCGTTTATCAACGCCTCTATTGTAGATATGGCTATATTTTGACTCCACATTTAATGTGTAACATAAATCTCACTGCTATTTCATCTGGAAATCTCATTTACACATTTAATGTGGGGAAAAGACACATTAAATGTGGGGGAAGTTATGGGTTTAATAATGTACGGAAGTAGGCGATGGTTTGGGGAAGGCCTTCTTCGAACGTAACTTTCGGTTGCCAATGGAGCTCTTTCCGTGCCAGGCTCACATCGGGTTTCCTGCGGGACGGGTCGTCTTCAGGGAGGTCGCTGAAGATCAACTGAGAACTGCTTTTACATGCCTTTTTAATGATGTTGGCCAAATCCAAGACGGTATATTCATCGGGATTGCCGATGTTGTAGACTTTCCCACAGGCTTTTTGAGAATTCATCATCGAAAGCATACCCTCCACCATGTCGGAAACATAGCAAAGGCTGCGGGTTTGTTTTCCATTCCCGTACACGGTGATTGGTTTATTGCGCAACGCCTGCATGACGAAATTGGGAATGACCCGGCCGTCCTTTGGGTCCATGCGCGGCCCGTAGGTGTTGAAGATGCGGATGATGCGCACATCAACACCAAATTCGCGATGAAAGACCATCGCCGCCATTTCTCCAAAACGCTTGCTCTCGTCATAACAAGCGCGGATGCCCAGCGTGTGCACATTGCCCCAGTATGTCTCTACTTGAGGATGTTCCAACGGATCGCCGTAGACTTCGCTCGTTGACGCTAGTAAAAATTTAGCCTTCAGGCTTTTAGCGAGGGTAAGCAAATGGTGTGTGCCGAACGAGTTGACGCTGTACGTCTCGATAGGATATTCCTGATAGCCGCGAGGACTCGCAGGGCTTGCGAGATGGAAAATCATGTCGATGTTGCCGCTTTGGGGTAGATAGGCCTCAGTCGGCTGCGAGACATCGGCTTCAATCAGAGTAAAACGCGGATTGGATTGAAGATGGGCGACATTCTCCTTCCGCCCCGTCAAAAAATTA
This sequence comes from Candidatus Chisholmbacteria bacterium RIFCSPLOWO2_01_FULL_49_14, assembly GCA_001816915.1. Classification (GTDB taxonomy): domain Bacteria; phylum Patescibacteriota; class Microgenomatia; order UBA1400; family Chisholmbacteraceae; genus 2-01-FULL-49-14. The sequence continues at coordinate 37,973 of MHCL01000007.1, forward strand.
TCCACGCAAATCACCTGAACGCCATCATCAAGCAATCGATCGACAAGATGGGAGCCGATAAATCCGCCACCACCAGTAACGAGTGCAGTTTTCATATAATGTTGTAAGATCTGTATACTAATCCTGATGGAAAGCAAAGAAAAGTCACTCATCATTCTACTGCTTCTGACCACGCTTTTCAAAGGCATCGTCTGGGCGGCATTCGTTCCCATCTGGCACGCTCCGGATGAGCAGGCGCATTTTGCACAGGTCCAGTATTATGCGGAGAACCGCAAAGGATTATCGGGAGATGATCTTTCACAGGAAGTATTTGAGTCTGAAAGACTCCTCGGCACGCTGCGGGATAGTCAGGGAAATAATCTATTTACCTACCATCCGCAATACAATATCGAATATACGGATTCATCGATCGGAAAATATGAGCGGCAGTTACAATCCATACCGTTGTCTGCAAGGACCGTGTATATCAAGAAAGAAGCGGCCGGGTATCCACCGCTGTTCTATATCCTTTCGGCCTTAGGATACACAACTGCCCAACCCTTTGATCTTTTCGTCAGACTTTCGTTCACCCGAATGATCTCGGTTTTTCTGGCCGTGGCGACGGTTTGGGCGAGTTTCCTCCTCTCCCGATCGATCTTTCCTAAGCGTACGCTCCTTTCAATCGCGACCGCTTCCTTGGTTTCCTTCCAGCCGATGTTCACTTTTGTGACTGCCGGAGTCAACAACGATAATTTATTAAACCTTCTGACAACTGTCCTCTTATGGCTGTTAGTTGATTCTCTGCGCAAAGGAATGACAGCAACAAGAAATCTGGCAATGTTCATAACCTTGGCCCTTGGGTTTTATACAAAACAGCTCATCTATCCGTTCATTCCGCTGCCGCTTCTTGTGGTAATCTACGATTACCTGAAAAAGAAAAAAGGCAGAATTCTCTACAAAAACATTTTCTTCATCGCTCTCATTCTGGCAGTCGCCGTCATTCTATTGATGAGGCTGCTCAATTCGGGCTATCTTCCAGGATGGCCAATGGTGAATCCGCAGAGTCCGATGGTTGATTTATCTTTGTCGACCTATCTCAAACAAAAACTACCGGTTCTCTATTCCGAAACTCTTCCTTGGTATTGGGGTGTATTCAAGTGGCTCGGGGTTGTGCTGCCGCTGACTGTACTCAGAGTCATCAAGATCGTCTTGGCTGTCTCGCTATTCGGACTGGTGCACTATTTCCTGACGAGGGTATGGCGAAAAAAATTCACAACCACGGACTGGCAACTCATGCTCCTCATCTTTTCCAGCCTCTGGTTCGGCTTTTGGTTATTATTGTGGGACTATATGCTGGTCCGATCGATCGGCTTTTCGCATGGCATCCAAGGGAGATATTTTTTCCCGAATATAAGCGCGCACATGACGCTGGTCGTATTCGGTCTTTGGCAACTTCTCAAGAAATATCAACGAATAATAGTAAAGGCAAGCGTCCTTGCCGGCGCACTGCTCAATTTCATCGCCCTCAAAACCGTGCTCGTAAGCTACTATTCTGTAAGCCCGATCTCTACGTTACTTAAACAGGCAAGCCAGTACAAACCTTGGTTCTTTAAAGGAGGAGGCCTGATCGTAGTCTTCGTCATCTATCTGACATTCCTGATCAATTTTCTCTATAGTCTCATCGCCTTTCATGAAGAAAACAAGCAAAAAAACAGCCGCTAACATCAGGCGGACAATTCCACCGGTATTGATAATCATCCTCATTCTGGCAGCGTTCCTGCGCTTTTATAAGCTAGCGCCGCTTCTCCACTGGACGCTTGATGAAGAATACTGGTCGTATCTGCCGTTTAATATCACGACTGGGTACCATCTTCCATTGATCGGGGGACACGTATCCGGAACAGGTCTGTATTCGGGGCCGTTATTCGTTTGGATCATGGCGCTTCCGTCAGCCTTGGTAAACGGCAACCCGCTGGGGATCGCGGCTTTTGTTTCCGGTCTCGGAGTGATCACCACAGCCGTCATGTATTGGGTCGGTTCTCAGTTGTTTGAAAAACGAACGGGCTTGATAGCGGCCGCCGTAGCGGCGACCTCCTTCCTTTGGGTCATCTACGATCGAAAATACTGGAATGCTTCTCCCATCCCGCTGCTTTCCCTGCTGACGCTCCTGTGTCTTCAAAAAATATCGCAAGGAAGACGAAGATTTGTATACCCGCTGGCGGTGATCCTGGCAGTTGCCTTTCATGCGCATATGACCAGCGCTGTTTTGCTCGTATTTATTGCCGTTGGGTGGTGGCTCCTGAAACTGCCGGTAAAAAAAAGAGAATTCATGGTGGGGCTGGCGCTGTTTATGATTCTTCAATTGCCGCTACTTTTATTTGAGATACGCCACGACTTCCTCAATACCAGGGCGGCAGTGAGTTTTCTGTCACCAGATGAGGCTGGTACGTCCCTGGCAACCGCCGTCAAAGATGTGAGCCTGCTTGCTGCCAATACCTCAGGCAGGCTCCTCTATGCACCATTGAAGCTTGATATTGCCAAGGAGTTGACGCTCTGCAGTCAGTACGCCGGATTGCGATTTACTCCGCCCCTTTGGGCAGTCAGTCTGGGACTCGCGGGGTTGGCGTTTGTCCTAATAAACAGAAAATCAAGCGGGTTTCGGCTCCTGCTTCTCCTTTTTCTGATCAATATGATCGGGCTTATTTGGTATCGCATGCGTGCCGGACCGGGAAATTGGTATCCGGGCCAGCTGTCGGAGTACTTCTTTTTCCCGAGTTTCCCGGCATTCTTACTGGGTTTTGCCTCGATGATCAATTGGCTGATTGTTCGATTGGGAAGCCGGGCAGGAATCGCCTGGCTGGCATTGGCAACACTCCTTCTCGTCAACGCAGCGGCTGTCGTGACGGCCACTCACAGCGATGGGTTTGCCGGCAAAAACGCGACAGTGAAATCGGTCATCAAGCTTCTTGCAGGACAGCCATTCACACTGGCTGTGACGAGCAGCGATCCCTGCCGCATCTATGGATATCGATATCTGTTCAGCGTTTATGGAAGGGAACCGGTAGCAAGTTACCTGGATGGGCAGTTCGGATGGCTCTACGAGCGGCGTTTACCGGATGAAAAGCCGACGAAGCGGGTAACGATAGTCACGAATCCCGAATCAATAGAACTGAAGATGGTCGATGTGGGGATCAATATCAGGAAATAGGATCAATAGTCTTCGTCCTTTTTGTCTTTTTTGAAGATTCTGTTCTGGATCTGGATGGAAACCAGGAAGGTCACAACGAGAATGACTGTCGACATCAAAAGCTCGTCTTTGAATATCCAGGAAATAGAAAAGTAAAAAAAAGTAATGGCGACTAAGGCGGAAATGGCGGCGACTTTGACTTTATCCAGTTCCTGCGTGAGTTGAAGCATCACGGGATTCTTAATGGTTTGAACTTCCTTTTCCATCTTTTCCTTGTCTTTGACGCGCATGAGGATGATATATCCCCAAAGCCAGATGATGAATCCCAACCAAAACATCTGCCAAATGTTGCCTCTTCCCACTTGCACGGACAGAAGCTGTCCGGTGCCCACAAACAGGATCACCAGTAGGAGGAGGCCGATGAATTGTAAGACACTACGCATAAAGAAACCGTCTCAAGGCTATCCTTGCATAACTACGGATGAATATCAACACATCGCAAGTACAAGCCTCTGGTACAATGAGTTGGCGTATAGCGTATAGCGGACTGCGGATAGGGAACAGGGATCTAGATTAAAGATTTAAACATTAATCATTATTCATTATTTTCTACTCATTACTCATTGATCCTCAGTCATATGATCAAACGACTTACCAGACTCATCCGGTCCGACACGGCGAAGGATGCTTCAACGATGACCATCGGAACCGCAGTTGCGGCGCTCCTGGCTGCCGTCTTCTTCATCATCGCTGCGCGTCGGCTGGGACCGAAGGAATTCGGCATCTTCTCACTGGCCACCGCGGCAAGTTTTATGTTTGCCGATATGGTGGATCTCGCATTGAACGCCGCGTTGGTGCGCTTCGTGGCAGCCGAGCGCAACAAGGAAGAGGGAAAGGCCGAGAAGTATATGAAGTATATTCTCAAGATCAAACTGGGAATCGGTATGCTGCTCATGGTTATTGTCGCACTGTTTGCCCCAATACTTTCGAAACTGTTGTTCGGCAGTCCGCTGCCGACCATTTTATTTCTCACCGGATTGGGAACGGCATTTCAACTGCTATATACCTTCGGCATCGCACATCTGCAGGCCATTCAGCGCTTCGCGAAAGCGGCATTCCTGACGGCGCTCCTCCCGGGCTTACGCTTGGTTGGTCTTCTCCTTTTGCTTTTTTTCTCTTCAATGACTACCACCCCGACACTCGTCATTTACTTTTCCGCGACCGCGATCCTGATCGCCGTGAGCATGGTTGTGATTCCGCGCGGATACCTGTTCGTCCGAGGCGAAGGGGAAATTGCCAAACCGTTCCTTAAATACACACTGCCCTTAAGTGCCGGGTTTGCCATTGCGGCAGTGAGCGGCAGGATCGATAACTTCATCTTGGCAAATCTCAGCGGTTCGACCGCCGTCGGCTTCTATGCTGCGGCTTTCAGATTATTCACTCCGTTTCAATTCCTTGCCGGTTCCCTGAGCACAGTATTTGCGCCGCGCTTTGCGGGTTTTACCAATCTCAGTGAAGCAAGATCCTATTTTAGAAAGGGTATTCTGGCAATTTGCCTGATGAGCTTCGGTCTTTTGATCTTCCTGCCGTTCTCACCCTTTATCATCAATCTTTTTTATGGATCGGATTACGTTCAATCGGTCTCAGTCCTGAGAATCCTCTTTTTCGGATTCGCGTTATTTCTGCTTCAAGTGCCCTTCACGTCAACAATACTTTTCTACCTGGCAAAAACACGAGTATTTGCCTTAATATCAGGTGTACAACTCATTCTGATTGTTGTCGGGAATTTCGCATTGATTCCGAGATTTCAGGAAAACGGCTCGGCGATGGCATTTTTGGCAACTCAGCTTATGGTGCTTGTCATGTTGGCCATCTATACATTGCTTCAGTTGAGAGAAGAAAAAACATGAAGGAGCCTGGCATTACGGCGCAGATGTTGGTAAAGAACGAAGAGTACTGGATCTGGTACTCCGTTCGGTCCATCCTTCCTTTTGCAAACAAGGTGATGATCTTTGATACGGGTTCCACAGACGAGACTTCAAAGATCATCGGCTCGATCCATTCGGCTAAACTCACTGTTGATGAAAAAGGAGATGCAACGAGGCAGGGGCTCGTGCAACTTCGTAACGAAATGAAACAACGAACCACAACAGACTGGATTCTCCTCGTTGACGGTGACGAGGTTTGGCCCCGCGAATCTCTTAAAAAGCTGGGTGATGCGTTAAAGGGTGCTCCGCGCAAGACTTGGGGGATCGTGGTGCGTACCCGCAACTGTGTTGGGGACGTCTGGCACTACCAACCGGAGGCAGCCGGGCGGTATGAACTGCTCGGCCGTAAAGGCCACCTCTCCATCCGCGCCTACAGGAACCTCCCCGGATTCAAATGGCAAGGAGAATATCCGAACGAAGCCTTTTGTGATACCGATGGCAAACCGATAAACGGTCAGGATGAACATCTCCGCTTTATCGACACCGCGTATTGGCATCTTACGCACCTTCATCGCTCAACGAGGACAGATCATGTGATCGACAGGCGGAGCAAGAAAAAGCTTGAGATTGGAATAAAAGCCAAGCCAAATGAGCTACCTGAAGTCTTTTTCAGTAAACACCCATCAAACGTTCATTCACCATTCAAAGCATCATCGTTCATTGAGAAGGTTGGGGCGGCTATCGCAACACCTCTGCGACGGGTAAAAAGAAGAATGCTCGAATGAACATCGCGTTTTTGAACATCTATGGCGGAAAAGTAGAAAGAGGAGCCGAAACTTTTACGCATGAACTTGCAAGGAGGCTCGAAAAAAAACATCAAGTTGTTTTCTTCAAAGGCAAATCAGACATTTTACCCAGCCATGGTTTTTCCGGATCCCTCGTCAAGCAAATGACAAAGAGAACTTTTCTCGATACGCCTTCCAGAGCAGTGTTCAAATTTTCTCTGGCAAACATCGGAAAGATCATCCGATCCAATTTCGACATTGTTATTCCGATGAATGGATTTTGGCAGTTATTATTATTAAAACTCTTCCAACCGTTAGGACGATATAAGATTGTAGTAACCGGACACTCCGGTCCCGGATGGGATGAGCGCTGGAACCTCTATCTCAAACCCGACGCGTTCGTCGCCACAACCGAACCAACGCGAATCTGGGCAGCCAGAACCGCCCCATGGACTCGTGTGGAAATGATCCCCTATGGTATCGATGCAAAAGTCCTCCAAAAGGCCGGGCCGGTAAGCATAGATCTGAAAAAGCCGATTATACTCTGTCCTGCGGCTTTAGTACCCTATAAGCGGATTGATCGGGCTATCGAGGCAGTAGTACTGATCAAAGAGGCAAGTCTTTTCGTTGTGGGAAGAGGAGGCCTTGAGAGTAAACTGAAGCGAATGGGAAAAGTGAAACTCGGAAGCCGTTTTGCACTCACCGGTGTCGCTCATGATAAGATGGCATCGCTCTACCAGGCGGCGGACGTCGTGACGCTTCCATCACAGGCCCAGGAAAACTCGCCGATGGTCTTTTTGGAAAGCCTGGCCGCGGGAAAGCCGGTCGTTACAACCGACAGTCAAAGAAACCGCTGGCTTCTGGGAGACGCGGGCTTGTACTGCAATCCGGAAGACAAGGCGCAATACGCTCGCACGCTCAGGCAGGCTTTACGTCTTGGAGGACAAACGGAAACTAAGTGGCGCATTCAACGGGTAGCCCGGCGATTTGCAATCCGCAGCGTGGTCCGGCAATACGAAGAGTTATTTCATTCGCTCACGAAATGAATGTTCAATTGATTAGCGTCATCATCCCTGCCTACAATGAAGAACGGGATATCTCCCATTGCCTGGAATCTCTGAAGCTTCAAACCTACCATCCTCTGGAAATTATCGTTGTCGATGACGGATCGACGGATAAATCCCTGAAGATCGCGAGCAGCTTACGCGGAATTCGCTTGGTGAAGCAGGAACACCTCGGGCCGGCTCAAGCGCGAAACAAAGGGGTAAAAAAAGCAAAGGGAGAAATCCTGGCTTTCGTCGACGCGGACATGACGTTTGAAAAACATTTCATCGATAAACTGACAAAACCCATTCGGGAAGGAAAAAGCATCGGAACCTTCAGCAAAGAGGAGTATGTTGCCAACAATAATGAGCGCTGGGCACGTTTATGGTCTTTAAACCGCGGCTTTCGGGAGGGGAGAATGCACCCGACAAGCCAAAGCGATCGACAGAAAGTCTTTCGTGCCATCCTCAAAAAAGATTTTGATTCTGTCGGAGGATTCACCCCGGGAGTCGGGTATACGGACGATTGGACACTGTCTCAAAAGCTGGGGGAACAAGCCGTGGCCGCCGAGGCGGCAGTGTTTTTCCATAGAAATCCGCAGACACTTTCCGAAGTCTTTGCGCAGTCAAGATGGATGGCACAGCGTCCGTATAAGCTGGGTATCATTGGGATGCTTTTGGCGCTGTTGCGCGTTTCTTTTCCGATATCCCTGATGGTGGGAGTTGCGAAAGCGATCCGCTATCGCACTCCCGCCTTCGTGCCGTTCCGTCTGCTCACGGACTGGGGGCAAACGGTCGGCATTTCACGCCTGCTTATGCTGCGGCGCAGAGTAAAATGATTGTATGAATTTTTCACAAAAAAAAGCGGTGATTCTCTTGGGAGGCATAGTGGCGCTGGCGCTGGTCCTGAGACTTCTTACAATAAACCAATCATTTTGGCTTGACGAAGCGATCAATGTCGTCGCAGCCAGGGATTTAACATTCAAAACACTTCTGACCCAATATATGATCGGCGACTTTCACCCTCCGCTTTACCATCTGCTGCTCTGGTCGTGGTTCCGTTTGCTGCCGGTAAACGAAATCACTGCCAGGCTCCCATCCGTCGCATTCGGGCTGGGGACATTAGTCCTCGCGTGGATGACAGCCGAAAGTCTGCGGGAGAAAAATGATCGGTCCCACACGGCAGCAACCATTGCGGCGATGCTGCTTGCGACATCCGGACTGCACATCTACTATTCACAGGAAGCGCGCATGTATGCTCAAGCGGCATTCTTTACTACCCTGACGCTCTTTGCCTTCGTCAAACTCAAAGAAAGGAGAAGTAAAAGGCGAATACTTCTCTATCTTGGATCGCTGGTGCTCTTGCTCCTGACTGACTATCAGCCATGGCTTTTGCTGCCTCTCCTGTTGGTTCACTTTCCCGGTCTTACCAGCATCGGAATCCTCGCAACCGTACCCTGGTGGCCGGTGCTGGTCAAACAAATAGAAAATGGCATTGCGACTGCCAAAGACTATCCGGCATGGGGATCGCTGGTCGGCGGCTTGGATCTTAAGGCAGTCCTGCTCGTACCGGTAAAAATTTTCGTCGGCAGAGTCTCTATCGATAATAACCTGGTTTTCGCCGCAGCTCTGCTCCTGCCTGCCGCAGTCTCGGTAATCCTGGTTATCAAGTACTTGCAGACTCGTCAATTGAGAAAAGCGGACCTCGTTGGTTGGATCGTCTTACCCTTATTTCTGGGGGCGGTCGTTTCACTCAAAGTGCCGATTTTTGCCTATTTCCGCTTTCTCTTTATCTTGCCGGTCTGGTATCTGGTAGTGAGCCTCTCAAGCCTCAATCTCAAGCGAATGGCGGGAATCGCGGTTGTATCCATCCTCCTGGCAACCAACCTCATCGGCTCGTTTTTCTATCTTACGATGCCAAAGTTTCAGCGCGAGAACTGGCGGGAGGCGGTTGCCTACATGAAAGGTTCCCAACCAGACCGGACGCTGGTCATCATTCCCAATTTGGCACAAGCCGCTGCCTTGAACTATTACAGCGCCGGTGGCTTGCGCATTGAGGATCGGGTTTCTGTCAAACTCACCGGTGATGAGAGGCAGATTTTTCTGATCCGCTATGTCGCGGAAATCTTTGACCCCGAGAATGAATTGGTTGAAACGCTTGAGAATGCCGGATACCGGAAAGTGAGAGAATTGACTTTTGACGGTAGCATTGTGATTTGGCAGTATGAACAAGGAGGTCAAGGATGAAAATCGCCGTCGATGTGACCGGCAGTCTCTATACCGGAACCGGAGTTGCCAACTATTACCATCATTTAGTACCCCAACTGCGCTCCCTTGAATCCGACAATCAATTTCTTTTTTTCGGGTACTCACTACGCCGCCGAGCCGAATTAACCTTAGCAGACAGAACCTTCCCGCTGCCTCCCAGCCTCATGGATATTGTCTGGAACAGACTCCATGTCTTTCCGGTTGAGCGCCTGATCGGTGACTGCGACCTTCTCCACACCTGGGATTACATTCAGCCGCCCACACGCAAAGCCAGGATTGTGACCACCATCCATGATCTGACGCCGATGCTTTTTTCCAAATACCATCTCCCCAAAACCGTATCCGTCTATAAGGCGGGACTCAAATGGGTGGAACGCGAGGCGGAAGCGATCATCGTCGACTCGCTGGCAACCAAAGCGGATGTGCTCAGATTGACCAAGATCCCCGAAGACAAAATTCACGTCATCTACCTCGCGGCAGCCGACGCCTTCCAAGAGTTCAGGTTAAGACAAGCGAACACCAAAGATGTGAGTATCGAACAGGTAAGAAATAAGTACGGAATCAAAGGCGACTACAGTTTATCGGTAGGAACCTTGGAACCCCGCAAAAACGTCGAGCGATCGGTACAGGCGTTCAAAATCGCTTCAGCAGACCAGACACTCGTTGTTGCCGGACGTTCCGGTTGGGGAAGGGACATCAAGCCCACCCCAGGGGTGCTCATGATCGGTTATGTGCCCGATGCGGATTTGCCACCGCTCTACGCCGGCGCCAGCTGCTTCCTCTACCCATCGCTGTATGAAGGTTTTGGCTTGCCGGTTCTGGAGGCGATGGCAGTGGGTACGCCCGTTGTGACTTCGGATCGCGGCAGCCTCAAAGAAATTGCCGGCGACGCGGCGGTAACCGTCAATCCCGAATCAGTGGAAGCCATTGCCTTTGGGATCAACGTGGCGATCAAACGCCGGGATGAGATCTCCCAAAAAGGCATCGAGCAGGCGAAAAAATTCTCCTGGGAGCTCACAGCCGCACAAACGCTTGAGGTGTATGAGAAGATAGGCAAGAATTAGGGAATAAGGCTGATAAATTTAAAATGAGAAATGAAAAATGAAAAATTACAATGAAAAGTTCAAAATAAATTCATAGTTCATTGTTCGTTGATCCTCAACCACTGAATGAAGATTTAAGTTTTAAGGTTTAAGATTTAAACATTAAACATTAATCATTATTTGCTGCCGGTGAGTAAGAAAGCCAAGTCTGTATTGCTTGCGTCGCCAGGATGTAGAAGAGCGGTAAGGCGAGCAGTAGGTAGCGCGGGAATACGACGTGTATCGATTGAAATCCGAGGTAAACCACCAACCATGCGAGAAGAATTTGCTCAGGTACAAGCGATAGTCTGCGTAGCCTTCTTTGTGTAAATAGCAGGGAAAAGGTCAAAAGAGCACTGACAGGCCAAACCAGCCAGTGTTCTTCGACCGGTTGGATGGGAGGCGTCGCAAACCAAGTTCTCCACCGTCCCAAGAAGAGAATCCTCCAAATTTCAAACCACGGATATTCAGGAACATAGGATCGGTAGAATCCGGCAATGCTCAAGTGCAAAGTGACAAAATCCATAACCGGGTGGGAGAAGAAAAAGACAGAGTAGGAAAAAATATAAACACCCAAACCGACCAGCACAACTAGGGAAGCGGCTTTTTTAAGATGCGGAATTTTCCTGAGGTACAGCACGGCCAGCACAAATAGGAGAAGGATGAGTCCCGTAAACATGACCTTGGAGGCCATGGCGGCTCCGATAGATATTCCCAGAAAGACAAACGATCTTTGAGTGTATTTTTTCTTCATGAGAACAAGCAGGGCAATCAAGACAAAAAAGAGTTGCGGCAGATCAAGATTGACCGTCTGACTCTTTTGGACGAATAGTTTGTCAAAGGACAGGAGGAGCAAGGGAAGCAAAGCAAGACGAGAACCAAGACAGATGGCCCGACCGATGAGATAGGTGCATACGAGGATGCCGGAAGCGAACAGAAACTGCAGCACAAGAATATTTGCAAACACTGCATACGAAATTCCAAACAGGTATTTAACAAGCGGAGGGTCTTCAAAGTTTATACGAGATGGATCTTGTCCCTTCAGGTACTCCAACGCGGCGTAGGTGCGCAAGTCCTCGTCGCCCATGTTGCCATAGAACTCATATCCTTGATTGAGGTTGTACTGCGAATGAAGCCAAGCCTCTTTGAGGGCACCAAAATCTGCGACCTGCTTTGGAGCGCAGAAGAAGACAACCAACATCCGGGAAACAATGAGGAGAAGCAGAAGAAAAGAAGAAATTCTTGAGAGCTTCATAGATCTATCGAACATAGGGTATCACCTTTTCGCATTTCAAACAGGAGTAATTGATATACTTACTGCATGAGGATTGGAATAGATGGGAATGAAGCCAACATCAAACTGCGCGTGGGGAGCAATGTCTATGCGTTTGAACTTCTGCGCGCCCTGCAAAAAATAAGCTCAAAGCATCAGGTGACGGTCTATTTAAAGGCGGATCCGCAGTCCGATATGCCACCGGCCAGCCAGACTTGGCGATACAAGGTGATTACACCGACGGGATTATGGACGCGCTGGCGCCTGCCGCTTGAATTGTATAGTGCTCGGCCGCGCGAGAACGTATTTTTCACACCCGGACACTATGCTCCGAAATTTTGTCCTATGCCGTTGGCGGTCTCAATCATGGACCTCTCTTTTCTCCATTATCCGGATATGTTTCGCGCAAAAGACCGCTACACACTGACGCGCTGGACCAAAGATTCAATAAAGAGGGCCAATCATATTTTCACAATCTCTCAATTCAGCAAAGATGATATAATCAAAAATTATCAGATACCAGAGAAATATATCAGCGTAACCTATCCGGGTTGGAGCCGTGAAACGTTTGAGCGGCAGATAACAAAGGGACAGATTCGCAGGGTAAAACACATCTATAATATTCAAGGAGACTACATTCTTTATCTGGGGACGCTGCAACCGCGAAAAAACTTGGTCAGATTGATCAGTGCCTTTGCGAAGCTCAACAGAAAAGATCTCGGCCTTGTCATTGCCGGGAAAAAAGGTTGGCAGTACGCGAAGATCCTGGAAGAGGGTAAGCGACTTGGAATTGAAACGAGAGTCAGGTTCATCGGTTTTCTTGAAGAAGAGGACAAGCCGGCCATCATGAGCGGTGCCAAAGCCCTGATGAATGTGAGCCTTTATGAAGGATTCGGCATGCCCGTGCTTGAGGCCATGGCATTGGGTGTGCCGACAGTCATCTCGCAGGCAAGCAGCCTCAAGGAATTGGCAAAAGGTATTGGGATCACCGTTGACCCCACTGACGTGAAAAGTATTTCAGGAGGTATATCCAGAGTACTTCAATATACTGAAGACCAGAGAAATGAGATTGCCGTGAAAAGTAAAAGCAGAGCCCAGAAATTCAGCTGGGAGCTCGCGGCAGCCAAGACCTTGGAGGTTCTCAATGACATCGCCGTTTAAAGACAGAATGGGTAGGCAGTTATCCTGGGCGGTAGCCTCAGGAAAATTCATTTTCCGCATTCGGTCATATTTCTTGGAGTTTGTAACCGCCATGATCTGGTGGTTCAGTTTCGTTCCCAGCCATACCCTGCGTAAGGTTTTTCTCAAGGCTGTCGGAGTAAAAATCGGCAGGCGATCCTACCTGCATTCCGGACTGCGGATTTATGATCCCAAGGGAATCAGCATTGGGGAGGGGACAATCATCGGTTATGACGCGACGCTTGATGGGAGAGACAGACTTGAAATTGGAGATCACTCAGAAATCGCGTCGCAGGTCATGATCTACAACGGAAGCCGGGATATCCATTCGGAAGACTTTCGGATGGTTTTGAAACCGGTGAGGATCGGAAATTATGTGTTCATCGGGCCGAGAACCATCATTCTTCCGGGTGTCACCGTCGGCGACGGAGCGGTGGTCGCGGCGGGGGCTGTGGTCACCAAAGATGTTCCTGCAAAAATGCTGGTTGGGGGAGTGCCGGCAACGGTAATCCGGGAACGAATTATCAAAGAATTGAAGTATAGGCTGGGCAGGGCAAGGCTGTTCCAATGACATACACGAGTGAAAAATTTAAAGTTTAAAGTTCAAAATTACAATTCAAAATTAAAAATATTCTTTCTAACTTTGAACTTGAAACTGCAACTTTTAACTTTTCATTTTACACTTTAAACTTTTATCCCTAAACCCTATTCCTAATGCTGCTTTCAACGATCATCGTCAGCTTCAATACCAAAGATCTCCTCAAAAAAACAATCGATTCCATTCCGAAAAAAGCAGACTGGGAAATCATTGTGGTTGACAACGCCTCAAGAGATGGTTCTCCGGAAATGGTCTCAAGCGAATATCCGAGCGTCAGGCTCATCAAAAATAAAGAAAATGTGGGCTTTGCCAAAGCCAATAATCAGGGTATAAAGATGAGTTCCGGAAGATATACTCTCCTCTTGAATTCGGACACCATTGTGAAAGCAAAGGCGCTGGAGATTCTCGTGAAATTCATGGATGAAAATACCGATGTCGGCATCGCCAGCGGCCAGCTCTTAAACCCCGACGGCACCATTCAACCTCAGGGTGGTTATCTTCCCAGACTCACAAATATAACTTTCTGGATGCTGTTTATCGATGATATTCCGCTAGTTGGAAAATATCTCTGGCCATACCACATCAACGATCGTGCGTTTTACACAAAAACAAGAAAAATCGGCTGGGTCGGAGGCACGGCGATGATGGTGAGACGCAAGGTTGTTGAGGCAATCGGGGATCTCGATGAAGAAATCTTCATGTACGCGGAGGATGTCGAATATTGCCTGCGTGTCAAAAAAGCGGGATGGAGGATATCCATAGCGCCGGACGCAGAGATTATCCATTACGGTCAGCAAAGCAGCGGAGGAACGCCGAAGACGGCATGGCTCGGGGAATTCAGTGGCCTCAAGTACATCTTTAAAAAACACAAACCTGCTTGGGAATATCCGCTAGTTAGGGTGCTGTTAAAAACGGGAGCAATTTTGAGGATGTTCGTCTTTGGTATACTTCTTGGCAGACGCGCAGCTTATGAAGCATATAAAGAAGCTTTTTCAGTGGCTTGATCGACACCTGCTTGAACTACTTTCGGGATTTCTACTGGTATTGATTCCCCTGTATCCAAAGTGGCCGCTTGCAGATGTTCTTCCCGGCTACATCGTTCGCTTGAGGCTCGACGATGTTCTGGTATTGCTGGTCTATATCGTTTGGGGCATTCAGCTCGTGCGCAAGAAAGTCAACTTGAGGGAGAACCCCTTGACCGGACCGATTCTCATCTATTTGGGAATTGGCCTTTTGTCCTCGCTCTCAGCTCTCTTTGTGACCCATACCGTGCCCTTGCAAAGAATCCACGTGGCAAAGCTCTTTCTCCATTGGGGGAGAAGAATAGAATACATGTCGCTTGCCTTTGTCTTTTTCTCCGCTTTCAGGACACCCAGGCAGTTGAGAAGATTGGTGAGCCTGTTGGGGTTGGTGGTGATCGCCTCGACGATCTATGGCTTGGGCCAAAAGTATCTGCAGTGGCCAGTCTATTCAACTATGAACCGGGAATTCGCCAAGGGTTGGCGACTGGTCCTCACCGAACATGCCAGGGTGCCGTCAACTTTTGCCGGCCATTATGATTTCGCGGCCTTCAATGTACTGGCGCTGGCTTTGCTATCAGCGCTCATGTTCTATGCCGGGAAGGGTAAGGTATCAAAAAGAGTGATCATTGTCTTTGTCGCGGCATTCGTATCCCTGCTCCTCACGGCTTCCCGGACTTCGTTCATCGCCTATTTGGTGGCAGTTTCGGTCGTTATCGTGCTTTTGTCAGTGCGTTCTGGATGGAAGTGGGGAACCGGTCGGTGGGTAGTGATCATGGCATTGAGCCTCGCGGGGATGTTGAGCTTCGGAGATCTTTCTCAACGCTATGCCCATTTCTTCAGAATCACCGAACTCAAAGAATATATCACCTATGAAATTCTTAAAAAATCCCCGCCAGATCTCTCTTCGGCCGGGATGACCGGCGACTTGGCATTGGTCTATACGGAAACCGATCAGCCTCCGATTCCGTTTACTCCCGATATGAATGGACAGCTCCCACCTGATGTGTATGAGAATATTCCGCTCGCTTTTCCGCAATCAACCATAGCGGGCGAAGCGGAGGCGTCCAGCTTGGCGGGAAAGCCGAGAACCTACTCACCGGCGGCATTTACGTTCGGTCTCTCATCAGCAATTCGTTTTGATGCACTCTGGCCGCGCGCGGTTGAAGGGTTCTTAGCAAATCCGCTGCTGGGTTCCGGATATTCGACACTCGTAAAGACACAAACAACCGAGTTCACGGAGGCGGAATCTACGGATAATGACTACCTGCGCGCTTTGGGTGAGACCGGAGTGCTGGGATTTTTAAGCTTCTACGGAATTTTAGGATATGCGCTCGCGATGATTTGGAAGAATAAAGATCGCATCAAGAATCAATTCCTGTTTGCGGTGAGCGCGGGAATCGGAGGAGCGATCGTCGGACTCTTGGTAAATGGGGCGTATATCGACATCTTTGAAGCCTCAAAAGTGGCTTATCCGTTCTGGGCGATGATGGGTGTATTGTTTGCAATCTTTAAGATGTCTGAGCCGATGAAGGAAGAAAAATGAACTTCAAGGGAGGGAACCTTAAGGAATATCTTGCGCTGGCATTAATTCTGGTTGCCGCCTTGATGGTTCGTTTGCATCGCATCGATGCACCGTTGGCAGACTGGCATTCTTGGCGGCAAACGGATACGGCGGCAGTGACGCGCAGCTTTGTGGAAGAGGGTATCGACCTTCTTCATCCCAGATACGAAGACCTGTCTTCCATCCCATCGGGAATGGACAATCCGCAGGGCTGGCGGTTCGTCGAATTCCCCTTTGTGAACGCGGCAACGGCAGTGCTCGTTCAAAATCTGCCCATGCTTTCTTTGGAAGTCTGGAGCAGGTTAACCTCGATCGTCTTCTCTCTTGCCGCAATCCTGGCTCTCTATCTGCTTGTAAAAAGACTTGCAACTATGCGCAGTGCCTTGCTTGCCTCCCTGCTGTTTGCGCTTCTTCCGTATAACATCTACTATCACAGGACCGTACTTCCCGAGGTTCCGCTGCTCTTCTTCACGCTGGCTGCCTTTCTTTTCTACCTGCGCTGGCTCGATAAGAATCGCGCGTATGATTTTGTCATCTCCTGGGCAGCCTTTGCCGCCGCAATGCTCATCAAGCCATATACGCTCTTCATCGCGATTCCGATGCTCTATTTGGCACACAAAAAATGGGGGATGCGCCTTCTGACCAGGCCGGCACTCTATCTTCTTTGTACGGCAATCATCCCGTTTCTTTTATGGCGCTTGTGGGCGTCGCGCTTCCCGGAGGGCATCCCTGCGTACACTTGGCTGTTCAACGGCAGCGGGATTCGCTTTCGACCTGCATTTTTCCGCTGGATATTCGCAGAGCGATTGGGAAAACTCATCCTCGGCTATTGGGGACTGGTACCGTTCGCAATCGGAGTCATACGACGTCCGCTTGCGAAAGCAGGCTGGGTATTCCATTGGTGGTTATTCTCCATGCTTGTCTATCTCACAATCTTTGCCACCGGCAATGTCACCCACGACTATTACCAGATTTTCATCATCCCTCCCATCGCGATATTCATGGCGATCGGCCTTGAAGAATTGTTGAAGCCGATGCGCCGAACCTTTGATCGCAGACTTTCCCTCATCATGGCTGTGGTATCGACGGGTTTTGGGCTCGGAATCTCTTGGTTTTTTATCCGTGATTTTTTTAACATCAACCATCCGGAAATAGTGGAAGCCGGAAAGGTAGCCGACCAGGTTCTGCCTCACGATGCCAAAGTCATAGCCCCCTATCTCGGCGATACTGCCTTTCTCTACCAGACCAAGCGTCGAGGTTGGCCGATCGGAGGGGACATCGAGAAAAAGATCTCAATGGGTGCCACCGACTATGTCACGGTGATGAAAGACGCAGAAGTTGAGATGCTTCTTAGTCGCTGCAAACCGTCAATCTCGATCGGCGGGACGACCATCGTGAGTCTCAGACACTGCTCGCTATGAAAATACTCATGCTCACTCCATACCTCCCGTATCCGCTGTTGTCCGGAGGTCAAATCAGGACGTATAACCTGCTCAAAAACCTCAAAGACAAACATGAAATTCACCTCTTCTCGATTATTAAGGATGACGATGAAAAGGAATATGTCGGAAAACTCAAAGAATTTTGCGAATCGGTGAACGTTTTCAAACGCAGCAAAACGCCGTTTACCCTGAGAAATGTGGTCCTGGCAGGGGTGACTCCTTATCCGTTTTTGGTGACCAGGAATCTGCCGATCTCAGCCAAATCGGTCCTGACAGAATTTCTGGAGAGGGAACACGTCGATCTGATTCACGCCGAGACGTTCTACGTGATGCCGATTCTGCCTAAAACCAGGGTTCCCACGCTATTGGTTGAACAGACGATCGAGTATCTGGTCTACCAGGATTTCGTCAGGACATTCAGGATCGCTCCCTTAAAACCCCTTCTCATGTTCGACGTTGCCAAGATCAACTTTTGGGAAAAATATTACTGGAAAAAAGCAACCCGATTGGCTACCATGTCCGAAGAAGACAAGGATTTCATTCTCCAATTTGCCCCGGATGCCGAGATCGACATCGTCGCCAATGGTGTAGACGCAGGCTATTTTGCGAAGGTGCAGCGCAAAGCGTTGAAGCAACAAATCGTCCTCTTCGTCGGACAATTCAAGTGGCTTCCCAACCGCGACGCAGTGCACTTTTTGCATCAAAATATCTGGCCGCTCATCAAGCGCGAAATCCCGAACTGCAAATTATGGATCGTCGGCAGGCATCCGTCAGCAGAAATCAAAAGTTTGAGCCAGGAAGAGGACGTCGTGGTCGATGAGGGTATCGAAGATATTCGGGAGGCATACGCGGGCGCAAGCGTGCTCCTGGCTCCCATCCGCAGCGGCAGGGGAACCAAGTATAAAATATTGGAAGCGATGGCCTCCAAGACCCCGGTAGTGGCGACCGCCCTGGGAATCGAAGGCATCAGAGCCCGCGATAACGAGGAAGTGCTGATCGGGGAAGACGCCCAGGAGTTAGCGAACAAAACGGTACGGATTCTCAAACATCCCCGTTTGGCGAACCGGCTGGCTGAGGCAGCCAATAAACTCATCATCAAGCATTATAATTGGGCGGGGATTTCGTCAGAGCTTGATGAAATCTATAAACAGTTGGGAAGAGTGGCATGAAATTATCCGTCGTGATTCTCAATTACAATACCAAGGACTACACGCTCCAGTGCCTGCAATCGATATCCGAAAGTTCTCTCTCACCCAAAACACAAGAAATTGAGGTATTGCTGGCAGATAACGGGTCAACGGACGGATCAGTCGAAGTGATTAAGCTTCAATATCCCTGGGTAAAGATCATTGAGAATCGCCGAAATATCGGTTTCTCGGCAGGAAACAACCGGGCTCTGAAGCAAGCCAAAGGAAAGATCATTCTCCTTCTCAATTCCGATACCAAAGTATTTCCCGATACCTTTAAAGAAATGCTTGAGTTTTTTGCCACCCATAAACAGGCCGGTGCGGCAACCGCGCGACTCATGTTACCCGATGGCGCTTTGGACTTGGCTTGTCACCGGGGATTTCCGACGCCTGTGAATGCCCTCGCCTATTTCCTGAAACTCGAACAACTCTTTCCCGAGTTCATGCCCGTGGCGGGCTATCACCAAACCTGGAAAAATTTCAACACCATCCATGAGGTGGACGTCATTTCGGGGGCATGTTTCTTCATCCGCAAACAGGTCTTGGACCAAGTCGGACTTTTGGACGAACGCTATTTCATGTATGCGGAAGATATTGACTGGTGCATGCGGATAAAAAAATCCGGCTGGAAAATCTATTACAATCCGAACTCCAAAATCGTCCATTTTAAGAAAAGATCCGGCAGAAGCAAAAGCGAAGGACTGCCGCTAAGCGACCGGACCAGAAAACTGCGGGCGCAAACGATCATCTATTTCTACGACACCATGCGGATCTTCTATGATCAATACTACAGGGAAAAATACGGCAGGCTGGTAAGAGCCGTCGTGCTCCTCGGAATTTATCTGTTCACCAAAGTAAAACTTTTGCGTAATCGTTTGGTCTGAAGTGAAACGAACTATGTATTAATAGTAATGGGCTGGTGCGATGCCGACAAAAAATTCCTCCGATCTTTATCAAAGAAGAACGAAGCTGCATATCGGAATCGATGCGCGATTTTGGGGATTAAGGCACGCCGGTTTGGGACGCTATGTCATGGAACTGGTCAACGGGCTCACTCGCCTTGATACATCAAATGAATACACGCTGTTTGTGAGAAGCCCCCAAGACGAAGAAATAAAAGTCGGCAAGAATTTCCGACTGGTCCGCGCCGACATCAATCACTATTCTCTGGAAGAACAGTGGCTCTTGCCGGAAATCTTTAACAAATACAATCTCGATCTTCTGCACGTGCCGCATTTCAATGTCCCGCTTTTTTATAAAAAGCCGTTCGTCGTAACCATCCACGATCTCCTTTGGCACGAAGTCAAAGGCCTCTCGGTAACCACCCAAAATCCGCTGACCTACCTGGTAAAATATTTGGGATACCGTTCCGTCGTCCGCAACGCGCTCAATCGCTCCTTAATGATTTTCGTACCCAGTCGGGTCATACTCGAGAAGTTGGTGAAAGATCATGGAGTCCCAGAAAAGAAGATACGAGTGACGTATGAAGCACCAGCCGACATCTTCCGTCCCTCGTCTGAAGAACCCACCGTGCTTTCCAAATACCAGGTGCGAAAACCGTTTGTGATCTACACGGGAAGCGCCTATCCCCATAAAAACATCCCGCAAGCCGCCGCCGCAATCAAGCGCCTCAATCAAAAGGGAGAAATGCTGAGCTTCGTGGTCGCCAGTTCCCGCTCCGTATTTCTTGAACGGTTGTCGCGTAAGTTGCAGAATGAAGGTTCGGATAAGTACGTCCGCCTCATCGGATTCGTCCCGGATGAGGATTTAATGAAACTCTACTCACAGGCTGTGGCGCTCTTGCAACCGTCCCATTCCGAAGGGTTCGGACTGACAGGCCTTGAGGCGATGGCTGTGGGTCTGCCGGTCCTTACTTCCCGATCACCGGTTTTTCAAGAAATTTATGCAGATGCCGCGCTGTATTTTGATGCTCAGTCAAAAGATGATCTGGAAACTGTCTTGCAAACCATCCTCAACGATGGGAAACTCCGCCGGAGGCTCATTCTCAAGGGGTTGCAGCGCGCGAAGCTATTTTCATGGAAGACGTTAGTGAAGCAGACGCTTACCGGCTATCGGGTTGCGCTAGCTCAATCGGGCATATGAAGATTGCTCTCGTCTATGACCGGGTGAATAAGATCGGCGGGGCCGAACGGGTGCTCTGCGCTCTCCATGAAATCTTTCCCGACGCGCCGCTCTACACCGCCGTGTACAACCCGAAGCAGGCGACTTGGGCACGAGGCTGGGAGGTCCACGCTTCCTTTTTAAATTCCTTTCCTTTAGCACGCACCACGCATGAATTATATCCGTGGCTTACGCCTCTGGCGTTCGAGACGCTTGATCTGTCGTCATTTGATCTGGTAGTGAGTGTCACCAGCGCCGAAGCCAAGGGCATAATCACGAAACCCACGACGGCACACCTCTGCTATTGCTTAACACCCACCAGGTACTTATGGTCTGACCACCAACTGCACTATGAGAGGCTGCCTGTGCTCCTGAGACCGCTGACGAAGCCGGTTTTTTCTTACCTGCGGGCTTGGGATAAAATCGCCAGCCAGCGCCCGGATCGGATGATCGCAATCTCAAAAACGGTGCAGCAAAGAATCACAAAATACTACCAGCGTCAATCGGAGGTCATTTACCCGCCTGTTGATGTCGAGAAGTTCAGGCGGCCGGCATTCCAAGGGAAAAGGCTGCCGTTTGAGGATTACTTCCTGCTCGTTTCCAGGCTGGTTCCCTATAAAAGGCTCGACATTGCCGTGGAGGCTGCCAAGGCTCTGAACCATCCCCTGGTGATCGTGGGAACCGGCATGGATGAGGGCAGGCTCAAGCGGCTGGCGGGAAAAAATGTCACTTTTGTGTCTAAATTGACAGATGGTGAGTTAGTTTTGTACTATCAAAGGTGCAGGGCCCTGATTTTCCCTCAGGAAGAGGATTTCGGTTTGACCGTCGTTGAAGCGCAGGCTGCCGGAAAACCGGTGATCGCGTTTAACAAAGGAGGAGCAACAGAGATCATCCAGGAAGGGAAAACGGGCCTGTTTTTTTCAAGACAGTCTGCAACATCTTTAATTCGGGCACTGCGGGAATTCGAATCGACTCGATTTGACGATCAAGACTGTCGGCGCAATGTCTTGCATTTCAACAAAGAACGATTTATAAAAGAGTTTTCTTCAACCGTTGAAGACCTATGGCAAAAGTACAAGGAAATAAACGCGCGGTAATTTTCGCTGGCGGGGTCGGAACGCGAATGTGGCCACTGTCAAGGAAAAATACGCCGAAACAGTTTGAGAAAATCATCGGTTCACAATCCACATTGCAACTCGCGGTGGAAAGAATCGAGCCGGTCTTTGGCCCGGAGAATATCTACGTATCGACGGGCAAGCAATACGTCAGGATCGTTCGGGACCAACTTCCCCACGTACCGGGAAGAAATATCATCGGCGAACCCGAAATGAGAGATGTCGCACCGGCTGTTGGGTACCTGATGGCAATACTGGCGAAGGATGATCCAGACAGTCCTGTGGCAATCCTCTGGAGCGATCATCTTATGGAGTACGTTGAGGTGTTCCGTAAGATTCTACGCGTTGGCTGTGAGTACATAATGGAACATAAGCAGAAATTTCTCCTCATTGGTCAAAAGCCCCGATTTGCCAGTCAAAATTTAGGCTGGATTGAATCAGGAAAACCCCTCGAAAAAATAAACGGTTTTCAGGTATACGAATTTAAGTCATGGCATTACCGACCATCACTTGAAAAAGCGAAAGAATATTTCAAGCAAAAGAATTATTCATGGAACCCCGGATATTTCATCGTCACGCCGGGGTTTGCACTGCAGCAATTTAAAAAACATCTTCCTCAAATGTACGAAGGATTGGTAAAACTACAGGCGTCCTATGGAACGAAACGGCATACGGACGATTTACAATCGATCTATCCGGCATTTGAAAAAAATTCGTTCGATAATGCAATCATGGAAAAAATCGATACGAGCGAGGCGGTGGTCGTTACATCGGATCTTGGCTGGAGCGATATTGGGGCCTGGGAGGCATTGAAAGAAGTTCTGCAGAAAAAAGCAGGGGAAAATGTTGTCAGGGGAAATGTCATACTGAGGAATACAAATGATTCATTGGTCTATAGCTATACGAATCAATTGGTGACGGCCATCGATCTTGAAGGCATCGTGATCGTGGTGACAGAAGATGCGATCCTTGTCTGTCCACAAGAGTCTATACCGGAAGTCAAGAAGCAGGTGAAGGAGTTCGAAGGGACAGATTTCGAAAAGTTTTCTTAAAACCGATGAACAACAAGTGGTACTTTGAACCGGTCAAACGACTGATGGACATCACGTTTTCCCTCATTCTCATGGTTATTTTCCTGCCGGTCTGGGTTGTTATCCCCATCCTTATTCTCCTCGACTCTCCCGGACCGATCATCTACCGGCATCGGCGTGTGGGAAAGGGGGGGCGGGAATTCTGCATGTATAAGTTCCGATCCATGGTGCATAATGCCGACGAAATTCTCTTCAAAAAAGATAAAAAACTGTTAAAGAAATTCAAAGACGGTGATTGGAAGCTCGAGAAAGATCCGAGATTGACACCACTGGGAAAAATCATGCGCTCGATAACGATTGACGAATTTCCCCAGCTTTTTAACGTTCTCAAGGGAGAAATGAGCCTTGTCGGCCCGCGCGCTTACCTCAATAATGAACTGCTTGAACAGCGCCGCAAGTATCCGGAAACCAGGCCATGGATTCGGGATATTCTCACCATCAAACCGGGAATCACCGGGCCTTGGCAGACTTCGGGCAGAAACATCGTCCCGTTCAACGTCAGGGCAAACATGGACGCCGATTACGCCAGAAAGAAATCGCTGTTGGAAGATTTGATCATCATTGTCAAAACTCCGATGGCGATGTTCAGCAAATGGTAGACTTGTTAATGGATATGCACAGTGAGGCTCAACACCAAGCCAATAGTAATCTCTCACACTCGAGGCCAACGCTGAACCCGGATGGGGGGGAAGCAGAGCCAGTTATTCCCGAGAAGGGGATCGAGGCCAATGGACCAGCGATGAAGAAGACATGGATCAAAAGAATCTTCAATAAACGAACGGCAGCGGCACTGGGTATAATCCTGGCTGTCATCGTGGTGGCCGGAGGAATTGCCCTGTTGCAGGCCCGCTCCGTCATTGAGGCGGCAAAACAAACCGCCCAAGCGGCAAGAAGCGCCTATGATGCCGGGAAAAATCAGGATCTGGTCGCCGCCGGCCAGCAGCTGACCAGCGTCAAGGAGAATCTCACTGAAACGCAGAAGAGATTCCAAAAACTCAAGTGGACCGCATGGATTCCGATTGCGGGAAGATACTGGAAGGACGGAGATCACGGTTTGAAAGCGGCGCAATCGGCAGTCGAAGCGGCGAGTATTTTAGTTGCTGCAGTAGAACCGTACGCCGACGTCTTGGGATTTCAGGGACAGGGGAGCTTTCTGGGGGGGACTGCCGAGGATAGAATCGTCAAAGTCGTAGAAACACTCGATAAAGTGGCGCCGCAGCTTGACCAAGTCGCCGAGAAATTGGAGATTGTGGTGAGTGAACTGGGAGCGATTGACGCCAAACGCTATGCATTTACGATCGAAGGCATGAGGGTTGACGAATCCATTCGCACCGGACAAGCGTTGAGTCAGGATGCGTTATTCGCAACGACCCGCGCCAGACCGGCAATCGAGAACCTCCCCAGAGTTTTGGGAATTGACGGAGAACGGAAATATATGGTGCTCTTCCAAAATGACGCGGAATTGCGCTCTACCGGAGGGTTCATGACTGCCTTTGCCATCCTGCGGGTGGAAAAAGGTAAGGTCTTCCAGGAAAAAAGCCAAGATATTTACGATCTTGATGAAAAATTTAACTCAAAGCTTCCGGCCCCTGATATCATTCGCACGTATCTCCCGCTTGTCTACCGTTTTAACTTACGCGACATGAACATCTCGCCCGACTTTAAAGTCTCCATGGATGAGTTTTCAAAGAATTATGAAAGCATCAGGGGAGAGCCAAAGATCAACGGAATCATTGCCGTGGACACGCAGGTGCTCAAAGACATTGTTGAGGTATTGGGCCCGATCGAGGTCCCGGGGTACGGGACCTATTCAGCGGAAAACGACCCCCGGTGTGATTGCCCGCAGATTATCTATGAACTGGAGGCCTTGGCGGATCGGCCGCAGGCAACTCTGCGTGAAAACCGAAAAGGTATATTGGCACCCATGCTGCAAACCATCCTCTTGAAGTCCTACGGGGCTCCCAAGCAGGTATGGCCCGCTCTCTTTGAGACGATCATCCAAAATGTCCAGGAAAAGCACGTGCTCTTCTATTTCTTTGCCGAGGCAGAGCAGAATGCGGCAGAGCAGATTAATGTGGCCGGACGCATCCAAGAATATGATGCCGACTATTTCCACCTCAACGACACCAATTTCGCCGGAGCCAAATCGAACATGTTCACGACTCAGGAAGTCGAGCAGGCATACGAAATTGCAGATGATGGAACGATTACCAAAACCGTTACTGTAAAGTACCAGAACCCCTTTCCGCCGAGTAATTGCAATTTGGAGGCGGGAGAACTTTGTTTGAACGGAGTCCTGCGGGATTTCGTCAGAGTCTACGTTCCCAAGGGAAGCAAACTCCTCGAGTCATTGGGTTCCGAAGATGAGGTGCAGACTAAAGAGGATCTCGGCAAGACCGTTTTTGAGGCGTTTTTCACCTTGCGTCCCGAAGGCCAAGCCAAACTGATCTTTACCTATCAATTGCCGATGAAGGCACAAGATTCGATCGGACTCCTCATTCAAAAGCAGCCCGGCAAGCTGGGTGAGCACTACACGATCAACACCCCCGAGACCACGCAAGAATTGGACCTTTCCGGGGACAAAGAAATCTCCCTGGACCTCTGATTCGATCCTCGCGTAATGCGACACACAACAAGGCGGTATGCGGACACGAAGTTATAAAACGGAAGGCATCATTCTTCATCGGGTCAATCTGGGAGAAGCGGACAGGATGCTCACCATCCTCACCAAGCACATGGGAAAGATGCGCTGTATTGCCAAAGGGGTGCGCAAACCAACCTCCAGAAAGTCCGCAAGCGTAGAGCTGTTTAACCGGACCTCGCTATTTCTCATCAAAGGGCGCAACCTTGACCTACTCACCCAAAGCGAAACCATCGAAAACTTTCCGCAGCTGCGCACCAGCCTCAAAGCGGCGAAAGCCGCCTATCACGTGGCGGAGCTTGTCAGTCTCCTGACCGCGGAAAACCAAGAAAACGCAAAAGCCTACGCAAGCCTGTCCGTAATCCTGCGGACCATCAACGACCAAGGGCACGCCACCCGTGGTCAGATTGCCGACTTCGAAAAGGAACTCCTCATAGAGTTGGGATTCGGCTCTCCCAAGCAAAAATCATACGCGGCGCTCACCCAGTTCATTGAGTCAATCATCGAAAGGCGATTGAAATCGGTACAAATCTTTCGGGATGTCTAAGCAGTCATTCGGGATTCCTTAAAAACGCCAACCAACCTATTCTCTGATTTCCCCGTTGGCTATGATAGGATAAAACTATGGGAAATCTCATGGATGAGGTGACCGCACTTGCAAAAAGAAGGGGGTTCGTTTTTCCCGGATCGGAAATCTACGGGGGTCTCGCCAACACCTATGACTACGGACCGCTCGGGAGCGAACTTTTGAAGAACCTGCGCGACTGGTGGTGGCAGCGTTTTGTAACCCAACGGCCGGAAATCTACGGACTCGAGACCTCGATCATTATGAACCCCAAGGTATGGGAGGCAAGCGGCCACACCCGCTCCTTCACCGACGCCCTGATCGATTGCCGCAAGTGTCAGACACGGACTCGGGCGGATCACCTGATTGAAGAGGGAATCAAGGGCGCGAAAGTCGAGGGGAAAACGCTTGAAGAACTCGAAACGCTCATTCAGACGAACAGGCTTACTTGTCCGAATTGCGGTGCCTTTGACTGGACAAAGCCGAGGGAATTTAACCTCTTGTTCGAAACGCACATCGGTATCGTCCCGGAAAGCCAGTCCAAAGCCTACCTGCGCGGTGAAACCGCCCAAGGAATGTTCGTGGACTTCAAACAGGTCGTCGACACCATGCGGCCGACGCTACCTTTCGGCATCGCCCAATCGGGAAAAGCGTTCAGAAATGAAGTCACCAAAGGCAAATTCACTTTTCGCACTCTCGAATTTGACCTGGCGGAGTTTGAATATTTTATTCGTCAGTCGGAATGGGAAAAGTGGTTTGAATATTGGAAAGAGGAAGTTGAGCGCTGGGCGACCGATCTGGGCATTGACAAGAAAAAGCTGCGCTGGCGGGCGCACGGGAAGGAAGAACTCTCGCATTACTCATTGAGGACAGAAGACTTGGAGTACGAATACCCGTTCGGCTTCAAGGAATGGTGCGCGGTCGCCTACAGGACCGATTATGATTTGAAAAACCACATGCAGCACTCGGGAGAGGATTTGCGCTACAAAGATCCGAACTCCGGTGAACTCTTCATCCCGCATGTCATCGAACCCACCTTCGGACTTTCAAGGAGCATCGTGACGCTCTTGGTCGACGGCTTCCACAAAGAAAAGGAACGGGTGAATTTAAGACTTCACCCGCGGTTGGCGCCGATCAAGGTCGCGGTCTTTCCGCTTTTGAGAAATAAAGAGAACATCGTTGCCAAAGCCCGGTCCGTTTTTGATCACCTAAAGAAAAATCAGGCCGCGGTTTGGGATGACCGGGGAAACATCGGAAAACGCTATTACTCACAGGATGAGATCGGCACCCCCTACTGCGTCACCATTGACTTTAAAACCTTGGATGACGATACTGTTACGGTGCGCGATCGGGACACGATGCAACAGGACTGTGTAACGATCGGCAAATTACAATCCTATTTTCATGAAAAATTTGCGCGGTAAACTGATTCCGGCAGGCGCAGTTTTGCTCCTCCTCGCATTGGGTTATTTCGGACTGAGGATACTCAAACCTTCGGACCAGGACGCTGGTGACTCCAAGAATTCGCAGCAAAGAATTGAATCGGTAAATCTCCTGCCTGTCAAGGAGCGTCCCTTCACGACCATTATTCCCCGGGCAGACGGAAAGGAGATTACCATCGAAGTGAACCGCTTGAATGAAGCTAAAGAAGTGGAATATGAACTTGAATACCAAGCGGGAACGCTCCTTCAGGGCGCATTCGGAAAGATCGACTTTAGCAAAGAACTCCCTCCCGTTTCCAGGAATATCCTTTTGGGGTCATGCAGTGCCGGAGGAAAATGCAGTTATCACGAAAATGTCAACGGGGGGTCTCTTTTGCTCCGTTATCTAGACGGGCAGACGACAGCGCTCAAGGGTGAATGGAATTTTCAAAGAATGAGTCAGGAAGAAGGCAGATTCAGTTCACGAGACGCGAAATTTACCTTTGATACCGGTGAGACCGGTTTGGGAGGCAGTACCGTTGTCGTAGTTGCCCAAACGATGGGATTGCCCGGTCCCGTGGACGGCGAAGTCATCGCAGGTCCCTACGGAGTTTTCCTTCCCAAAGGTGTTACTCTGCGTTCGACCGAGGTGAATCTGGAAATACGCCTCTCAAGCGAAGCTGGAAGTGCCAAACTCCTCGGTTGGACACAGGACGGCTGGAAAGAGTACGCAAGCCGCGTGAACGGCAAGTCTCTGAGTGCCATCGTTGACGCGGCAACCACGTTTGTCGCCGTTGCACCTCCCGAACAGTCATAATTCACGCCCCCTCGAAAGTCGCTCTATGTTTCTCCCTCTCTTCAAGTAATTTGGGTATCATTCGTTTCCTGTGAAAACTGGATCTTGACAAAGTAGATCAAAGTATTCTTGAATGGTACGTAGTGGTGATAAGTGGTGAATAAGCCTATAAATTAACAAATCATCTGATCTACTGCCCGGATTAGAAAGTAAGATCAGTGTTCATAGGAATTTTTTATCACACGCTTGAACAAAAGGGCAGACTGGCGATACCGGTTGAGTTTCGCCGACAACTTGACAAAGGAAGCGTCATAACGCGGGGCTTGGACGGCTGCTTATTCATATTTCCTTCCCAGCAATGGAAAAGACTCATGAAAAAGCTTCGCCAAAGCCCCCTGACGCAACGCAAGGCCCGGGACTTTCAGAGGCTCATGACCCATCAGGCGAGTGAGGTGGAATTTGACAGTCAAGGCAGAACGCTAATACCCGGCTATTTGCGGGAGTTCGCCGGATTAACCGGCAAAGTGGTGATCGCCGGATCGGCAACTAGAATTGAGATTTGGGATCAGGTGAAATATCACAAATACATGCAAGGCATTGAGGAAGCAGGGGAACAAATAGCCGAAAGCTTGGCGGAGCAGGGAATTTAAGACGAGGACAGAGAAGGGAGAGCATCCATGACGATGATGAACGGCGAACGAATGCGGGAGAAATTGCAGGATCACCTGCGCCGGATACAGGTTCAGGAAGAGCAAGCACAGCTGCCGCAGGGTGAAGTGGTTCAGCTTGAGGTTAGCGATGACCAACCACGGAAGGAGTAAACATATCTCGGTGCTCCTCAAAGAGGTCATCGAAGGATTGAGAATTGATGCAGGGAAGAAGTACATCGATGCAACCGTTGGCGGCGCGGGACACGCGCGGGAAATAGTCAAGAAAGGAGGAATCCTCTTAGCCATCGATCGGGACCCGGAAGCAGTGAGGCGGGCAAATCAGAAACTGAAGGGTATAGAGACTCACTTGGGTAAAGCCTACCCTGACAACGACAAGACTGTCGTTGTCCCGGCTCAATCGAGCCAGCCAAACTTCAAGTGCGTAGTCGCAAACTTCAGGGATCTCAAAGCCACCGCCGAAAAATACGGCTTCAGTCCTTCGTCGGGAATACTTTTTGATTTGGGGGTCTCATCCGACCAACTCTCGCAAGTTAAAAAGGGATTAAGCTTCATGACCGATGGTCCGCTTGATATGCGGCTTGACAGTACGCTGACAAGAACGGCTGCAGATATTATTAATCAAAGCTCGGAGGATGAACTGTATGAAATTTTTACTCGATTTAGTCAGGAGGAGCTGGCTCGGCCATTTGCTGCAGCTATTATCCGCGCCCGTCGTCTAAAAAGCATCTTGACCACGCGGGAGCTGGTGCAAATCATCGAAGAGCGAAGCGGAGGCAGAATTGGCGCAATCCATCCGGCGACCAAAGTATTCCTGGCTTTGCGCATAGCGGTCAACCATGAACTTGAAAATCTGCAGGAGGGTATTGTCCAGGCCATCGATTTGCTTGAACCCAAAGGAAGGTTAGTGGTCATAAGCTTCCAGGAAACGGAAGACAGAATAGTCAAACGGATATTTAAAAAAAAGGAGAGCGAGGGGAGGCTGACGATTCTTTCCAAAAAACCGGTGCGGCCTTCGCAGACTGAGATCAGGCAAAATCCGCGCGCCAGAAGCGCGAGAATGCGGCTTGTAGAACACATCTCATAAAAAAAGCGAAGACTCTATGGAACCACAACGACAAAAACAGTATAAAAGATTGATCGGTTTATGCTCGGTCTGCATTGTCTTGCTCATCGCGGCAAACCTGGTGGTAGCCAATATCCTGGCAACCAGCGGCAATACCTTAAACGACCTTGAACAACGGAAAACCAACCTCACCGGTCAAAACCTTGAGCTTCGCAGTGAAATCATCTCCCAAAGTGCGCTGCAAACCCTTGCTGTGAGGGCACAGCGCCTGGGATTTGTCTCTGCTTCAGAGACGCTCAATCTCTCAGCTCAACCCAATGTAGCCATGCGTTAACCATGAGTAAACCAAGGTTACGGCTCCTGTTTGCAGGCACACTCGTTGCACTGGCGATGATTGTACTGCGGCTTTTTTACTGGCAGGTGATTGCCGCGCCAGCCCTTCAGGAAGACGCCCGCAATCAGCATTTCGTGACCTTTGAAATACCGGCACAACGCGGTGAGATCCGCACCAGCGACGGCTTCCCGCTCGTTTCCAATAAAAAAACGTATCTTATCTTCGCCTATACGCCTGAGTTTGAGATGGGAAAATTGGATGTCGCGGCCAAAGTGATTCCGATCTTGTCCCCTTTACTGGCACAAGAAGCTTCTCCCGGCGCGCTAACCAATAAGGGAGAGGATGAGGAAAAAGCCCGACAAACACTCACCGAAAAAATACTGCGCGAAGATATCCTCTGGATTCCGCTGGTGCGCAATGCCAGTGAATCTCAGAAGGATGATATTCAAAAACTGGCCATCAAAGGTG
Source organism: Candidatus Chisholmbacteria bacterium RIFCSPLOWO2_01_FULL_49_14 (assembly GCA_001816915.1). Taxonomy (GTDB): domain Bacteria; phylum Patescibacteriota; class Microgenomatia; order UBA1400; family Chisholmbacteraceae; genus 2-01-FULL-49-14. Next base: position 68,793 of record MHCL01000007.1, read on the forward strand.
TGGGCAACGAGTCTTCATACGGCAGGGAATATTCGGAAGCCTCCATGGCCGCGACACTCTTGGGCTTCGTTGGCAATGACTCGGCCGGAAATCCGAAAGGATATTTCGGTCTCGAAGGCCATTATGATCTGGAATTGAAAGGCAGACCGGGAGTGGTGAGACAGGAAAAAGATGCCACAGGAAAGCCGATTCTCATCGGGAGCTATGATGAGGTCGAAAAGCGGGATGGAAGGGATCTTATTTTGAACATCGACCGGGCTGTGCAAAAATTTTCCGAAGATGCACTGCAGGAAGCGCTAATTAAATACGGCGCCGTAAGCGGCGAGGTGGTGATCATGAATCCCAAAAGCGGTGAAGTCATCGCCATGGCATCTCTCCCGAGTTACGACCCGGCCCGTTTCCGACAATTCGATCAGAGCCAGTACAAAAATCCCGTGATTTCGGAAACCTATGAACCAGGTTCTACCTTTAAGGTGTTCGTGATGGCTGCGGCATTGGAGACGCAGGCTGTGACACCCGAAACCAAATGTACCCAGTGCGACGGCCCTTTGAAGATCGGAGGCTACACGATCAGAACCTGGAACAACGAATACTTTGGGGAACCGACCATGCGCGAGGTTATTGAGCACTCAGATAATACCGGCATGGTTTTTGTCGCGAGAAAACTCGGCATTACCAGCCTCTTGGATTTCTTGACCGCATTCGGGATCGGGGAGAAGACCGGCATTGACCTCGAGGAGGAATCTGCTCAGCCGATTCGCAAAGAGGAAGATTGGAAAGAAATCGATCTGGCAACGGCTTCCTTCGGTCAGGGCATTGCGGTCACTGCCATGCAGATGGTTCGTGCCGTATCGGCTATCGCCAATGACGGGGTACTCATGGTTCCCAGGGTGGTAAGGAGAGTTGAAGGAGAACAAACATTGGAGATCGAACCGCAAGTGTCACGGCGGGTCATCTCACAGGAAACGGCGCACCAGATGACCGAAATGATGGTCAACGCGGTGGAAAATGGTGAGGCAAAATGGGCGAAGCCAAAAGGCATGACTGTCGCCGGAAAAACCGGGACGGCACAGATTCCGGTACAGGGCTACTATGATAATGAGAAGACGATTGCTAGTTTCGTCGGCTTCGCCCCCGCCGATAACCCCAAATTCGTGATGTTGGTGAAACTTCGCGAGCCGCAGACTTCGCCTTGGGGTTCTGAGACAGCCGCACCACTCTGGTTCTCGATTGCCAAGAGACTGTTTTATTACTACAGCCTCCCCCTGGGAAACGAATAGATCGGGAGATTTCCATTGCTCCTGTATAATTTTGTCATGAGCAGTAAAATCTGGTCAGTGGCAAGGAACTCACGGCCGTTGCGGGCGGTCTTGTCCATAGTGCCGAAGCGGCACATCAACCGTTTCTATCATCTGCCGAAAGCCGTAGTGGCAAACCTTATCTACGGGTTTCCTTCAAGAAAATTGACAGTCATCGGCGTGACGGGCACCAAAGGCAAGACCAGCGTCTGCCATATCCTGCATCATATCCTCACGCAGTCCGGAAAGAAGACGGCGTTGATCTCCACAATCGGAGCCTTCATCGGCGACCGGCAGATCGACACGGGTCTGCATGTCACCAACCCGGATCCGTTTACGCTGCAGAGCCTACTTAAACGCGCTCTTCTCTCCGGTTGTGGCTATGTCGTCTTGGAAGTGACCAGTCACGGACTGGAACAGTACAGAAACTGGGGAATTGACTTCAGCGTTGCCGTGTACACGCAAATAAAAAGCGACCATCTCGATTATCACGGAGGAAAAAAACAATATCGGTTGGCAAAAGCGAAACTCCTTGAGCAGGCAAAGGCTGTCGTGCTCAATCGCAGTGATCCTTCCTTCTCCTATCTCAAGAAGTTGGCCGATCGCAGAGGAATACCGGTGACCTCCTACACGGCTCAGGATGACATTGAATCACAGAACAACGAGGCCGCGCTGACGGCGGCAGTGATATTGGGTGTACGCCGGGAAGACGCCCTGCGAGACGTATCCTCAGTACCCGGGGTCCCGGGGAGGATGGATGTGGTCATGAGGCATCCGTTTACTCTGGTCATTGATTTTGCGCATACTCCCGACAGTTTTAAGCGGGCACTAAAAAAGTTGAGGACGATGGTCAAAGGGAGAGCGAGGCTCATTGCGGTATTCGGCTGCGCCGGTGAAAGAGACCCAGACCGGCGGAAAATGGGAGCGGTTGCGGCCAAGCTCTGCGATATCTTTGTCATCACGGCCGAGGATCCGCGAAGCGAGTCAGTTGCAGGGATCAGTCAAGAAATTGCAGATTGGGCTGTAAAGTCCGGCGCGCTGGAAGTATCGTTGAGTGCCGTACCGGAGAGAAGAGCCGGTCAAACGATGTTCATAAAGATTCCGGACAGGCAACAAGCCATCGACGACGCCGTGAACCTGGCACGTCAGGGTGATGTGGTAGGATTGTTCGGCAAAGGACATGAGAAAAGCATGAATGAGGGGGGAATGGAAGTGCCGTGGTCCGAGCACGACGCGCTGGCTCAAGCACTCACGAAAAAGCAGGGAGAAAAATGGGCAACGAAGTAATCGCGGTTGTCCTCGCCGGCGGTGTCGGCAGACGATTTTGGCCGATCAGAGGAGATAAAGCCGACCTTGAGTTTTTAGGGAAGCCGCTAATCCAATATACGATCGACGCCTTGACTACCGCCGGGTTAAAAACGATTGTCCTGGTTACCAACCCCTCAAATCAACGGCTGATGGCGTCCTTGAAGTTTAATAAGGCTCAAGTGCAGCAGGTCGTGCAACGACAAGCCAAGGGAATGGGCGATGCGTTGTTGACTGCCGGTCGGCTCATTTCCGGCCGCAGCGTACTGGTTGTCAATGCTTCGGACATCTTCACAGCGAATCTGTTTGACTTGGTCTTGGAGAAAGCCGGAAAAACGGGTGCTCAAATCGTCATTCCCGGGTTGGAACAGAAAGCCTACTTTCCCGGAGGCTATCTCATGCTCCGAAAGGGCATGGTGACCAAGATCGTGGAAAAACCGAGGCCGGAAGATCGTCCTTCAAACTATTTGAATTTGGTCGCGCACTATTTTGCGGACTCAACAAAATTAGTCAAGTCGCTCAGGGAGACGAGCGCCATGGCAGACGACCGCTACGAACAGGCTGTCTCCCGGATGTTACAATCGCAGGCGGCAGTCCTGGTCAAGTATAGGGGTAGGTTCGGATATCTGAAATATCCCTGGGACATCCAGGCAATGTCTCAATTCTTTTTAACAGGAATTCAACGCTCACATAGAGGATCGGGACAGATTCATAAAACCGCAATCATTGATGGACCGGTGGTGATCGGGAAAGGCGTTCGGGTTCTTGAGAACGCGGTCATCAAAGGTCCGGCCTATATCGGAGATGGGACGGTAATCGGCACGCAGGCCTTGATTTTGGAATCGATGATCGGCAGTTCCTGCGTCGTGGGATACGGATGTGAGGTAGTAAGAAGCTATCTCGGGGAAGGGTGCTGGCTGCATAGAAATTACATCGGGGACTCGGTGCTTGAGGGGAATAATTATTTCGGCGCCGGAGCCGTAACCGCAAACTTCCGCTTCGACGAAGGCTCGATCAGTACTCCGGTTCGGGATACCCGAATGGACACGGGTCTTCAGAAGCTGGGAGCCATAGTCGGCAAAGGGGCGAGAATTGGGGTCAATGCCAGTTTGATGCCGGGGGTGAAAATCGGAACAAATGCCGTGGTTGGGCCGGCGGCGGTTCTCTATTCGGATATCAAAGATGGCGGACGCGTGTTTGTCAAAAGGGAGTAAGGGTATGAAATGGAGGATGAAGCAGTGATGGTGAGAAACATGGGCGCGGTGGTGCTGGCAGCCGGTAAAGGAACCAGAATCGGGATGAAGCGAAGCAACAAAGTCCTGCTTCCGCTTGCCGGAAAACCGATGATCATGCGCAGCCTCTCGGTCATCAGACGTTGCGGGATCGCTCCCATCCTCATCGTGGTGGGTTTTCAGCAAGAGGCGGTTAAAAAACGGCTCGGACCCGAATACGTGTATGTTGATCAGGGAGAGTTGTTGGGAACCGGACACGCGGTCGCACAAGCGGTAACACATCTTGATCTCGAAATACGGGATATTCTCGTCGTCAACGGCGACGACTCCGCATTTTACGATCCCACCCTCTTACAGACGCTCATCGAGCGTCATCGCAGTCGGGGAGCCAGCCTGAGTCTGCTGTCCGTACACAAAAATCATCCTTCGGGGTTTGGCAGAATCATTCGGGATGATTCCGGAGAGGTTTCGGCGATTCGGGAAGAGACGGACGCGAGTCAGGAAGAAAAAGCCATCAATGAAGTCAATACGGGAACCTATTGTTTTTCCGTTGGCTTCCTTCGCGAATTTCTGCCAAAGTTACGGATGAACGCGCGAAAGGGAGAATATTATCTTACGGATCTGGTTGAACTGGCGTATGAGAGCAATCAGAAGGTCGAAACGGTTCCGGTAGCTCAAGAAGGGTCCTTCATCGGCATCAACACCAGAGAAGATCTCGCCTATGCCAATATACAGATGAAAAAACGCCGGAGACGATGAAAGACATCTTGATGGCTGAATCAATTGGGAGCCTCTATTCCGAAAAAAAAGACGGAAACGTGGATACCCGATTTTCATCCCAGCAGGATGTGGAAGGGAACCTCTTGGCAATCTGCAGGGCAAGGAATCTTGATCCCCAGGCTCTGGTCCAGGCGCAACAGATTCACGCAACCTCCGTCAAGAAAGTGGGTGCCGCCGACCGGGAAAAAACCATTTCCGGGGCGGATTCCCTGATTACCGACGATCCCGGAGTCTGCCTCATGCTCAGGGTGGCGGACTGCATCCCGATCTATCTTTTTGATCCGCTCAATCGTGCCATCGGAATCGCGCATAGCGGTTGGCGCGGTTCGATCGGTAAAATTATCTTGGTGACGATCATGAACATGAATGAGCAATTCGGTAGCAATCCAAATGATCTTATTATCGCCTTGGGCCCTTCCCTGCTTGACTGCTGTCATATCATGCGGGAGGAACCCCTGCAGGCAAAATTGCCGGAGTGGGGGCAATTCATCAGGAAACAGGACAACGGATACTGTGTGGATGTGCCGGGATTTGTGAAAAAGACGGCAGCGCAGGCGGGGGTGAAGGAAGAGAACGTTTTCCTCTCAACAGTCTGCACGGCAATGCAGGACTCGCTCTTCTCCCACGCAAGATCAACTGAAACGGGCGAACCGAGCGGTCGCTTCGCAGCACTCATCTATTTCAAACATTGACATGATTTTGAACCATCTTAAACATCTCCATTTTTCCGGTATCAAAGGCGTCGGCATGACCGCCTTGGCGCTCTACGCGCAGGACAGAGGCTGTCTGGTCACCGGCAGCGACGTTCCCGAAGCATTCGTGTCCCAGGAAATTCTTGTCAAACGCAAGATTCCCCTATCTTTGGGATTCGATGCTTCACAAGTTGCGGAAAAAACCCAAGCCTTGATCTATTCCGGAGCGTTCCCGGAAAATCCGCAAATAGACAAGGCCAGAAGCCTAAATATACCGGCGCTCAGCTACGGCCAAGCACTCGGAGATTTGACGCAGGATAAACGGGTCGTGGCGACCAGCGGAGTGGGAGGCAAATCGACAACCGCGGCGATGATAGCCGCAATTCTTGAGGAAGCAAAGCTCCATCCGAGTTTCGTCGTCGGGGTGGGAAATATTCCCGACTTGGGCGTACCCGGAAAATACTCTGCGCAGGGCAAGATCGCGGTGGTTGAGGCTGATGAGTATGCGGCGGATCCCCAACACGATGCAACAGCGAAATTTCTCTATTTGAACCCGGAACTCATCGTCATCACCAACATCGAGTATGACCATCCCGATGTCTACGCCAATCTTGATGAAACCCTGATCGCGTATGAGAAATTTGTCCAGAAGCTCACGGACAACGGTATCCTGCTCGTCAACCTTGACAACCCCAATATACAAACGCTTTTGACCCGCGTATCTCAGTCTCTGCGTGACAGAGTGGTAAGCTACGGATTCTCCCCTCAAGCCCAATGGCAAATCGGCCAATTCAGACAGCTTCAGGGAAAGACGCAATTTGAAATCAGCATCAAGGGTGTTCGCCTGGGAATGGAGTTGTCGCTTCCGGGAAGATTTAACGCCTTAAATGCCACAGCCAGCATTGCGGCAGCAACCCACCTGGGTGTTTCCCAATCGCGCTCGATTGATGCCCTCAAGAAATTTTCCGGCACTCAACGAAGATTTCAGCGCCTGGGAAGTGTAAACGGCGTAGAAGTTTGGGATGATTATGCCCACCACCCGAGCCAAATTCTCTCGACCCTCACGGCGGCCAAATCCTGGTTCGGGAATAAAAGATTCATCGCAGTTTTCCAGCCGCATACCTACTCACGCACCAAAGCCCTGTTCTCTGATTTTGCCAAAGCCTTGAGCCTGGCTGAGCAAACGGTCATTACGGACATTTACGCCTCCGCCAGAGAAAAACGGGATGATTCAATCTCCGGGGAATTGCTGGCACGTGAGACGAAACAGTACAATCGAAACACCGCCTTCGTAACCAGGAGGGCTTTGCTATCATATTTAAAGGACAGCACAAAACCAGGTGATGTGGTCATGAGCCTGGGTGCTGGGGATATTTATCAAGCAATGAACGATTTTGTGAGTCAAAAATGAATCCGAGCTTTGCCAAGTTTGTGCGTTTGTTGGGAAAAACACGTGTAGCGCTCAATGCCCCGTTGGCACCGCTCACCTACATGAAGGTCGGCGGTCCGGCCGACCTCTTGTATATGGCGTACAGCGCGCAGGAGCTGACAGAGGCTGTACGAGCGGCGATTCGCTTCAAGATTCCCTATCATATTCTCGGAGGGGGGTCCAATGTGATCGTTGGGGATAAGGGCATACGGGGGCTGGTCATCAAGAATCGCGCCGATCACGTCGTGATCAAACACTTCAAGGGAAAAGGAAAGGGTACAAGCATGGCCATTGAGGAAGCCAGGGTCGTTGCGGAGAGCGGGGTCATCACCAACTTGCTGGTGCGCAAAACCATCGACGAGGGGCTCGCGGGTTTGGAATACTTCCTGGGAGTTCCGGGGACCATCGGCGGGGCGGTGTTTAATAATTCTCATTTTCAAACTGAATTGATCGGCAACGCAGTGGAAACGGTAAATGTCCTCACCGGAAAAGGCGATGCACGAACCTACACCAACCGCCAGATGCGTTTTGCCTATGACTCGTCAGCGCTGCAAAAAACCAGAGAGGTAATCACGAGCATCACCTTTCTCCTGAAAGGCGGGATTGCCAAAGAACTCTGGAAAAAAGCCGAAGAATATGCCAAGTACCGGGCACAAACCCAACCGCTGCAATTTCCCAGTTCCGGCTGCATGTTCAAAAATGTTGATTCGCGTCGGGGGACCTACGGACAGAGCAAAAAAGGTTTAACTTCGGCAGGTTACCTCATTGAACAAGCCGGCCTTAAAGGAACGAAGATTGGCAACGCGATGGTCAGCGAGAAACACGCGAGTTTTATCATCAACACGGGCGGGGCTTCTGCTCAAGACGTCCTGAAGCTTGCGAATCTGGTACGACGCAGGGTTAAAGAGAAATTCGGCGTTCGCTTGGAAATGGAAGTATTCAAAGTCGGAGAATTTTATTGATATGGCGGAATTCATTATTCATGGAGGAAAAAAGCTACACGGTTCGGTAAGGCTGGGAGGCGCCAAAAACGCGAGCTTCAAATTGATGATCGCCGCGCTTCTGGCTCCCGGCGAAACACACCTCCTAAACATCCCGCGCATCGACGACGTGGAAATCACGCGATCGATTATTCAACATCTGGGCGGCAGTGTTCGGGCGGCCGGCGAACGCTTGTTCTGTTTGGACCCAAGAGGTTTAAAGACCTCCGAGATACCCTTGAGTTTCGGGACCCGCTCCCGTGCCTCATCAATGTTCATTCCTCCACTGCTGGCCCGCTTTCAAAAAGCCACGGTTCCTTTACCCGGTGGGGACAAAATCGGGGAACGGCCGCTCAACCGCCTCTTTGAAGGATTGAAGTTGATGGGAGCCCGTGTCGTCCAGCATAAAGATCAAGTCACTGTCTCGGCGAAGAAGCTTCATGGCGCCCGCATCTCATTTGAAAAAAATACGCACACCGGTACCGAAACGTTGATTTTGGCCGCTGTGCTGGCTGCCGGTGAAACGATCATCGACAATGCGGCGGAAGAACCCGAGGTCGATGATTTGATCGCCATGCTGGTGGGCATGGGAGCCAGGATCAAACGGACGTTGAAAAGAAGGATCACCATTGAGGGAGTGCGACGGCTTGACCCGACCATCTACAGCGTCATGCCGGACCGCAACGAAGCGGTATCCTATGCAATTGCCGCGGTTGCCACGGGCGGAGATATCATTGTCGAGAATGCCAGTCACAAGCATTTGGGGGCTTTTCTTGATAAATTAAGCGAAGCGGGTGGCGGCTTCGAAACGGGAAGTTTCGGAATCCGGTTTTTTTCCAAAGGCCAGCTTCGGGGAGTGAAGGTCACAACCCAACCGTATCCCGGATTTATGACTGACTGGCAGCCGTTATGGGCGGTGCTCATGACCCAAGCGCAGGGCCAATCTATTATCCATGAATCGGTCCACAACAATCGCTTCCAATATATCGATGATCTGGTGCGCATGGGCGCCGATATGACGCTCTATACACCAAAGGTTGCGGATCCGAAAACCTTTTATAATTTTAACCTTACGGATGACCACCGGCAGTATAAACACGGGGCAAAAATTCTGGGGCCGACACCCCTGAAAGGAATAGACATTGCCATTCACGACCTGCGGGCAGGGGCGACGCTGGTGCTGGCAGCCCTCATCGCCCAGGGAAGCAGTAGGCTCAGGGGAATCGATCAGATTGACCGCGGCTATGAAAATCTTGACGGCCGGCTGATCGACTTGGGCGCAAATATCAAGAGAGTTTAAAAATTCTCAAATCCTCTTATTTGCTATACTTTACATGAGATGAACAGACACGTGCACTCGTTTCAGCTGGCATTTTCGGGAATGCGGTATGCGCTTACCACCCAGCTTAATTTTGTTGTGCATGCGGTCTTTGCCTGTCTGGCACTCGGCCTCGGACTCACACTCCATATTTCCTCTCTTGAATGGGTGGCGGTTGTGCTCGCCATTGTTCTCGTCTTTGTCGCCGAAATGATCAATACTTCGATCGAATTGATGACCGACCTCATCACCACCGAACATCGACAACATGCCAAAATAGCCAAAGACGTTTCCGCGGGCATGGTATTGGTGACGGCAATCGGGGCAGTCGTGATCGCGGCGCTTATTTTTCTCCCCAAAATCATTGTTCGATAAACAACAAGGGTACGCAGGAAATAATGAGTAATGAGTAGGAAATAATGAGAAATGTTTAATGATTAGATCTCAATTCTTAAATCTTGATTTCTAAACCCTAAATCCTATAACCTATAACCTAATACCTATCACCTATACCCCTAATCCATGACTCTACTCATCGGCCTCTTAATATTTTCATTCCTGGTAACCGGGATACTCATCGTACCCTTTATCAATCTCCTCTATACATTGCGCTTTCAGCGCCGACAGCAGACGACCCGCGACGCCTTCGGCAAATTGACACCGATTTTTGACTATTTCCATGGGAAAAAAGCCGGCACGCCGGTCGGCGGAGGCTTATTGGTGATTATTGTCGTATCCCTCCTGTTTTCAATAATTTTGCCTCTTCTGCGCCTGGGAGGCTTAACGGTAACCGAGGTTTATCCGATCATTGATGAGGTAAACGTCATTTTCTTTACCTTCATTTCCTTCGGTTTGCTTGGACTCTATGACGATTTAATGAAATTTTTCGGAAAGGAAAAAAAATTCTTCGGATTGCGGCTGCGGCACAAGTTCGTCATTCAGTGGATTCTGGCTTTGATCGTCGCGCTTCTTCTCTATGTAAACCTCAAAATCGATATTCTCTATATCCCGTTTATCGGGGTGTTTACATTGGGAATCTGGTTTGTACCGTTTGCAGCCTTCACCACGGTATCGTTTGCCAATGCCTTTAACGTGACCGATGGGCTCGACGGATTGGCATCCGGGCTTTTGATGATCGCCTTGTTCGGCTTTTGGGTGATCTCCGCTTCAATTCTCGATACTCCGCTGTCTATCTTTCTTGCCCTATGGTTGGGGTCGCTCATCGCGCTTCTCTATTTCAACGTCTTTCCGGCCCGCATCTTTTTAGGCGATGTCGGAGCGTTGGCCTTCGGAGCGACGTTGGCGGTCGTCGGACTCCTTCTGGGAAAAATCATGGCGTTGGTTGTGATCGGAGGCATCTATATCGTGGAAATCGCATCAAGTCTCCTGCAACTCTCCTACAAACGTATCTACGGAAAGAAACTTTTTTCAGTCGCCCCGGCCCACCTCTGGCTGCAACACCTCGGCTGGGAAGAACCAAAAATCGTCTCCCGCGCCTGGCTGGCAGGCATCATGCTGGCAATCTTCGGAGTTTGGTTAGCCGTTATTTAGTTGACGATCAGAAACAGAACCAAGCCCGTGTCACGATGGAGACAACAAGCCTCCGGGACCCTTCCCCTGATATAATGAAAGCAGGAGCATGAAAAGAGATTCGATCGGACTTTTCGATTCCGGAATTGGGGGTTTATCGATCCTTCGGCAAATCTCCCGCCTGATGACTCGAGAGGATATGATCTATGTGGCGGATGAGAAATATGTTCCCTACGGGAATAAAAGCAACACCCGCATCCTTGACAGGGCAAAGAAGATTACCAGATTTCTTGTCAACGAAGGCGCCGGTGCGATAGTGGTTGCTTGTAACACGGCGACAGTGGTGGCACTTGAAGCGCTGCGCCGAAATTTTCCCCTTCCGTTTGTCGGAGTTGAACCCGCGGTGAAGCCGGCAGCCCGTCTCTCTCAAACGGGTGAGATCACGGTTTTGGCGACCGTCAAAACCGTCAAAAGCCGGAGACAGCGGGAATTAATCTTGAGGCATGCATCGGGGGTCAAGGTACACCTGCTTGCTGCGCCGGAATTCGTCACACTTGTGGAAGAGGGTTTGCCTGACGCCACTCGCGTCGAGTCTGCGGTCAAAGACTTTTTTTTCAACAATAATCTCGGAAGGAGCGATATCGTCGTACTTGCCTGCACGCACTATATATTTTTAAAAGACGTGATTGCGAAAATCCTTCCCGGGAAGACAATCATTGAGCCGTCAATGGCGGTTGCCCGGCGTCTGCGCGCAATACGTAAAGGGGTAAAAATCCAAAGCCGCAAGCCGGGAAATGTGAGATTCGTGACAACCGGAAAACTGGAGAATTTTTCCCGCCTTCTCAAACACTTTGGCTTTTCCGGAATTGCGGAGGAAAAAGCGCTATGAATGCCTTTGAGCGTTTCAGGCAGGATTTTCAGGGAAAAAGGGTGCTCATTCTCGGCCTCGGCCTGCTGGGAAGAGGGGTGGAGGTTGCCAAAATCTTTTGCGATATCGGCTGTCAGGTTTTGGTGACGGATAAAAAGGATGAAGGACAACTGCGGCCGTCAATGGACAAGCTCCGCAATTTTCCGATCCGTTTTGAATTAGGAACGCAGGGGGAAGAACTCGTAAACGAGGCAGAAATCATCATCCGCAATCCGGCAGTACCCTGGACGCATCCGCTGCTTCAGGCCGCCCGCCGGAGAAATAAATCGGTTCTCATGGATACCAGCCTCTTCGGCCGCTACTTTCCGGGGCTAACGATCGGCGTGACCGGAACCCGCGGGAAAACCACAACCACGCTGTTGATTTTCGCCATATTGTCAAAACTCGTCGATCAGCCGATCATCCTGGCCGGAAATGCCACGCGCCGTGCCAATCTAGGCCTTTTGAAGAAAGCGAGCGCAAACTCCGTTGCCGTGATGGAGCTTTCCTCTTGGGAACTGCAGGGATGGAGGGAAGAGCAATTGAGCCCGCAGATCGCGGTCGTCACCAATATCTATCCCGATCATCTCAATCGGTATATCAATATGGGTGAATATCAAGCCGATAAAGAAGCGATTTTTGCCTTCCAGAAAAAGACTGACGCGCTCATTCTCAATCGCCGGAACCCCTTGACGCGGGCGATGGCAAGCAAAGCGGTATCAAGGATCATCTGGTTTTCAAACCGAGATCTCCCGAAATCATGGCGGCTGAAAATTCCCGGTGAACATAACCGGGAAAATGCAGCGGCAGTATTGCAGGTGTCAAGGCTATTCGGGCTTGATCCTGGTGCTGTCAAACCGATCATCACCAATTTTCCCGCAGTAGAGCACAGATTTGAAACGCTGGGTTCTCTCAAAGGCATTACCTTCATCAACGACACCACCTCCACGACACCGACCGCGACCATCAAAGCCTTGGACGTCTGCCCCAAACCTCCGATTCTGGTGATCGGCGGAGAAAGCAAGCGACTGCCGCTGTCAGAGTTGGTAACGGCAGTGGTGAAGCAGTGCAAAGCCTTGGCCCTGCTTAAAGGCAGCGGCACTCATGAGCTAAAAACAGCGCTCAAGAAAATATCTCATCCGCCGATCATTGCCGAGGACCGGGATTTTTCAGACACGGTACTTGCAGCAGCCGACTATGCGAAAGAGGGAGACATTGTGCTGTTAAGCCCAGCATTCACTTCATTTGCGGAATTTGCCAATGAATTCGAACGCGGGGAGAGATTCCGGGATATTTTTACCACCCTTTCCAAAAGCAAGACATGAAAAGACGAAGAAATCTTCCGCGAACGAAATCAAAAAGAGAAAAAAGGCATGCGGACTGGATGCTCGCGGGAGCTGCGTTACTCTTGACCATGTTCGGGGTGCTCATGGTCTTTGATGCCTCGGTCGTGGAAGCGTATCGTGATTTCTTGGATAAGTTCTACTTCGCCAGGCAGCAATTGGTTTGGGCCGTTGCGGGGGTAGCGGCGATGCTCATCTTTTCCTCGATCCCGTATCAGGTTTATCGAAAAGCTGCCATCTGGGCATTTGCGGTATCGCTCCTCCTCTTGGTTCTGGTTCTCATCCCTTCTGTGGGCACGAAAGTCCTGGGAGCCAGGCGATGGATCACCATCGGGGGGATCGGCATTCAGCCGGCAGAATTGGTGAAGCTCACCATTACCATGTATTTATCAACATTTTTTGAGAAGAATATTCGCTTTATTCACTTCGCGCTGATTGTTTCGCTTGTGGTGGGACTCATTATGCTCGAACCTGATTTGGGGACGGCCGCTGTGGTCGCCGTGATTGCGTTTGCGATCTATTTTCTCGCCGGTGCCAGTTGGAAATCGGTTTTCTTGACCTCGGCTGCGGGAATCTTGGGAGCGACGGGCTTCATTCTCTCTTCGCAGTATCGCCGGGCAAGAATCCTCACCTTTTTGGATCCCACCAAGGATCCGCTCGGCGCTTCCTATCACATCCGCCAAGTACTGATTGCCCTTGGTTCCGGTGGTTTGTTCGGAGTGGGAATCGGGAAATCAAGGCAAAAATATGAATATATCCCCGCGGCTACGACCGATTCGATTTTTGCCATCATCGCGGAGGAGTTGGGTTTCTTGGGGGGATTGACCTTGATCACGTTGTTTGTGGTGTTTTTTGTGAGAAGCTTCAGCATAGCCAAACGGGCTGCGGATCGCTTCGGCCAGCTTTTGGCAAGTGGAATTGCAATCTGGATTGCAACCCAGACGGTCATTAATCTCGGGACCATGGTCGCGCTGGTTCCCTTGACCGGCGTCCCATTGCCGTTCATTTCATACGGAGGCTCCTCGACGATTGCCGTGCTATCGGCTGTCGGGATCCTTCTCAATATTTCAAAATCTGCGGATGAGAAACAGTAAGCACAAAAAACGAATCCTCGTCACGGGCGGACACCTCACTCCCGCGATTGCCATCATTGAAGAGCTCCATCGACGCGGCGATTGGGAAATCATGTTTGTGGGCAGAGCCAGGGCTCAGGAAGGAAGCGACAGCTTAGCAAGGGAAATGCATGAAATTCCGAAACTGGGTGTAAAGCTGGTGACCATACCCGCGGGAAAACTTCCCAAAAAGCTGAATCGCCTGGCGTTGAGAGCAATCCTCAGAGTCCCGTTGGGCTTTCTCGCTGCGTACATGAAAGTGAAGCGCTTCAAACCCGATGTGATTCTTTCCTTCGGCGGCTACGTGGCGCTGCCGGTCGCCTTGAGCGGAAAACTACTGGGAATCCCGATCGTCACGCATGAACAGACCGTGCATGGGGGACTGGCCAATTCGCTCATTGTTTTGTTCGCCGATGTACTGGCTGTCTCCTGGGCTGAGTCGGGAGAGCACTTCAAAAAAGAGGTGGTCGTCACCGGTAATCCCATTCGGGAGGCGATTGTGAAAGGAATTCGCAAGAGCCTGGAAGTACAAACCGGAGATCGACCGCTTCTCTATATCACCGGAGGCAATCAAGGAGCGCATACGATCAATAGCCTGATCGGAAAGATTTTAAACCGCTTGCTTATTCGCTTCACCATCATCCACCAATGCGGTATGACGAAGAACGGTTCGGATCTCAGACTGTTAACGCAAGTCCGGTCAAGTCTGCCCGAAGCTTTACGCCAGCGTTATCTTGTCAAAGACTGGTTTTCAGCAGAAGAAGTTGCCTGGATATTGAGCCAGGCGGACCTGGTGATTTCGAGGTCCGGAGCCAATGTCGTCAGCGAACTCGCCTTCACGGGCGTCAAGGCCATTCTCATTCCGCTTCCGCATGCGAGGAAAAATGAACAGTTGAATAACGCCAACCTGTTGAAACAGGCGGGTACTGCCGAGGTCATTCTTGAGAAGAATCTTTCATCGGCTATCCTTCTGCGAACAATCGATG
>MHCL01000008.1:0-17031 GCA_001816915.1 Candidatus Chisholmbacteria bacterium RIFCSPLOWO2_01_FULL_49_14
GCAGAGCGGCCACACCAAAGTCTTGAATACCAACCGCCGCTTGTGTATGCTCAGGAACATTTCCCAGTGTCACCTATGTGGGCATCCAGCACAATGACTTGCTAATGTGGGGTATAATTCTTGACTAATAGAATCGATATTTCGAATGGAGATGTATGAGATCAAGTGAAGCAATATCCGAAACCTCAGAGCGAGTGGAACTTTTGGAGCTTCTTGGTAAAGAGTTCCCGAACCCGGATTTTGAGATGCCAGGGATATACGCAAATGATCGGTTGGTTGATACCTTGGGTCCGGAACTTGTTCTCGATTATCTCGGCACCTTCATTGAGGAGGTGGAGGCTGATCCTCAAATGTTCCGGATTGCCCTCTCGGAGTTGTCAGATGTGGTGATTTATTCAATTGGGCAGCAAGATTCGAATGGCGTCTGGAGGCTTTTGGATACACGCGAACATATGGGCTGGAAGGAACGGGGAGAAATACTATTGGAGATGAGCACGGGGGAACGGCAGCGTTATGAACGACTGTACGGGGGTCTTGTCCAGCACAATTATTGGAGCTCTGAACAAGAATGGTTGGAGCAGTCGCCTTATCAGGACCTTCTTCCTTATCCAGATCTTCAAAAACTTCGACTTGATCTTCCTGAATTGTGATTTTTGTACAGATGACAAGGTTGACTTCTAACTCTTGAGTAAGAATTAATTCAACGTGTTGATGGTTGAGGTATAATCATGTGTGATTCCTAGACGAGAGTCTAGGATATTTTGTATTCACAAAGAATTCGGCTGTCGGCATAGGCGCTGACAAGGCCGGTTTCTGATGTGGATGAACTCTTGCTTGTCGCGTTAAACACGACCTTGCGGGAGAGCACCTTAAAATCTGAATATTTGGAAAGCTTAAATCAGGGAAAAAACTACTTCCGCTCAGGCGGAGAGGATGGGAAGAGTGTTAGGATCTTGCGCAACGGCGTCCACTCGCTCCGCAAAGGGTTAAGACTGAATGGTTCATGCTTTAAAAGATCTTTAATTCTTTGTGGATATTGCGTGACTTATGTGAGTCATACCTCGAGTGTTACTCGGGGCCCTGCGGGACTTCGTGTTCCGTTCGCGCAAGCTCCTCATTGGAGAAGGTAGGAGAAAAAATAAGTACATTCCTACTTTCTAGTCTTTTTTCCTATTTTCTTCGCCTGGGCGGAGGCAGAAACACAATTCGAGCTAATTAGGAAAATAAGAGGAGAGTCGCATGGCAACTCAACTTATTTCGGGAATGGTCGGTGAACCTCAGGATCACCTTTCCTATCAAGTATTTTCTTCAGAAGGAGCAGAGGAGTGGAAGTTCCTCCTTCACGTGTTCCGTGGTGACAACCATACTGAGGTTTCGTGGTCGGTTGATGTTGCGGCAGGTGATCCGCGCGACGAAGGCGTTCCGGAGAAGGTTTTACAGGAGTGCCGGGCAATGGTTGAGAGCGAGAAGGCAGCGGGTTTTTTGCCATTCGCGTTCGCGGCTTCTGCGCGGGTGCAGCTTCGCTCGCAGCAGGCTGGTTGGAACACCAGAGAAGGAAGGGGGAGTGAGGCTACTGGCGGAGCAGCGCGTGATGTTTCCGGAGACTTCGGGTACGACGATGACCACCTGTAGTCAGGGTGACGGTTTTTTTTGATTACCGTGGGAGGACCGCCCCCTCCCAGGAATTATCTCACTTGCAAGGATCGACCTTGCAGAGTTTAGCGGAAATCGAGGAGAAAATGCGATGCGGAATATCGGGAAGGTTGTTCCAGTAGGTTCGAAATTCCGATTGGAATTAAGGAGGCGATCCGAGCAGAGGGCTGCCAAAGCGCTGAACTTACCATACAACGTCAAGCCAGATCCGCGCTGTTCTCGCTGGGACATCTATGTGCTCTTGTACGATACCATGGCCAGAGTCGAGCAAAACCAACGGAGCATCAAACACTGGATCAGGGAGGAGACGAAGGCGAAGCTCGAGCGGCGCAAGAAGCGCCGGCCAAGCCGCGAGAGTCCCTGGAGGGAAGGGGGACTGGGAGAGTGAATATGAACGCAATCGGAGCTTTGTTCGTGCTCTTGTTCTTTACGCTCACTATGACCTGGCTGTTACTAAGCCATGGCTTCGTGAAATACGAGGTTCAGAGAACGGAGCTTCCGGAAATGGCCAGGAAGATCATGCTTGCCATGCTGCTGCTCACCAACTCGGTCATGTTCGGCACGGGTGTATACCTTGCTTCATACAGCAACCGGAGATTTCTTTCGGTTGCACTGCTCATGGTAGGGGGAATGGCCCTTGCGAGCAGCCGGGCGGGTGTGCATTTACTTGCAGACAAACGCATTTTCGGACGGCCTGTCAACCAGCTCATAACGAGCGCCGGAGTTGCGGCAACCACATTGGGATTTGCCGCATTCGGCATGACGCTTATCCGCTGAAGGATGGAAGGAGGATACGGCATCCGATCGGTTGACCGCGTTATAGGTTATTCGATAGACCGGGTGACTCAGCATTGAGTCGAGAAGGAAGGGAGGAATGACATGCCCGACGGATTTGAGAACACCAAGTTGCTGCGCGAAATGGTTGAGGGCGAGACGTGCTACTTCCGAGCCTCAGGTTTCTCCTTCAAGGGGAGTCGTGTACAGCCTGAGCTTTGGGTGGAGACCGATTACCGCGTCTGGATCAAAGACGACTCGCCACATAACAACATCCCGATCACGAAACGAGGCGACCAGATTTGGATTCCGGATCAGTATCGCCCGAAGATTGAGCGGGAAATCAGCCTTGGAGGTGGAAGTCGCTTTGACGTTGACGGCCCGGCGAAAGCCCTGCCGGTTGTGTTCGTCTGACGAGTACCGCTTTTGCAGGTTCGACCTGCCAATGAGTTCTGCGTGGACCTGAAACTCGAACAACTGCATACTTCGCCCGAATGGGTAGGCCTGAAATTTAGGCCCCGAAGAACTTCTGCCTGATCTAAGGCCTACAGCCTGTACTCTCAGGCACGTCGTCTACGGGGCAAGGCTTTCCAAACGAGTCGGAAGACTCGAGATTACGCCGCGCAGAAGCGCGGATGCCGGCCGGGTCGGCCAGGAGCGTTGCGCTCCACGAGGGAGCATTGAGCTCCGGAGGCCGATCGGCAGAGGCAAACAATGAGAAGACGCCAAGAAGACGATAGCGGGAGTGAGAGGTTTGGAGTCGCGGTCGCGACACCATGCATGGGCCGTGACCCATCCCCCTCCTCCCCGTAATCCATCGTAGGCGTCTTCTTTTTTTGGCTAAAATTTAGCTACTTCTTTGCACACTCAAAGAAGTAACCAAGAAAGAGTGCCCCATGAACGGTCATTCAGGATTTCGCCTCGCTCAGGTTATGTCATCAAACTTCTCGGGATAAACCCTTCGTCGAACAGTCGATGACTTTTCAGAGGTACTCGCTCGGCTAATCTTGAATTGCTGCGTTCAAAGGGGGAGATTGTTGGTGGCAACTGAAGGCTGAAAACTGAAAGCTGAATCTAAACCCTTTGCTGAGGTTCTAATACACTTGTGCGTGGGAGCCGATGTCGAGGAGGATGACGGTCTTGGAAGAGATGTTGTGATAGACGACTCGGATGTCACCGGTGATTGAGAAAGACCGTAACTCTTGCTTCCTCCCAGTCAGTTGGTGGTCGTGGAGGAGGGGATGGGTCGGATTGTTCCGAAACATGGCGAGGCGATTTATGAATTGTTGAGTGAGTTTCCGATTCGTAGCGATTCTTTCCTGAAGAGTCTGTCGAATTTCGGGTGAGTCTCGACTCTCATTGTTTCACACCCTTCATCAAGTGTTCCATAAGATCTTCAACGCTGTCGGCTTTGAACGTCTTGACCTTGCCGCTATCAATATCCCGGATCATCTTCTCATACCGCCGGAGGGCTTTGGTAGAAAGCTTCGGTTCTTCCACGAGTTCAGGGTTGGTTGTAATCCGCCGGAGGAGCGTGCGGAAAAACTCGCTGCGGTTGGCAAAGCCCAGTTTGGTTACCAAGCGGTCGACGAGCTTACGCTGGTCATCGGTAACAGAAATGTTTATCGTGCGCATACTGCAGTGATTGTAGCAATGTTTGCCAAAGATTGTCAATAATATTCTGAGTCCTAAAAAGCTAGTAAGCTAAAACCCACACTTTATTCATCTTGTCTTTCCCCTCCTTCCGTCGCCAGACTCTGGATAGTGTTTTTGGGTATTTTTAAGGAATAGTTTGCTCCTTACAGTATAATCAAGTTCAACTTTTTCCAGATTGTGCATTTATTGAGTTAAGAAAGAGAAGCAATATGTCAATGACACGTAGAGAATTCATGCAAGTCTCCGCTCTGACTTTGGGTGGTGTACTGTTTTCGGCCTGCGAGCATGAGCCTTCCGAGAATTACCAGGCTTATGTAGATCATCTTCAGAGGCTTGGCGGGATAAATTATTTGGTGACGGGTGGAAAGATATATTATGAAGTTTTTTCCGAGAGAGATTTTAAACTCCTTGATCGGGCCATCAACTCGTCTTTTCTCAGGGTCGGGTGGGCTCCTGAACCCATCGGTTGGCCTGATATGGATAAGGAAGATATTCATACTCGATTTGATACCGCGATTAGAAACCTGGGAGCGGTGCAAAAGTTTGCGTATGAAAACGGTTTATATAAGAGTTCGATTCTCTATAACCCAGATGATCTACAGGTTGAGTTTAATTCGGGTGTCGTCGATTCGCTTCTTGACTGGGCGAAATCTATGGAAATCGTTACTCCAGCCTGGTACTCCGGGAGCATTGATCATTCAATACTTCTTGGGAGTTTTATTCGCAACCCATTTCTTCCTACGGAGTCTCAATCGGTGACGGCGGTTTTTTTCGATGAAAAGGAGAGAGACAAGTGGAGAAAAGTTCAAACCATTATTAATCTCTACGTACCTGATGATCTTTTTGAACGCCTCAATCCGGATTGGGATCCAGCTATAGAAATCATGCAGGCGAATTTAGGTATAGGAGGGTTACGTCAAGAGGAAATTGCCAACTCAGTCGGCCTTGCGTATGTCTATGCAAAGCGTTAGATACACCGTTTCGACTGTGACGTGTGGTTTGAGGATCTATTTTCTGAGATCTTGCATCCGGCGCTCGATGCGGTAGCGGCGTTTGGTGATACTGTTTAAATAGGAGGGTTGACTTTCCCCTTACTCTTTATTCCTTACTCCTGCTTCCGTCGCAAGGCGCTGGATGGCGTTCGTAGCGGTTTGGTTGTCGGGATCGTAGTTCAAGAAATCTTGATAGACTTCCATCGCTTTTTCCGGCATCCCGAGCTTTTCATAAACCTGCGCGAGAGCGATGCGGGGGAGTTCGTAGTCCGGTTTGAGGCCAACCGCTTGCTGTTCTTCTTCCAGCGCTTTTTGCAAATCATTCGTCTCCATGTGAATGAGGCCAAGGTTATAGGGAACATTGGGATCGGTGGGGGAAAGCTGCCGGGCTCGCTCGAGCGCTTCGATGGCGAAAGTCCGGTAGCGGGGGTCAATGGTTGCCAGATGGAGCATGGTGGCGGCGCGATTCTTGAGGTAATTGAGGTGCACCGGATTCTCGAGGACCGTTAAATCCGAGTGGGCGGCTGAAAGTTCAGACAACTGCGCGGCTTCGGTTGCTTCACCTGAAATGCTCAAGGCTACCGCGGAACGGGCAAAGTCCAGCGCCAACCGGTCATGGAATAACGGCTCATTAGGGCGAAGTTGGGAGGCTTTTTGCATGAGCGTCAAACCTTCGGCCATGCGATTGGCGTTGGTCAGCGATTTTCCCTGGGTGAACAAGCGGTCCGCGTACCAATACTTCGCGATTCCGACCACTACATACAACGACATGAGGAGCGTGAGGAGGATGAGAAGTTTTTGCAGCAGAGAGGTTTTCGAAGATTGTTTTCCGAATGACAAGGTTTTGCTGGATGACCCGTTTTCCTCAATCGCGAAGGCAAATGCCGGGAACATGAAGAAGAGGAAGCCGTCGGTTACCGTTGAGAAGCCGAAGAAGAGGGCGACTTGCAGGCCGAGGAAACCTGAGAGGAGAGCGATGGGAAGTGAATGATGAATAATGAATAATGAATTATGGGCAGGTTTGTTTTTCGTAGTATTTCCGTCCATGATTCTTGATTCATACTTCATTATTCCTATCCGTTTGAGCGACCAGCGAGTGTAGGTGGCGATGATGAGGAGATAGGTGCCGAGGCCGACGATGCCGGTGGTGGCGAGTAGGTTGAGGTGTTCGTTGTGGGCTTTGTTATAAAGGAAATCCCACTCGGAGACGAAGTTATGCTCTACTGGGCGGAAATTGTAGTAGGAGTAGGCGAAGGTTTCGACTCCGGAACCGAAGATAGGCCAGTGCTTCCAGATGTTGATGGAACCTTTCCAGACAATCTTACGGATCTCTTCTGAAGGTGTACCTCCACTGTTTTCCTGCGCTGGCGGCGGAGATGTCATCGATTCGATCACTTGAGGTGTTGCCGTTCTCTGTTGATTGGACCGATTGAGGATTTGACCGATGCTCGGAGTGAAGGGAGTTCCGACGAAAAGAGTGATGACAAGAATAACGAAGGAGGTTGAGAAAAAATTGATCAGAGACCGTTTTTTTGAAAGTCCATTACTCTGTTGTAAGAGAAAGGTTTGCAAGAGCAAGAGGATCCAAAATATCGCATACATCACCGCAAAACCGAATAAGCCAGAGCGGGATTTGGTGTAGAGGAGGGTGAGATAAAAAATTCCAAATGCCAAATTCCAAATTACAAATTGTGTTCTCTGTGCGAACGCTAGCGTTAGGGGGGTGATGAGGATAAGGAAGGCGGCGAGCCAATTCGGCTGGCCCATGGTGGAGAAGACTCGATTGCGGACATCCTGTACCCAAAAGTGTTCATCGATCCCGAAGTGTTCAAGTATTCCGTATATGGCGACTATTGTGGCGGAGAAGAGAAGGACGAGAAGGAAAGGAGAGGTTTTCGAGATCGGTGAACGAAATTTCTTCGGCTGTATACGGTTTGCGAAGCCAGTTAACGAGACTTTCATATTGCTCACCAGGCTGAGAGCCTGGCCTATCCAGCCTCCAGAAATTTGTTCCCCACCCTCTCCCTTATCAGAAAAATTGATCGTGGCCGGCTGTGCGTTTGATACAAACGCGAAGTAGAGGAGGATGTAGGAGACGGTTGAAAGCAGACCTCCGTGGAAGCGGGAATAGTAGCCGAATATCGAGGTGCGCGGTTCGATGGAGAGAAGAGTACTTATACTTTGAGAGGCAAGGAAAAGGAGGAGGGGAATGGTAAGCGGGGTATGTGCCAAGGAGAATCGCTTTTGTTGAATGGTTTTAATGATCCAGGCTGTGGTGATGATCGTCGTTCCCAGATAGACCGTCACCATTTTGTTGAACTGGAACACCTCATAATTGCCTGTCACAACAATCAGCGGGACGATCAAGAGAAGCGCATAGAAGGTGATCTCAATAACTTTTCTTGCCAGACGCTCGAGCTTCATGGGAGTCATTGTAGCATGAGATTTGACAACCTGAGGGTATTGTGGCAGAATCTGTCGGTTACTGTGTAAGAAATGTGTATTTTTCAAGAAAGGGGTGATGAGTGTGAATCAGGTTCATGAACGAGGTATCAGGTGGGGAATAGATGAGGGTGGAGGTCCGGTTGTCGGACAGCCCATTCCTCCGGAGCTTATTCAGAATGAATACGAAAGCCACATCAAAGACCTTGTCGAAGGCCATCCGGTGTATATCCATGCCGGAAAAGTAGGACTCGTGTTACTGCCTCGAAGAGCCACGCCTGAGAGCGGAGGGGTTCCTATAGTCACAGCTCTGATTGTCGACGTGGTTGAGCGGATGGAGGGGGTCCATCCAGAGCAAGCGATCGCTGGGTTTCTTCGTCAACAACCCGTGAGAACATAGGGGAGTCGGCATCAATTTCTTCTTGCGCCCATATAACGTTCTGCTATACTGAGCGCGACTTTTCATTGTCCTTTGTTCAATTTTGATCCGTTTAGATGCTTTCCCGAGCCTGCCCACACGGCGGCTGTTTTCGATACAACCGATCTTTGGTTTTATGGCTTTTCGAAGGCCATTTTAGATTACTTTTTGTGAACAATTTCCGAAGATCATCATTTGGAGAGCCGGTTCAAATGGGATACGCGTATGCTCGATAGACTCTTTGGGTTATTCAGCCACGATATAGCGATTGATTTAGGCACTGCAAATACTCTAGTACTGGTGCATGGCAAAGGGATTGTGGTACGCGAACCGTCGGTGGTTGCCAGACATAGTAAAACAAAGGCTGTTTTGGCAATCGGCTCGGAGGCAAAGCGGATGATCGGAAAAACACCCCAGGCGATTGAGGCGATCCGGCCGCTGCGCAACGGCGTGATCGCGGACTTTGACGCGGCTGAAGCAATGCTTTCCCACTACATCGCGCTTGTCCATGAGACGCATGGAATTATTCCTAAAATTCCCCGGCCCAGAGTCGTCGTCGGCATTCCGTCAGGAGTCACCGAGGTTGAACGTCGCGCTGTCCAGGAGGTCGCTCTCTCCGCCGGAGCCCGGGCGGCGTACCTCATCGAAGAGCCGATGGCGGCGGCCATCGGGGCCGGTTTGCCGATTGAAGAACCGAGAGGGCACCTCATCGTCGATATCGGAGGGGGTACGACGGAGATCGCTGTTGTTTCCCTGGGAGGCATTGTTTTAAACCGCTCGATCCGGATTGCAGGCGATGAATTGGACGAAGCGGTGCAGTCGTTCATCCGATTAAAATTCGGTTTGCTTCTGGGGATTTCCAGCGCGGAAGAGGTGAAGATTGCCGTCGGCAGCGCGTATCCTTTCGAAGAAAGCACGCTGGAAGAAACGGGAGAGAGCACAGGATTGAGCAGGAGAAATGCCGGGCTGCTGCAGATTGTGGTGCGGGGGAGGGATTTGGAAAGCGGCTTGCCGAAGTCCTTAAAGGTCAACAGCATCGAGATCCGTGAAGCGCTGGCTCCGGTTATCCGGCAAATCATTGAGGAAATCAAAGATACCATTGAGGAAACGCCTCCGGAATTGGTTGCCGACATCCTGGAGCACGGAATCACCATGGCAGGAGGAAGTTCACTCCTGCGGGGAATTGATAAACTGCTTGCTGAGGAGACCAAGATGCCGGTTTGGGTCACCGATGACCCGCAAACGGCGGTGGTGCGTGGGTGCGGGATTCTTCTGGGAGACGAACGGCTGTTGTCGAAGGTTCGGGTGAGAGGCAGTTTGCGGTAAGTATGTCTCTGCTTATGATTCAGTTCTAGGCCGGGGATTTGTTACCGTTCGGATGTAGGTAGACTTCAACCCATGTGGATCACCGGTTATATCAATGTCCCATCTATTGATGATTCCATGGATTACAGCGCTCATCACCATTGGAGGGCTGTCGCTCTGTTCCATCCCTCTGAATGAGGTGCCAACTTGTTCTGTTGGGGCATTGAAAATACGGATCGGAACTTGAAACACATTCTCTGGGCATGTAAGTGTGAAGTCTTCATCATCACTGGATTGTTTTTCCAATTTTAAATCCGGAGAAATCTGTAATTTTCCTGAGGCGTCAGATTGATCAACGAGAGTTAATCCCCCGGTAGCGTGTCTTAATACCAGGAGGAGAGCTGACTCCGATCTTTCACTGATAATATCTGTGAGCGTCAGTTCAAGAATTGCTGGTGTAAGGGAAAGGCCTATTTTTCGTAATGATTTTTCAGTGATCCCAAATACATCATTTAAAAAATTCCAACCTTCTTCTGTTTGCTGTTCTTTTTTGCCGATTTGTCGAGCGGCGGCATCTTTGGATAGCTTGACAAGTTCTGCGAAACTTGTAAATCCATGTCTAATTTCTTGATCGTTCATAATTGCGAGAATTCTAGCGTTTTTTTGGTAGATGTCAAGAAAGCATAGGGGGTAAAAAAACATTCTAAGATTTTACACTTTCAACTTTGCACTTTTCACTTGCTTCGCTGTATACTTGGCTCGATGAAAACGGTTGCCCAAGCGATATCAAGAATATTTGATCCGATTATTGAAATTCCGGTCATGTTTGGGTTGACCGTCTGGTACGCGTATGTCAACGGCCATTCCTGGCTTTTCTTAAGTGTTCTCCTTTTCATCAACGCCGTGCTTCCGTTTCTTTTTTTCCTGCATCTCTTGCGAAAAAAGGAGATTCATGACTGGGATATTCGCCGCAGGAAAGAGCGGATCCCCGTTTATGCGTTTGCGCTTACTACCCAGATTGCAGGTATCGGCATGGCCCTATTGACCGGTAGGACTGCGGTCGCAAACATCCTGCTTATCTTTTGGATCTTAGGACTTCTGTTTTTTCTGATTACCCTATATTGGAAGGTCAGCGTGCACGCGGGCGTCAACGCGGCGCTGGCTACATTTTTGGTTATGATCTTGGGGGAGGAGTTTTTCTGGCTCTATATCATCTTACTCCCGGTCGGGTGGGCGCGGGTTTCCCAAGGGAATCATACTGTCAGTGAATTTACGGCGGGTGCTACTCTCGGGGCTTTGGGAATTTGGGGAGGGTTTACGCTGTTCGGTTTAGTATAAACTTCATGATCTATGGCTCTTGCGCGGCGGTTTGCATTTACGCGGGAGGTTCGGACTTTTCTCATTCTTGCCGCATTGTCTTTGCTTTTGGTTTTTGCGGATAGAACAAAGGTGATTACAGTCTTGCGCCGCTCCGTCGAATCCATCCTGGTTCCGGTGGAGCGCGCTGTTTTTGATGCGTCCCCTGCGGTTCGCAGTCCCGTCGATGCTTTGCGCTACTGGCGCAGCGGAACCGCGAGAATCGCCGATCTTGAGCGTCAAGTCACACAACTCACAGTGGACAGCGCTAAACTCTCAAGTCTTGAAGAAGAGAATCAGGCGATGCGCAGGCTCCTGGGAGCGCCATTGCCCCGCCAATGGAAATTCATACCGGCTCCGATTATCGGAAGAGGAGATGAAATCTCACTGGGTGTCGGTGCAGTTGACGGCGTGGAGGAGGGAGACGCCGTGATTTGGGAGGAGGTGCTCTTGGGTACCGTTGCTCACGTCTCGCAACGACAGAGCCTCATGCTGTCCGTATCGGATTCTCGCAGCAGCATTCCCGTGTACCTCCCGGATTCAGGAGCTGACGGACTTCTTCAGGGACGTTTCAGTTCGCAAATGCTTTTGACGCAGGTCCTGCAATCGGCAAATCTCCCTCTTGGGACGGTTGTGGTTACCAGCGGGACTTTCGGCCCGCCGCGCGGATTGGTGGTGGGAAAGGTCTCGGAGATTCTCTCTGATGAAACAGCGATCTTTCAAGAAGCCGTCGTCGAGCCGACTCTTTCTCTCGATTCCGTGTCTACCGTGTTTGTGACGAAGCTTTAATCTATGGGTTTATTTGTCTTAAGCGTCCTACTTGCAATTCTGGGAAAGAGCATCTTCGGTTATTCGCTGGTCACCCCATTTGTACTGGCAGTGAGTTTCAGATCGTCTCCACAGAGAAGTTTTCTGTTTGCGTTTGTCAGCGGCTTAGTCGTGAGTTTTGTCTATGGAACTCCAGTGGGACGCGAAAGTCTCGCCCTGCTTTTTGCTTCGGGATTGATCCATTTGTATGGCGGGCGCTTTTCTTCCAGACACTGGGCGTTTACACTTATTTTTGCGGGCTTAGGAAGTCTCATCTATTCACTACTCAAGGGAAGGGCAGTACGTTTTGAGACGATATCTGTCGATACATTGTTGGTTGGGATTGCACTGCCTCTGATTCGTTGGTGGCAGGAGCGGACTCCCCAAGATTCCGCTAGGCTCAAAGTGTCATAAACTTTCGAAAAATACATCTTTAGCGACAGAACAGACAAGGCAGTGAGGAATCTTTATGAATCCCGAACCTCTCGGCTTGGTGTTTTCAGACGAATTACTTGAGAATTCCGGGAAAACGACGGCATATTTTTCCGGCACCAGATTGCGGCTCATATGGGCGGCATTTCTTTTGTGCTTCTCACTGCTTTTCCTGCGTCTGGTTTGGCTGCAGATTATTCAAGGATCGCGCAACCGCGTTTTGTCCGATGAAAACAGGATCCTTGTCCGCAGGATTCAAGCCCCGCGAGGCGTCATCACGGATCGCAATGGTGAAGTGTTGGCGCAAAACATACCGATTTATAAAATGAAAAATCCCGATTGTACGGAGCATCTCGGTAGCCAAGGCGCTGAAAAGACTGAAGTCTCGGGATGCCGGGAGTATGTCGAGATCAGCAGGGAAGAAGCGCTCAAGCTGGAGGCAACGGGAGGGGGAGGAGATGTGTTGACCATTGTCGGACGGCGCTATGTGTACGGCCCGGAGATTGCCCAGGTTTTGGGTTTTGTCGGAGAGGCAGATACTCAAGAAATGGCTCAACATCCGGATTATGACCTAGGGGATCTTATCGGCAAGACGGGTGTTGAACTCGAGTATGAAGAATACCTGCACGGAACAAACGGTGCAGAACTGGTTGAGATCGATGCCGATGCTGCCGTGGTGCGGGAGATTTCGAAAAGCGATCCGCTTGACGGCGGCGATTTGAAACTCACCATTGATGCGTCCTTGCAAAAGAAGGCGTACGATCTCATCGGCGATCGCGTCGGAGCACTGGTGGCGCTTGATCCCCGCAACGGGCAGGTGTTGACGCTGGTGTCGAGGCCGAGTTTTGATCCCAACAACGTTTCCGTGAGCCTTGACGGCGAGGATCAGCCGTTTTTCAACCGGTCGATTGCCGGCATTTATCCTCCAGGATCGGTGTTTAAAGTGGTTACCGCGACGGCCGGACTCGAAGACGGAAAGATCACCGCCGCGACCGAAATTGAAGATACGGGTGAGATCCGCATCGGCACCTACCGCTACGGCAATTGGTATTTTGATCAGTACGGACGCAAGGAGGGGAGTCTCAATATCGTTCACGCGATCAAACGCTCCAATGACATTTTCTTCTACCGGGTGGGAGAAGCAGTGGGTGCGACTATGCTCTCGGAATGGGCGAAAGCCTTCGGCTTCGGCCGATTAAGCGGGATCGATTTGCCGGGAGAAGCGGACGGTTTGGTGCCTTCGCCTTTGTGGAAAGAACAAATGCGCGGAGAGCGCTGGTTTCTGGGAAATACGTATCATTTTGCCATCGGCCAATCGGATCTCACCGTCACACCTTTACAAGTGGCTCAAATGACCGGCGTCGCGGCCACGGGAAAGCTTTGCCAACCGCATGTTGCAGAGCATCCGGAGGACAAAGGCAGTCTTTGTGAGGATATCGGTATTCATGAAGAGACGCTGCGTTTGGTCCGGGCGGGTATGGCGGAGGCCTGCTTACCCGGAGGAACGGCGTTCCCATTCTTCAATTTTGGCGTCGGTACAGGGGAGGGATTCCGGCGGATTGAAGTGGGGTGCAAGACCGGGACGGCCGAGTTCGGAGATCCCAAAGAACGGACCCACGCTTGGTTTACGGCGTTTGCGCCGAAGGAGAATCCGGAAATCACCGTGACGGTGCTCCTGGAAGGAGCCGGGGAGGGGTCGTATGAAGCGGCGCCGGTGGCAAAGGGATTTTTGGAGGAATATTTTGCAAATAGCTCTCGATAAAGCACGAAATTCGAAGCACGAAATTCGAAGCACGAAATTCGAAACAAATTCGAAGCACGAAATCCGAAATTCGAAACAAACTCAAATGAAAAAAGTTCAACTTTCAAAACGATACGATCTAGAAGAGAGAACCTTCCGCTTTAGTAAAAGGGTGAGAGATTTTGTGAGAAATCTTCCTAAGATAATGACCAACCAAGAATATTCCAGACAGCTTATCCGGTCATCAGCCTCAATAGGTGCAAATTACATTGAAGCAAATGAGTCGTTAGGCAAAAAGGATTTTTTAATGAGAATAAAGATCTGCCGTAAAGAGGCAAAGGAAAGTTGTTATTGGTTACGGTTAGTAGAGATGGGTGTAAGACCAGAGTTAGAGCGAGAGCGAGTGGAACTTGTTCAAGAATCTTCAGAGTTGATGATGATTTTTAGTTCTATTATGAGGAAATCTAAATGATACATTGTTTTGAATTTAGAATTTAGAATTTAGAATTTAGATATTGTTTCGCCCTCCTGCTAGCGCCTGAGCGCAGCGAAGGCGGGCAGGGATTTCGAAATTCGAATTTCGGATTTTCTACATATATGACAGATATTTCACAGGAGGAACGAGCCTATCGAGCGGCACTGTATGAAGTTGACGGTATCGGACCGGCGAGGATTCAGGTACTTCTCAATTATTTCGGTACGGCAAAGTCAGTATGGGGGGCTTCTGAATCAACACTCAAAGAGATCGGACTACCTAAAGATGCCGTTTTCGAATTAGGAAAGAGGAAGAGCCGTATAGACCCCAAACAGCATCTCTCGGCGTTGGCAAAAATCGGAATCCGGGCCATCGTTCCTGATGATGAAGAGTACCCGAAACTCTTAAAAGAGATCGATAATTCGCCGCAAGTGTTATTTATCAGAGGACGATTTCTCCCGCAAGATGAGCGGTCTTTGGCAGTGGTCGGAACGCGGAAGGCGACGCCGTATGGGAGAGATGTTACAGAACGGCTCGTCGAGCAGCTGGCGGCGCAGCACTTCACCATTGTCTCCGGTTTGGCTAGGGGTATTGATGGGACCGCGCACCGGGCGGCGCTGGAATCAGGAGCCCGAACGATTGCCGTTATGGGCGGCGGAGTGGATCGGGTGTATCCTCCGGAACACGTCGGGCTGGCGCAGGAGATTGCCAAGCATGGAGCGGTGGTGAGCGAATTTGCCCCGGGAAAATTGCCGGTGCCCGGGAATTTTCCGGCCCGCAACAGGATAATTTCAGGGCTTTCATTGGGGGTATTGGTCATAGAAGGGGCATCCCAGTCGGGAACGAAGATCACGGCGAGCCTCGCTGCTCAACAGGGCAGGGAGGTGTTTGCGGTTCCGGGACCCATTACCAGCAGACAGTCGCAGGCGCCGGCCGACCTTTTGAAACTCGGCGCAAAACTGGTTACCGATGTCTCGGATATTCTTGATGAATTGCCGGATTTGAAAGACAGTCATACTGGCAGGACGAAGTCTGTCTTGGAGGTTAATTTGGACGCGTTGACTTCGGAAGAGCGGAAAGTTGTTGAACTGCTTTCCGAAGGAAATCTGCACATTGATGAGATCGTGCGGCAAGTCGAGATGAAAGCGCCGGTTGTCTCGGCAACGCTCACGATGCTTGAAATTAAAGGCGTGGTGAAGCAATTGGGGGGAATGGTGTATGGGAGAAAGTGATAATTAAAAGTTTAAAATGAAAAGTTTAAAATTACAGTTTAAAATTGAAAATGACTTCCAAGACTTTGAAGTTTATACCGTGACTTTAAACATTCAACTGTAATTTTTCATTGTGCATATTGAATTTTAAATTTGTTCTGCATTCTACAGGGAACCTTCGGACCCCACTTCGCCCTTCGATAGATTCAGGGTTTCGTTAGGGGAAAAGATTTCCTCTAGAATGCAGGAAATCACGGTATTTGAGGGGAGACGAGGAGGGCTTTGAGGGCCCAGGCTGATGCCTCGTCGACTCAAAAGTACTTGTGATTTCCTACACGCATTCTGATCCAGGAGGGACCAGAGACGCTGAGCGACACATCTGTCGCGACGTCCAGGAACACCCGGATCGATGCTTGAATAGCGGAATATCGCCTCTTTCTGGGACTTGAGGTTGTTGGGACTGTTAGAGCATGAGCAGCAGTGAAGCAATTGCCCAAATCAGCCCCACAGCGATGGCTGGCCTACCAAATTTGTGATTGCTTTTCCTTACGTAAAGATACCCAGCTGCTACTAGGGTTACTGGGTAGGCCAGGGCTCGACACACTTGTCCGATTAGTGGGGTTTGAGGTCGATAGGCAATGTCCATTGTAGCTTCGGCAATCGCAAGCATGAATGACAATGCCAATATCGTCCAGAGGCCCACTTCGACTCGCTTCCGTATAGTTACGGACTTCAACCTGTAGCTCAGGTAGACGAACAAGAAGGCTACCAGAGCTGAGCCGACACGCAAGAGCCATGAGTACTGGATTAGCATGTTCGTTTCCTCCTCTCGCCATATGTTGCCAAGTGGCGAGGCTATGTGATCCGGCTCGAGACGAAGAGTGCGGAGGCTGGCGATATAGCTGCCAGCCTCGATGGTTACGGTTTCACGTCCAGGCGCCGGTGGTGATTAGCCGGAAGAGGGTCCCAAGGACGCCGACAGTGGGCTCTGCCCAAAATCCCAAGAAGAAGGCAACCCACTTGGCGTGCGCTGGCGAGAAGTGCTCACGCAACCACTTCCACGAGGCAGCGGTGACCAAGACCGAGAGGATGAGCGAGATGATCGCCCTCGGAACGATTGCATTGAAGAGAACTGACATGGGGGCGTTTCCCATCATCCCAGCCGCTGAAACAGATAGCGTTACCTCGTCGAGCTTGGCTATCGCCCAGATGTAGCCCCAGCGGCAAACATTGCCGAAAAACACGACGATGTTTGTCTTCAAGAGCTCTCCTTCCTCGCTCATAGCTCGGAATCCATCTGGAGCAAAGATGATAGCCCGATAGAGGCCGACTAGGGGTAGCGCAGCGAACTTCAAGAAGCTGTTCATGGTTTCCTCCGTCAGATTTGACAGTTCGGCTACTCGGACTTTCCTGACAGCATGACCTGAAAAGATTGAATGGTCCTCCTTAGTCTGATTGAGATTGGGACGAAGACTTCCGGTGGCTCAATGAGAATGTAGCCGTAGCCGTCCACCAGGCCCAGTTGTTGGGCTGCGCGATAGAGCACATAGTCCTTGAGCGATGCCGATGCCTGGCTCCAGTGGATTTTCTGTGGCGGTTGAGTGACCGGCCAGTAATGGGCGGCGATGGTCGGCCAGAGTCCGAGGAACACTGCGGTGTCCCAGCGCCACCACGAGATGGCCTTGAGCCCGAGTTCGTGCGCTTTCGCATCGAGCTCGTCCAGATCGGCCGGAGTCGGCGTCCAAACGGCCGTGTTATAGCCAGAACCG
>MHCL01000008.1:17039-53264 GCA_001816915.1 Candidatus Chisholmbacteria bacterium RIFCSPLOWO2_01_FULL_49_14
GCGCATCGTACTCCCGTTTGCTGGTCTCCAGCTGCTCTGCGGGATTGTGCGCTCCCACGAAATAGAGCTGCGGCATGGCGAAGTCACAGCCTGCCTGGAACTCCCTGAACGGGAAACCGTTGCCGGCACCCGGCGGCCATTCGCCGTGCTTCGTCGGGAAGCGGTACGAGGTGTATCCCAGTGTTACCCCCGAGAGCTCAGCGCGAAGGCGCGTTGTGAGATTCGTAGCGACAACACCCGCCCCCTTGCGCTTGTATTCCGCCTCGGCGTTGATGGTGAAGCTGTCACCTCCATAGATCCCGTAGGCGGCTTTGATGGCGGCGAGCTCTCCTACGAGATCCTGTCCATAACTGTACATCCAGGTATGGACCTTCAGATTGTTCTCGCGCGCCAGCGCGATAAGCTCGGGGAGGCCTTGTGCTTCCGGTTTCCCTGGAAGCCAGGCATAGTTGCCGTTGGCGATCTTGGGCATGATGCCCGTGAAGCCGCTTTCAACCGCTGCCCTGATTGCCTCATCCAGCGAGTTGTAGACCTTGAGGAGCTGGCTTGCGTACCAGACCATGAGAAACTTTCCGATTGGGATCATGGCTTTGTCTCCTTTCCATCACACGCTAGGGTCTGCAAGGCCACGCCTTGCAGAATAAGTGTATTCCGCTATTCAGTTATCAAGGTGCGCCTCGAACTTCCGAGACGCCCTTGCGAAAGGGTTGGGCGTGCCGAGAGACCGGGGCACAAAAGTCTTTAAAAAACA
Source organism: Candidatus Chisholmbacteria bacterium RIFCSPLOWO2_01_FULL_49_14 (assembly GCA_001816915.1). Lineage (GTDB taxonomy): Bacteria > Patescibacteriota > Microgenomatia > UBA1400 > Chisholmbacteraceae > 2-01-FULL-49-14. The sequence continues at coordinate 17,791 of MHCL01000008.1, forward strand.
CTCCAGTTTCCTGAAGCGGGCCGATTATAGCAGAACTGGGAAGTCAGGGATGAATAGATTAGTGAATAACAGATTGCAGGTTCATATATAAGATTCAAGATTTGATGTTCGGTGTTTAATGAATACATTGAAGATAAGAAGATGCTTTTTTTATTTATGCCAAGTACATGTTGTTACTTCTTTACTCACCTAAAGAAGTAACCAAGAAAGGGAGCCCTGTGAAACCCTGCCAGTGTATCTTCGCTTCGCTCGGCGGGAACCCTCGGAAATTCACCTTCGACTCGTACTCTCGCTAAGGTTCAGTTTCCGTTTCCCACTCGAGCTCATCTCGATGCACATCGGCACAGGCTTCACAACGGGGAAAGAGCTAAAAAAACAGAGATCGGGGGTAAATATGAAATATCGGATGACTAATGACTACTGACTAATAACTAATGTTTAATGTTCAAGGTTTAATGTTTAAATATTAAATCTTGATTTCTAATCCCTAATTCCAAATTCCTAAACCCTGGATTCTCATTCTTCCGCTTGACACGGCCGTTATACTTTGAAAAAGTCAATGGGTGAGAATAAGAAGCAAGAAATAATGAGAAGAAAATAATGAGTAATTTAAAATCCTAAACCCTAAGCCATCTATCCTTAAACGCTAAAAAAGCTAATAACCTAATAATCTAGTCAGCTAATACGCTAGAATCCTATGAAACTTGTCATCGTCGAAAGCCCGACCAAAGCCAGAACCCTCTCGAGATACTTGGGAAAGGGATATGAAATCGAAGCCAGCATGGGCCATGTCAGGGATTTGCCCCCCAGCAAGTTGGGCGTTGATGTCGAGCATGATTTTGCTCCGCTCTATGAGGTCGTTTCCGAGAAAGAAAAAATTGTCGATAAGCTTCGGTCTTTGGCAAAAAAAGCGGATGAGATTTACCTCTCCATGGACCCTGATAGGGAAGGGGAGGCAATTGCCTTTCATGTCAAACACCTGATCGGGAGAAACGGGAAGTTCAAACGGGTCGTTTTCCACCAGATCACCAAATCGGCAATTTTGGACGCGTTCACGCATCCGCGCGCGATCGATGATAATCTGGTTGACGCACAGCAAGCCCGCCGAGTTTTGGACAGACTGGTCGGATATACGCTGTCCCCGCTTCTCTGGAAAAAGGTGCGCCGGGGATTGTCAGCGGGCCGCGTCCAGTCGGTTGCCGTGCGTTTGATCGTTGAGCGCGAACGGGAAATCGAGGCCTTTAAGCCTGAAGAGTATTGGGTGATCGGCGCCGAGGTCACGAAAGCCGGTTCGCCTGAGGTATTCAGCATAGGCTTAGTGAAAATTGACGGCGAGACAGCAAAGGTGGCAGATAAAAAAACAGCCGATGCCATTGTCTCCGATCTCAAGGGCGCTGGGTATCTCGTCGTCCGGGTTGTGAGGAAGGAAGTCAAGAAAGGACCATATCCTCCGTTTACTACCTCCACCCTACAGCAGAGCGCTTCAAACGTCTTGGGTTTTACTGCCAAGCGGACCATGCGGGCGGCGCAAAACCTGTATGAGATGGGCCACATCACCTATCACCGAACCGATAGCGTTCACCTGGCCGCTGAGGCCAGAGCGTCAGCCCGATCTTACATCGAAAAAGCATATGGGAAGCAGTACCTCCCCGAGAATCCGAGGTTTTATAAGGTACGCAGCAAGTTAGCCCAGGAGGCGCATGAGGCGATTCGCCCGACCCGCGTTTCCGTCGATGCCGATTCGCTCAAGATCAAGGGGAAGGTGGTTTCTGATCTGCGGCGCCTGTATACGGTAATCCGAAAACGATTCCTTGCTTCTCAGATGAGCGATGCGGTTTATGATTCCACGACCGTTGATGTGGAGGCGAAAGATAAAAATCCGAAATCCGAAGCACGAAATTCGAAAGTTTATCTTTTGCGGGCGAACGGAACGATCCTGAAGTTTGACGGATGGCGAACATTGTACAAACGCGACAGTGAAGATCGGGAGCTCCCGATACTTGAAGAAGGTGAGGGGCTGGATCTCAAGAATGTCCTGGCTGAACAAAAATTTACCGAACCTTCGGCCAGATATACCGACGCAACGCTGGTCAAAGCGATGGAAGAGCGGGGAATCGGCAGGCCGTCAACCTACGCGCCGACCATCTCCACCATTCTTGCCAGACAGTATGTTGAATATGATGAGAGAAAGTTCAAACCGACCACCGTCGGCATCGCGACCAATGACTTTTTGGTCGGTAACTTTGACCAGACGGTCGACTACGACTTCACGGCAGGCATGGAGGAGGATCTGGATAGAATCGCGCTCGGCAAAAGAAAATGGGTACCGGTTATTCGAGATTTTTGGGAGCCGTTTTTACGTAAAGCGGAGTTTGTCGAGAAAAACGCGAAGCGGGTGAAAGTGCCGACCGAGTCGACAGGGAACAAATGCCCCGTCTGCAAAGAAGGCGATGAAGTCATTCGGGTGGGCAGATTCGGAAAGTTCCTCTCCTGTTCAAGGTTTCCCGAATGTAAATATACCGCCAACTATGTCGAGAAACTCCAGGGGATCAAATGCCCGGAGGATGGCGGTGATATCGTTATTAAAAAAACCCGCAAAGGGAAGACTTTTTTCGGTTGTTCCAATTACCCCAACTGCAAATGGGCGTCTTGGAGAGATCCGCGAGCATCCGGAAAAAAGTCAGTCGAGAAATCTGCACCACCAATCTCCGTCTAACTCGAGAAATATTTCGTTTTCTTCGGTACGAATTGCGATGTCTTTGCCGATTGCATCAACCCTGTTGTGTTGCTAGCATAACTGCACGATGGCGATGTGGCAGGTTCGAAAACGCTCGGGAGAGACTGAAGATTTTATTCCCCAGAAAATCACGCAATCGATTGTCAGGGCGCAGTCGAATGTCGGCGTTACCGATGCAGATCAGGCTAAGCACGTTGGATCGTTGGTTTTCTCCGACCTGCAGAAACGTTTGGCGTCGGAGCGCCTGATCGGTACGGACCAGATCGGAGATGCCGTGGAGCGGATTCTCATTGACGAGGCGCTCTATGACATTGCCCGCGCCTACATCATTGCCAGAGAACGCCAGCGCCAGAAAACCAGGGCGGAGAAGCAATTGGGAGTTACCGATGACATTGGTCTTCCCTACAACTCGATCGTGGTCATCCGCAACAAGTATCTCAAAAAAGACGATCAGGGGAATCCCATTGAAACGCCCAAGCAAATGTTTGCGCGGGTGGCAAAGACGCTCTCTTCTACGGAGAAAAAGCCCAAAGGTTGGGAGAGCAGATTTTTTGAGGTGATGACCTCGCTTCGCCTCCTTCCCGCCGGACGGACGCTTGCCAACGCGGGGACGACCAATAACCAGATGGCCAACTGCTTCGTGCTGCCGATGCCGGACTCGGTCGAGGGTATTTTTGAGGTCGTTAAAGAAAGCTCGATTCTCAAGAAGAACGGGGGGGCGGTCGGCTTCAACTTCGGCAAAATCCGTCCCAAAGGCGACGCGGTTGCCGGTACCACTGGCGAAGCCTGCGGACCCGTCGCGATCATGAAGATCGTCAATGACGCCTCCGATATTCTATTGCAAGCGGGGGGAAGGCGAAGCGGGAACATGGTTGTCCTACCCGTATCCCACCCGGATGTGTTTGAATTCATCACCTGCAAGGAGGATGAGTCGCTTTTACCCCATATCAATTATTCACTGGGAGTGACCTCGAAGTTTATGAACGCGGTTGAGAGAGATCTTCCGTGGGATCTTATTAATCCGCGAAACGGAGAGGTTGTGAGCACGGTGTCGGCCCGCTCCATCTTCGAGCTTGCCTGCTCCATGGCCTGGCGGAATGGCGATCCCGGAATGATCTTTCTGGACCGCATCAACAGGGACAATCCGACGCCCCATGTCGGGGCGCTCGAGGCCGTGAACCTCTGCGGAGAACAACCGCTTTTGCCATGGGAAGCGTGCAATTTGGGATCTCTCAATTTGGCGGCCCACCTGGTCAGCAACGGGAAGCGCAGCATCAACTGGGAGAAGCTCGAAGACTCGGTTCGCTTAGGAATACGGATGCTTGATGACGTGATCACCGGCTGCCGTTATCCTGTCAAGAAAGTCGAGGAGACGGTCAACGCCAACCGCAAGATCGGGTTGGGGATCATGGGCTGGGCGGATATGCTGGTTAGACTTGGGATTCCTTACAACAGTGAGGAAGCGCTGAAGCTGGCGCGGCGGATGATGAGGTTCATCCGGGAGAAAGCGGAGGATGAAAGTTCCAGGCTCGGGAAGGAGAAGGGGAGTTTCCCCAACTTCAAAGGTTCTCTCTGGGAGAAACGAGGCTACAAGCAGTTCCGCAACGCGACTTTACTGACCATCGCCCCGACGGGTTCGATTTCCATGGCGGCCGGCGTCTCCTACGGCATTGAGCCGCATTTTGCCCTGGCGTTTTATAAGGAAGCGATGGGGGGCATTCAGTTGCCGGAAGTCAATGCCGATCTTCTTGAGGCACTGCGGGACGCCGGGATTGAGGAGAATGGTCTTCTTGATGAGATTGCGCAAACCGGAACGATCCAGCAGATGAGCCAAATCCCGGAGCGGATCCGCAAGGTCTTCGTCACGGCGCACGATCTTACCCCTCAAGATCATGTCCTCACCCAAGCGGCATTCCAGAAATACACCGATAACGCGGTTTCCAAGACCATCAATATGGCGCATGACGCGCGGGTCGAAGATATCCAGGATGCGTTCATGCTGGCCTGGAAAACGGGATGCAAGGGGATCACCGCCTACCGGGACCTCAGCAGAAAAGTGCAAGTACTCAATGTCGGGAAACATTCAACAGCCACAAGTCACAAGTCACAAGCTACAAATAAGAGAGATAATAAGATTTCCCTACAAGCTAATAAGCTAACAAGCTCTTTTTCGGAGTGTCCGCAGTGCGGGGCGACCATGCAGTTTGTGGAAGGCTGCGCGACCTGCCCGTCATGCGCTTTTTCAGTCTGTTCGCTGTAAGCTCTGTAGGTTACGGATTATTGACAGCTCGAGCTGAAGTGGGTAGCAGACGTTGGCAGGCGGGCCTGCCCTTCCTGCGCATTCTCCATTTGTAGTTTATAGCTTCCTCAAGAAGTTCTTTTTGAAGGATAGATTTTTTTTGATTGGAATAAAAACTTATCACTTGGCTGTGTTTTTGATCTGATGTTGGGGTAGTTTGGAAAATTGACCGACGTGTTACTATTCTGTTATGAGAGATTTTAAAGAAGGCAAAGTAGTCCTTCCTATTACGAAGGATCGATATGGATGGGTAATATCAGAACCAAGTTTCGATCTATCGATTATCCAGGATCATGAGATGAACTTGAGAGTTGCTCGGGAACGAGGCATAGATCCTCTGAGTTTTTCAGATATCAGCCAGCAACTGGGTGAGGGTTGGAATATTTGGGTGTTATTTGATACCGTTTTGAGAGCTTTTCGTGGCAATTACTGGCGAGTACTGGAAATTGATCGTAAGCAGGAAGAAGTGGAACTTCAATTCTGCGGAAGGTTTGGGATTTCCGACTACAAGGGTATTGAGCCGTTTCGGCTTTCAGTTCACGAGCCGTTTTTTACTGGTGTGACTGTACAAAAGTTTGTCGATGATAAGTCAGGTGAGCCGGTTTCGCTTACGGAGTTTCATGTGAGAAAAGGGGGAAGGGAACCAATGGATGTTCTCCAGGAACTTAAATGTTCGGAAGAGATTTACTGGTCTCAAGGAGCCGGTCCTTATTTTGGCCTCTTAAATTTCAAGTATATCGAACCTCAGAGAGGTAGAATTCCTTCTTCCGGATAGAACATTTCAAATATTGCTTATCTAATAATAGAAATCAAATTTCTACTCAAAGTTCTACTCCAAGTAGAGATTTACCACGTTGATTTCTTTGAAGAGTTTAAAATCTTGAATGTTTGCGGTCAGGATCTTCCGTATACCGTTGGAGAGCATGGTTGCGACCAATAAGAGATCAAACGTTTGTCTGGAATTTTTTAGGCGGTAGCGTTTTAAGAGTTTTGTGAAGAATGTCATGGTTTGGTCGTTGGGGTAGATTACCGTGAAGGAGGAAGAGGAGAGATATTTTTCTACCTCCAGAGACACCTGTTTTTGGGTGAGGGGACGCGTGATTCTCCCCGGATTCGTGATCACTGCGACGAGCTCGAGAAGATTTTGGCTGGAGACCATGGCGTTGATCTTCCCAGAAAGTGCCTTGTCGTGATACACGGCGGCCTGCGCAAAGAATTTGCTGTCCTGATCCTGGTTATAGACGAGGACGTTGGTGTCAAAGAGGATCGGCTCAGACGTCTTCATAGATCTCGGAGCGGCTCAGAGTTCCTTTGACTCCGCCGAGCTTGTGCCCGCCGATTCTTTCCTGACGGGTTTTCGGGAGTGGAGTGGAGCTCTTCAAATGCTTCTTCAGGCTTGCATGGATGATGTGCTTGAGGGTTTTTCCCTCCCGCAAGGCCGTCAGTTTCGCCTGGTAGAGAAGATTTGCGTCTAACTCGATGGTAGTTTTAACGGTCTGTTTAGCCATAAAACCATATTACCGTAAAGCTGTAAGAATTGTCAAGTCTCTCCCGTCTTGGGAGAGACTTGCGGCCTCCTGCGTGTGTTAACGGCTTAAGGAATACTCTTCAAAGAATATCAACTATCTTGACAGGGCACGATTGAAGCGATATATTGACCCTTTGTGTGTAAGAGTTACATACAGATTCAGCAAGAACTGAGGAATTTATGACAGAAGCAGACCCCAGAGATTATCGAGAAACGGATGAGGCAACAACGAATCCGATCTACGCGGAAGCGCTCAACCTACCGTATCTATTTGATGAGCATATGATCCGTAAACCAATCGCGGTCGATGTTCCCCGGATGTTCGATCAGCTGGCTGAACAGGGGTTCAAGCTGGGAATAGAATCCCAGATCCGTTCGGCTTCGATTGCCATCGAGGGTACATCTACGGTTAATCCGACGCCTAAAATTCTTTTCCATTTAGACGTTTACCCTTTGGAGGGTGAACTCGACAAGGCTCCTTCTGAAACTGTCGCTTACAGGAATGGCGGTGCCATCTCGACCGGCGAACGTCCAATTGGAAACTTTGTTGAGTATCTCGACCGAAAGTTGACTCTGACTCTTTTGTCTGACGGCAAAGCCGAAGTACGCTTCCTTCCTGGAAATTACACCTATCTTCCGTCACTGCAAAAATCCAGAGAGGCATTGAGCCGGGATGCAGATTTGCGCAGCACCGTCATCCGCACAATGCTTGCGTCAGTTGAAACGATTTCATCCTAGAGTATAATGCGAGTGGTTTCAGATAATATGAACAGGTATGAAAGATGAAAGGGGGAGTATGCCAACAGATGGAGGAATGAGAGGTGGAAGATTGAGTGGAGCTGGTCAACGAAGGGGTATTGAAGGGGAACCTCCTGCGAATCATGGAGAAGAGGCTGAGATTCAACCAACCGACGCAGCGGATCCCAGTCAGCAAGGGGATTCAGTCGAAGAAACGGATTTGCCGGTAGATGCTTCTCTTGATTCTCAAACAGCATCAATTGCTAAACGTATTGATTTGGAAGCTTGGCTGCGAATGAGCAGACCTGATCTTTATTGAAGAAGCGTTGCTCTTGGGTTACGCTTCATTTGGATTTTCCTCTTGTTTTTTTTCACTGTCCTATGCTACCTTCAGTGCGATGAACATACGGGCTCGCGGTTGGCCGCTTTTCTACAAAGATATCCTTCTGGTGAAGGATCCTCAGCATCACGTCGGCGTCTGTTGTTTGTGGACGGAACGGCAAGTCGTCGCCAAGCTTATCGAGGGCAGCAACTACAACCTCATCGGCAACCTCTACAGCGCGCAGGGCATCAATGCCATGATGCGCAATATCTTTGCCAATCCCGTCATCAGGACTATCGTGCTCTGGGGCGCGGAGATGAGCCTTTCCGGTCACTCGTTCCTCATGTTCATGAAGGAGGGGATTGATAAGGACCGCAAAATCATCAACGGACGGGGAGAGGTGGAGAAAGAGATCGGCAATCGGGCAATTGAACTTTTCAGAAAAAATGTTGACGTCGTGGATCTGCGCGGAAGGGATCGGGAGGCTTTGGTCAGAGTGTTGAAGGAATTGGGGCAGAAAAAACCGAAACCGTTCACGAAGAAACCGAGGGTCTTTGCGAAGGCAGAGCCGACGATTTCCGTATTTCCCAGCCAGAAAGTGGGATTTCGCGTCTCTTCTCCCAAAGTCGCCAAAACCTGGGTCAAGCTTCTCAATGAGATTTACAAATACGGATTACCCAAGCACACGCGCTACAGCAAAGACAATGAGATCCGCGAGATCCTCAATCTCACGGCCGTGGTGACCGATGAGGATCCCAAGGATATTTATTTTCCCGAGTATCTGCCGTTCGGAAGGACCGAGCTTGAGGCATATTACGCGGAACTCATGACCGACCGCAAGATCCCGGGAGTTGCCTACAATTACGGCAGGCGCCTGCGCAAGGAGCTCGGTGTGGATCAGATTGCCAAGATGAAAGAACTCATAAAAAAACGGCCGGCTTCCAAGAAAATGGCGGCGTTTACGGTCAATGTCAGGAAAGACTGGGGGGAAGTCAATCGCGGAGACACTCCGTGCCTGATGCAGGTTTTGGGAAGCATCTACGATAACCGCTTCTACATGACGGCACATTTCCGCAGTCAGGACATGGTGCACGGTTGGCCTCGGAACGCCTTTGCGCTACGAAAACTTCAAAAAGATATTGCCGATAGTACCGGTTATTCCATGGGTCCGCTCACGATTATTACTCACAGCGCGCACATCTATGGAGATGATTTTTTGCTGGTTGAAAATCTTCTCATGGATCATTACGAGCAAGAATTGGGATTCTCGCCTGCCGTTCATTTTACCTTTGATCCGCGCGGCAATGTGGTGATTGAAATTATCCGTGAGAAGGATGCACTGCAATTTCATGAATACTCCAAACGTTATGAAAAGGGAGCAGTTCCTTTTGCCGTCTCACAAACGCTGAAGCGGCTGCCCAAGCGGGGGAGAAATTCCGGCAGGCTCATCCGAGCGACGCTGTTTGCTCCCGACGGGGGAGCGCCCCTTAAAGTGTTTGAGGGCAGGACGGCGCAGGAGGTTGCCTATCAAATTGCCGATTGGGGATATCTCACGGATCCCGCGCACGCGATGTATGTCGGCCAGGAACTGCAGAGGGTCGAGGAAGCTCTGATTCACGGAGGAGGGTACCATCAGGATCCGGCGTAAGATAGCAGATAGAAATAAGAAAGACAGTTGATAGAGACATAGATAGAAAGTGGATAGACAGAAGTAAGATCAAATAGTGAATAGCAGATGGCAGATGGATGAGGTGAATACTATTTGACAGATGGGATGTTATAGGATACAATATCGCAATTCCTGGACTTTTAATCCGGGATTTTTAGAAGAGGATTTATGACTGGAGAGGTTCCGAGTCAGTTTGATCAGACTGAAGCATCTCGAGAAAAACTTCAAGGCAATCTTGAACAGCTTCCTGGTCCTGTTCGCTATCTTTATGAACGAGTTCGCGGACTTGTTACGCAGAACGAGCCTGGATACGATGCGTACGAAGTCAATGTCGAGCGCTTTTCTGGACTGTTAGCAGAGAAAGGGGTTTACCTTATCGGAGCCCCTCTCGAATCCGTTGTCGTTTATGCTCGGGTGGAAAATTACGCAGACTTTCCTGATGTATCCGTGGCTATCCATCGACAGGGCGAAGAATCGCTTGGCGGAATAGTGGCGCTTTCAACCCATGGACTCGTCGCCGATTTATCAATGGATTTTAAGAAAGCTGTGTATATACAGAAGGGGGAGAATCAGAGACTTAACCAAGCGCAACTCACGGCGCTTGCATTCACAGAAGCTTTGTTGGATTCACTTAGAGATGCGAAGGGTAAGAGGCTCATTCGACGTCAACAAGAAAAGATGCAACCGCGTTTTATTATTCCAGTATATTTTATGGAACATACGCGTCCTCAATATCTGACGGGATTTATCGGAAAGGAGGATGTTCCTTGGGGAGAGTAATCTATGACATTTTCTGAAGGAGATCAACCAACACACCAGCAGCCTCAGACTTGGGAAAAAATGTCAGATCTGAGGGGATCAGGTATCATCCGAAACCTCGGCGGTCAATCGGAGATGATTCCACCTGCAGGCATATATGCCAGTGATTATATAAGGGAGGATAGTAAACGGTTATCAATTGAGCTCAAGAACCTCGTTCAGGGTCTGGCTCATGGGATACTCCATTTCTTCTCAAAAGTAGAAACTCCTCAAGAAGAAATTGGTGGTGAAGACCTTCTTAATCGTACCGGAGCCCTCATCGGATATTATCGGCCAGGCGTTCCGCTTCACATGGAGCCTGGCGTCTTCTACGCGACAGGAAAAGTAACACGGGAGCAGAGAATCGATCTGCAGCAACCGGATCTTCCAGAAACATTTGACCATGATTCTGATTCTTCAGATTCTGAAACTCCCTAATTCCTAAACAGCTCAACCCTCAACCCCAATCGCTACATCCAACAAACTGTTTTTCCCGTTTCGTGTTTTTTGGGGATTTACAGAACTCATCTGCTTCTGATAATTTGAACACTTGGTCTCATGAAAACGATTGAACTGGAAATTCAACAACGGCTTGAACACCGAGAATTGGGACCGGTTCGCATTCAATGGGCGGACGGTATTATCGATGCAGGGGTGGTGGTCTACTGTCCGCATTCCGAGGAGGGAGAACGCCATGTCGCACTTGTCCCGGACAGTTCCTGTGACGATCATGTCGTCTGTCCGCAAGGCCATGACATTTATCTCACGCATGTTGAAGACAAGCTCACTGCGTATGCGGAACCGCCGGAGGGTTTTTCGCCTCCGAAACTCATTCGCGTCTGGCAGAGCGATGTCGGGAAATGGCCACAGGTCACCCATGTTCGGGAAGATACTAGCGAATAGGCTCGCATATCAAATTGCTCGGTCTAGAAAGCAGGCTTCTCCATTAGGAGGTTTTTTATGGCTACACGAGGTAACGAGCTTCCATCTAATTCAGAATATGGCCCCCTGGCATATATCGTTCCTCGTATCGTACCCTCCGAAGGAATGGAACTTCCCGAGAAGAATAGGACTCTGACATCACCATCTACCGAGTTTGAAGTCCATATCATAGAGGATGTTCCCGGAGTGTCGCAGAGCGTTTCCCAGTTTTACCCGGAGTTTGAAGGAGTATTTCCTGACTCATTGGTTCTCAAGATTTGCGGAACACTAGCAAATGAGTTCTTCATCAATGGTGGTGAAATCGGGCAGGAGAGTATTCGGAGAGAGACGTCGGTGGCACTGAGAGATCAGAGAGTTCCCATCGTCTTGGGTCTGGGATGGGTTAAGCGTGAGGAGGGTGGTCGGATGGCGCTCTTTCCTCAGCCCGCTGACGGCCGAGAGGCGGCGATGGTTATGTGTAATTACGTTGATGAGACAGCGTTCGGGGCGGTTGTGGAGGCTCCACTTTCTTCCGCTGAAAGACGAGAGATCATGGAGCAATCGGTGAAGCGGATGCTGGCGCTGAAGGTCCCGATGTCTGCAGAAGATGCGAGATCGTTTGATCCGGTCGTTGGCACGCGGGCACTCATAGGTGAGACTCTTGATCGTGCCTTTAACTGGCGTCGGGAGCAGTGGGGCGTTGATCCATCGCAGGAAGCGAAAGAAGCACACCGTATCTTCAAAGTGGCGTTTAGCGAGTGGATTGAAGATTCTGATACTCGGCAATTTCTCCAACTCGAGAATGAGAGAGGGGCGTTTGGTGATCAACACGGGGATCCGAGGTTGTTTGACAACGCGAGTATCGTGCGACGATCGAACGGTTCGCCTGTAACGATCATTCGAGATCCGGTCCGGCTTTTCTTGCGGGACCGGCAGGATTGGTCGAACTTTCATCTTTGTCATGATCTTTTACAGCTAGGATGTCTTTTAGCGCGGCCGTTCACTGATCCCAAGCATCGGGACCTCTTTCGATATGGATTCGAGGCGTATGAGCGAATGTCGCGTGCCTCCAGCTCCAACATCCTAGGAGATCAAATGCGAGAAAAGCTTTTTGGGATCGGACTCGCGTACGGGCCGCAGGTTGAAATCGTCGTGCGTGGCTATGTAAACGATGAGGGAGCGGGACCGGTTATCGATGACTACTGGCGGATTGATCGATGGCTTTCAGAGAGCAATTTTCTCGGATGGAAGGAGGAGCTCTGATTCCGATTTTTATCGCAACCGGCCATTCAGGGAGCGGCAAGTCCACTCTTCTCAGTGTGGCGAGGGAGGCGTATCAGAACTACGGGTTGTTTCCTGAAACGATAACGGACAGAAATCTTCTCTCCCAAGCCGTTGCCGAGGACATGATGCGCGGGTTTTCCGAGGTCGAAGTTTCACCTGGGAAGCAGGCACGAGTCAGTGAGCATGCGATCCTTTATCGGGATCACGATGAGCCCGGTTTGCGGGTGTTTACGGTTCGGGATGGGGTGCTCCTGAACGACGTCCACCGGAGGATGCGCGACATAATCTGCGACAATCCGAATGAGCAGGGACTCGTGATCGAGTGGACGACCGGACCGAATGTCGAGGTATTCCCTGTATTACCGACCGGTGGGGAAGGGCTCTACCAAGATGCGGAAAGCTTCCTTCGGTTGTTTTCCGAGCGTAGCCTCGACGAAGACCGGCGCGTCTTGGTGATTGCCGTGAATGCGGATCTTGAGTTTCGGGTGGCACGGAATCTCAGGCGCCCGGACCCGATGGAACCTAGTGACTTTGCCAGGATCTTCCGCGACGGAGGAGAACTGCGAGCTGCACACCTGCAACAATTTTCGGAAAGGTTTGTTTTTAAGGAATACAGCAACAATTACGACAACGAGAGGCGTTTTTTTCGAGAAATGAATCATCTGTGCGGCAGAGAACTTTCCAGTCTGATTGAAGGAAATCGGCCGAATCCCGAGCGACGGGATGGATAAACAAATACCCACAAACGGCTCTTGCTACGTTCTCAACCACTTGGTATTCTGACTCTCAATGAAACGGGTGAAAGTGGTTTTAGATTTTGACGGGACGCTGACCGATGAGGCTCGTCAGGCCCGGGAACTCAAAGGAATCGCCCAACGCATGCTTGCCGAGAAGATCCTGAAGGTTCCCCTCAAAGATGTCAAACGCCGCTATAATCGGGTCCGCAAGGCGATTCTTTCCTCTCCTCACAAGTATCATTGGTCTGTCAATGGTTTGAAGGCGACCTACGCCCACGAAGGAGCGTACCTCCTTAATACCTCGATTTTGCAGGAGGTCATGCGATCAGACCTCAACTATCTTCGTGCTGTTATGCGAAAATTTCCGCCAAATGCGCTTGATTCCGTCACCTTGGCTTCCAACCATTTGTTCCATCGCGGGACCATTCAGGTTGATCCCCATTTCTTGAAGGGTGCGGAAGAACTTCTTGTCGAGATTATCAAACATCCGACGATCGATCCTGTGATCCTCACCAATTCTGAAACCAAAAAGATCGAGAAGAATCTGAAAGCACTGAAAATCGGCAGGAAGGGAACGCGCAACCGTTTCGCATACGAGATTGAGATTTTGGGAGATACCCGTCAATATCACATGGACCCGGATTGGGAACAGCATTTTGAGCACCATCGTTACGGTTCGACGCAGATCCTGCCGGTCAACGAGCAATTCTCCATCGACCTGCGGCGTCCGGTCTACCACGCGGTATTGAAGCAAATCCTTGAGGAGGGATTTGATGAAGTCGTCGTGGTTGCCGACGGGTTGTCGCTGGCCGGAGCGTTGCCGCTCGTCATGGGACTTACTTTTGTCCTCAAGAAGACAGGCTTCACGCCGGAGTGGTGTGAAACATGCGTCCGGGAGCACCCAAACGGACGGGTTGTCAATGATCTTGCGGAGCTCAAGGAATATCTTTTCGGATTGGTTGCCTGATATGATCCGCCCTTGCGGAAAGCCGAGGATAGTTTTCAGTCCGGGAGTTTAATCATGCATATTCCTTCTTGGTTACCCAGTATTCGTGCCTTGGGTTGGGATTTGGACGGGACCTTGTACCCGCCTTCACAGACGCTAACTAAACTGATCCAGAAACGCCAATATCAGGCTGTCTCAGAAAAAATGCGTTGGAGCCTTCAGAGGACGCGAAGCGAGTACGAAAAACGATATCTGAATCTCGGGAGCAATACGAAAACGATATCTTCATTTGGTATCGACGGGATTTCATTCTTCACCTCGGCTTGGGATACGATTGACCTGTCGGTATTCATCCACAGAGATGAGCGGATGGTACACATGTTTGATTCGCTGGCTTCAAGAAGGCATTTTCTTATTTCCAACAGCAATCGGCTTGATCAAATTCAGAAGAAACTTCTTCTTATCGGTCTTCAAGCGGAGATCTTTGAGGTGATCGTACCGACTGAAGAACTGGGTGAAGTCAAACCGGACCCCGCCCCGTTCCTCTTCGCGCTTGAGAAACTCCGGCTCCCGCCCGAGCAGACGCTGTTTATCGGTGATCGGGTATCGACGGATGTGATGGGGGCAAGTGCAGTTGGGATGCGCACCTGCCGGATTGGGGAGACGACGCCAAGCGCGGATATCTGTATTCCGTCTGTCTACGATATACTCTTGATATTTTCCGACCGGTAACAGCAATTGACACTTGCACGGATCACGCTGGAAAGTTTAGGATAAATGACGATGAAGGTTTACTTCGGCGCCTCCATTACCCCCTCGCGGAACATGCTCCCACTCTATCAACTGGTTGTCTCCGAAATAAAACGGCAGGGACATACCGTGCTCTCCGAGCACGTCGTCGATCCCAACCTCAAGACGACGGGGAAGCTTAATGCCCGCAAGATTTTTGCAGAGGAAGTTGAGAAAATCCGGCGCTCAAACGCGATGGTCGCCGAAGTGACCGAACCGTCGTGGGGGACCGCATTTCTCATGGAAGAAGCGCTCGAACAGGGGAAGCCAGTTCTGGCGCTCTATTTTGAGGAGAGTGAAACGCCTTTACCGCTGATGATTCAAGGCCACCCGGAATTGTATGTGGCGCACTACAGCAAAGACGATGTGAAGACGGTTCTCAAACACCATTTTGAACATTTTTCCCAGTCAAACGGCAGACGGGGAAAGCTCATTGTCTTGGACGGGGCGGATGGCTCGGGAAAATCAACACAGACAAGCCTCCTTTTAGACTACCTGAAGAAGAAGGGAATCGATCACACCTATATTTCTTTTCCCCGTTACTACACCTCCTTCCACGGCAGGCATGCCGGGAGATTCCTGATGGGTGAGTTCGGCGGAAACAACGAGGTGAGCCCATACCTGTCATCTTTGGCGTTCGCGCTGGACCGACTGACGGCACGTGATGAGATCGTCGATTGGCTCAAAGAGGGGAAAATCGTGGTTGCCGACCGCTACGTTTCAGCGAGTTTGGCCCATCAATCATCAAAACTCCCCCTCGTAAAACGCAAAGCCTTTGTTGAGTGGCTCTATAACATGGAGTACAAGGAGCATCGCTTGCCGAAAGAAGACGTGGTGATTTATCTTCATGTGCCGGCTGCGATCGCTCAGAAACTCTTGATCAAAGAGATGAGAAGGCGGGATGAGGCGGATGTTGATATCGAGCATCAAAAGCGGACGATCGCGATGTATAAAAAACTCGTGCGCAAATACAAGCACTGGGTGATGATTTCCTGCGTCGACGCGAAAGGCAAACTTTTTTCAAGAGAGGCGATCCAGAAAAAAATTCTTGCAGTCTTGCGGGAACGCAAGATTGTTCCCTGAGCAAGGCTTGAACCGGCGGTTGACACAACCGGGATTGGGATGTAGCGTAAAATCCCAGAGCATTTCGACAGGCTCAATGCAAGCCGAAACTCTGGTTTTTTTCTGGCTATGCTGAATCACGAAACACTACGACGAGACCTTAGTGAAATCGGATTTTCCGACCCGTATAAGCAGAGTTCAAGACACGATGCCGTCTGGATGTTCATTGACGGGGCGGTGGAGCGGGGAGGGGTGATCGATCCCGTTATACTGGCGCAAGAGATCGGGTGTGCCTCAAACATCGTCTTTGACTATCTGACAGCACATCCGTTGACGGAAAGTTTCCAGGCAGGTAACGGACAACATAAATTCTGCTCACTGTTGCCTCCACCAAAACCCACAGAAGAAGGGTTAACGGAATTACAGAAACAGAAACTGCTGTTATCCGAAGATCCGTTGGGGGCTGAAGCAAGGCTGGAGTATTACCGTGACGTCGAGGAGCGGACGCTCAGGTTGAAGCATTTGAGGAAATCCCGGAAACGGCTGGTTCGACGATTTTAGACAATATGACTTTTTCTCTGAAGTCTAGTTGTAGGAATACAAAAAGAAGTACCAAAAACCCGAGAATCATCAGGAAATTCTCTCGGTTTTAGAAAACGCAATATTATTTATAATGGGGGATGATCATCTATGACTATTTCTCAAGAGATAGAGAACAATGGGGAGGTATGGACCCCCACAAGCAAAAAAGCCAATCCGCATCCAAATATGGAAGCCGGCGAACGTGTGATTCGGGTGTGGGGAGAGTTCTATGAGAGTTTGCCAGAGGAGAACAAACAGAGATTTCGGGATCAATGGGAAGTAAATCAAGAGACATCAGTTCGAGATGGTTTATAGCCGATAGATGATAGTCGAGAAAGTTATTGATAGAATTCTTTTATCCTTGACTAATGTGTATCTTATGTGTATAATTCTCTGAAAAGTGGATCGAGATTTTGATTGAAAGAGCCCACTTTTTGAACGAAGAAACGATATCTCGAACAGCACTCGGGAGGAAACCAAGATTCAGAAGGTGGGTTTTTTGCAATCTTGATCACTATGAGGAACACGATTAACGATATCAAGAAATACCGAAGAACTTGAGGGAGCGCGCGTCACGGCGCGCTTTTTGTACCATGTCGCCAGACATCGACAAAACCGGACTAGGAATCGAAAGTCGCGAATCCTATCTTGAACTTCCACCTCCTCTTTTGCAGGACAAAAAGAGTGTATGGGTTGCGACAAAGAATGAACGGAAACTTGACGCAGCCAGAGGTCTTTTTCAGCGATATCCAGTATTATTCGGCACCGAGTTTCTCGTTCCTCAACCTCATGAGCTCACGGGAACAGAACCAGACGACAAGGAAGCAATTCAGATATCTAGGAGTAAAGTGGAGAATGTTGTTGCACAGCTTGAGGGAAGGCCCGGTCCAAAGACGCTTGTGATGGGCAGTGATATCGTTGTTTGGTTTGACGGGAAGCCGTATCAAAACCTCTCTCGGCTCGAGACTCTGACCAGCAATATTTTGTGGAAGGAAGTGAATCACCTGCAGGATGTTTTTTCCGGGGAGGTGGAGGTGATGTGGGATGTCGCGACTTCCGTATCAACTTGCGAAGTCAGGGCGACAGTCGCCGACCGGCACGTGGCACATTTTCGTCCGATTCCCGCGGATGCGATCTACTGGGCGTGGGAAAAGGACAAAGACGGATTCAAAAAGAGAAATTCGCGCATTCAACTTCTTGATGATTTTCAAGACTATGTTATTGACATCGGGACAATTCCTTTCAACTGCATCGCTGATCGAGAGGGAGAGTTCTTAACTCAACAGGAGTGGGTTAAGGCCAGGCCAGTCCCGGAGGAAATGAAGCGAGACTATATGCAGGAAGTGTTGACTCAGGTTATTGGAGGCCTGCCGGTCAATGGAAGACTTGACAATCTTTTATCGGTGAAACCTTCAGCCAAATGCCAGAGAGGGTGGATGCTTGTCTAAGAATCTCGCCGACGTTTAAACAGATTTGTTTTTAACTTCGATCAACCATTTGCATTATTTTTCCCATTTGTGTAGAATAATCGGACATTGAATTGACAAGCGCCTTTTTATAATAGCGGAGGTGCTTTTTTATCGGAGATATCGCAAATGATGCAAGAAATTGAGGTTCTACCATCCAGCGATTATCCAGAGGCTGGAAATAACGGAAATCTGGTTCTTCCTTTCTTTAAGGAAATTATCGAAAGGATACATCATGTAATTCATCGAATCGGCGGTGATGGAGTTGGTGAACAGGCAAATAGCACACAAGGAAAGATAGTCAACTATAATCCCGATGACTATTTGGAACATGGCCAGATTGTTGATCCAACAACGGTTCATGTTCCTCACGTTGAGCGTATAGAGGAACCAATCCTCAGCTCGCAGCAAATTGAGGCTTGACATTGCTTCATCCCATTTTCTATATTTTCTTCTATAGTAAGGGCTTAAAAAAAGCCCTCTTTTGCATAACGCTGCGGAGGGCAAAGCCCTTTTTTTATTTTTTCGAATAGATATTGATTCCTATTACGCAAATGCACCGTTCAGAGGGACTTGTAATGGTTGGCGAATCATCACGTTCGATCCTCTCGCAGGAAGCCTTAGATTCCGTCCTCTCATCTCCGGAAGAACGGCGGGTCTGGTTACATACCGTCTTTTTAGAGGGCGCGTATACAAAACCTGAGAACAAGTACTACGTCATCGCACCGGAGTTCAATCTGACCATCCCACCGGACGTCCTGACGGTGGCTGCGCAGGATATCGCGGAGGGCTTGCGGCCGTTCGTGCAGGGAAACGAAGTGGTGTATGGAATACCGGTAGCCGGCGATCGGGTCTCAACGCCAGTCGGCTTGCGGCTTTGGTTACGGTCAAGTGCGGCGCGCAAAGGGAAAGGCGTACCCGGTTCCTGGACAGACGTCATGTCACTGACGACCCATTCATATACCACTCATGAGGAGCGGGTTCATCTTCATTTCGGTTTCGTGAATCCTGGAATGCGCGTCTTCCTTCTTGATGATGTGATCGCGACGGGGGAGACCATCGTCGACACCATTGAAGCTTTTCGGAAACAGAACGTTGAAGTGGCGGGCGTGGGTGTCATGTTCGCGAAGGCGTTCGAAAGAGGGCTGCAAAGAGTTGTTGAGGAATTCGGCGTTCCCACAATCTGTCCGGTTGTGATAGAGGATATTTCGGATGACCGGCGTTTTACTCTGGCGCAGTTTCAGCATTACGCAAAGGGGAAACAATCGATCTAACGGAATGTAAAGGAGATCGTTGGAGAAGACCATTGTCATGTTTACCGGCGTTCCCGGATCGGGTAAGACTACCGTTTTAGACGTGATGGACAAACGGCTCTCCCATCACATTCGTCCGGCTGTCATCGGTGAATACGGATTTGTACAGGAATGGGCAGGTTTACCTGAAAACAGAAGGTTTTTGCAAGTACCGCCGCCGTCGTTTGTCCTTGAGCTTTACGGATACCGACCGATGTCCACCCATGTTGCCGAGCGTCTGGCACAATCAATTGAGAACACATTTAAGATCGGATTTGAAATGGTGATGTTTGAGACAGCGAGGGGAGTCGGAGATCCTTTGGTCACCTATGCCGATTTTGTCACCGATATCTACCGGAATTTGAGCAGGGAGAACCGCACGGCACGACTCGTCAATTATGAGGTACTTGCTGACGCGAACGATATTGCCCGAAGGATGGCGACCAGATTTGAGGAAGATCCCACCGCCACACCCCCGGGTGTGGAGAAGCGATATCTTTCCGCAGAAGGATTTCCTCTGGTTTATTCCACGCAAGACTTGAGAAGGTTGCCGGAGGATATCCCCATCGTTATCAATGAGTCTCTGCAGAATGGCCACACAAAAGAGGGAATTGAATCCATGGTTGATTTGGAGATTTTTCCGAGATTTCAAGAGAGGCTTCAGTTCATGGTCGCTCAAGAGAGCGGATCGTTCGGGGGAAGAAGGGAAACTCGGTAGGTGGTTACGGCTCTTCAGTCTGCGGAAATGAGCCTTTTTCCCGGAGATATTCCCGAAGCACCACTTCAGTTTCTTTTCGCACAGCGTGTCCGTAGTCAGATTCAGCCCAGATGGTTGGGTCTTCCCGGGAGAGCGCCAACATGCATTGGACGATCAGAAGGGTTTCCGGATCGGCTGGCTCAGATTGCTGCCTATCCCAGGACAATTGGTCATCGATAAACTCTTGTTTCAAAATCATTTCCTGGCCGGGTGTGTGAGTGATTTCGAAATCGGCTCTGCGGCGGATTTTTTGCCTGAAACCGCGTTTTTTCCCTGTTGCCATACTGTGGGATTGTACTGACTGTATCGGAATATTCAAGGATCAAAAAGAGTAATGCTATACTAACGAACATACAGCAATCTAGGCACCAAGAGGGAGTATGATCATGAAACGTGATGCCGTTTTTGATCTGATTACGAAAGAGGAAAGTAGGCAGACGGAAGAGCTGCAGATGATTCCTTCTGAAAACTATGCTTCGGCGGACGTTCGGCAGGCGGTTGGGTCGGTACTCATGAACAAATATGCCGAGGGCCAAGTCGGGAAACGCTATTATCAGGGGAACAAAAATATCGATGCTGTTGAAGACCTCTGCAAGAAGCGGGCATTGCGATTGTTCGGGCTTGATTCGAAAATATGGGGAGTGAATGTCCAAGCGCTATCCGGATCCCCGGCAAATTTGGCAGTTTATGTTGCACTCCTTGAGCCCAAGGATCGAATCATGAGCATGTTCCTTCCTGACGGCGGACATCTCTCGCACGGGTGGCACCTCCCCGGGAAATCGGTGAGCTTCGTCTCCAAAATATGGGAAGTGGAGTTTTACCACGTTGAGCCAACCACGCGGGTGTTCGATTATGACGAGATTGGACGGCAAGCAAAGCGGTTTTCACCCAAACTCATCATTTCCGGCGGGACGGCGTATCCAAGGGAGATTGATCACAAACGGATGGGGGAGATCGCGCGCTCGGTCGGGGCTTACTACCTTGCCGATATCGCCCATGAGGCGGGATTGGTGGCGGCCGGCGTTAATCATAGCCCGTTTTCCCATGCCGATGTTGTGACGATGACGACTCACAAGACGTTGCGCGGACCGCGAGGGGCAATGATCTTTTCAAGAAGAAACAAGATACAAGTAACAAGTAACAAGAGAATCACGCTCGCTGATGCGATCGATCAGGCGGTTTTTCCCGGGATTCAGGGAGGGCCGCATGAACATACAATCGCCGGAATTGCCGTTAGTCTCAAGGAAGCCTCAACATCCTCATTCCTTCGCTACGCCAAGCAGGTCGTTGCAAATGCAAAAACGCTTGCCGGTGAACTTGAGAAAGCGGGCTTTGATGTCGTGACCGGCGGGACCGACAAACATCTCGTACTCGTTGATCTTCGTTCGTCAGGCATCTCCGGGTGGGTGGCAGCCTGGGTACTCGAGAACGCCGGAATCATCGTGAACAAAAACACCGTTCCCGCAGAAACAGCTTCGCCGTTTTATCCATCGGGCATTCGGCTCGGGAGTCCGGCGTTGACCACGCGGGGTATGAAAGAACATGACATGCGACGAATTGCCGCGTGGATGATCGAGATGTTAAGATACTCTGCACGGTGGAAGATTCCCGACGGAAAGGAAAAGCGAGAGCGGTTCATGAGGAAGTTTCTTTCAGAGGTCAGTGAAGATAAGTCTGTCGCCGATGTTTACAAACAAGTGCGTTCCTTTGCCAAACGGTTCCCGACATTTCCTGAGTGAGTTTTTCAAGAGCATATGGCATTTGAGCACGAGCTCGGTCTACTGATCGATCTTCAAAAAAGAGAAGCGTTGGAGAAATTTCAAGCCTATCTTACCGCCGTCAACGAGCACTTTGGTATTGAACCGCAGGCGAGGACCCACCGCTCACACTATCCAGAGCACTTCATGACAATTCTCGGAATCATGAGCGGACTGAGGGAAGGGGAGTTGAACCCTGAATCGGAAGCTCAATATGACAGCATGATTGTCGCTGCGGCCGATGCATCAGGCGAGTTCGATCCGGTCAAGCTGTTCAAACTGCTCACCCCAAAGATCGGAGAAGGCAAAGGTTGATATACCCCTTGTCCTCAAGAATGCGCACTTCATAGGCTTGTTCAGCCATATTGCGTATCTGGAGTGAATGGGGTATTGCACACTACTTTTATTGCAAACCAGAGAATAGGGAGTTTACAATATCTTTATGAAGACGGTCGTATTTGACGGAAAGAAATTCGCCCAACAGCGGGAAGAAGAACTGAGAGCCAAGATTTCGCAGTTTGATAAGCCCCCGGTGCTTGTCAGCATCTATTTCCGTGAGGACCCGGCAAGCGTTGTTTACACCAACCTCAAGCAGAAGGCGGCTGGTCGTGTCGGGATAGATTTCCGGGCCGAGAATGTATCCGTGAGGGATGATATCGATGTGCTTCTCAAAAATATTCGAAACTTCTCGCAGAACAGACATGTGCATGGACTCATGATCCAGAAACCTTCGCAGGCGGTGTTTGAACAGCTCACATCTCAGGAATGGGCGAGCGCAGGTACTTTACGGACTCTGGCAAAGAATTTGACATATTTTTTCTCAAGAGAAGGGGCGGAAAAGGGGAGCGCTGAGTGGTGGAAGCGATTGGTCATGGAGATCGCTCCTCATAAAGACGTTGATTGTCTTCACCCGGTGAATCTTGGGCGCATCTATCGCGGCAAATGGAGGATCCTGCCGGCGACGGTGCGTGCGATTCTCTCGATCATTGAGTACGCCGATGTCAACCTTTCCGGAAAGAAGGTTGTGGTCGTCGGGAGAAGCGAGATTGTCGGTAAACCCCTGGCCCATGTTTTGGCACAACGAGGGGCTCTCGTGTCGCTATGCGCCTCGACCGGCGTGGTTGCCAAGAGCCGAGGGAAGCAGCTTTTTGCCGTGCGCAGCCATCAGTCGCTTGCTTCGGCGCTCACTGACGCCGAGGTGGTGGTGAGCGCCAGCGGCAAACCGAGACTTATTACCGGAGAAAGGCTCAAGCAGGGGGTTGTGGTTGTCGACGTCGGATCGCCGGAAGGGGACATCGACTTTGATACAGTAAAGCGGAAGGCAAGCTTCATCACTCCCGTCCCCGGCGGGGTGGGACCGGTGACGGTAGTCTCACTTCTTGAGAATTTGCTACTGCTACTATAATTGAGCATATCTTATCCATTTACCTTTGATATGGAGACTGGAGAATTACCCACAGCCGTTAACCCGCTTTTCTTTCAAGAGTTGGGAATCGAGCATCCCATCACCGTGGATATTGTTCGTCTTGGGGGACGGAGATTCTTAAGAGGATTAGAAAGAACGTCAAAGTATGGCGATCTTGACATCTCGTCTTTTCAGCTTGGCCACCAACAAGGCTTTATCCATCTGGATTCAGGAGACGGTTCGGAGATAAAAAAGAGGTATTTGAAGTGGCAGCTTCTTAAAAATGACGGCTTTTCCGAACACACTTTTCAACTCTGTTTACCGGTTATCGCTCGGGATGAGCAGGGTGCTGATCGTTTCGGATTACTGACGGAGGATCTTGTATCTCCTCATTCCGATATTCTTGACTTAATTAGCTACAGAACCGGAGAGCGACCTGAGATTGTGGATGAGGCGGCCAGGTGGCTGAAGGGTTTCATGAGCAAACTTCATGACGGAGATCTTGAGCACAATATCGAGCAAATCGCGAATTCTTCCCTTCGAGAAGCGCTCAGACGACACTATGATCGCACTGTGGTTAAAGGAGGGAAGGACAGCATGCCTAGGTGGGATCCATATATCGAGGCAGAAGCAGAGGCTCTCTTTTCGGACATGGAAACAAAGGGATGGGGCGCTATGGGAAGCAGCTTTTTCCTGCAAATTTTACGGACGCATCAAGACTGGTGGCCTTATCGACGGAAGATTCTCATTGGGGATTTAGGGATAGGGCTCAACAAAGCTCCATCGCAAAGAGTTGAGAAGGGGCACATCTTCGATCTGATACAGTATTCCTATTTTGCCGATTCCTGATTACATTCCCCAAAGCTCTGCTTCAAAGAGGACATCAGCCATTTTGACTTCAAGAAGATGTGATAGAATCCTCTCCTGCTGAATGAAAGTACTATGAGAGGAAAAATTGAGGCACATCCCGGAGAACTCTCCCGAAACTCTGCTGAGACAATCATCGCGAGAGCGGGGGAACTGTATCCCGGGGTATTCGGAGAACGAGAACTTCGGATGTATGGGGATTTATTCGTGGAGGGAAGTGTCCTCACCCCCGAACGATTGGCGTTTATCCAGCCGGAGTACGGGCGGTTTTTCCCGAGATCGGATATACACCCTCTCATCTATATCAAAGAGGGCATAGATTTTCCACATACTCAAACAGCACATACAGTCGATGCTTTTCTTGGTCCGTCTGCGGGAGGAAAAGACAGCATTCTTGATATTGTCAAGGAAAATCATCCGTATGTTCGGATCCGGACAACGACGACCAGACCTCCCAGAAGAGACGCATCGCAGGATGAGATTTTGGAAGCCAGATATGAATTTGTAACAGCAGAGGAGTTTGTTGAACTTGAAAGGGGCGGAGGATTTTCAGAAGTTCTCTCACCGGATATGCAAGGAAAGTACCGGTATGGGACATCGATTCAAGCTGTAGAGCGAGCGCTTAACCGAGATCTGCATCTTGTTATCTGGAGGGGGGATATATTGGGATTACCGTATTTCCGTTCTTGGATGCAAAACTATCATTCGGAAATTGATTTTCTCTCGGTTTTTGTCTTACCAAAGATGCCGATCGCGGAATTATGGCAACGGATGACAAGGAAGCGTGGAGTTGAGCAGGCGACTGCCTGGAGATTCCCGAAAGGTCTTCTGGAAATCCACAGCGCGGCTCAAATTGTCGACTGTCTGGTGCTCAATCCTTCTGATCCATCAGGAGAACCTCGAGAAGCAGCCGCTGCAACGCTCGCACTTTTTCGGCGTCAAAGCAATGGGCTCGTATTAGGTAGCAGTTGATTTTATTGCGATAAATAGTTACAATCCCAGCATCACACAGCTTTCGACTTAAAAACTCCTGAGTTTGAACTTCAACCGAGTCGAACTTGGTGAGTCGGGAGCGAGGAAGCCCTCCTTCGCGTAAAGCTACGGAGGGCGAAAAGGAGTTTGTTTTATGAGTACCTACGAAGTCTCGTTGACTGATTTGCTGGAAGCCGGATGTCATTTCGGACATCAGGTACGCCGCTGGAACCCGAGGATGAAGCCGTACATCTATTCGTCCAAAGACAGCGTGCATATTTTTGATCTGGCAAAAACTGCACAAATGCTTCAGGAGGCTTGCGAATATGTCAAAAGCATCGCGATGGAGGGGAAGATTCTCCTGATTGTGGGCACCAAACGCCAGGCGAAGGCCATCGTTCGGGAAGAGGCTCAAAAAGCGGGAGCTCCGTTTGTGAGCGAGCGTTGGCTCGGAGGCACCATAACCAATTGGGATCAGATAAAAAAGAGTATTGATTTACTTCTTGATATGCGTGATAAAAAAGAGAAAGGTGAGTATAAAAAATACACTAAGAAGGAAAACGTTCTCATCGACAGAGAGATTGAACGATTGGAACGTTTTTTCGGCGGATTGGCGCAGCTTAAAAAAGCACCCGATGCGATATTTGTTGTCGATACTCATCGGGAGGCGGTGGCTGTTGCCGAGGCGAATAACCGAGATGTCCGGGTTGTCGGAATCGTTGACACCAATGCTGATCCGAGACTGGTTGATCACTTGATTCCGGCAAATGATGATGCTGTACGGTCCATCAAACTCATTACTTCAAAAATTGCCGAGGCGTATGCAGAAGGAAAGATGCTCTTTGAGAAGAAGAAAGGGAAAGAGAGGGAGAATAGCAAATAGCAGATGGATTTATAATAAGTTAAAAGTTCAAAATGAAAAGTGTAAAGTTACAGTTTAAAGTTAAAAATTAACAGACAAAAATCAGAGAATAAAGAGAATAGAGAAAAGTAGAGAAATATGGGAAAAATAACGACAGCGGCGATAAAGAAACTTCGGGAAAAAACGGGAGCCGGAGTGATGGAAGTAAAGAAGGCTCTTGAGGAAAGCGCGGGAGATGAATCCAAGGCTACGAAACTCATCCAGAAGCGTGGACTTGTAAAAGCCCAGAAGCGGGCCGACAGGGAGGCCACTCAGGGAGTCATCGCTTCCTATGTCCACCAAGGAGGAAGGGTTGCGGTTTTAGTCGAACTCGCCTGTGAGACTGATTTTGTGGCGCGTACGGAGGAATTCCAGAAGCTCGCCAATGAACTTGCAATGCAGGTTGCCTCGATGGAACCCAAAAAGGTTGCAGACCTACTCAAGGAGGAGTACATTCGCGATCCGGGCAAGACCGTTGAGCAGTTGATCGGGGAGACTGTGGGAAAGACCGGGGAGAAGATTGAAGTCAAACGCTTCGCGCGCTTCAGTTTGGGAGAGGAATAGGGTTTCTCCGTAAGCTTTCAATTTTTCCGTTTCAAAAGACATAAAGTCCTTTGTTTATGCAAATGTTTATGCAAACGGAGGATACTTTCTTGCTTGACTCCAAGCACGGGTTGTTCATTCTTTTGCTTGTCCAAAAGAATGAACCAAGAAAAGGACACCCTCTGAAATCCTGTCGGAACTGCTGCGATTCGGTTGGCGGTTCCCTCGAAAATTCCCTCCGGTCAGTTTCCGTTTCCCGCTCAGCCTCATCTTGCAGTTCAGCGACGAGGCTTTCAAAAGGGAGATTTGATTAACAGCTTCAGGAGCTCTCTGAGTGTTCTTGATTGACTGCGTTCAAAGGGGGCATTTCGCGTAGTAGCCTATAGCCTGTGATATAATTCTCGATATATGTCCCTTGAGGATGCATTGCGGAAAGCCGAAGAACAAATGGCGCAGCAGGAAAGGGAAGAGAAAGTAAAAAAAGAGGCTGCAAAAGAGGCTGCAATTGAAGCATCTGTTCAAATGCAGAAGCGGAAAGCCGAGCAGTTGAATGATGAGGCAAGGAGTCTTTTGCGTCCGATGGTGCAAACAATCCAGCGAACCGGTATTGTGCAGATTCTGGAGGAATTGGTAAAGACAAAAAAACTTACTAAAGAGGTTAGAGAGCCGGAGTCAGCTTCGCCTCAGGTCATATTTTTTGTCACACATTGGGCTAAGCCGGGGACGGATAAGAGAGTAGATAATGTGAAATTCGTCGGTCTTGAGCTTGATGGAGGGTTTGGGCAATATATTCGCCAATATGCCGAAAATGGTGAAGAAGATGAGGTTGTCAAGCGCCTAAGCAAACTTCGTGCTTGTAAGAGAATGTGGCTAGAGTACCCTCCTCGGGTAGGTCTAAAATGGGGTTATTACACATATTACTCACCTTATACATGGAATGATGAAGACAGTGACTGGAATGAAATCTTGTTTCTCTTTGACAAGGTTGATCATGGGTTTGCCCTGTCGGCAAGGGCAGGTCGTGGTAATACTTTTCCGGAAGTAGATCAGCTTCCTGAGAGGGATTGGAGTACTCAGACCATTGAACAGTTGGTTGCAAAAACCTATTTGGCGGAAGTACAGTCGTAGTAACGGAGATTGATTTGCGGTATCTGCAATCTTGCCTTTTCTTCTCTCGGCTGAACACAGTTTCTGATGCTTTTTTCTAACTTCAGTATTGAGTACAGGTTCGCTTGCTCATTCGATTTCTTTCAGCGAGTTCTAGTGAGTTTACTCTTGAGAAATACTTTATAACTGCGGTCCGGGCGGATGGCATTTATAGAGTATTTTGAACTGTTGATGATCTTTATGTGGAGGTGTGTAGGTATTTGTTTTTGCACGGCGACGGGTTTCGTTTATAATGTCCTTACGTTATGGAACATGAAATTTTAATTCAAACCAGAACTGACATGGAGGCGGTCCTGAGCGTGGTCGTTGAGGATCTGGCGACCGTTAAAACCGGAAGGGCGAAACCTTCACTCATTGAGCGGGTGATGATAGAGGTCTATAACATGAGAATGCCGCTTATTGAACTGGCAACTATTTCCGCACCCGATCCTCAACTACTAGTCGTTCAGCCTTGGGATGAGTCGGTTATTCAGGATATCGCGAAGGGCATCTCGCAGAGTCAAATCGGCTTAAATCCGGTGGTTGACGGCTCGATCATCCGTCTGCAGATTCCTCCCTTAACCGAAGAGCGCAGGGAAGAGTATGTTACGCTCGTGCGCCAAAAGATCGAGAGCGGGAGGGTCATGCTGCGGCAGGCGAGACAGGACTCGAAAAAGCGGATTGAGGGGTTGAAGGGAGAGCCGGGAGTTTCCGAGGATGATATTTTTCGTCTGTTAACGGAGCTTGAGAAGGTTACTGATGAGCATACAGAAAAATTGGAAGCTCAAGGGCAGGACAAAGAAGCGGAATTGAGGACGATTTAGAAGATGGCATATCAATGTTTAATATTTGAGGTTTAATGTCCAATGATTTAAGATTTAAGATTTAAGACAAGAAAATAGAGAACAGAGAGCAACGATTTAAGATAGAAGCTTCGGGAATGAGGCAGACAAGCGGAGACCAGAAATGACTTTTTTGATTTTTCTTGGGGTTTTGTCGCTGCTGGTTTTTGTGCATGAAGCCGGACATTTTTTAGTGGCAAAAAAGGCTGGCATCCGTGTTGAGGAATTCGGTTTCGGCATTCCACCCCGGATCATCGGGAAAAAAATCGGAGAGACGATCTACTCTTTGAACCTCCTGCCCATCGGAGGATTTGTCCGGCTTCTCGGTGAAGACCGGGAAGAGGTCAGTGAGAGTGACAGGCTGGGTTTGACGCGAGAAGAGTTGAAGAAACGGGCCTTTTTCACGCAACCAAAACGGATCCGGATAGCCGTGGTCGTTTCCGGTGTGATCATGAACTTCCTCTTAGGTGTGGTCTTATTCAGCGGATTGTATACCGCGATTGGGATCCCGACCGCGGCGGATGGCGTGCAAATTGTTGAGCTTTTTAAAGATTCGCCGGCCGCTTCGGCATTTGAGCTCGGAGATGAGGTTGTCTCCGTTGAAGGGACCGCGGTGCAAACACCGCAGGAATTCCAGGATTTAGTTCAAGGAAAATCGGGACAGGAGGTTGGATTTGAGGTGCTTCGAGGCGGGGCGCTTACCATTATCACGGCATTGGCGCGCAGCGAGCCACCGGTGCACTACGGAGCACCAACCTTACAGTTGTCGGATGATAAGAGGGGAATCGCTTGCGTACGGCCGGCAAATCAGGAAGGGGCGCTGGGAGTCGTCATCTCGTCAAAAACGGAAATGATGCATTATCCCATCTGGCAGATGCCGTTTCGTGCCGCAGGTTTTGGTCTGAAAGTTGCCTACGGGTGGGGATCCAACATCATCCGTGGTCTTGGGGGTCTTTTGACTCAGCTTGTCTGTGGGTCCGTCCCGCAGGACATCGGCGGTCCGGTTGAGATTGCATTCCTCATTTCCGAAGTTTCCAAAACCGGGTTTGCTCCGCTGATCAACCTGGTGGCGGTGCTTTCCATCAACCTCGCGATCGTCAATCTCCTGCCAATTCCTGCCTTAGACGGAGGGAGGCTCCTCTTTATCATGATGGAGGCAGTGATTGGGAGAACGATTTCGCCAAGAGCCGAGCGTTTGACCCATGCGGTCGGTATGGCGCTTCTGTTGGCACTGATGTTTGCCATTACCGTTCAGGATATTCTGCGCCGCTCCGGCGCGGAGAGTTTGGGCGCGTTGGTTGAGCGTGTTGTCCGGATGTGAGATTTTGCGTGCCTTTCATCCGTCCCCGATGGTGGGTGATTCGTGAAGTTGACAATCTCGGGACGGGTAATTTTCCCCTCGCGCCTCGGGTAAATGGTCGAACGATGGAGGATTCACCGACTTTGAGATCGACGGCATTTTTTATCATGAGGCCGTTCTTGAGGAAGATCACGCGTGGCAGTACTACTACCGGTTTTTCCTGAGCGTTGAGGATTACGATGGGCTCTTTATCGCTTTCGGTGAGATGGGCTCTGATCGGAGTCTCCGTTTCAGCAAAGAGAACGACGTCTTCGTCGACCGCAATTCCTTGTTCAGATACGTCATCCAATTCCTGCCTTTTTCCTTGCTCGTTTGATCTTCCTCTTCCCAGTTTCCGTATTTCCAAATAGTGGGAGATTTCTGCACCCGCTTCCGTATTACTCATGATTACCTTTGTTGGCCATGATAGCATTTTTAAGAAAGCTTTGTTATGATTTCTGAGATGTTGCAATCGACACTTTTCCCAAAAACGAAGAAGGAAGCGCCCAAGGATGCTCAGAGCATCAATCATCGGCTGTTGGTGAGGGGAGGGTTAATTGATCAATTGATGGCAGGTAGCTGGACGCTCTTGCCGCTCGGATGGAGGGTTGTCTCCAAGATCAATCAGATTATACGGGAAGAAATGAACGCAATCGGGGCGCAGGAACTGCTTATGCCGCTTTTGCATCCCAAAGCGATTTGGAATGAAACCGGTCGTTGGGATGTGGCGCATGAGATTATGTATAAGCTCAAGGATGTTCGGGAGCGGGAATTCGTACTTTCCTTCACTCATGAGGAGATCGTGATGGATCTTCTGCGCAAGCACATCTCGAGCTATCAGGATCTCCCGATCGCTGTCTACCACTTTTCCACCAAATTCCGCAATGAACTGCGAGCGCGTTCAGGCATTCTGCGTGGCAGAGAGTTTCTCATGAAAGATTTATACAGCGCCCATACCGACGAGAAAGATTTGCAGCACTACTATGAAATGGTGAAGGAGGCATACGGGAAAATCTTCACGCGATTGGGATTCACCACTAAGATCATTGAAGCCGCAGGCGGTGTGTTTACCCAGCAACATACCCATGAGTTTCAAGTGATTACGCCGGGCGGAGAGGATACCATCTATTATTGCGATCGATGCACATGGGGTCAAAATAAAGAGATTTATTCCGGAAAAGCGGGGGACCGCTGTCCACAATGCAAAACGGGAAGCGTCATTTCCGCAAAGGCGATTGAAGTGGGGAATATCTTTCCGCTGGGAACCCGTTACGCGGAGAAGATGGGCGTCAACTTCACGGATTCGAGAGGGATAAAGCATCCGGTGTGGTTCGGAAGCTACGGCATCGGTCCGACACGAGTATTGGGGGCGTTGGTTGAGGTTTCCCACGATGATCGAGGCATTATTTGGTACCCGCAAGTTGCGCCGTTTGAGGTCCACTTGGTGGAACTGAAGACGAAAGACGCAGGACTAAAGACGGAAGAAATTTACGGGCGACTTCAAGATGACGGGATTGATGTGTTGTTGGATGACCGGGATGTCTCGGCCGGGGAGAAGTTTGCGGACGCGGACCTCATCGGGATTCCGGTCCGCCTGGTTGTTTCGCAAAAAACAGGAGATCGTGTTGAGTGGAAGCGAAGAGATTCAGAGAAGGCTGAGCTTCTTTCTTACGCGGATGTCATTGACAGACTGAAGAAATTAACGTAGAAGAGATATTTGATTTATCATTATTTGATTTGCTTGTGCCAAGCAGTCATTGACCATTTCTTTGCTCATCCAAAGAAATGGTCGAAAGAAAAGATGCCCCATGCTGCGTCGGTGGCTGGACCATCGACCCCACTTGCAGTAGGGTCTGCGCTTTTCTTTTCGGGAAGCCTTCCGAAATTCCCTCCGGTCAGTTTCGGCTTTCCTCTCAAGAAAAGCGGATCCAGCCGCACCGACTCCGCCAAGGGTATTTCATTTGATAAACTGCGGTATGGGTTTCATGACGGGATATCAGATCTTTCTCGAATAAAAGCGTATATAAATGTGGTTTAGTTTATGGTTAAGAAAAGGCCAAAGATCGTGGTGATTGGGGGCGGGACGGGAACCTTCGTCGCTTTGAGCGGTTTGAAAAAGCACCCCGTTCAACTCACTGCCGTGGTTTCGATGGCGGACAGCGGAGGCAGCAACCGCATCATCCGCGATGAATTCGGTTTGCTCCCGACCTCCGATATCCGACAGTGCATGGTAGCGTTGGCTGAAACCAACGGAGAGAGCGAACTCCTCCGCAAGCTTTTTATGTACCGGTTTCATCAGGGAAAAGGCATTGCCGGCATGACGTTCGGAAATCTCTTCATCGCGGCGCTCTCCGACATTATGGGATCTCAAGAAGTCGCCATCGAAGAAACCGGGAAAATCCTGAGGATTTCAGGCACTATTTTACCGGTCACTTCCGACAGCGTTGATTTGGTTGCCGAATACGCAGACGGCTCGCGCGTTGTCGGAGAACATGAAATTGATGAACCCAGTCATGATGGGCGAATGAGAATTGTCAAGCTTTCCACCAAGCCGTCAGGCCGCGTTGATCAACACGCCGCTGCCGCGATACGCGAAGCTGACTTGGTCGTCTTGGGACCCGGTGATTTATATACCAGCATTTTGGCGGACGTGGTTATCAGCGGAGTACCCGAAGCGATTCAAGCCTGTCGGGGAAAGATAGCCTACGTCGTCAACCTCATGACACGCTGGGGCCAGACCTATGATTTCAGCGCTTCCGATCATGTGCGCGAGATTGAGACGTATATCGGAACGAAACGGGGGCTCGATGCGGTTGTGGTGAATAATAATTTCGACTTCCCCAAAGCAATTCTATCTGCGTATGAGAAGGAGCACGCCAAACCTATTGAGGATGATCTGCGGGGTGACGGATACCGTATCATCCGTCGGAATCTGCTTTCAAAACTACTTTATCAAAAACCGAGGGGAGATGTGCTTAAACGCAGCGTCATCCGGCATGATGCCGACACGTTGGGCAGAGCGCTTTTGGAGGCTCTCAGGCCTTTATGATTTCCTACTTGTCGATTAAGCCCTTATTCACTATACTATGGCGGCGCAGGAAATCGAATGAATAAGTTTTTGGTAAGCACAAGTCGGTTTCCTCCATCTTTCATGAAACATCAGGATACTATCAAAGCAATACCTGGGGGATAAACTCGATAGATTGAGAAGAAACCGGAAGGACTACCCGAGTTCCCAGCTTTGCTGGGAACTCTGTTTTAGAGTAACAAATAAGCATTTTTGGGAAGGAGGGGTTATGATTGCATGGCAAAGACGATTGTTACCCACATTAATCCGGATTTGGATGCGATAACTTCGGTTTGGCTCCTGATTCGTTTCGGAGGAACAGATTTTCGTGATGCACATTTCTCGTTTGTCCCGGCCGGCGAACGATTGGGGAAAGATGATGAGCAGATAGTTCACGTTGATACCGGTTTGGGAATGTTTGACCATCATCAGAAGGATCGCGGCCGGGAAGACACCAGCGCCTCAAAGCTTGTCTACGAATGGCTTATCGATGAAGGCAAAATAACAAAAAGCGAACCTCTGCGCAGGATAGTCGAGCTGGTCAACCAATTTGATCACTTCGGAGAATACTTTTGGCCGGATCCCCTTGAGTACCGTTATGAGTTTTTCCTCGGTAATCTCATTAACGGAATGAAGCTTGGAAAATATGTCTCCGATGATGACCAACTTGTACAATTCGGCATGCGTTGTTTGGACGGCATCCTTGTTTCGTTTAAGATCCGAATTGCAGCCGAGGAGGCGCTGAATACGGGTATACAGTTTCAGACGCACTGGGGGAAGACGATTGCCATAGAAACGACAACCAACGGGGTTATGAAGCTTGCGCTCAAGTCCGGCTACAAGCTCGTCGCCCGCCGTAATCCGGAAACCGGGATGGTGCGCATCAAATCGGCGCCGCTGCCTGAGGTTAACCTGACACGTGTCTACGAAAAGCTCAAAAAAGTTGATTCCCAAGCAACTTGGTATTTTCATCCGAGCGGTCATATGGTCCTCAATGGTTCGTTAAGAAACCCGACAATGAGGGCAAGTAAATTGTCTTTGTCGGAAGTGATTGAGATTTTGAAACAGGCGAAATAGCGTATAGCAGATAGCAGAGAGACAATAGATAAACAGTTGATAGACATCGATAGACAGTGGATAGACAGCAGCAAGAAAATAGCAGAGAGCGAAGAGCTGATAGACAATAGATAAACAATTGATAGACACAGATAGACAGTGGATAGACAGTAGCAAGAAAATAGCTGAGAGCGGATAGCAGATAGCAATAAGTAATGAGTAGGAAGATATGAGAAAGGAGTAGGGAATAGAGATCAGAGGATAGACAACCAATAACTAATATGGAATTGAAACTTGTACCAATCAAGAAACCGGAAGATGTGAATATCATTATCGGACAGGCGCACTTCATCAAAACCGTTGAGGATATCCATGAATTGATGGTGACTTCAATTCCCGATGTTACTTTCGGGCTGGCATTTTGCGAAGCTTCGGGCGCGAGGCTCGTCCGTACGAGCGGAACGGACGAGCAGCTCATTGGCATTGCCCAAAAAAACGCATCAGCGGTCGGAGCCGGGCACGCGTTCTACCTGGTACTCAAAGGATCCTATCCGATCAATATTCTGCCGAGGCTTAAACAGGTACCGGAGGTGGTTTCCATTTTCTGTGCCACCGCCAATGACGTGTCAATCGTTGTCGCGCAGACAAGGAGCGGCCGCGCGATTTTGGGCGTTGTTGACGGAGCGCCTCCTCTTGGGGTTGAAGATGCAAGAGAGAAAAAAGAACGGGTAAGATTTTTGAGAAAGATCGGATACAAGCTCTAACAAATTAAATATTTAAAATGACTAATTTAAATATAGAATGACAAATTTAAAAATTCTTTAAGAAAAGAATAGATTTCATTTGTCATTTGTCATTTGAAATTGCTATGAAAGATTGCGTGTTTTGCGAGATTGTATCGGGAAAGAGGCCGGCGGATATCGTCTACAGTGATGATCGATACTTGGCTCTGTTGGATATCCGTCCGCTGACCCGAGGGAATTGTCTGGTTATTCCGAAGGATCATATTCAGTGGCCGGATGACGTCCCCGATTTCGGTGCTTACTTTGAAACGGCAAAGATGGTCGGCAAAGCTGCGCAGCGGGCGCTGGGATCAACATGGACGCAGTATCTGACCATCGGACACGAGGTTCCGCATGCGCATATCCGGGTGATTCCCCGGTTCCGGGATGATTTACAGGGGGCTGTACCGGATCTAACTAAAATCGAAAATTTGTCTCGGTCAGAGATGGAGGAGATTGCCGGAAGCATACAAAAGGAAATAAAAAGGATCGGTTGAGCGTATTACAATAATTGTACATAGCAGAGGTGTTCGACCCGAGTCTAACCACCTTGGATGGGGTCTAGTCACAAATTCTTGACTTGCTCTCCGCCAGCTGGCTCTGTACCAGACGGTAACAGGGCTGGCGGACTCGAATGCAGGAAATATTGCTGGACTTCTCGGATCGAGACAAGCTCAATTCGGGGGGAGGTGTCTAAAGAAAACATATGGCAACAGTAGTCAAGGCGAAACAAGATGAATCGCCTGATAGTGTGATTCGCCGGTTTAAAAAGAAAGTAATAGAGAACGAGGTGCTGACTGAACTCAAACGGCGGGAATACTATCGAAAACCGAGCGTTGAACGAAAGGAGCGGCGCAAAGAGTTGGAACG
>MHCL01000008.1:53271-54921 GCA_001816915.1 Candidatus Chisholmbacteria bacterium RIFCSPLOWO2_01_FULL_49_14
CTTATCGTGGATATTCGAGCAGATTCGAAATTTCCGATTGATCGCGAGCGTTTACGTGGTGCACTGCGAACGGCCTGGGAAGCATATGGGATTTCAGAGGAGACGCACGTTTCAGTTGCAGTGGTCGGTTCGCGAAAAATGGCGGAGCTCAATCAACGGTATCTTAACAAGAAAGGTCCGACGGATGTTCTCTCCTTTGCTCAGCAAGGGACAGAGCGTGAGGGATTTGGATTTGTCGTTCCGCCCGGATCCCCTCTGGAACTGGGGGATATTGTTATGTGTTATCCGCTTATTATCGATCAGGCAGTCACGCTTAATGTTCTCGTGGATGAACGCATCGTTGAGCGCGCACTGCACGGCATGAAGCATCTCATGGGGGATGAGGAAAATTGACCTAATGACCAATTGATCCCAATGACCTAAACAATATATAACAGTGGTGTTTGGTGCTTGGAGATTGATTAGAAATTAGACATTAGACATTAGAGCAATTAGACATTCATTATATGACTTATTATCTTAAGTACAGACCGCAGACAATCGCGTCTCTTGACCTTGCGTCCGTCCGCAAGGAGCTGGGAGCAATACTGACTTCCGGAAGATTTGCGCATGCGTACCTCTTCTCCGGCCCGCGGGGAACGGGGAAGACATCCGCGGCGCGCATTCTTGCTAAGGTTGTCAACTGCAAACGGAACGAAAAAACCGGCAAAACAAAACGGACCGGCCTTTCGGAGCCATGCAATACCTGCATCTCCTGCCGAGCAATCACTCAAGGAAATGCGCTGGATTTGATTGAGATTGACGCGGCCAGCAATAGGGGCATCGATGATATCCGTGAACTGCGGGAACGAATCAGGCTGGCTCCGACGCAGTCGCGCTATAAGGTATATATCATCGATGAAGTACATATGTTGACTACTGAAGCGTTCAACGCCCTCTTAAAAACCTTGGAGGAGCCTCCGGAGCACGCGCTGTTCATCCTGGCAACAACAGCTCCTGAAAAATTGCCGGGAACGGTCATTTCACGCTGCACACAATTTGCATTTCCGAAAGCCTCCGTCAAAGAACTGGTCTTGAGTTTAAGCAAAGCGGTGAAGGGCGAGAAGCTTCGCATTGATCCTACGGCGCTGGAAATGATCGCGCAGGCGGTGGACGGCAGTTTCAGGGACGGCATGAAGGTTTTGGAACAGCTTTCATTGCGGACAACCCCGCACACATCGAAATCAAGAAAGATCACGGTTGGCGATGTATCCCAGGTCATGGGATTGGGTGAGGGAGATGCCGTTCGTAAACTCTTGAACCTCCTTGCGAAAGGAGAAACGGAGCCGGCACTGCTTCTGGTTTCCGAGATCGTCAAAAACCAAGTCTCGGTCGAACAATTCCTGCGTGAGATTCTTGAGCTTTTGAGGAGATTGCTCTTAACGGAAGCGGGTGTCATGGAGGAGATACCCGTTGCGAACCTTTCCCTGACGGACGTCCGTACGCTCATTTCGATTTTTATGACCGCTGCGGGCAGACTGCGCACAGCCGTCATTCCCGAACTTCCTTTGGAATTGGCCGTGATGGAGTGGATTGATCATCGTAGCCGACAACCGTTGAAGAGCGGGGACTCGCGGACGGTCCCAGAGGACGTTAAAACCGTACAGGAGC
>MHCL01000008.1:54935-78846 GCA_001816915.1 Candidatus Chisholmbacteria bacterium RIFCSPLOWO2_01_FULL_49_14
AGGTGAAGGAACATTGGCCAGAGGTTTTGCAGCGTGTACGGCCTCAAAATCACAGTTTGGAGGCGCTCCTCAAGGCGGCGATGCCGCTGCGGATCGACAATAATGGGTCGCTGATTGTGGAGGTGGCCTACACTTTTCATAAACAACAGCTTGAACTCTCACGCTATAAGGCGATTGTCGAGACGGCCGTCCGTGAAGTGCTCGCAACCCGGCTCAAACTTCAGTATATTCTTCGCGACTACCCAAAAGCGGAAAATCCAAAAAAGCTCACAGAACACGATAATGTGAGCGGCGCCGTTGAGGATGAAGATGTCGTGCGTGCCGCTCATGAGATTTTTGGTGTAGAAACAGACTGATCCAATTGCAAATTTCAAATTACAAATGAAAAAATGAAATTTCAAAATGAAAATTATGACATTAAGAAGAGAACCTATAGTTTCTCGTTAAATGTCATATCATTCCTACAGGTGTTACCCAAGACCTATATCTATCAGACCGTTGGGGAAACAACTTTTAAGGAGTGCGACCTCAATTGGTGCAAATATTATTGAAGCTCAAGCCGCATCTAGTAAGAGGGATTTTCAAAATTTCTTGAATCATGCTTTGAAGAGCGCGAATGAAACGAAGTACTGGCTTTTACTCATACGAGACAGTTTGGGAAGAAAATCGAACGCAGTCAATACACTGTTACAAGAGGCAGATGAGCTTTCGAGGATACTTGGTGCGAGCTTGTTAAAACTTAAGGGGAGAAAATAGGTATAATTTAAATTACAAATGCAAAAATGGATTGAGAGTATCAGAACTTTAAATTTTAAACTTCAATTTGCAATTTATCATTTAACATTTTACATTTAACCAAGGAGGCAGATGTTTGATAAACTCAAACAGCTCGGGGATCTCAAGAAAATGCGCGACCAAGCGCTGCAGATCCAGAAGCAACTCGCCCAAGAGCAAATTATCGTGGAGGAAGGGGACATCCGCGTCGTCATCAGCGGTGATCAGAGATTACTTGAGTTTTCCGTCAAGGGACACTCAAGCGACGTAGCCATTGATGTGTTGAATAAAGCCATTAAACAGTCGCAGGAATTGGCGGCCAAAAAATTACAGGAGATGTCAGGAGGATTGGGGGGGCTTTTAGGAGGAGGGGGGCAAGGATCGTAGAGAGCCTTTTTACCTCTGGGAGCATGTGTAATACTGCTTCAGCTGCGTGATATAATAAGGAGATGAGAATTCCCAAGGCCGTTGAGCGCTTGGTGTCCTCGTTTGAGAAGCTTCCGGGAATTGGTCCGAAGACTGCCCAACGTCTGACGTTTTATCTTCTCCATGTTCCGCAAGCCGAACTGGATACTTTTTCCGAAGCGGTGAAGCAGCTCAAGTCGAACACCAAAATTTGCTCCATCTGCTTTAACGTGGGGGAGCAGGATCCCTGCCAGATCTGTACCGATCGGGAACGGGAACGGAATATGATCTGTGTTGTCGAGGAGCCGTTGGATGTGGCTGCCTTGGAACGCAGTGACGGCTACCGGGGGTTGTACCATGTGCTGCACGGGAGGCTGGAGCCTCTGCGTAACATCGGTCCGGAGGAATTGCACATCCATGATTTGCTTCCACGCCTAGAAAATGGTACTATCTCGGAAATCATTTTAGCGACCAACCCGACGATGGAGGGGGAGGCGACGGCGATGTACATCGCGAAAATAATCAAAGAATCCAGAATCCAGAATTCAGGGATCAGAAAAATAAAAATAACCAGGATTGGGAGGGGTCTGCCCGTCGGAGGAGATTTGGAATACGCCGATGACGTGACTTTGGCCCGTTCGCTTGAGGGAAGGAGGGAGTTTTAAATGAGCACTGAGTCCCGAACACGTACAGGAGAGGAATCGTTTGGAAGGAATGATCCTCTTTCAAAGGTAACCAGGTGGATAGAAACAGGTTTGGATAGAATTCTTGAGGGACCGGATAGATGGCCAAATCGTTGGGATGAAGTTTATTC
Source organism: Candidatus Chisholmbacteria bacterium RIFCSPLOWO2_01_FULL_49_14 (assembly GCA_001816915.1). Classification (GTDB taxonomy): domain Bacteria; phylum Patescibacteriota; class Microgenomatia; order UBA1400; family Chisholmbacteraceae; genus 2-01-FULL-49-14. The sequence goes on from MHCL01000008.1 coordinate 56,929, forward strand.
AAGGGAAGGTATACCTACGGATCTGCAGCATCCTTTTTACGGTTTTGATTACATCACTTCGAAATTCCAGAGAGGTGGATCAGAGAACGTACTCGATGTTGCTATGGGACCAGGCAGACATGCTCTTCCCTTGGCAGAACGAGGTTTGAAAGTTCACGGATTTGATCTATCACGAAAAGCTCTTGATCTTGCTTGTGAACAGTTGAGCAGACGTAATCTCAGTTGTTCTCTCACTCAAGCGGATATGTTCGGTACCTATCCTTATGCGGAGAATATTTTTGACTCAGTGATCGCGATTCAAGCGATTTACCATGGGTATCCTCCTCATATGCAGGCGGCCATTGGAGAAATTTATCGGGTCTTACGACCTGGAGGTGTCTTTGCATTCACCGTATCGATGGATCGGGAACGTGCAATGATGGGGGCAAGAAAATACATCTATGATGAGGCAGAGGGTTATCCAAATACATTCATTCCGAAAGCGGGAAGAGAGAGGGGAATTCCGCACTACTATCCAGATGAACATGAGCTTGAGGCGATGCTCCGTCCGGCGTTTAATAATATAGAAATGTTCGTTGATATGGACCATAAGTATAGGCTCGTTACTTGCATCTCCAATTAGTTAACTGGGAGGACGACATGAAAGTGTATTTTATGGCTACACCCAGAGGAAAGGATGACCTATCTAAGAATTATCGTGAAATCTATTCAGAAATTACCGGTCTTGGCTACGAGCATGTCACAGATTTTATTCTTGATGTCGATGTCGATGAGTTTTACCTTGCCGACATCAGACCGTTCTACAAAAAAACTCTTCAGGAGCTGAAGAAAGCAGATATCTGTGTTTTTGAAACCTCGGTACACAGTCTGGCCATTGGGCATCTCATTGGGAAAGCGTTGGATAATGGGAAGCCGGTTATCGCACTCTATACTGGGAAAAATGCACCGTTTTTTCTTTCCGGAGTGGAAGAGAAAAATGTCCAAATAGTCAAGTACGATCTTAGCTCAGTCCGAGAGACATTGAAGCAGGCGTTGTACGATGCCGGGGAACGGGCGGATTCGCGTTTTAATTTTTTCATTTCAAGAAAACTGACACTGTATCTCGATTGGATTTCTCAAAAGAAGCGGATTCCACGAGCGGTGTATTTACGCCAGCTTATTCGCAGAGAGATGAAGAATACCCGCTGGACACTTGCGGAGAGCTAATTATTCCTTATGAAGATCTATTTTACCGCCGCGCTGACAGAAATACCGGCACGCCATCAGGATCATTATCGATTGATCGTGAAGACCTTGCGATCTTTAGGCCATCAGGTGTTTGCGGAACATATCTTGGGAAAGACGGAAGGGATCCTGCAGAAGCAAACTGAGGAAGAGAGGCTTGATATTGAACGCAAACTCTTGACCTGGAAAAATAAAGCGGACTTGATAATCGTTGAGGTGTCCTATCCGAGTTTTGGCGTCGGCCAGGAAATGGAATACGCATTATCTCGAGAGAAACCCGTTATCGCTCTCCATATCCTCGGACGAAAACCGCACTTTCTCATCGCCGCCGGAGGAGAGTATCTCCACAGCACAGAGTATACGCCCGAAAACCTTAAGAAAGTCCTCTCCGAATACATCGACTACGCCAAGGATTATGCAGACACGAGGTTTAACTTCTTCGTTTCCAGTGAAATTGACTCGTTTCTCAACTGGATTTCGAAGAAACGCAAAGTTCCGCGGGCTGTATTTCTGCGCCAACTGATCGAGGAAGATATGAAAAAAAACAAACAGTATCTTCTGGAGGTTGGGAAGAAGTAGCCTCTTTTTTGCTAGAGTGGTGGTTATGATTATTGTCATTGTTGGTGCCTCTTATGGTTTAGGGAAAGCAATATCACAATTGCTGGTTAAGAAAAGGCACCGGCTGTTTTTGCTCTCAAGAAGCATCCGAGGAGTGGACTTTCCAAAAGGGGTTGCAGTGAAGATCCCTTGCGATGTTAGGAACCCAAAGAGCATACAAACAGCGTTCAAGAGCATCGATAATAGAACCGGAACAATTCATGTTTTGATTAACTGTGTCGGGAAGGGTCTTGAGAAGACTTTGGAAAAAAGTTCTGACAAAGAAATAGAGGAAATTATTGAGACCAATTTGACCGGAGCAATTAGAATTACCAAAGAAGTCTATATGAGGATGCTTAAGCAAGGTTTTGGACATATCATCAACGTTTCATCAACTTCAGGGAAAAAAGCGAAAGCGAATGAGTCTGTGTATTGCGCGAGTAAATGGGGTCTTGCAGGGTTTAACGAGAGCTTACGGATTGAGGCAAAAGATAAGAAAATACGAGTGAGCACCGTGTTTCCAGGAGGGATGAAGACCAATTTCTACGCTCGTTCTCCAGCTAAAGATACTTCTGGTTACATGGATCCCAAGCTGGTTGCCCAGCAGATCGTGAACATTTTAGAAACTGAACCATCTATCACTCCTTCAGAGTTGGTCATTGAACGGGCGGGTTAGGGTTTTGCCAAAGCTCCGAGAGTCCAGATCTCTTGTTCACCTCTCTCATTTTTTTCCATTCCATTCCGAATCATATCGGATATGAATTGCGGGATGGGGATAGCGATGGTATGAAGTGGGTAATGAATGACATCCTTTTGCACCTCTATACGCTTAGGGATTTTGAGCGCCTGTTTCGGATGGAAACGAGAGAGTCACCATCCGAGGGACAACTGCTGAAGTTCCGTGATTGGCTTTATGGGCAGTATCAGAAAGTGTCCAATCTCCGATTACCTCATGAAGTTCATATCTGGATATTGTGTAAGATCCATGAATATTCCCGTTTAGACTTCGTTTAGGTCTCTTTGAAGAGGCGTTTCGATCTCTTTCTCTCTCTGGTATACTTGGTTTCATGGTGAGACAGATTATTGGTGAGGTCGGGGAGAAACTCGCTGAGCAGGCGAAACAGACCGGCCAGCAAATGAAACAAACTCCGGTGTCGATTTTTCAACGAGCCGTGGGTGAGAAGACGGCGGAGGAGAAGAAAGCCCAGAAACAGCATGAGGAAAGCGGCATTGAGCCGATTCCATCGGCCGGGGGAGGTCAGACGCAGCAGCCTCTAAACCAGACGGATGTTCGACGACGGGAGATAGAGACGGAGAGGCAGATAAAACGCAAGAAAATGCAGAAGATTCTGCATAATCGCATCTTCCGGGAGACGGAGAGGATCCGCCAGAGGAGAGAGGAAGAACGCAGACTCAAAGCCATGCAGGAAGAGGAGGAGAAGCGCAAGAAGCAGAAGAAGACCATGGACGATATTGAGCAGAAGGAAAAAGAAGAAGCCTTGGCGGTCAAAGTTGCCAAACGCTCCAGGGGAGCCGGAGAGTTCGGGCCGAAACAGCCGCAATGAGGAGTAGGGAGTAAGGAGTAAGGAGCAGGAAGTAAGGAGTATGGATAAAGAGAAGATTTAAGATTCAAGATTTAAGATTTAAATATTAAACCTTAAAAATTGAACATTACTCATTATTTTCTGTTTCATGGCGGATAGCAGAGAGACAGTAGATAAACAGTTGATAGACATAGATAGACAGTGGATAGAAAGTTGCGGAAAGTCGATGGCACAGCGATGAAAATATATAATTCACTCTCACGGAAAATTGAAGAATTTCAGCCGATTGTGCCGACTAAAGTAGGCGTCTATACCTGCGGGCCGACGGTTTACGACTACCTGACGATCGGGAACTGGAGAACCTACACGTTGGGAGACCTCCTGGTACGCACGCTGACCTTCTTTGGTTACCAGGTTACGTACGTCATGAACATCACCGATGTCGGACATTTGACCGGAGATAACCTCGGCGATGCCGATATGGGAGATGACCGCATGGAGAATAGTGCCAAACGGGAAGGCAAGACCGCTTGGGAGGTGGCGGCCTTTTACACGAACGATTTTCTGGAAAGTTTTTCGAAGCTCAATCTAACCCAGCCGGAACGATTTTCCAAAGCGACCGATCATATCCAGGAACAAATCGATCTGGTTCAGGCAATTGAGAAGCGGGGTTTTGTCTACCGCATCGATGACGGCGTTTACTTTGACACGGCCGCCTATGAAGCGGTCGGGAATCGCTACGGCGAGCTCTCTACCTTGGACGCGATTAAGGAAGGGGCAAGGGTACAGCCGAATCCCCGGAAGAAAAATCCGCGGGATTTTGCACTCTGGAAATTCAGTCCTGAGCGTAGTCGAAGGGATATGGAATGGCCGTCTCCTTGGGGAAAAGGATTCCCCGGGTGGCACATCGAGTGTTCCGCGATGAGCATGAAATATTTGGGAGATCAATTTGATGTCCACGTCGGGGGAGAGGACCTTAAAAGCACTCATCATCCCAACGAGATTGCCCAGAGCGAGGCGGCGACCGGCAAAAAGCCGTTCGTTAAGTACTGGGTACACGGGGCATTTCTTCTGGTAGACGGAGGGCGGATGGGGAAGAGCAAGGGGAATGCTTATACCCTGCTTGATGTCACAGAGCGGGGATTTGATCCCATGGCGCTACGGTATTTCTATTTCACCGGGCACTACCGAAGCCCGCAGAATTTTACCTGGGAAGGGTTGGGCGCGGCCGCGAATGCGCTCAACCGCCTGCGGATGTCCGTTTCCTCATTCCGGAAAGCAAAAGAACGCAGTTCTCTCTCCAGGGAAAAGTTGGGCAAACTTGAGGAGTACCGCCAGCGATTCAAGGCAGCTCTGGAGAATGACCTTTCGGTTCCCGAAGCATTGAGTGTTGTCTGGGAAGTGGTGAAGTCCAACATCCCTGATTATGATAAATACGATCTCTTGCTTGCTTTTGATCAAGTTCTCGGGTTGAAGCTCAATGAGGTAAGTGAAGCTTATGGTTTGCAGGAAATTGACCTATCCTCATTGCCGGAGGATATTGGTAAGGAAATTCAGTCAAGGGAGGATCTGCGCAAACAAGGGAAATTTGCCGAAGCGGATATTGTGCGCAAGCGGTTGGAGGAGAAAGGATTCATTGTCGAAGATACCCCTGGGAGAACGGTCGTTAAAAAGTCTGTCGATCAGTGACAGGGCCCGGCCCTGTCAATCGGAACATATGGGTATAACGGAATGAAATTGGCCAAAGTTATTTTCTGGGTTTTAGTTTCACTTGCGTTGGTTAACCTGTTGGTTTTGGATGTGATCGTCAGTGCTCCGCAGGAAAAACGAGAATTCTCCGAACGCCTGGATGCGGTTGAGGAGCGCGTGAAGCGGCTGGGTAGCGAATTTGCGGACTTAACATCCGGCACAAAAGATGATCAGGAGGATGTGGTTGAGGTGGGGGAAGCGTTGGTACCATCGCCAACCCCGACCGCTATACCGTCCAAAGCGCAGACTCCGACCATCGAAAAAAAAGTCGTTAATCCCGCCCTTCAACAGATAGCAAAAGAATACTATGTACCTTTGGGTCACGCGGCGTTGGCAACCGAAAATTTTTCCTGGGGAGATACCGGCGTTGAGACAACGCTTGATTTGGGAAATTATCCCGGTGTTAAGGAAGTGAACTTTGACGCGACGCTGTATGCACCGGCCGGACATGTCGAGGCTCGGCTTTATAACGTTTCCGACAGCAATGCCCTGCTTGACAGCACAATCCTCGGCACGACCCAGGACCCGAAATTCTACCGCTCCGGCAATGTGGTCCTTCCGTCGGGGAATAAGACGTACCGGGTTCAGATGCGGACATCGCTCCACGTTGTCGCGCAGATGGATAACGCCAGAATAAAAATTGTGGTAGAGTAAGAAGTTTGTGTATGAACTATGAGTGAAGGTAGGTTTGATTCTTCAGGAAAACCGAGGGAATCGTCTGCAGGAGGCGGAGAGAGTGTCGTCTCCCGTGTGGGGGGGATGGAAACCCGAGGCCCAATGAAGGAAATGCAGGATACCCACAAAGTCCTGCATCCGTTCGGCGGCCGGAAAGATCGAAGTTTCTTTGCCGTGTACGATGGGCATGATCGTAGTGAACCTTCGCAGATCGCGGCGGAAACCTTCCATACCGTCTTTCTCGATGGGCTCGAGCACGGTCTTACTGCGCAACATGCGTTAACGCGTGCGTTTGCGGAGACGAATCGGCGGATAGATGCGGCAGTCCCTGATGGAGGAGGGACGACGGCGGTCGTCGCATATCTTGAGGGGAACCGCTTGATTGTCGGAAACGTCGGCGACAGCCGGATCATCATAGACCGAGGCGGAAGCGTGGAGCGGCTGACGACGGATCACCGGAATGAAAAGAGCGAACTCATCAGATCACTCGGCGACAAAGATGCCGGGGAAGGGGTTTCCCACGAACCGGAATTGCGGGAGTTCCAGTTGGGGCGGGGAGACCGCAGGCTCATTATCGCCTGCGACGGACTTTGGGACCACGTGGGCGATCCAGAGGCCGTCCGCTTAACCGCCAGGCTGAAGCATCCCAAACTGGCGAGCGAGATACTCATGCGGGAGGCTCAGCGGCGGGGAAGCAGGGACGACATCACGGTGCTGGTTGTGGATCTCGATCAACGGGCGCTGAAAACGTAACGTATTCCATAGACGATTTTCCCTGTTCTTTATGGGATAGGGTACAATATCCACTCTATGCCGAATTTGGCGCAAACAGTGACGACCATTCTTGCGGTGCTCACCATGGTTGGTGACGTGATGGTGGTGGGGATGGTCCTTCTTTTGGCGTTGTCAGTATTTTTGAAAAAGAAGAAGGGGATTCCGGGGAAGATTTTGGATTTTATCGGTAAAAACGCCCTGCAGTTTTCTCTGATCGTCGCGACGATCGCGACGACCGGAAGCCTATTCTTCTCAGAGATCGCCAAGTATGAGCCCTGCAAGCTCTGCTGGATCCAGCGGATATTCATGTATCCTTTGGTTTTACTTTTAGGGATCGCTTCCTGGAAGAACGATCGCCGGATTATCGATTACGTTCTGCCGCTTTCCGTCATCGGCGCCGGATTTGCCGGCTATCATTACGCATTGCAAGTCAATCCCAACCTGCCGGCTCCCTGTTCGGCCGTCGGGTATTCAGTGAGCTGCGCCGAGCGCTTCGTCACCAGTTTCGGGTATATCACCATCCCGATGATGTCGCTCACCGCGTTCCTGATGATTCTGGTGTTTCTACTTGCCGGGAAGCGCATGAAGTAGTACCTCTCACACCAACCTCAAGTGATTTCCAACTATACGCAAGCATTTGTTTTTGGGACAATGGCAGATATGGTTTTTGCGCGGTTGAAGGTAATCATGAAACGGCACCCGCGGCTACTTAGCATTCTCAGTATTATCGCCGCGGCGCTCATCAGCGGCGTGATTTTTTTCTTTCGAGAATCTTTTTTTGATGTATCCCGTTACGGATACACCGGCGTGTTTTTGCTGACAATGCTCGGACACGCGACCATCCTTCTTCCCATGCCGGCACTCCTCTCCGCGTTTATCGGGGGCGGGGTGTTTAACCCCATTCTCATCGGGCTCGTCGCGGCTGCCGGAGCAGCGATCGGGGAATTGACCGGCTACCTCGCCGGTGTCGGCGGCAACGCGATGATCAGTAACAGGAAGGAGTTTGTGCGCATGCAGGCCCAGCTGCAAAAATACGGGCTTTTCGGCCTCGTCGTTCTGGCGGCGATCCCAAACCCTTTTTTTGACATGGCAGGGATTGCGGCCGGAATGATGCGTTTACCCGTTTCGCGGTTCCTCTTGGCAACTTGGATCGGGCAGGTCATCAAATTCACGCTGTTCTCGTATTTGGGTGCCGGATCCTCCGGGATTCTTAATCGCTATTTTTAACCATTCGATTGTGTGAGGATATCGGTGATGAGTGGTACTGTCGTAAAAGCTAAGAAAGATGCTGAGCTTACACCGGAAGAGTACCGGGTGATCGTTGAGAAGGGTACCGAGCCGCCCTTTTCCGGAGAATACGACGATTATTTTAAGGCGGGAACGTATGTCTGCCGCCGCTGCGGGGTCCCGCTTTACTCTTCAAAGGATAAGTTTGATGCCCATTGCGGCTGGCCCAGTTTCGATGACGAGATCGAGGGGGCGGTGAAGCGCACGCCAGATTCGGATGGCATGCGCACCGAGATCAGCTGCGTCAAGTGCGGGGCCCACCTCGGGCATGTGTTTGAAGGGGAAGCCTTTACTCCCAAGGATACGCGGCACTGCGTGAATTCCATATCCCTCAAATTTATTCCCAAAGGCGAAGAGCATGACTACTAAAGCCTATTTCGGCGGGGGGTGCTTTTGGTGCATCGAGGCCGTTTTCACAAAGATCAAGGGCGTCTCTTCGGCAATCTCGGGATATAGCGGAGGGAAGGTCGCCAACCCTTCCTATGAACAAGTCAGTGGGGGAGGCACCGGGCATGTCGAGACGGTCGAGGTGACTTTTGATCCTTCGATAGTTACTTACGACCAGCTTCTCTCAGTGTTTTTCTCCGTGCATGATCCGACCACGATGGACCGGCAGGGGGGAGACGTCGGGGAACAGTACCGCTCGGTGGTGTTTTACGCGGACGAAGAGCAAAAGAAACAGGTAGAGGCGTTCATCAATAACCTCAAGAAAGAGGAAACCTTTTCCCAGCCGATAGTGACCATCGTCGAGGCCCTTAAGGAGTTTTACAAAGCGGAAGCATACCATCAACAATACTACGAACAGCATCCCGAGCGGGCTTACTGCCAAGTGGTGATTTCTCCCAAGCTTGCCAAACTCAAGCAAGAATATCAGCACTTGCTCAAATAGCCGCAGGACAATACACAGGGAGTCTTCGCAGCAAGGTGACCTTGTGAAAAGGATTGGATACCCGCAGGTATCGCACGGATATTAACGCCGGAAGATGGGCGCCAACTGAGTACTCGAGACCGGTTTCTTATTGGTCCTCAAACTTTTTATCTTTTCCCAGACAACTTTCAGGACAAATGAGTACATGATCACGGAGTTTAATGCGGCCAAGAACAGGAGCTGTGGGGACTGTTTACCCGTCATGAATGCGGCGACGATAGCAAGTGTTGTCAATGTCCCCAAAACGGCATGGGGGATAAATAGCGACAGTTGGACATCTTTTTCCTGCGCGCTGCCTTTGGGAGTGACCGTATACGTCAGTCGCTTGCCGAAGAGGACGCAGACGAAGGCGATGAGATAGACAGGCCAAGCAGCCAGGCTCAAGTACTTGCCCTTCCAGGCCCATCCGGATTCATCTTTGGGATTGATGTAGTACTTCTGCAGGTAGAAGAAGATGGCCAGTTGGATGGCGATGACTGGTGTATACGTCATAAGTAGCGGCAGAAGCTGCATAGGAGTGGCTTGGATACCGAAAAAGAAATAGAGCATTAAGAGGATCACGCCGATTCCTTGTGCTAAACCATGGAAATAATACTGCTGGAGGAAGAGATATTGCATGGCATGCCGAGCCCGCATCTTGGGGAAGATGTGGGGGCTTTCTCGAAACAGAATATCGATCAACCCGTAGGCCCAGCGCATTTGCTGATTGAAATAGGAACCCCATGTCGACGGGCCCTCGCCGACAGCGAGTACTTCCGGAACGTAGACGCTTTTCCACTTGCCCGCATAGAGCCTCATGCCGGTGAGGTGGTCTTCGACGATATGCCCGGAATATCCATCGATGGCTGTGTGGGCCCGGACTCTCATGACGTGGTTTGAGCCGATCAAGAGGAGCATGTCTTTTCCGAATAGTCCCCGCTGGGTGACTCCGTAGAAACAGAAGGCCTGTTCTGCGGCGCCGCGCGCGATCCAGGAAGACGCTTGGTTCCCGTAAATTTGCGGTGCTCCCACGAAACCGACTGCCGGGTCCTGAAAGTAGCCAAGCGTTTTGGTCAGGAAATCTTTCTTCGGAACGAAGTCGACGTCCAACTGCGCGACGATATCGTAGCGATGGGAATGCCGGTGGAACCAGGCATTGTAGTTTCCGGCCTTGGTCCTGGTTTTGAATGGGCCTTCCTTTTGGTTGTATTTTTCACTTCCGTTTCTTGTGAAATGGAAGACGCCGTATCGGCGGCAAAGCTCAATTGCCGTAGCATCGTTTCCTTCATCCAGAAGCCAGTTCTCGTGCGGATAGTCAGCCCCGATCATGGCTTTAAGCGTTTTTTCCAAGACGTCGTAGGGTTCCTTTCCGGGAACAAAAGCAGTCAGGAAAGCAACTTTCATGCCTTCCTTCGACTTCATGGGTTCGACGACCGTCATGTGGCGGCAGATATACCAATAGAATAGCTCATTGGCGATCTGATGCCAAACGACGTAAGTGACCAGTGCGAAGAGGATGAAATCAAATACATTGAGGATGCCGGCGAAATTGGTTGGGATGTGCGCAGGAGAGAACCACCACCAAGCAAATATCCCGGTCAACACTAGACCGATAACGATGAGCCCGTTGATGATTCTTAAGTCTCTTTTTGTTGCCAGTTGACGTTTGATGATGTGATTTGGTTTCTTGTCTCCCATAGTTTCGCATGAACAGGACAGCTACGCTCCTAAAAAACCCGCCGTCTCTTCATAGAAGAGGGGAGGGGCCATATAAAAAGCCCCTTTGATAGGGCTTATAATAAGTTACTATATCATCTTTTGTGGAAATCATCAAGCAGCAGCTCGCCCACGCGTTTTACGCCTCTGGAGTGAAAGTCTGAATAAAAAATTCTACAAAAAAAGTACGATGCGGCTCGTAACGTTGCAAGGGTTAACAATATAGGGTAATATAAAACAATTCGATATTATGACGTTAAGGAAATTATTTGCAGGTATTCTCGGTTTGACGCTTCTGGCAGGGGGGTTGGCTCTGGGAGCCGCCCACTCACAGGCTGCCAGTAGCCAGGCGAGAGTGGTTTCCGTTCTTGGTGTTGCCAAAGTTGAAGGGCAGGACGCGGTTGTCGAGATCCTGGTTGAAGTTTTGCCCGGAGAGAATGCTTCCGAGAAGGGGCAGGCGGCGCTGCACCGGATGTATCCTGATGCCAGGCCATTCAGCTCCGCCGACTACACTACCAGCGGATTGGTTTGGGACGTCTTTTTCGACGGGAATTCAACCAACGATCAGGTAGACGTCCGATACAATTCTAATGGTGTACCCGGAAATTACTCGGCTTCTGAGTATTTAAATTCTTTCCTCAACGCACAAGCGACCTGGACCGATGTTGCGACCTCCAACTTCGTTTTCCATGATGCCGGTACGACGGGGAAGTGTCCCTCGCTGGTGCGCGAGTGCAAGGGTCCTCAAACCTTTGACGGAAACAATGATACTGGATGGCTCCCGATCAACGAGTCGGGTGTGCTTGGCGTAACTTGGTACGGAACCCAGACTGATGAGTTCGACATGGTGTTGGATAACGCGGATTTCACTTGGTACGTTGGGCCTTCCGGTTCGATCTCGACGAGTGCCTACGATGCCCAAACTGTCTGGCTCCATGAGCTCGGCCATGGACTGGGGCTTGGACACTCCAGTGACCCGAATGCCGTGATGTACGCGTATTACAGTGATCTGCAGCGTGATTTGGCGGATGACGACGTCAACGGTATTACCGCCCTTTATCCGGCAGGTGGGGAACCGACGCCGACACCCACACCGACGCCGGTACCTGGGAGTACGGTCACGGTTGCGAGCATCACTTATGCCTGGTACGGAGGGAAAAGCAACAACAAGCATCTCAATGATACTCTGCTTCTCAATGACGAGAACGGCAATCCGGTTGCGGGCGCCACGGTTTCGATTACGCTGACCAATGACATTGGGGGATCATGGAACGGAACGGGAACGACGGGCAGTGAAGGGTCGGTCACGTTCTCTTTGAAAAACGCTCCTTCGGCTTGCTACTCAACTGAGGTGACGAGCGTTTCCGCGCCAGGTTGGGATAACACTACGCCCTCAAACAGCTCTTGCCCGACCCCCTAATCAGTTTTCCCTGGTTTCAACAGCGCCAAACGACTTCAGGTGTAATACTTGACAATTATGTAATACTTTTGTATAAAGGTATTACGATGCAGTATTCGACCACAGTCACACAAAAAGGACAGGTTACGATACCTGTAAGGCTTCGCAAAAAGCTTGGTATCACGCGAGGGAAGAGGATCCACTTCTATGCCAGAGAGGAGAATAACCAGGAGCTTATTTTGCGGCCTGAAAAAGATTTTCGAGAGCTTCGAGGTGCCTTCAAATCGGAAAAGCGCTACAGTAAAAATGCTGCAAGGAAAGCGATCATCAAAGACGTGATTTCCGGGGAAGTGTAGCTATGGTCGTTGATGCAGATGTCATTCTTCGATATCTGACGAATGATGATCCTCAAAAAGCCGAACGGTTTGAATCTTTCCTAACCTCCGGCAAGAAAGCCTCGTTGACTGACGTTACGTTTTCAGAGATCTACTGGACCTTACGTTCCTTCTACAAGTTTCCCAAGACAAAGATTATTCACGCTCTGGAACGCCTTATTGAAATCCGTTCAATTGTCTGTGATCTGGAGCTTCTTCAATCTACACTTGTTATTCTTCGGAAACATAATGTCAGCCTCATTGATGCCTATAATGCGGCGTATTCGATTCTTCGAGATGACAGACGTGTTCTGTCGTTTGATCGAGACTTTAATCGCCTGCCGGGGATCAAACGCCTCGAACCGTGATCGGCGGTCAAATCGGTATTGACAGCGTGAAAATGTGTGTGTATGTTGTCTATGTGACGGACAGCACACCGGTTTATCGAATTGAAGCACTAGAGAAGCCAGCCTAACGGCTGGCATTTTTTTGGTCCCAGTGAGATAGCCTTCGTCATCTCACGGGATCCCGTTAGATACGCTCAGCGTTATCTAACTGGGAAAGGAGGTGAGAAAAAAATGAATATTCAAAAAATTATTGTAGGAGCAGCAGTAAGTGCAGTTATGCTCAATGTAATGATAGTACCAGCTTTTGCAGCAGGAAAAGCAGCACCTAAAACAACTGGTGGAGTTGGGTACACCGCAGGCGGTTTACAGCGTTATGCTGAATTTAACGCCATAGAAACGTCAAACACTTGTTCATATGCTGATGTTACGGGGACATATGTTATTGCATTTAAGCTTGATCCCGATACGGTTACCACGTTTCCCCATGATGCGTTTTTAACTCAAACCGGAAGTTCAGTTGGCGGAAATGGAGGTTATCTTGCCGGTGCATTAACTTATTCATTTGAATGGCTAATAGACACAGGTACGGTTACAGGCAACACGATTAACCTATCCATGCACTATACAGTTGGTGCGGTGGGGACAACAATGACTATGGTGGGCACGATTGCACCAGATGGATCTTTATCTGGAACATGGACTGATAATTTTGGTGGCACAAGAACTGGAACATGGGCGTCAACATCAGGTAATGCTACCGTACTAGCGGGGTGTACGGGCAAGGGTACTTTCCACTATTCTGATATCAATGGAGATTGGTATTACGCTAATGTCCAATACGTCAACGTCGATGGAACAGATGCTTACTTTGCAGGTTTGGTGACGTCAGCGAGCCAGCCGAGTTGGATCGGAAATTGGGTTCAAGTAGCCGTATATGATGGAGGTGAACCGGCATATCTGGTTGATTCTATCTGGGGAATATTCACCGATTCCAACACTGCAAAATATAACGTTGCCAACAAGGTTCAACCTAACGGGGAATTCGTTATAACTAGTGGCAACTTGCAGGTTCATTAAGGCGAATTCTTTTTGTTCATACAACCCATCGATGAAAATTTGGTGGGTTGTTTTTTTGCCTTTGACTTTATTTTGTAAAAGTGCAATGCTTGTTTTTTCCGCTTAAAAATCCCAGTTGGATAGCTACGCATCCAACGGGACCCCATTAAATACGCGTAGCGTTATTTAATTAGGGGGGGTGATTAGTAGTGAAAAAACTCATAATGAACGAAATATATGACGGAAAGTAATAAAAACTGCTGTTAGTTATTCTTACCGGAATCGCGTATGGTAGCTCGATTGTTTTTGCCCGTTTTGCTCTCAAAGAAATCGCTCCTTTTCCTATCACAGTTTTACGGTTTGGCATTGCATCGATAGCTTTTCTGATTACTTTTTTTGTACTTAAAAAGAGATTTCCTACCGGAGGTAGGATACTCAGGGATATGGTCGCAGTTGGAGTGGTCAGCACTGGCCTCCCCTTACTTTTGTTTTATTTTTCTTTGTCGTATATGTCCAGCGGAATGTTTACCGTGTTTCTGGCGACACTGCCTATTTTTACGGCGGTCCTTGCCCACCTGTTTTTAAAGGGAGAGAGACTACATAAAAATCTTCTGATTGGACTTACCATAGCATTGGTGGGAGTAGCACTATTGATCGTTACCAGAAGCAGTGGACTTGCCGGTGGAGTTTTTAGTATCAAGGGTCCTGTATTTGCATTTATAGGAGTGCTTTCTGCCGCGGTTGGTTCTGTTTATGCTAAATCTCATTTAAACAAAGAGGATGTTTTTGTGGTGAGCGCTGCACAAACATTCGCCGCATTTATCTTTGTTACCGCTATTGTTTTTATTTTCAAAAAATATCAAGTTGGGCAAGTAAGCCCGATGGGTTGGTTTGCTGTTTTTTACAATGGGATAGTCGGTTCTTTTATTGCTTTTTGGCTCACATTTACTTTAATCAAAAAATACGGGGCAACAGCAAGTGCGTTACCGAATTACATTATGCCCGTCGTTTCTACGTTATTGGGATCCGTATTTCTAGGAGAACTCATTACTTTCCCGCTTTTGGCCGGAGCCCTAGTGGTATTAGTGGGAGTATTTTTCTCGAGTTTATCGAAGGATTGATTTTTCCAAGGCAAAGGATTGAAAGTCTCTGTATCATTGATGAGTAAGTTTTGAGAGGGGGTGAAAAATATGGCAGATATTCAGAAAAAAAGTTTTAATTCACCAGATGAAACTACCAAACTTGGAGAAAAACTTAAAGTTGAGCTTGTTACAGTTGGAGATATAAAAATTCAGAAAGTCACGGCAGAACCTGGATGGACATGGTCAAAACACTTAAAGTCAGTTGTTAAGACCGAGAGCTGTGAGAAGCACCACCTTGTTTATGTAATTTCGGGTACGTTAGGCGCACGCATGAATGATGGGAAAGAAGAGGAATTCGGCCCAGGTGAGTTGGGAGTGGTGCCTCCCGGACATGATGGTTTTACTGTCGGAAACAAACCAGCGGTTTGGCTTGAAATTCCACACTAAAGGTATAGAGATCTACCCAAACAAGGCACTAAATTGTTGCAGTTAAACTTTGGCTGTAACTTTTGATCTCTTTCCACCTTTCTCTCGATTGTCCAATTCAACTAGGATTTTCGAAGGCATCTAATATTTAAAGGTATTTCCACACCCCTGCCCGCCATCGCTGCCTGCCCGCAATAAGCTTCGCTTCCAGTCGATTGCAGGCGGGCGCTCAGGCGACTGCAGGCGGGAGGATCGTTAGCTGGGGTTGGGTCTAGGGTTCCGCCCTGTAGTTTAATCTATTAAGCGACTATCTACTGGCATCTGATTCGACTATGCTCACCATTCCCTCGAACCATCCCGAGAGTAGTCGAGGGATTAGGCAGGGGGAACCTCACTTTCTCTTTGATCTTCTCAAGTGATCGAATTCTTCGGGGGTGAGGTTGATGTCTCGAAGAATTTTTCTAAGGAGGCCCTTCCGGATGAGCTCTCCACGATGAAGCGGTACCGTAGTTTTTCTGCCATCGGGATGAACAAGTCTTGCGTGGCTTCCTCGCTTGCGAATCTGCTCAAAGCCCTTTCTTTCGAGGAGACGAATCAATTCTTTGCCTCGAATGGGGACAAGTTTAGGCATGGCGAATGGAGATGTCTTCGACGCCAAAGAATTGTGGAGTTGCTTTTGGGTGTCGGAGTTTTTCTTTTTTCAGTTGTGGCTCGCTCTCCAGAATGAGCTGGATGGCTTCTCTGATCCTTTTTCGGACCTGCTCTACTGTTTTTCCTTGGGTGTAGCATCCAGGAAGCTCGGGCACTGAGGCGACATACCAACCGTCCTCATCTTGCTCAATAAGTATTTTGAATTGGAGGTCTTTAACGACTTTTTTCATAACGTCGATACTATATCATACTGACTGTGCGATATTGCGGCAAAAGGAATTTCCACACCCCTGCCCGCCATCGTTGCCTGCCCGCAAAAGCTTCGCTTCCAGTCGATTGCAGGCGGGCGCTCAGGCGACTGCAGGCGGGAGGATTGGCTTACCCAGGGTTATTTAGGATTTTCCCGGTGGGTTGTTTTTTGGGCTGACTTGTTTTAGCCTCGTTTGCTCTCTCAGCATGAGGCCAATGTATTCCGGCGCCGGCTTCTAGTTTGATTTTTCCGGGTTTCAACTCGAGTTGACAAATACGCCGGCAATGGGTACCCTTGTGTTCGTAAAGCTATGAAACGATCACTCCTGATTTTGGGTTTGAGCATCTTCCTGATTTTATTCGCTTTTGGCGGGCAGGCAATGGCCAAGCCATTGATGGGTTCAACCAATCGTCCGGAAGGGAACCAGAGCTCAATGGGAAAGCAGGATTTGCCGTCCCAGGCTAAGAGCGTGCGGATTGAAGGCCGGGGGAATAGCCTGCAAGTACAGCCTCTGGATGACGAGGGAGAGGACTTGACGTTTTCCGAAGGAGATGAGGTCGATTCTTTTGTCCTTGAAGACGATGAGAGCGAAGTCGAAGTGAAATCACTCGATAACGCCGCTTTGGTGATCCGCAACAAACTGGCGGCGCAGACACATTTCCCCCTGACGGTGAATTTGGAGACAAACGAGCTTATCGTTACAACCCCGAATGGTCAAAAAACAGTCGCCGTGTTACCTGATCAGGCGGTGAACCATATGCTCGCTGCCGGTGTCCTTGATCAGATAGGCGGTAAAGGCGGTATCAAATGGCTGGAACAACAGGAGGCGACACCTTCGCCGACGCCGGCGACGGATTCGGCAGAGCCGACCGCTACGCCTTCGAGTGAACCAGACGAGGAAGAGGAAGCCGCGGTGGTGCTGGCGGCTGATGCTGACGGGGAACTGGTGTATGTGATCAGCGGGACGAAATTTGAACGGCTATTCGGATTTTTCCCTGTCGGCTTGCGGCGGAAAGCGATCGTTTCGGCAGAGACAGGGGAACTCATCAGGGTGAACCAAAGCATTTTTACCCGGCTTCTTGATTTGCTTTCGGTTTGAAGATGAATATGACGCTAAGGAGAATAGTTCTATGACGAAGTACAGAATCGTCGGCGTCGTCAATTTCCTTCTTGGATTTCTTGAGATCATTTATCCTCTCATTCTAATTTTTTTCACCATGCCTAAAATGTATGAGCTTTATGCTCAGTTTCATGCGGAAGTCCCGAGTCCGGTTGTTTCCTATCTCATTTTGACCCTGGTTTTCATTCTCGGTATCGTGAACGTATTTCTCGGCATCAAACTTTTTTCGAAATCTGCAGGTAGAGATTCGTATTTTACTTTCGCGATCATACTCATCGCTGCCAGTTTTCTGTCGTATTGGATCTTTTCGACGGCTACTACTCTTTCTTCAGTCATCATGCCGATGTCTGCACTCACCAGCGACTTCTAGAACTCGCTCTTCTCAACCTGTTGGGTAAGAGATAACGAGGCAGTCTTCTGAGGTTTCAGCTTGGAATTCATGAGGTGAACTTTCAAGGCTGAGAGGCTGAAACCGGGAGTTTTATATCTCGTTCACGTTGTGGGTTTGCGATTCGCGAAAGCCCGCGGATGTCATTCTGACGAATTTGGCGTTTTTTTGCAGTTCTTTAATCGAGGCGGCATCGCAGTAGCTCATCCCGGAACGCAGACTGCCGAGCAGTTGGTGGATGATCTCCGCGACCGATCCCTTGTATTCGATCAAGGATTCCACGCCCTCGGGGACGATGGTGTTGAGCAAGGTATTGGATCCTGTCCGGGCTGCCCGGTCGGCTTGGGAGAGAAAGGAAGCGGAGCCGCGGTGGATTTTGTAGCGGCGGTTGTTGCGGATGATGATTTCCCCCGGACTTTCTTCGGTGCCGGCGAACCAACCGGCCAGCATGATCGATGAGGCACCGGCAGCCAGGGCTTTGCTGACATCACCAGGGTAGTTGGTTCCGCCGTCAGCGATGACTTTGACCTTACGGCCTTTAACAGCCTTCGTACAATCCATGATCGCGGTCAGCTGGGGGACTCCGACTCCGGTGACGATTCTTGTCGAGCAGATGCCGCCGGGGCCAATGCCGACTTTGAGGGCATCAACGCCGGCTTTGACCAGATCACGGGCGCCGGCGGCCGTGGCAACGTTGCCGCCGATTATCTGGGCATCGGGAAATTTTTTACGCAATTTACCGATTGCTGAGAGCGTGACCAGATTTTGTCCGTGCGCGGCATCGACGACGATGACGTCGCAGCCGGCAGCAAGCAACGCTTCGGCCCTCTCCAGGAAATCGCCGACAACTCCAACGGCGGCACCGGTTCGCAATCTGCCTTTCCCGTCTTTGGTCGCCAAGGGGTTTTGTTCGAAGTTGACAATCGAGCGTGCGGTAATCAACCCCTTGAGTTTGCCATTATGGTCGATGAGCGGCAGTTTTTCTATTTTATGCGTGATGAAGATTTTTTTTGCCTGTGCGGGAGTGACCCCCGGTTTCGCGGTGATGAGTTTGGAAAAAGGAGTCATGACCTTGCGCACCGGCTTTGACTGGTCCTGTTCGAGGATGATGTCGCGGCGGGTGATGAGGCCCAAAAGTTTGCCGTCCGCTTCGACAACCAAGTAGCTCGAGACCGCGTTGGTGGTGATTTTTTCCAAGACATGCCGCAGGGGTTTATCGGGTCTGACGGTGAACGGATTGTCGATGACAAAGCCTTCGTAGCGTTTGACGGCATCGACCTCGTGCACCTCGTCCTCGATGCTCATGAAGCGGTGGATGATGCCGATGCCGCCGGCACGCGCCATGGCGATGGCCAGCTTTCCCTCGGTGACGGTATCCATGTTGGCGCTCACGAAAGGGATTTGCAGTTTGATGGAATCGGTAAGGAGCGTCGCGGTATTGACGTCCGCGCGGTGCTGAATCCGGGAACGACGCGGAATCAACAGCACGTCATCATAGGTCAAAGCCAGCGGGATGGGTTTTGCCATGTTAGAACAATTGTACTGTTTGACGGCGATCAGGGCCAATCGAGAAATATTGTATTGGGACTTCGAGGTACTTTTCAATAGAGCGGATATAGTCTTTCGTTGGTTTCGGCAGTTCTTTGAATTTTTGGACGCCGGTAATGTCCTTCTGCCAGCCGGGGAGGGTGATATAGTTCGGCTTGACTTGAGAAAAATCGGCATCGCTTAGGGGAGGTGTTCGGAGTTGTTTGCCTCTCAAGGTGTAGCCGGTCGCGATTTTCAGGTGAGGGAGGCCGGTTAAGACGTCGAGCTTGTTGAGGACAACAGATCCGGCGCCGTTGAGGTTCACGGCATGTTTGACCAGTACCAGGTCGAGCCAGCCGCAACGGCGCGGCCTGCCGGAGACCGTGCCGAATTCGTTGCCGCGGGAGCGCAGTCGGTCGCCGACCGGATTGTGCTGATCGGTGGGAAAGGGACCGTTGCCGACACGGGTAGTGTAGGCTTTCATCACTCCCACCACCGATAGAGCGACGGGCGGCAATCCGACATCGGGTAAGACGGAGGAGGCGATGGTGTGGTAGGCAACGGTATACGGATAGGTGCCGAAGACAAAATCAAGGTAGGTGCCTTGGGCGGCCTCAAAGAGAAAAGATTGTTTTGAAAGATTTTCCCTGACGTATTCGGCGACCGGAAAGATGTAGGGACGCAGCCGTTTCGCATATCTCTCATATTCTTTAACAACCTGCCTGAGTTTGAGGGGATATGGCTGGCCGTAGACTTTGGAGACGCGGTTTTTCTTGAGTTTCCAAACTGCCTCCAGTTTATCCTTTAAAGATTTTGGATTGAGAAGGTCCTGCATGCGGATGCCGGCACGGTTGGTGCGGTCTTCATAGGTGAAACCGATGCCGAGCCTCAACGATCCGGTTTGTTTCTTGCCTTTGAAGGCTTCGGAGGCGGCGTCGAGAAGCCGGTGATAGGGCATGACCAGATGGCAGCGGGGGTCGATTCCCAGATCAAGCGTTCGGACATGCTTTTTGACCAGGGCGATCTCATCGAGGAGAACCTTGGGATTGATGACTACCGCTTGAGCGATGAGCACTTTCTTTCCGCGCAACACGGAGGAAGGGATGAGCGAGAAATGGATAGTCCTGCCGTCGGCAACTACGGTATGTCCGGCGTTGTTGCCGCCGTTGAAGCGGACCGTCACGTCGTGGGTTTTGGCGAGAATGTCGGTGATTTTCCCTTTGCCTTCGTCGCCCCACTGCAGGCCGACGATGACGGTTGAGCGTTTCATGCGATTTTCTTTTTCAAGACTCGCTTGACAATACTGCGGCAGGGTTGGGCGAGTTTCTCAAAGGATAATTGTTTGAGCGCACGTTTATCCGCGGATTTGACGGAGAGCGCGTCAATGAGGTTTATGAATTCATCATGAGTGAATGTTTTCCCTTTGACGTGCCGGGCGATAACTTCATACGGTCGGTCATATCCCCGTGAGCGCAGGTAGGTCTGCACGGCGCCGGTCAGCACCTCCCAATGTTTTTCCCGGTCTGACCCGATCGCCGGGCGGTTGGGCTCCAGTCGCTCGAGCGCCTCGACAACACTCTGCCAGGAAAGATAGGAGTAGGCGAAGGCAATCCCGAAGCTTCTCCTTATTGTCGAGTCGGAAAGATCGTGCTGGAGGCGCGAATGGGAGAGTTTGGTCTTGTACATGGCAAGCAGGGCATTGGAGAGTTCAAATGCACCCTCGGCCCCTTCAAGATAGATGGGATTGACCTTCTGGGGCATCACGGAAGAGCCGACTTCGGCGGTGTTACGAATCCGGGTATAGAGGAAGTCAAAGCTCAAGTACAGCCAGAGGTTCTGCGTCAAGTCGAGGGCGATTTGTTGGAGCCTGCCGTAGGCGTCAAACAGGCGGATCAGCGAATCGTAGGGGAGGATTTGGGTTGTGGCTAAAGCGGGTTCAAGACCAAGGCTTTGAACAAAGTCTTCCTCAATCGCGAGCCAGTCTTTTTCCGGATAGGAGAATGTCTGGTCCGCGAACGAACCGACCGCGCCGTTGAGCTTGCCCTGCAACTGCATTCCACTCATGAGGTTCAACTCATCGACCAAGCGCGAGTAAAATACTGCCAGTTCTTTGGCAAGCGTGGTCACGTTTGCCGGCTGACCGTGGGTGCGGCCGATGATGGGGATGTTTGAGCGGCTGATGAGCCTCTTCAGGCGATTGAGCATCTTCTTGATCATCGGGATTGCGAGGGTTTGCGTGTAGTTTTTGAGCAATAGACTGTAGCTTAGGTTATTGACATCTTCCGAGGTCAAAGCCCAGTGCACGAACTCCACATGGTTGGGGAGCTTCACTGCTTTGAGTCTGGTTTTGAGGAAGTATTCGACGGCTTTGGTGTCGTGGTTGGTTTGCTTCTCAAACTCGCGGATCTCGCGCATCGCCCGCAGATCAAAGCCCGTATGCAGATTCTCCAAAGCAGTTATCTGCGGCCGGGAGAACGGCGGGGCAATGCGATTTTGGGCTAGAAAGATGAGGTAGCGGATTTCAACCAAGAGGCGGGTGCGATTGAGGGCGAATTCGGAAAAATAGTTTGAGAGCGTTTGAACTTTATGGTAGTTTCTGCCGTCCAGCGGGGTGAGGGCGACGAAATTCGGAGGGGTTTCTTCCCATTCTGATGATTTGACTATTTTATTCTTCATGCTGGAGAATGGGGGAACACCCAACGTGTATTGTCTATTCCTTTGTTATCTCCGACATCATTTTTTGTATCACAGTATGTGAAGAAAGAATAGGAGAAGTTTTCGCGACTTTTAATGTCGGGGGCCGCCCCTAGTATTGGCTGTTGGCG
>MHCL01000008.1:78892-80075 GCA_001816915.1 Candidatus Chisholmbacteria bacterium RIFCSPLOWO2_01_FULL_49_14
TCAAGAGGTTGACGAACAACAGATTAAATTTTTCCTTCCTTGTGTCATGCTTGCGGCGCTTAAATACCAATAGAGGAGTCAGGATAGCCGAGAGGAGGAGCCAAAGGGGGAGGAAGAATCCGAAGGCGAGCCAACCGTAGAAGTAGAGGGGGGAATCATCCGGAAAGCTTCTGCCCAGGAGCCATGATGCGCCGGCTGCCAAGAGGAAGGCAACTCCAATCGCCAACCAACTATAGAAAAACTTCCAATATTTTAAGAATTTCTGCACGAATTCCATTGTCTCTGATTTCTGAGGATATGACAAATTAAATCCAGTTTTAAAGCACTTGACTCATTTGGTAATATTGGGCAGTTTGCCTTTGAGATCATTCTTTATCCCTATGAATGCAGAAACTGATCACGTTGAGAATTCAGATGGTTTGGAGCGGCACAAAAAAGCCATCGGTAACGTGAATCGTTCCTTTGACACTCCATTTTGGAGACTTTATGGACAAATCATGGAAAGCAGTCATCGAGTATTGGCTCGGACTTACCACAACTCATTGAGGAGGTCTGAAATAGGACTTGCTGATCAAGAACTCAGGACACAATACGGAGAAGCACATGACCATTTTCTACAAGAATCGCAAGAGGGGTTTGAACTCATCAGGCAATATGCGCCAGTCAATGATGCCGGTAAGGCCTTGCTCATACGGCAAAGGGTTTTTCAAACTGTCGATGAATTTCTCATGATTGCCAAAAAAGAGATGGTTGCACATCCAGACAGAATCAAGCAGGTTCGTTTGACTGCCAGAAAACTTCTTTTGGAAGGGGCAAAGAGCGCACAGGAAACAGAATCGGGGATTTACGACTGGCGTGGCATCAGTGAGCTGGCTTCACTAGTCCATCAAGGGAATGTGGAAGATGAAAAATTAGGGGAGGGTCTGCAACGATTTCTAGAAATACCAGAGGATGTACGTTTTGATGTACGGGGTTTAGAGTGATTGTTTCAGCTCTTTCATTTTTTCACATTGGGAAATGGAATTGAGATAGATTATGACTATGAGTCTCGAAATCATCTCCATACTTGTTAGCAAAAATACATGAATATCTGATGATGGGTATTGCTGACTAGGTCACGATACATTTGAGACTCTGAGCGAGTCATGCCGGCTGATTTCCACCGCATCCGCTATCGGGTTCC
>MHCL01000009.1:0-2041 GCA_001816915.1 Candidatus Chisholmbacteria bacterium RIFCSPLOWO2_01_FULL_49_14
CACGTCTTCAGGAATCGTAACTCCGAGTTGTTTTGAAAGGTCGCTGACAACATCCTCAATGCGTACACCCTCACCCTCACTGGTCGTTTGTTTTTCCTCTTGCGTTTGATCGCCGCGCAGGAAAAGCACCAAACCCACAATGACCAAAATAATGATGATCGCTCCTAATAGTCGTTGTCTCTGCATGAACTCACCCCCCTCCAAAAAGTATTGCAAGTATAGCACAGCAGACAAGAACAACAATAATTTAATTGAATAAAGTGCTGGATATGTACGCTTTAACGATTGACAACCTCAACCCCTCCTGCTAGCCTAAGTTTAGGAATGCACCAAGCTGCCGAATCTCTCGTAGTCAATCAGTTTTCAAAACCATCTCTGAGACCTAGTTCTCTTGCCGGTCAAGAGGAACGAACACTCCTCAAAAAACTCCTGATATCTGCAATCGTCATCGCCGCGCTGGTCTTTGCCAATAATGCCGGCATTTAAGCGTTAAAAAAACTTCGATTGCTCGAAGCCTCCCAACTCCCTCTCCTCTGATCCCTATTGTCTATCCCCTAGACCCTGATATTTTTACTTGGGCCAAATCTGCTCGCCTGTTTCGTCATCGGTAACGATGATCGCCGCCGTCGGGCAGCTCTGCGCAGCCAAAAGGAGATTATCGTCAGAATCCATCTTCTGCGCCAACACAATTGCTTTATTCTCGTCGTCAAGCTTAAACGTCATCGGTGCCACGGCAACACAACTGGCCGCGCCGATGCACTTATCCCGTATGATCGTCACGGTATACCGTCCTTTTCCGGCGGTTTGACTTTGCCCGGTTTGTTCTTGAGCATCTGCCATAACTCCTCCTCACTATCGCATACCAGTGTAGAACATCCGAGTCAAGATTGTAAAGCCTCTCCTGCCCTTATGCCGGAGTACCCTCTGGTACAGAAAGCGATAACTCCGTAATGACAAACACCATCAAAAGAATTTTTCCGTATGAATATGTTCTTTTTGTATCCCGCGTTCTGTGAGCAAGGTTGTCATATCCACAAGCATCTGCCCATTCCCGCACAGATACACACCGATCTTGGAAAAATCCTTGTGATGTTCTGCGACACAATGGGTGACATAACCACTGCACAGTGACCATTGACGGGGCGGCCGCGAAAGGACCAAATCAAAATGAAAGTTGGGAAAGAATTCAGCCAACTCTCGAAATTCCTCTTCCCAAAACAGATCCTCGACGTAGCGCATTCCCCAATGGAGGTACATTTCCCGTTTATCTTTCTTTGTCTGTAAAAGATCAAGGATTTGACTGCGGATCGATGATATCCCGCTCCCAGTCGCCACAAACAGCAGTTTCTCTTCTGCCCTTCCCAGTTCGCTTTCCGGATCAGCGACCACAAACACGCCTGCCGGAGCCATGAATTCCGCTTCATCCCCGGGAGACAAGGAGGCAAGATACAAAGACCCATCCCCGCCGGGAGAAATATCCACCAGTATCTCAACCGAGTGGTCTTGCGCGGGTTCAGAGGCAATGGAATAATTCCTGCGCTCCTCCATCCCCGGAACTTTCATGATCAGATATTGGCCTCCTTGGAATTGAATCCTCGCAGGGCTCATGAGCTCGAAATCCACATATTGAAATCTTCCGGCCAGAAGTTCATGCTCCCGCACTTTGGCTCGGAAAGTTGTAATCGCCATACACCTCTCATTCTAAAGAAATCACAGGAAAATTCCAACCAACAAGGCTTTTCACTTCCCTTTGTCCCCATCCGTTACGCAATAAGCTCTGAAGGAATGCTGATGGGTCCTTCTCGCAGTATCCGAAACGGCCGCGCGGTCGTATCGACGACGGTAGAGGCCGAATGTTCACTATGCTTCTCAAGGATAGCTCTCTTGGAAGAAGCAGGAATAACCACATAATCCGCCTGGTTAATAAGTCTGCGATCAATCATGGAAAATGTTTGCGCTGTCGCCGCTCCCGAAAAATTTGCCGATCCGGCCGCAATCCCGCTCCCCAGTTCGTGCAAAATTGATAAGAGAAGAGGAAATT
>MHCL01000009.1:2137-2407 GCA_001816915.1 Candidatus Chisholmbacteria bacterium RIFCSPLOWO2_01_FULL_49_14
AGTAACGCTCGGCAAGTTTGACTGCCGCAGGCGGAAAAATGCCGTAGCGCCCCGCCATCGCCAGATTTTCGACCAAGACCGCTGTCGGTTTATTAAACGCTCTCCCTTTCACCGAATACAATCGCCGTAAAGCTTTCGGATTGTCAATTGAAACCCCGACTCCCCAGACCGTATCTGTCGGGAAAACCAGGATTCCGCCGTCACGCAGGACTTGAACGCTGTGTGTGATCGGGAGCGCAGTCGACATAAGAATTACTTTGAAATCTTTTC
>MHCL01000009.1:2425-2546 GCA_001816915.1 Candidatus Chisholmbacteria bacterium RIFCSPLOWO2_01_FULL_49_14
CCGCAGCGGTAAGAGAACGCATTTCCGACGCATCGGAGAAACCTCAGTGCCGAGCAACGCGATGACCTGTTGTTCATCAAACCTCAATGCTTCTCCAACGGTCTTTCCCTGAATATCATCA
>MHCL01000009.1:2594-9780 GCA_001816915.1 Candidatus Chisholmbacteria bacterium RIFCSPLOWO2_01_FULL_49_14
AATTTTGCCTTGACGATCGTTCCGGATCGGACCAACAGCTGAAGTTCAATGAGGTCCCCACAACTCGCATTTGCCTCGCGGACAGTAACCGTGGCCTTTGATAACTCCCCAAAATTATGCGGGTGTTTATAATGCTCAAGAATTTCTTCCCGATACAGATCATCGCTCATGGTCGAAAGACGTTGTTGACTTGACGGATACCCTCAATCAGGAGGTCAATTTCTTCTTTTGTGGTATAGAGATACAGACTGGCCCGCAGGGTCGCGGAAGTTCCCAACCGCTGGGTCAGGGGCATGGCGCAGTGGTGGCCGCTGCGCACCGCGATTCCCTGTGAATCAAGAACTTGTGCCGCGTCGTGTGCATGCACTCCGACCACGGAAAACGTCAGAACCCCCCCTCGCTTCTCTGCCGAACGCGGTCCGTAAAATTTAATAAGCCCTTCGTGTTCGAGGAACTCCAACTTTGGCAGAGCGTAGGAAACCAGGCGTTTCTCGTGATCACGGATTGCTTGCATACCGACCGTACTGAGGTAGTCAACCGCCGCCCCCATGCCAACCATGCCGGCCATATTCGGCGTTCCGGCTTCAAACTTCCATGGCAGCCTGTTCCAGACGCTGTGATCAAGATAGACCTCCGAAATCATATCTCCCCCGTAGAGAAACGGTGGCATGGATGCAAAGAACCGCTCCCGACCCCAAAGCACTCCGATGCCGGTCGGCCCCAGCATTTTATGTCCCGAAAAGAAAAGAAAGTCTGCACCGATATCCTTTACGGAAACCGGCATATGCGGGACGGATTGGGCCGCGTCTACCACGACGATGGCTTCCGGAGCTTTGCGGCGGACCATGGCAATCACCTCTTGAAGCGGAACAATCGTCCCCAAAACATTGGAAACATGGGTGACGGCGACCACCTTGACATGCGGGTTGAGCAGCGTTGCCAGTGACCCCAGGACAACTCCCCGTTCGTTGTGTTCACTGCTTCCCTCAATCTGCAGTAACCCTTCAGGCGAGATGTCAATAACCTTGAACTTCATTTTTTTCTTCGCCGCCAGCTGCTGCCAGCCGACAAAATTGGAATGATGCTCGAGCAAAGAAACAACCACCTCATCGCCCCTGTGGAGATTCTTCTCTCCCCATGAGTAGAGGATGAGATTTGCCGCTTCAGACGCATTGTGCACAAATACAACCTCCTCCCTCTTGGCTCCGATAAAGTTGGCCACCTTGTCTCGCGCCTCTTCCACCATCGTCGTCGCCTCTCCGGAAAGCGTATGGACTCCACGGTGGACGTTTGCGTTATGCCTGGAATAGTAATCCATAATTGCATCAAGAACGCATTGTGGTTTTTGTGATGTCGCCGCACTGTCAAGGTAA
Organism: Candidatus Chisholmbacteria bacterium RIFCSPLOWO2_01_FULL_49_14; assembly: GCA_001816915.1. GTDB lineage: Bacteria > Patescibacteriota > Microgenomatia > UBA1400 > Chisholmbacteraceae > 2-01-FULL-49-14. The sequence goes on from MHCL01000009.1 coordinate 3,968, forward strand.
ATCAGCGGTTTACCGTTAATTTTGCGCGCAAGAATAGGAAAATCCTTCCTGATTTTCTCTGTGTCCAATTCGTGTTTGAGCCTGCCTTCGTTCTTTTTCATCATCTCGTACTCCTTACTCCTTACTCCTTACTCCTTACTCCTTACTCCTTACTCCTTACTCCTTACTCCTTACTCCTTACTCCTTACTCCTCATTCATTATCCTCTTTTCACTACTCGCTACTCGCTATCCACCGTTTATTGTTTCTTGCTTTTTATTCTCTTCCTCGCAACATCTAAAAATCCTTCAACAATCAGCTCCCGCGCAGACTGTTCACTCAAGCCTCGACTGCGAAGATAAAAGAGCTGCTCCTCGTTGATCTTTGACACGGTCGCGGCGTGTGAAGCCCGAACGTCATCGGCCTCAATCTCCAGTTTTGGAACGGCATCGGCCTTTGCCCTATCGGAGATGATCAAAACGTTTTCAGTTAAAAAAGCGTTCGTCTTCTGCGCCCCCCGGAATATTTTTATCATCCCGGATAATACCACTTTGGATCGATCCGACGCCACCGCCCGTATAAAAGTATCGGCGCTCGTATCCGGAACTCTGTGATGAGTGGTCACATCTACATGAAGTTCCTCCGCTCCGCTTGCGGTCAATGCCCCGATGATTTCGGCACGCGCCCCGCGGCCTACAAGCTCAACCACGTACTGGCCCGAACCCTCAATCACAATCTGCTTGCTCTGATTCTCTCCTATTTTATAATTCCTAACTTCCATGTAATCCTCTCTTCAGATGCTTCCGTAAACGGAACACACTCTGATTTCCACTCTGTCCAGATGCGAGCGGGAAGGTCAACAAATTTGCGAATGGAGCATAGGCCAGGCAAACAGCCTGGCAGATCTTAGACAAACACTCCATCCTTACGAATGCAATCGTAATGCGACTGAGTAAATTTCTGTTTACCGACCTCAGCTCGCCCTTTACCCAACACTCCCTTCCATCTCCATATCGATCAATCTGTTCATCTCAACTGCATATTCCAAAGGCAATTTCTTTATGAGCGGCTCCACAAACCCGGAGACGATCATCTTGCTCGCCTCTTCTTCGGAAAGTCCCCTGCTCATGAGATAAAAAAGCTGCTCCTCCCCGATCTTTGAGACCGTTGCCTCATGTTCCAGAGACACATCATTGGTAAGAATCCTGTTCGTGGGATACGTGTCGCTCCGGCTTTGGGGATCCAACAGCAATGCATCGCAGACCACGCGGCTCCTGCTTCCGTAAGCGTTCGGGCCGACCGTGACTAAACCCCTGTAGCTGGTTCGCCCGCCGCCCCTGCTGATTGACTTACTCACAATGGTGCTCGTCGTGTGCGGGGCCAGATGTGTCGCTTTGCTTCCGGTATCCTGGTGCTGTCCGGGTCCTGCCATCGCCATCGACAGCGTCTCCCCGCGGGCTCCCCGGCCGGCAAGGATGAACGAGGGATATTTCATGGTGAGTTTGGATCCCATGTTAAAGTCCGTCCAAATCATCTCGCCTTCCTCTTCAACCCACGCCCGCTTGGTCACCAAGTTATAGACGGTCTTGTACCAGTTCTGAACCGTCGTATACTGCACGCGGGCTCCGCGTTTTACGAATATTTCCACCACCGCCGAATGCAGTGATTCGCTCGAATATGCCGGGGCTGTACAGCCTTCCACGTAGTGAACGCTTGATCCCTCGTCGGCAATAATGAGCGTGCGTTCAAATTGTCCCGCGTTCGGAGCATTGATGCGAAAGTATGCTTGAAGGGGCAAAGTGACATGGACTCCGGGCGGAACATAGACGAAACTCCCGCCGCTCCACACCGCGCTGTTTAACGCCGCGAGTTTATTGTCCCCGGGAGGAATGAGTTTCCCGAAATATTCGACCACCAAATCTTCGTGTTTTTTCAATCCCTCATCCATGCCCAAAAATATCACGCCTTGTTTCTCCAGTATCTTTTTAATCGAACCATACACGATTTCGGAATTATGAACAATAAAACCATCTGCCACAAAATTATGGAACCCATCAACCTCAATATCGTAAACAGGCTCCATGCCTTTTTCCTCAATAGACAGAATCTTGGCAAATCCGATGTGATCGGAGGTGTGTTTGTAAAAAACAGTTCCCTTGGCTGTTTTGAATCGGTGAACATATTTTCTCCTACCAAAAAGCCTTCGCTTCCTCTCTAAACGACTATCCACAGACTCAATGTCGCCAGAAATTTGGATACGAAAACCGCTACGTCGGTATTTCTTCCCTTTATATGTTTGTAGAGAAGAAAAGTCCCAAATATGAGAAGGATTAAGGCCGCATGAAATCGCCAAAAGTTTCAAGTTATGTAACAGTTCCTTTGAAACACTCGTAAAAACCAGGTTTTTATGTGTCGAGGCTTTGCGAATGTTGCCATCCGCATCAAAATAACCGCCAATAAATGAAAGTCTTTGTGATCGAGGCAAGGAGAAAATCCAGTCAGGAATACGTTTTGTATGAGCGTTTCCAGACAAACCAAGCTTCTCTATAAGTTGAACAAACTGGACAGAATTGAGTTTTACTCGATCTTTATCAGATGTGATAATTTTGTAATGGAAAAGCCGCTCGACAACCCGAGAAACCTCCTCGCGTAACTGCTGTTCCGAGTCCGGAATTGCTAACTCCACTCTCATATATCTCCCTTTTGAGTGTTTGCCTTTTCCGCCCAGAAATCCATCTCCTATATAAAATCCAAGCAACCACATGAGTTCTTCATCTGTCTCAGCAGGGAATTTGAGATCCGCATACCAGCGAGAGATATCAAGCTCATGTGCTCCAAACTGATTATGGCTCTGAACCTTGACGATCGGTTTCTGAATCTTTGGCAGTCGATACGGTCTACCATGATCGGGAAAATCAACAGCCAGAGCAACCAAGTCGCCTTCTCGTAATTGAGATAGGTATCGCCACTCTTTTTTGTATCGTCCCCTCTTCTTATCTTTCTTCTTATAATGAACTAGACTGAAAAATGGGTGGTTTGCCGTCACCCTAATTTCCCTCCCACCCTGAGTTGTAACCTTATAAATCTTTCTCTTCCCTTTGAAGGCCAATCCAAGGACCTTCTGCCGTTCCAAAAGAAAAGTTTTTTCACTGAGAGAATAAACATAGTCTCCGGGCTTAATATCTAAAATTCTTTTAACACCTTGATTCGTAAATACTGCGCTATCTGAAGTTAAACAATCATACTGGGCTTTCACGCCGGAGAGGGCTTTGCGTTCTGCTTCAGGAATGCCCAAACGGTCGAAGGTGTTTTTTATCTCAGGCGGAACATCCTTCCACCTCCGTACTTGTTTATCGGTGGGACGAAGGTAATAACGGATTAAGTCATAATTGATCTGCTCAAGATCCCCGCCCCATGTCGGCGTGGGTTTCTCTTCAAACATTCGCAGGGCTTTGAGCCGGAACTCAAGCATCCAGGTCGGCTCGGATTTATAATGGGAGATCTCGCCGACGACATGAGCAGACAATCCCGGCTTGCTCATGTAGACATATTGGTCCGTCGATTTAGCGAATCCGTATTGATACGCTTGACGGAACTGGCTCGGATGATGCCGTACAGGTTGAATTGGCGCAAATCTACTCATAGGTTTTGTATCCCTGTTTCTCCAGTTTGTCCGCGAGATTCCGGCCGCCGCTCTCAGCGATCCTCCCCCGGATCATCACATGGACAACCTGCGGTTTAATAAAACGAAGTATTCTCTGATAATGGGTGATGAGAATCACACCCATGTTCTTCTGATCGCGAAGCACCCGGTTGACCCCACGTGCAACGACCTGAAGAGCGTCGATATCCAGCCCGCTGTCTGTTTCATCTAATATCGCGTATTTGGGCCGCAGTATTGCCATCTGTAAAATCTCCAAACGCTTTTTTTCTCCTCCGCTGAAATCCTCGTTGAGGGAGCGCCGCAGCAGCTCTTCCCGCACGCCGAGCTTCTCCGCCTCTTTGGAAAGCAAACGCCGGAACTGAAGTGCGCTCATGGAAGATTTCCCGTTGATGACGGAGGAAGTTCGGCGCAAAAAATGCTCAACGCTCACCCCGTCAACGGCAACCGGGTATTGAAATGCCAAAAACAACCCGAGTCGAGCCCGTTCATCAGGCGTATTATTCAGAAGACTCTTCCCATCAAGACTAATTTTTAATTTTGAATTTTTAACTTTTAACTGATACTTGGGGTGACCCATCAGCGTATAGGCAAGCGTCGTTTTCCCGCTGCCGTTGGGACCCATCACGGCATGCACCTCTCCCGGCCGCACCACCAAATCCACCCCCCGAAGGATGTCCTTCCCCTCAACTGAAACATGTAAGTTTTTGATTGTCAGCATAAATCTCTAAACGCTGTACCTTAAATCCTAATCGCTAATCTTATTCACAGCACGGGTCTTTCCAACCGCAGTTTGTGCAAATTGCTTCCTTCATCCCGGCCACAGCTCCGATCCTGTTTCCGCACTGCAGACACTCCTGCGTCAGTTTTTCTTTCCTTTTCAACAATCCTCCCTCAACATGCGAGTTCCTCAACCACCCTACGCTAGTATTAGCCATGTGCTGTATGCTATTGGCTATTCGCTATTCGCTATCTGCTATACTCCCAGTGTCATCTGGACCTTCATTTTCCCGTCAGTACTGGGATTGGAAAAATCCACGGGAACGGATATCACCCGATTCCATTTATTGAGGAACTTGAGCTCTTTATGTGCGAGTCCGTAATCGTAAACATCACGGGTAATCCGCACATCATCAAGACAATACTTCGCCAATTCATCAAGCTTTCCCTGTTCATAGTAGGTAAGGGCATCGAGCCCCGATCCGGATTTCTGCCTGCCGAGCGTTTCTTTCGCGATAGCATTAAGGCTCACCCGGTGCCCCGCCTGCTTTTTGACCTCCTCCAAAATATCAAGGGTTCGAAAAGAGGAAACATCCCCATGATAGTAGGCAGAAAGAACCGGGAAATCAAAACCAAGGATATTGAAGCCGATGATCCGATCCGCTTGCTCTAAGATCGGCCACAGTTCCACAACCTCATTTTCGAAAAACCCCAACACTTCTCCGGCATTCCGGTCTTGTGCGGCCATTTGCCTGCGACAGATCCCAACATAACTCACGCCCAACGTCCGAGGATCATATTTTCCGGACTCTGAAAATGCTCTCTGCGTCTCAAGATCAAGGATAACTTCATACATATGCATACTCCAAAAATATCAATCAAGCGGCTCGCCCAACAAGATCAGCCAGCGTATAACCCTGCATTGACCGCTGAAAGGAAGAAGCCATCTTCTCCATGACGCTCTTCTGTACGCATGTCGGCTCGCAGACGCATCCCTCGCGCATGCAGGCAACCGGAGCCACCGGTCCTTCAATGAGTTCCAAAACCTTTCCCACGCTGATTTGCTGCGGATTTCGGGCAAGAAAATATCCCCCGCCCACTCCTTCTTTGCTCCCCAAAATCCCGGCATCGACCAAAAGCGGAGCAAGTTGAGAGAGAAATTTATACGGCATATTGCGGGTCTGAGAAATTTTCTTAAGTGAAACGACTTCACCCATACCCGCCTGTGCCAAAGCGGTAAGCAGAAGCAGCGCGTAATCGCCTTTTCTTGAGATACGTAACATGGATATAACTCCAATGAAAACAGTAGGAGTTTAACATGAGCGAAGAGGATCGTCAACAATTTCGGGGCAACAACAATACCATCGCTTAATAGGAAGCCCTCGTCTTTAACCAACGAGTGTAATTCTCTACCCCATGACGCCTATCATGGCTTTCTAAGGCCCGTATCATAA
>MHCL01000009.1:9823-16598 GCA_001816915.1 Candidatus Chisholmbacteria bacterium RIFCSPLOWO2_01_FULL_49_14
ATCAAAAACATCAAACAATGCCGGTACGTTTGCTCTGACATAATTGAAAAATCCCGCAGGATGAGAAGGACCAATTGGATGAGTAGCAAAACTACATCTGCTGAGATAATCATCAACTCTCTCCGGTAACTCTGGATCGAGCCATCTCGGATTCACACCATCCCTACCCTTATTAGCGACTCTTCGAGCAAGTTGGGATTTGTTATTCGGATCTTCTTCGCTAGCAATTGATGAGAGCAAAGTGAGATCTGAGAGATATTCTCCTAGGTGAGGATACTTCCTTCGCATTCCTTTTACTAACTCAGTAGATGCCTGTGAACTTACTACATTCCAAAGATCTCGCTCAATATTACCTTGCCAGGAATGGCCAATTTCATGCTCCAGAGCGAAAAGAAATTGACGGGAAATAGTTAAAAGACCGTAATCAAAGAAGATAACAGGATCTCCTAGAGCCGAAACAATTGAAAAACCTCCACGACTTCCAGCAAAGAAGAATCCCTCTTTCGTGTAGTCCAATAAATAAACAGCCTTCTTTCCCTCCTCTTCATACTTCATCTCAAACACTGCCATTGTTGTTTGGCCTGTTTTAAGTCGAGAAAATGAAAGTACGGCTTTTCCAAACTCATCATCATAAACGATCGGAGGCGGGGTATCACGCCATTCAATGTTTGGCTTGAGTTCAGTACTACCGGGCTCAGCTTGAAGTTCGGCAAAAAACGCTTCAGTTAGTTGATGGCCCTGAATTAACCGTTCAAACCCAACTTTATGAGCAATATCGGCAGTACTGATATCCCTCTCACGCTCATACTCCATAGTGAACGGGTATTATAACATACTTTAAAACATACTATAGGACTTGATGCTAATATGACGGTGCAGGAAAATCTAAGGTAACGAGGCGAATGAATTCCTTACAGATATTAAACCTTCAGCTTCGAGATCGCTAACCAATCGCTCAAATCGCTCTCGATTAGACAAACCATGTTCCCCATCCATATATTTCTTCAGCTTATTAATAGGTAACGATGAATGTCTCAGAATATCCACAATTCTCCCCCGGAAATGCCGATCCGTCTCCTCAAAACGTACTCTCCGAACAATTTGGCCATTTGACCATTGAGCCATTCCCTGTTTTCGACCACTCGCATACCAACGGCAAATCTTGCGTAATGGACATTCCCCGCATTTCGGCCTCTTCGCCGTGCACACCATCGCCCCGAAATCCATGAGCGCCTGATTCCAATGATCACCCTTGCCCTCCGGCACCACCGCATCCGCAAGCTGAAGTACATTTTTCTCCGAGAATGTATTTTCCTTATACCCCTTTGGAGCCGTCGCTGTCGAAAACGGAATCGAGTTCATGCGGGAAACGGAGACTGACCATAGAGAATGGGCAGATGCTTCTTTACCAAGAAGCATCTTAAGTTCTCCGAAAGAATTAGTCCTAAAAAATATTCTTAATAATACCCTCTTCGTGTTCGTCTCCAACACGCCCACATCCTTCCCAAACGCGAACGCCAGAATCGCCCGCGCCGTATATCGCCCGACTCCCGGCAATTTCACAAGCTCTTCCTCGCTGCGCGGAAACTCCCCGCCAAGCTCTGAAACAACCGTTATCGCCGCTTTATGGAAATAAACTGCCCTCCGGTTGTATCCCAATCCAGCCCACGCTTTAATCACGGATGCCAAGTGCGCCCTTGCCAGATGCCTCACCGTCGGCCAACGCTTTATCCACCGTTGATAATAAGGAATCACCCGTTCAACCTGCGTCTGCTGCAACATCACCTCACTCACCAGAACCTGATAAGGGTCTCGTCCCTTGCGCGAATTTCCTGCCCTCCACGGCAATCTACGACGATGACTCACGTACCACGACAGAATCCGATTCTGAAAATATCTCTTGCTCACTCTCATCCGTTATGACCTCAATGCGCTATAGATTCCCGTCTGATGACCTCGAGCTCACGCAAGCTCTCCTCACAAAACTCCGTCGGCAAACTTTCAAATTGCAACTTGCCCTGTTGGTAAACCTCCACCCGCTCAGACATCACGCAATCGTCACTGCTTGCATGCTCCAACCCCAACAGGTGCCCGAACTCATGGGCAATCGTCGACTCCTCGATTAAGCTTCGCGCATTCCGGCTGTCGGTGAGCTCGTCGATGCCGTCGCTGAAGATAAAAAGATCCTTATCCGTCAACACCAACCCTGTATTGGAAGGGAAATCTCTCGATTTCGAAATATAGATGATATGCACGTACGCTCGGTTTTTCGCAAGCTCACGATCGCGGGTATCTCGTGCCAACTTCCGCAGTTCTCGATCCGAAAATGCGCTATTGTTCGGAATCCCTCCTTCCTTCGCTAGAGTGATCCGAACCTTCTTATGTAGCGTCTGGGCGGCTATCCGTTCCATCCACTCCCCAACTCGAGGATCAGGTTCCCGGCCGGTCTGATAATCAATCTCTACGGAAAGGCTGTCTCCAGGAGAAAACAACTCAAACCGCGCGTCTCCCGGCCGGTCGAGAAAGAAGGCTATACGGGAGATCGGGGATCGAAGAAAGAAGGAGCGGTATGTTTGGTTGATGCTGTTCCCCGAATCAGCGATCCTGAAACAGTAGAGCAGGAAAACGTAAACAAGAACCACCAGAGCGAAAAAAAAGGTAAAGTACTTCGACATATCATTGCTCTCGTATGAAATGTTCTGCCGGCTTTGAGGCGCTGATGATATTGTATCGCCAAAGATCATTCTCGATGATATCTCGATACCACTCAACTGCACACGTCGCGTTCACAAATTGCCGCTGCAATCCGAAAAACTTGATCAGCTGATACGGGAAGTAGGCAAACCGATAAAATTTCGTCAGCATCGGCATGACGCGAGGAGTGATGTTCTCGACGGCAATGTCGCCGAATCCTGCTTGGGAAAGCAGATTGGGAAACTGCCCATGACTGAAGGCGGGCAGGCTATAGAGCGCCGCTTCCTCAATCACCAAATCAACAATGGCTCTCTGCCGGGACGTCATCTTCTCTCTTGGCAAAAGTGAATACTCAAAAAGAACCAACCGACTTCCTGCTTTTAACACTCGGTGAAAGCCCTGAAAGGCCTTCCCGAAATCGGCAACGTGGACCAACGTTTCCATGGCATAGACGCCGTCAAACGTTCCCTTCGCATAGGTCAACTCCATATAATCTCCGGTGTGAAAGGTAACGCGCTCATCAAGCTCCAGGTCTTTTGCCTTCCTGTTAGCCGCAGCGACTGAAGTATCCAGAAGATCAATGCCCTGAATGCGTAATCCATAATTGCCGGCCAAGTGAAGGGCAGTTCCGCCTTCTCCGCAGCCGGCATCCAACACCAAAGCCCCGCGGTCAAGCGCAAGGCGCTGAGCCAACTCATCCTCCATCAATCGCAAAGCCTCGGACATTGAAAGTTGTTCGCTGCCTTCGGGATAATAACCGAAGTGTTTGGTTCCTTTCAGAAGTAAACGATAACCCCAACGCGACTCCCAAGTATTGAAGTAATCGGTAACCTGTTGCTGTGGAGTGAGTTTCTCCCCCATGAAGTTTACGTTGATTTCTCCAACCCCCCATCCCGCGCCAAAGACACGAGCTTCGCCCGTGTATAAAATTCTTCCTGTGCTGCCTTCAGATGCTCCGACTTCCCGCCCCAGGCCGATAAGGCTTCACCCTGCAACGCCCGTCCGAATGAGTAGGAAAGTTGCCACGGCTGTTTTCCTTGCGAATTGATGGCGTGCAAATTCACCGTTGCCTGCTCCGGTGTCAACCCGCCGGAGAGGAACACGATTCCCGGAACTTCGGGAGGTACAACCTTGCGCAATACCCGGATGGTCGCCTGCGCCACTACCGTGGGGTTAGCCTGCACCTTCGCCTCCAAACCCGAAGCCACCATATTGGGTTTAAGAATTATCCCGCGCAGCGTAATCCGGTCCGTTTGCAGCGCATCAAATACCGCCGCGAGCGTCCGCTCGGTTTCCTGTGCATGGCGCTCAATCGGATGGTTCCCTTCCATCAACACCTCGGGTTCAACAATCGGCACCAAACCGGCTTCTTGGGAAAGCAGGGCGAATCGCGCCAGTGTATGGGCATTGGCGTCAATGCAGGCTTGGGTAGGAATCCCCTCCCCGATACTGATAACTGCCCGCCATTTGCTAAACTGCGCACCCAGCTCCACGTATTCGACAAGCCGCTCCCGCAATCCATCCAACCCCTCGGTCAATTTTTCTCCGGGATGCTCGGCAAAGGGGTAGACACCGGTATCCACCTTAATTCCGGGAATGATCCCTTTCCTCCATAAGAGTTTGGGAAACGGCGTCCCATCGGAAGCGTTCTGCCGAATCGTCTCATCAAAAAGTATCACGCCGCTGATGAAGCGTTGGATATTTGGTGTCGTAAACAGAAGCTCGCGCCATTCCCGGCGAGTGCGCTCTGTAGAAGGGATGCCGATACTTTCCAACCGCTTGGCGATCGTTCTGCTGCTCTCATCGGCCGCCAGGATGCCTTTGCTGTCGGCAACTAGTCTGCGAGCAGTGGCATCCAGCTTATCTACATTCATAGAATCCCTCCTCATATTACCACGCACAGGCAGGCCGAAACTGACCGTGTTTTCCCCTTTGAACGCAGCTAGTCAAGATAAGCCGAGCGATCTCAACTGAATTGCGACCACTGTCCGACAAGCCTTTAAGGAGCAGGAGTTTGGTCGCATGATGTGAGCGAGGTGAAATCCTGACAGACCGTTCACTGGGGTGCCCTTCTTTTGGTTCCTTTTCTTGCCGTGCCCGCAATCACTACGCTCAAGCGTTGCAGGCGGGGGCATGCAAGAAAAGGAACAATCTCTGCTTGGCTACAGCAAAATTAACTGAAAAAAAGAGTTGAAAGAAGTTATTCTTGCGCGGAAAACTCCTGATCAATCTGTGTAAGCTCTTCATCAACCCCATTAAACGAGGTTGACTGCAGATCAGACTCAATGGAACCGATCTCATCCGAATCCGCCTGCTGTTCGTACTGCGTGGTCAGACTGTCCGCTTCTTCTGTAGGAGTCGGGGTAGGAACGGTAACGACTTCACTCGTTTGCTCTTTTTGTCGTGCTTGGCGGGAACGCTGTCCGGAAATAATACCGGCTACCACCGCTCCCAGAGCTAAAACAAGAAAAACGATGACGAGCATGGCGATCTTCCTTCCCCCGCCGCCGGCTGACGCTGATTGAGACTCGGAAGGTGTCTGCATCGCCGGAACAGCGGGTTGCGGCGTGGCTTCGGTATTTGGCTTGTTTTCAACCGGTTGTTCGGTTCCCGCATCCGCCGCTTGTGTGTTCTCTGCCTGATCTGAACTAGCGGGAACATCAGCCATTGGTTGTTCTGTTTTTACCGGTTCATCTGCCATAATCTTCCCCTTATTGGTTCGGAAGCGCCGATTCCGTGGCCTCATCGGCTACTTCCGTCGCTAACGATTTCATTGTTTGGACAATTGCTACCAGCTGTTGATGAATATCCTTAAGCATATCCCGTACTTCCTGAACCGTTTGCCGCACGGATTCAAAGGCTGACTTGGGATCTTCAGAGGCAAGCGCTTCCTCAACTTTATCTTCAAGTCCCCCCAAAAGACCTTCAGCAACGCTCAAATCATCCCGCGCCGAAGCCAAATCGCTCTGCAAGTCAGCGACATCGATACCCCTCTCTTCCATGATCCCAAGACGCCGTTCAATCCGATCAGCGATCCGCCCCAACCGGGCAATGGCCGCACGGAACCGAAGCATCATGCGGGCAAAATATTTCCGGATGAGCACCTTTCTGTGCTCAACCAGCTTTTTGCGAACTTCGCCGGCGCGCGTGGCAACCTGTTCTCGCCTCAATTCAACGCGGTTCTGGATGTCTGTCTGCCGCGTCTCAATGCGCTGTTGAACTTCCGCCGCCCTCGAAGCAACCCTGGATTCAAGGGGAAGAATGGCTCGCGCGGAACCAACGCTCAAGAGGAAAAAAAGAAGTCCGACGAGAAAAACGATGCTCTTTCGCATAGCCTCAATAGTACCGACGGCGCGCAGAGTTGTCAACCCAGCGGAAACGTACAATGGAACAGTCCAGCAATAAAAAGGTAAGAAGTTCAGTCTCCCGCAACCAGTCGCGTTCGTTCCTCAATCTGATCAACGCGTGCCAGAACCTTGCCCAAAACCATTTCAACAAGACCCGTCTCACCTTCCGGAATCTTCTTGCGTTTCACAATTTCGTCAACAGTCTCAAACTGCGCGTCAACAAATAGCTGTTGGAGGAGATTACGCTTAAGCTTTAAAAGTTCCGAGGGAAGCATGCGGGGCACTAACCGCCGCCAAATCGCTTTTTCGCTCTCTTCCATGCCTGAGACCTCCAGAAGCTGCCGGACTGCTTTGCGTTGGATATAGAGTCGTGATTCTGCCATAAGTTCTCACTCACTTACATACTATTGCGCGATGGCTTCTTGCGCCTGTTTCACAACAATCCCCTTTAAATCCTCATAAAGGTACTGGAAAAAATTCAGCCAGAAATAAGATGCCCTCGCCTTCCGAGCGGCACTATTCTTCTCATCTTTCAGCCCATCCTCGATCGTCCTATTGAACATGCTCTGTAATTCCTTGCTTCCCGCCTTATCAAGCTCATCCTTGGAATATCCGTAACGCTTTAAATGATCTTTAAAACGCCCGATAAATCGTTTCTGAAGTTTCTTGCTTTTCTTCCAATCTTCTCCGTACACTTCTCCGGCAAATTCCTCAAGCGACAATTCTCCCGAGGC
>MHCL01000010.1:0-9794 GCA_001816915.1 Candidatus Chisholmbacteria bacterium RIFCSPLOWO2_01_FULL_49_14
TCAAATACATTGCCTACTGCCGGAAATCAACGGACGAGAAAGAAAAACAAGTTTTGTCCATCGAGTCGCAAATTGAGGAACTGAAAGAGTTTGCGACTAAAGAGAAATTGCAGATCGTTTGCTTCTTAACGGAATCCCGAACCGCTAAAAGTTTGGGAAGACCCGTTTTTGAAGAAGTCATCCAAAAAATCGAGAAAGGAGAAGCAAACGCAATTTTGAGTTGGCACCCGGATCGTCTGGCCAGAAATTCTGTAGATGGCGGAAAAATCGTCTATCTTCTCGATACTGGAAAACTCCTCGACTTAAAATTTCCTACTTTTTGGTTTGACAATACACCACAAGGAAAATTTATGCTTTCAATCGCTTTTTGCCAGTCCAAATATTATGTGGACAATCTTTCCGAAAATGTAAAACGGGGCAATCGCCATAAACTACGAAAAGGAATTTTACCAAACAAAGCACCTTATGGATACATAAATGAACCAAGATTGAGAACAATCGAAGTCGATCCTGTAAAATCAAGAATCGTCAAAAAAGCATTTGACCTTTTCGCCGAAGGCGAAAGCTCTTTTGCCGATATTGCTCGATATTTTCAAAAATTTGGAATTACTAGATACAGCGGGAAAATGCTTCACCTCGATACGGTCAAGCGAATCTTAAACAATAAATTTTACATCGGTATTATCAACTTCGGCGGTGAAATCTATGAAGGTACTCACAAACTTTTTGTCCCGCCGGAATTATTTGGAAAAGTCCAAAAAATTCTCGAAAATCGAGAACATCCTAAAAACAAAAAACACAACTTCACTTTTTTAGGATTGGCGCATTGCGCCGAGTGTGGTTGTGCCATCACCGCCGAGGTCAAACATAAATGTTATCCCTCAACGCGAGGAAACGTTGATTACATTTATTACCGTTGTACCAAAAAACGGAATGATTGCTCACAAAATTACCTGCGGGAAGAACTTTTAGAGCAACAATTGCGGGCAATTGTTGCTAAATCCAGCTTACCGAACTCGTGGGCTAAACTTTGGTTAGAAAGACTTGATAAAGAGGAAACGGAAGAAAAATCAAATAGTGAAAATCAAGTTACAAAATTTTCTTCCGAAGTCCAAGAAATTGACAAAAAACTTGATCGATTACTTGAAGGCTATCTTGATCAAATTGTTGATCCTCAAATTTACCAACAGAAAAAGAACGAATTGGTAGAGTTAAAAATCAAATTAAAGGAGAAAATGGCAAGTGTTTCCAAAAACGGAAGTGAGTGGCTCGGACTAATGAGAGAATTTGTAGAAGTGGCCGCTGATGCGGCCAAAATCGCGCGCGCGAAAAATAATGGCGAAGAATTGTTATTCTTCGCCAAAAAAGTCGGCTCGGACTACTCTTTATCTAATCGGCGGCTTTTTTGCGTATATAAACAGGGCTTTGCAGCGCTCGCCGCGGGGGCGGGCGCGGCGAGCGCCATCCCCGACGATCCAAATTCTTCAAAACTGTGGGCAAGGTAGGGATCGAACCTACGACTTCTGTCTTATCAGGACAGCGTTCTGCCACTGAACTACTTGCCCTATGCGGTCAAAGCGTGTCGGGCGGGTCAGGTAAGCGTTCTACCACTGAACTATCCACCCTTATTTTGGCAGGCGCGGTCAGGACGACGCCGCATCAAACGTGGCTGGGACGTTCGACGTCCCGCTCTACCACTGAGTCACCGACCCCAACATTATCCAGCATTCTCCTCGCTCTCACCCGTCTCTGCAGGTTGTATCCCCGAAGCTCCCCGCATAACATCTTCTATTTTCTGAGGACTTTTTGAAAGAACTGCCTTCGTAGCATTCGACAGTTCTGCTCCTGCAGATTCGCGATACTTTGCCGCTATTCTTCCGAGATGTTCCCTCCGTTCAGCTGGAGTCAACTGATCAATAGGCGTCCCTTCCCGAGATCTCCCACCCTCACCTGGTTCTTGCATAATTCTGAAATATTGAAAAAACCAGAACTATCCTACCATAAACCACTAAAGAAATCAGCTTTGCCGAGGAAATTAAAAATATTATCTACACATCATATATGTAGAGATATCATTCAACAATTGTTCTCAATGTCAGTTATTTTACTCTATCATCAATCCATTTTATAATCTGGCACTTATCTTGACATATTGCTAATTCTATGGTATAGTACCGTCGAAATTGAAAGGAAAAGAATAGCCTGCCAGAGGCTATATTTTGTCTGTAGAGACAACAAAGTCCCGGATTCTACTCTGGTGGAAGGCTGTGAAAGCTCGAAAAAAGTTAATATTTCGGGTAGTCCTTCCGGCGTTCCGCCAGAGTTGAGTCCAGGAAATATACATCCCGCTTCCGGCGGGTTTTATTTTAGGAAACAGTACCATTGCTTTAGAGGTAATGACTTTTCTCTTATGAGCCGTGCCTTCAAAGCACGGCTTATTTATTGGTTAACAAGATATAGAATCCTTTTGAAGCTCGTGCAGCTGCCTGACACGTTTGACGTGTTGACGCGAGGTAAGCTCGAGTGGGAGACGGAAACTGACCGATGAGAATTTCCGAGGGATCCCGCCGAGCTAGACGAAGCGTCACCGGCAGAGCTTCATAGGGAGTCATTCTTTGGTTACTTTCTTAGACAAGTAAGAAAGTAACAAAACTGCCTGGAAACCAGGCATTAACATCAACTATCAACATTAACAATTAGCTTTTCGCTCTTTGACCACGCTACAACTCCTGCCTGCAACATGGCTTACAGCCTATGCTTGCATGCACGTCATATACGTGGTCTGCAGAGCTCATCTCGACGCATTGTCGGGATTCGCTCTTTGACAAGTGAATAGGCGAGGTTCCCGAGTGAAACTCGAGAGCCGAAGTCCCGCGAGTTTTCCGAACGCAGAAACGGCCGAATAGGCAGTGTGCCGCGCTTCGAAAAACTTTGTGGGGCGAGGAACTCTTTGTAACCTCGGGAAACTTAAATTCAAACAAACATAGGGCGCAATGATGGTGCGGGGAAGAGTGGAAAAACCGATCTTTCACGCAAGACCGATCTTGGTTCTTACTTGCTCAAGTTGATAACGAATCGTATCTCGCTCCTGAAGGAATTTTTGATAATCACCGGCAATCTCATCCATTCTTTCGAAGAACTCGTCTTTCGTGGGAAGTCTGCGAATGTGTTCTTTCAGCTCATTAAACTCAGTCTTTGTGACGTAGTTCTTCGCAAGATAGTCCGTGATCGCATCAATAATCTCTTTTCTCTGCCAGACGAGATCTTGCTTTGTAGCGAAGCCTCTCAGATCCTGCTTGGTTGCAAACCGTCTGAGATCATCCTTGGTGGCGAATTGTTTGAGATCCTGCTTCGTGGCAAAGCGCTTGAGGTCGCTTTTGGTTGCGAATTGCCCAAGGTCTTTCTTTTGAGCGAAAGGCTGAAGATCCTGTTTCGTGGTAAAAGTCTGCCTCAGAAGCGAGATATCGGCTTGGTTGAGTGTCGGTTTCTGCCTTGGCATAACCTTCATTCAACCACAGAGGCTCATTTTGGTCAATGACATTTTGGGGGAAAAACTTCCCCTCCGCTCTCCCCCGCACCACGAAAGGAGCGTAACCGCTGAAGACCTAAACGGACGAGGAAATACACCCTGTTGAGGGGATAAACTCATCTGCCCGAGCCGGCCGGCACAGAGGCCTGATTACGCACGCAAATAGGCAAGTGAAAAGGAGAAAGGACCATGAAACAGCTACCGGGCAGTACCGACCGCGACAGCGGCTGTTTTGTATTCGCAGCCGTCTCTGTGTTGGTAGGGGCTATGACTATCACCTTCTGTGTAGGGAGTGTTGTCTGGAGCCTAGCGGGGATCGACGACCTTGGAAGGGAGATCCTTTCGGGATTCCTTTCTGGATCTCAGGCAGAAATGTGGTTGAACATACTTCTGCTCATCGTCAGCTTCACGCTCCTCATCCCAGCTACTGGAATGGTCATCTGGTGGCCATCGGCGCTCGTCGTTCGATCCGTCGAGCTCGTGCTCAGCTTCAGGCCACACCCTGATTGGGTGCGCCTATGGAAGTCGAGTCTGGAGTTTCGGGATGAACTGCGCAAGCGCGTGCCGATCGTCCACTGGTATACCAGAGTAATGAGCAAGTTCGGGTCGGACGCGCGTCATCCGCTAACGGCTGGTGGAAACTGGGTGAGAGCTTTCCTCACGACAGGTTCCATCCTGACGGCAATAACCATTGTTCCGTACATGATCGACCAATCCTGGCCAATGCCGCAGGGGATCAAACCGCTGTTTCCGCTGATCATGGTGATCAACTCCCCGATGCTGGTGGAATACTTCATACTGCGCAGGGTACCAAGGCGCAATGATCGTCCACCGGTCAACCGATGGAGTGTCCAACCTCCACTGCTCGACAGAAACGACAACAACCACCAACTCCCGTCACCCTAGAGCCACCGGGCTCGGGACTAGCCAATAAGGAGAATCCGATGAAGACTTGGCAAAAGTTCGCGTTCGTCGGCGTCGTCCTTGGTGTCGTGGGGGTTGCATTGATCCCCTTGCTGCTCGCCCAGCTTTTCCAAGCGACGCACGATCTGCAGGGGATCCTCAAGGAGGTTGTTGTCTGGATGCTCAACTATCCGCGACCAGTGGAGCTCATCTACCTGTGGCTCCTGCCAGGGGCTCTGCTGGTGCTCAGCTTCGTAGTCCTCTACTTCCGTACGCTCTGGAAGCTGTTCCAGTCAGACCCACAGTGGCTGACTGAGCTGGCAGGACAACTGGTTCTTTTGGCGTTCTTGTTCATTGGGCCCTGGATACTGAAACAGTTCTTGAACCTGGGGCTAACGCCAACTGCCTCGGTCCTGCTCCTACTCAGTTCAGCGATCGCTTTGCCATGGATCGTCATCTGGACCTGGGGCAGAAGAACAAAGAACAACGCCCACCCGCCCTCCTGACCGTGTCCTTCCATAGCTCTGTTGAGCGACGGAGGAACCACCGGGCTCACTACCTATAGAAAGGGGAAAGGACATGTTACCGCTCACCCAAAAAGAGGCGCGAAGCCTCAAGTTCACAGGAGCTCTGGCCGCGGTCGTCTTGATTGTGCTAGCGATCCTCTCCCCATCCATCAAGGAGCTGGGACAGGTTATCACCGAAGAACCGGCAGCGGTGCTGCGCTCCGTCGCGTATCTCCTCCTCACAGCAATCTGGGTCGTCGCAGCCGAGCTATATGAGCGAAATTCGCTCGAGGAGAATAGCGACCGGTGGTTGGTGTGCTTCGGGATACCACTGATAGCGTTCATCCTGGTCTTCTGGGGATATGCAGTCCCCCAGATTGCGAACGCCTTCAGGTTTCCGTGGACGACCGTATCCGGCGCCAACGGGTTCCTGATCCTGATCATCACTGGTCTACTCTACTTACCTCAACTGATCAGGGCAACCTGGCAAGAACGCTTGACCAATTCGACATCCTAAGCCATCAGGCTCAGGACTAGACACTCAGGAGAGAGAATCATGACCGCGCGAGCGCAAGTCTCATTGTCGTCCCGTCTCGTTAGCTACCTCCTCCTAATCATCATGCTCAGTGTCGTCGGCAGCCTCCTCTTGTGGTACTTCTTCCCGTTGACCGTGAGGAAGCCGCTCGCGGTGGGGATGGAGGTTCCCATCTACGACACGCCGGCCAATCAACCTGCGATGTTCCAGATAGAGGAATTCCCGTCCTGGAAGAATGAGTACACCCTGAGGGGAACCTTCATCCCTCTGGTCCCAACCGACGCGGAAGATCTGCGGGTTGAACTGCTCCAGCGAACCGAGGGTGGCGGCACGATCGTCTTCGGCTTCGGGTCGATCGACATCGACACCGAGTTCGACGACTGCCAGTTCGCCATCCACTTCACCCTGAATGGCACGGCGGAAACTCGGTGGTGGAGGGAGTGCACCCATCTGGTAGGAAACGAAGAAGTCCGTGCCAACCGCATCATCGTGCGGCAAGGCGAAGAAGCGTGGACGCGACCGATCCGCACGCTCACCAAAACAGGGCGTGAGCAGTTCCAGGGCTTTGCATCCTCCTGGTTCTCCACGCTGCTCTTCCCCGAACCGGAGGCTGAACGGTAACTCCCCGCATCGCATCCGATACAAAGCCGTGAGCAGCCGCCTATGACCAATCCTCGCCTATCACCACCTGAGAGGAATCCCCCTCCCGATAGTCGTCCACTCGACGCTCTGCGTCGGGAACTCCGACAATACGTCGGAAGGACGGCAAGGGAGGCCCCTCTCAGAAGAAAACGGATAGCAGTGGCATGTACCACGAGCACTGGAGAAGGACTCATCCTTCATCATTGGAGCTTAACCCGCTCTTCGGGTTATCGCCCCCTCCAGTCCTCAATTCCGCCACATCAGTCTATCCGTTTTTTCATGCCCAAAATTTCCTACTTCGGCAAATGTCTCCCATACATCACTCCCATTTTCTCCTCCCAACCCGCTACACAACGAAACCCCAATAAAACTTGAAACCGATGATACAATGAAAGCAATTCTCTCTGAAGAAGTCTGCCTCTGCCCCTCAACATCTATGACTATTCATCACCTTGGGCGATATACGCCTGATCTTTGACAACCGAATACGTTGTCCCGATTGGTATCGGGACAAAATCCCTCCCGAAACACTTCTTCCGAAAGATTGCTGTTCACTCCTGGCCTTTGCCGGGGAGTATGAACGCTCTTAAGGTAAGAAGAGTGTCGGCGAGGGATGGCGAGAGAATATTCACACGAGGAGTCGGACGACGCAAACAGACACGCACTGGAGAAAACCTATGGAAAAAGCCATACAGCGACTTGCGGGAATCGCAGGAGGACTCGCCGGACTCATCTTCGGCGTTATCATCTCCATGTCTTTGAGAGTGGAAGCAAGCGCATCACCCCCTTTGCTCTGGCATGGTCTGCTGATAGGCCTGTCGGTGACCTTAACCTGCGTCGGGGTTGGATTCGGGGTTGATTTTATTGCCCCCTTGACCCAAGCGCTGATTCGCCGCGTGGCCAAAGACCATCACGCAACAGAAACCGCCATACAGGAGGAAAATCCACAAAAGGTGACCAATAATACACATCCCCAACCCCAATCGTCTCTGGATTAGCGGTTAAGACCTTCCTGGCCTCAACCAAAGGAGTGATTTGCAATGTCGTGGAATCTTAAGGACGTGATCGGTATAGTCGCCGGGGTGATCTTCGCCAGGTTCGTCATGATCCTCATCCGCAAGCATTGGGGCGAGACCTTGAACCGTTTGGAGGAAGCCCTCGCCCTGCGCATCGAGGCCATCGGGGAATGGCTGGTCGACACCGCGGAGTTCGTCCGGGCCGCGTACGTCCGGATCCGCCAGGTCTACAGCCCCACCCAGTTGTGGCTGCTGGTCCACTTGTTCCCGCTGACGTGGTTCGCCGCTGTGATAGCGGTCAATGCGGCTCTAGGGCTTCGAATCCCGATCCGCAGCCTGTTCATCGCAGCCGCGATCCTCATGGCACTGGAAGCCGGACTCCCCATGTACTTGATGCGCTTCTCTGTGAAGAGTTCATTGCTCTTCGCGGTGGCAGCTAGCATCGTCGTCTTCAAGCCGTGGGAAAGCCAATGGCTGGAGAACCAGTGGCTGTTGGCCGTATTGACTGGAGCCATCGGCTTCGCGTACAGCGCCATCCTGCTTTGGCATCCGGACGAGATCCTCAAGCGGATCAGGCGGGAGCTCGGGCTCCCCTTCGAGGAGGGTGAGTTCCTGGCCAAGCTCAAGACCCCCGAAGGCTTCCTGCTCATCCTGGCCGACTCCCTGATACGCATAGGGAAATGGGTCACGGAGTTCATTCAGGACTGGTATCTGCAGGTAAACCTGAAGCAGGTCATCCTAATGCCCTTCAACCTGATCGCCGTGATGGGGGTAGCTCTGCTCCTGCAGTACCCGCAGTACCCGCCGCTCGAGGAGTTCGCGCCGAAGGCCGTCGGCCTGACCGGATTGCTCATGCTCTATTGGGCTGCAATCTGGACCTTACGCTGGATCTTGAAGGCTGGCCGGCGATTCATGTCCATCATGAGTTATGGACGGGAGGCTGGCTACTCCGGAAATGTCCTCGGAGGCCTACTCACGATCTCGGCAATCGTCTCGCTCGGCCTGGGCATCACGAGTATCGGCTACCGATACGTCCCGACCGTCGTCGGAGAAGGCACCCCCTGGCTCTACGCCGAGGCGCTCCCCTACATCGAGACCGTCGGAACTGTCGCCGCGCGCATCATCTCCGCGTTTGCATAGGAGGAATACCATGCAGAGAAAGATCCTTTTCATCGCGTTAGTCTTATCACTCATCGTCTTGGCAGCCTGTACGATGCCTGCCCCTACTTCACCGCCACTGCCGGAGGTATCCAATCCCCTGCAGTCAACGGCAAAGGCAGCGCTGACGGCAGCGGCTCAGGTTGCGACCGACGCGCAAGCGCTGGCCCGGGAGAGGAAGATCTTTGAAGCCACCCAGACTGCCGCTGCCGCGGCTTTGCCATCGGATGCACCAGCTGCAGTCGCGACCGCAGAGCCGCTGGAACCCGCTTCAATCTTCGCAGACCCTGGATTGACCATCGACTACTATGCCTACAAGTGGCTCAAACAGGCATCCGAGAGCGGGTATATTGAGGAATGTGAGGTCGAAGGCGCGGATCCGGGCGCGATCTACATCTGCCCAGTAAAGCAGTTGCTCATCGGCGACCTTTTCGTCTCGGCCGCCAAGTTCTTCCACCAGGATGGGGATTTCGAGCCCATCGCGCCGACGAATCTGAGCTTCGACGACCCCAAGCTGGTGCGCCACCCATACGCGGCCGCTGCAGAGGAACTGGGAAGACAACTCATACTCCCTCGGCATTTTCTCTGCCAGTACCCAAACCCTCACTTCGTCTGCCCATTCCAGGGTGCAACTCGAGCCGATGGCGCTGTCATGATCGAGCTGCTGGCGCACTCAGACCAGATCGTCTACGACGATCCTTATCGAGGATCGGCACTCCTGTGGTCAACTTACGAGAGAACCTTTCCGGACGTGGCGTACACGTTTGGGCTGAAGGAAGACGAGGTCAAAGCCCCGGAGGCCTTGTACCGAGACCTCATCTTCCAGAGGCGCGGAGGATCAAGAGACTTCGGCCCCGAAGAGCCTTTGACTGTTGAAGTCTGGGCCGAATGGCTCATGCGACTCTTTGAGCTCTATGGTTCTCCCAAGCCGGTGCCGACCCCTCTCTCGCCGTAATCAGCATCAATCTCTGAAGGGAAACGTTTCCCGGTGCCGCCCTCCTTCGAGGAGGAACTCTGGCGTCGAGATGGACCCTTCAAGAGAGAAAAGACGGGCATTTTGCTTGCCGATGGGAACCAAGTGTGGGAAAGGAGACGAAGACGCAATGTGTCTTTGGTTGAGCGCCCTACGCTCACCCTCCTCCCCCACCCCCATCGTCCAAGCCGCCCGTTTTTTCATGGCCAAAAATACCTCAAATCACTTGGAATTATGGACATTGTTGTACTGCCTGACGATCGCACGCCTCAACCCCTCGATATTGGTGAGAGTCGCCCCGGAAATCGGGATGAGCGCGACCCGCTTTGTGCGAAAAAAAAGCCTGATGCTCTCGATCTCTTCTTGCGATAGCAGATCAATTTTGTTAAACACCATAAGCGCAGGAAGCTGAAGCAGGCGCGGACTGAATGCCGCAAGTTCTGCCCGCAGTTGTTCCCGCTGTTTCCAGATCGTTTCGCCGATTTTCCGTTCCCCGGGAACCACCGCCAGAACCCAATCCTGCGGAAAAAGG
>MHCL01000010.1:9886-28680 GCA_001816915.1 Candidatus Chisholmbacteria bacterium RIFCSPLOWO2_01_FULL_49_14
CCAGACCCTTGCCCCGGCTGGCTCCCTCGATGAGGCCGGGGATATCGGCGATCACCAAAGAAGCCGAATATTCTGTCAGCACACCCAGGTTCGGCGAGACCGTGGTAAACGGGTACGCCGCGATGGCAGGCTTTGCCGCCGTCAGAATGGAAAGTAGCGTGCTTTTCCCGGCATTCGGGAGTCCGACCAAACCGACTTGTGCCAATACCTTGAGGCTTAACCGCAGCCAGCGTGCTTCTCCGGGAGTCCCGGGTTCTGCAGTTCGGGGTGTGGTGTTGGTCGGCGACCTGAAATACCAGTTGCCCCGGCCCCCATGCCCCCCGCGCGCCACGCAGACGCGCATATCCCGCGCATCCAAATCAGCGAACAATGCTCCCTTTCGTTCATCCTTTCCTGAAACCACTTCGACCACCGTTCCCACCGGTACGCGCAGTTCAATATCTTCCCCGTTTTCCCCATGCTTCCTTGCCATGCCCCCGCGCCGTCCGTGCTCCGCAGCAAAACGATCCTTCCCGGAAAAAAATCGCAAGGTCGTGAGATTGGGATCGCTGACAAAATAAACCGATCCACCGTCCCCTCCGTCTCCCCCATCCGGTCCGCCGCGCGGCGCGTATTTCTCACGCCGGAAGTGCACCGATCCTTTCCCACCATTCCCCGCTTGCACCCGAAATGAAACCTCGTCAATCATCAGCCCAGTATAACCCTTCCCAAAGCCGTTTTGACGTCAGAGCCTCATTCTGTTATCATACAAAGTCAGCAGCCTGTCCCCAACGGGCTTTTTTGTTGAAGAGAATGAAAGGGATAAATCAGATGCACAAAAGTCTTCACTGGCTTTTTGCAACAGCGCTCGCCTCGACTTTTCTCCTGTTGCCGACCGCACTGCTTCCCATCAATGCGGCTTCTGTTCAACCGAAATGTTCGATCGTCTATAACCAAAACTTCAACCATCTGTCATTCAACCTTCAGTGGAGCGGCGGATACGCGGTTTTTCACTTCGATGACGGTTCCAAGTTTGACCTTTTCTATACTTCCGGGTGGGCGAACCTCCCGCATGACTATCCCTATGACACCGGCGGGACCCGCACCTTTCATCCGAAACTTTCTATCAATACCTCTCAAGGACAAGTCAGCTGCGAAACGACGGCAACGATCTCGAACTCCTCATCAACCAATTCCGAACCCGTCTGTTCGATTGAGTACGAACAGAATGGTAACCACCTCACGTACCATCTCAATTCAAGCGACGGGCCCGCCGTTTTTTCATTCGGAGACAACACGCAGACCGGAGTGGCGAACGGACCGCAATCGGTCAGCCACGACTATGCTTTTGCCGTAAACGGCTCAGCAAAATACACACCCGTCCTTTCGATCGACGGGCTACGAGGGAAAAAGACTTGCTCTCCGAGCTCGCCCATTACAATCGCCCATACCCAACCATCCCCTCCTGCACAAACGCAGCCAAACTGTTCAATCACCTATTCCCAACAGTTCAACAACCTGAATTTCTCTGTCGAATGGAGCAATGGACCCGCAACATTTTCCTTTGACGATGGTTCATCTCTCGGTCTTTCGGGTTCGGGAGGGTCATCATCGTTCAGCCATGCATACGCCTATCTTCTGGGAGGCACAAAAACTTATACCCCTCGTTTAACTATAAATACTCCCCAAGGAAACGTCAGCTGCACCACCACCATTTCCATCGTTGATTGATAGCATCTCCACAGATAAAAAGCCACCAAAAAACCGCCCTTCCGAGCGGTTTTCCCTATTCTCTGTATTCTTATGCCTTTTAGTTCTTATGATTTGATAGCCAAAGATGCGGTAGGAAACCGGTTTCTTTCACAAGAAACACCGGTAAACCTTGGTGAGTTTATTAAGACTCCTTAGAAAGGAGGTGATCCATCCGCTCCTTCCAGAACGGATACCTTGTTCATGTTACTCCATCAGTTTCCTGTGGCATGGACTATATCTTCATCCTCAAATATGACTTCTTTTCAGGATGCCAAGATCCAATGGTTTCTGCAAAATCATGATATGACTTTGCCGAAACGTAAAACCGAAAGTAATCGGGATCGACCCGATGGCTCGGATTATGGATTTTTCCACACACAATCCCAAGTTCTTCTAAATACATCATAAGCTTTGCTAAATCTGGATAGTCTTTCTGAGCAAAGTAAATGTAATATCGAACATGAGATTGCTTGGCAATGCCACCCTCGGTGTCAAAGTAACCACGAATGTATTCGACTTTATCCTTCCTTGATCGAATGGACACATGAGAAAGAAAAGACTTTGAGAATTCAACAATATAGACATCTCGAGTCTTCCCTTCTCTATACGTCCATGCTGATCCTCCTAGAGTCCGTATGCCTTTGGCAATGAGCTCAACATACGCTCTGGACTTTTGAGAAATCCGATATGTGCTCTTTCTTGTCGTTGCATCGTGTAAAGCACCGAGTAGGTAAGCTTTTGTCATTAGAGGAGTTGGCGTGTAGTCTCTACGGGGTTATCCCGACATGTGAATTGCCGGGAAACTTCCCTCGGTATTACCATATCATGAATCGACTGATTCGTGACGTAGGCTTCACCGATACAGCCAAATTTTCCTGCCCAATTGCTCGGACAGGTCGCAACGTATTTACGACTTAGTCCTCATCACCGACCTAGCCTTAGGGGGCTCCTTCCTGGTATTGCTACCAAGTTAGGAAATCCCAGTTCGGGCTCTGCCGACTTTGCTGGCTTGACGGGCAGTGTGTACAAGATCTGAGAACGTATTCACCGCGGTCTGCTGACCCGCGATTACTACCAATTCCGACTTCATGTAGGCGAATTGCAGCCTACAATCTGAACTGAGGGTGGGTTTGAAGGATTAGCTCCTGGTTACCCCATCGCGACCCGTTGTCCCACCCATTGTAGGATGTGTGTGGCCCTGGGCGTAAGCGCCATGCTGACTTGACGTCATCCTCCCCTTCCTCCCTGTCTGTAACAAGGCAGTCCCCCGTGATAATTCAACACGGGGCAAGGGTTGCGCTCGTTACCGCACTTAAGCGGACGTCTCACGACACGAGCTGACGACAGCCATGCAGCAGCTGTTCTATCATCCTTGCGGATCTTCCGATGTTTCCACCAGAATAAAACGATAGAATGTCAAGCCCAGGTAAGGTTCATCGCTTTGTTTCGAATTAAACCACATGCTCCACTGGTTGTGCAGATCCCCGTCAATTCCTTTGAGTTTTAACCTTGCGGCCGTACTCCCCAGGCGGGATACTTAACGCGTTAGCTTACGCCAGCCCGGCAAAGCCGGACCAGCTAGTATCCATTGTTTACTGCTAGGACTACCTGGGTCTCTAATCCAGTTTGCTCCCCTAGCTTTCGTTCCTCAGTGTCAGCATCGTCCTAGAGGCTTGCCTTCGCCCTCGGTGTTCTTGACGATATCAACGGATTTCACCCCTCCACCGTCAATTCCAGCCTCCCCGAACGCGCTCAAGTCTGATCGTATCCGACCCTGTTCCCCGGTTGAGCCGGGGTCTTTAAAATCGGACGCATCAAACCACCTACGACACTCTTTACGCCCAGTAAATCCGGATAACGCTTGCACCCTACGTTTTACCGCGGCTGCTGGCACGTAGTTTGCAGGTGCTTTCTAGCAGGGTACCGTCAGATCTTCTTCCCCTGCCACAGGTGTTTACACCCCGAAGGGCTTCATCCACCACGCGGCGTCGCTGCGTCAGGCTTTCGCCCATTGCGCAATATTCCTAGTTGCTGCCACCCGTAGGTGTAGGTCCCGTATCACAGTGACCTTGTGGGGGGCCGCGCTCTCACGCCCCCTACCCGTCATAGCCTTGGTAGGCCGTTACCCCACCAACAAGCTGATAGGACGCAGGCCCCTCCCTCGGTGGCCAGTTACGGCCTTTGCTCCGAAAAGATTATGCGGTATTACCCAGCCTTTCGGCTGGCTATACCCCGCCAAGGGGTAGGTTCCTACGCGTTACTCACCCGTCTGCCACTTGTCCGATTGCTCGGACCCGTTCGACTTGCATGCCTAAGGCACGCCGCCAGCGTTCATCCTGAGCCAGGATCAAACTCTCAAAAATATTCCTACCACATCTCTGGCTACCAGAATCAATTTGCTGATTGATTCGTAGTCCGCCGAAATTTCCGATTTCGGAAACGGCCGAACAGGCAGTCTGCCGAAAATCGCGAAATCACAGGCGGATCAAAAATAAACCTTACTGGTATTCACTTGTTAACGTGCGTGTTGTTCCAGCCACCTCCGCCCGACGTGAAGTCAGGACCCGGTGGAATGTCTACTATTTGTAAAATATCAAAGAGAACAAAAAACCCCGACCATGTCGAGGCAAAACTCAAGTAAGCCAGTACCTGGTCAGACGTTTATGTCATATCAAGATCAGAACTACTATACCAGACTTCTCCGGAAAGTCAACCCAATCCATTCACCCTTTCACCCATAAAACTCGTGTAGATCTGATGAATATACAAGATTCTTTTTAAAAAACAGTCAGGCCAGATCGATCACTCCTCCACCCAAGCATTCATCGCCTCGATAAAGTACAGCCACCTGCCCGGGAGCAACGCCCCTCTGCGACTCATCAAGATGAATCATGAATTTTAAATGATGAATAGTGGATCTTGAGGGAATGAGATCCCCACCATGTCGTATACGAACCGAAAGATTCTCTGTACGAACCAATTCGTCCCTGCCCATCCCATTGATAAAATGAAGGTCCTTAACCTGAAAATTATCAACATAGGTTTCCGGTCCGAAGCCTACGATCAGCCTATTTCGAGTAACATCTTTACCCACTACGTAAAACGGCGGAATCGAATGTTTTAATTTTGAACTTTGAACTTTGAACTTTGAATTGATGCTGAATCCATGCCGCTGGCCGATGGTGTAGAACCAGACACCTTTATGTTCGCCGATCATATTCCCATCGGTATCAACCACGACACCTCTTTTTTCTTTGATCCGTCTTCGCAAGAACTTCTGCACATCTACGTCTCCCACGAAACAGATCCCGACCGAATCCGGCTTATCGGCGGTAACAATCCCCCGCTTCTTTGCCTCCCTGCGAACCTCTTGCTTCGTCATCTCCCCGACCGGAAACAGGATATGCTTCAATTGATCCTGCATCAGCGTATACAAGAAATAGCTTTGGTCCTTCTTCTCATCAACACCGCGAAGCAAGCGATAGGTCGCATGACCGTTCTTCTTCCGAGCGATCCGTGCATAGTGCCCGGTAGCGATAAAGTCAAACCCTTTTTCGAGCGCCCACTGTAAAAACAATCCGAACTTGATCTCCCGATTGCAAACCACGTCCGGATTCGGCGTTTGTCCGGCTTTGTACTCCCGATAAAAATAATCAATTACCTTCCTCTTGTACTCCTTCTGAAAATCGAGTACTTCAAAGGGAATCCCCAGCTGAAGCGCCACCGCCAAGGCGTCTTTGCGGTCCTGCGGCGCCCGGCAACCCGGTTCATTCCAGCACTCCAGATAGACTCCGGTCACCTCATACCCTTGCTCCGCCAGCAAAGCCGTAGAGAGGGAGGAATCCACTCCACCGCTCATGCCAACCGCGACTCGAGATGCATGCTTTTGTATCTTCATGAGATAATTATAGCATCACAATCCGTGTATATAACGAACAAAACCCGCAAATGGAACTTGACCATATTGAAAACACCAACTCCCGAATCCTGGTTGAAACGGCCTCCCGACTTGGAATAAAGGTCACGCTGCTTAATAAACAGAAGATGAAGTTGAAGCTTTCCAAAGGCGGCAAAACGCACGTGGTGACCAAAAAAAGCTTCGGCCTGAATCCCTCCCGAGCCATTGAATTGACCAGAGATAAAGGGCGCACGACCCAGCTCTTGAAAGAAAACGGAATTCCCACGCCTCGTTCTGTCTCGCTTGCGCGTCTATCAGAACTCAATCTCGACGCACTCCCACCCTTCCCGCTCGTCGTCAAACCCAGCCAAGGGCAGAAAGGCCACGATGTCTACGTGGGAATCAAAGATGAGGAAACCCTGAACGACGTTCTGCGCACCCTATCAAGGACTTCAGACAACGTGATCATACAGGAATATATCAGGGGTGACGATCTGCGGTTCTTCGTCCTCAATGGAAAAGTGATCGGCGCCTCGCGTCGCCATCCGCCGGAAGTTACCGGCAATGGCAATATGTCGATAAAAGAACTCATCCTCAACCACAATCAAAAACTTCTGGAAAAAAGAACGGTAAGTCGGCTTGCCCGTCCGAAGCTTTATGCGAAGGCGGGGCGCCGCATGCAAAACCGGATTCTCAACTGGCCCAGAGTTTCCTGGCATCTGAAAAACCAAGGACTCTCGCTCAAAAGCGTCCTCCCCAAGGGGAAAACCATCAAGCTCTATCCCATTGCCAACTTCCAAGCCGGAGGGACCGTCCAAACCCTTCCCCACTCAAAGATCCATCCTTCAGTCATCAAACTTGCCGAAAAAACCGCCCTCCTGACCGGACTCATCGTCTGCGGCATCGATATGATCGTGGCGGACATCCACCATTCCGAGTTGACAAGGCCCGGCCCTGTCAGTGGGAAAAACGCGGTAGTTCTTGAGGTGAATTCGGACCCGTCGCTTCGACTTCACGAGTGGCCGAACCACGGCCGACCGCAGCCTGTTTGTCGAATGCTGTTACAATACATATTCGGGGAGAAATAACATGTCGCTGTCAGCGCCGGAAGAAGGCCCAAAATTCTCAAGATCCGAAAGAATCGAGCAGTCAGGGTTTACCGCTGAAGACGTCGACTATTTTTTGGAGCTCGGGGTAAAACAACTACCTCCCATTGAAGGCGGGACAATACGTCACGAAGGGACGGAAAATCAAAACCAAGAGACGAGAACTGAATATCTGTCACAAACACTCGGCATTCATGCGGCGGAAATCCCCAATCCCATAAAACCTGAGAAAATGCTCTCCGAACGGCTCGTCTCCGATGTTCTGGTAGATGTTATCACTCTCTGCCACACTGTTCGGGACGCACCGGAAGGAACCGATCCATCCCCTTGGATCGCTACCTACAACAAACTCATGGAATTCAGGGCGGCAAAGGGAAATCTTATGGATACCTCGCTCCCCGATGGAGCAACAAGCCACAGGGATTTTGGACTCAAACACAACTTCTCTCCCGGGAGGAGCGAGAACCCGATGAGGCCCGGTTACTACAAAGCGATCCTCGAAGCTCTGGAAGAGGGACTCGCAAGGAAGAAAGCCTGAACCGACTCGAAATTATCCTCTCTGTTTACTCTTTTCAAGTTTGTACAGCCTATAGAGGCTCTTCATCGTTTGCCTGATATCCGGCTGGAGTTGATTACCCCGATCCTCCATGACGTTCCGCTTGAAAATCACCCGCCCAATTCGAGACCCGGGTTTCAATAGCTCCCCAGCTCGCGGTACCCCATCGGTCAAAACGAACTCCAAGTCGCTTTCCAAATCTGCAACCGAATACCCACCCCTCACCCATTTGATGTTGACAAGGCCGGGCCCTGTCAAGCGGTAGAAGCCTGGTTTTACCGACCCGCGGACGGTCACATTTCTGCGTTCGAGATTGTGTAAGAGAAGCTGTGCGCCGGTCATCGCCTGATCGTAACTGCGCTGTACGGCACCAACATCCATCCTGTACTCAACACCGGAAAACTCCAGAAGATGCCAGGCGTCAATCGGAATTGCGCCCGCCTGCTCCTGCAACATGCTGTAGACCGGAAAAGCCCCTGTGTATCTTGAATTGCACTCAATCGGCCATACCTCATCGTTGCTTCGATTGACCACCAAATCCAGACCAAAAATCCCCCGATACCCTCGTGCAAACATCTGCTCGCCGAGTTTGCACACTAAACTCCTCGCCTTCCCTTCAAGCGTACTGCCGTATCGCTCCCCCCAATCGTGGCCGCAGAAGACGCCGCTGCGGCCGTGATAGCCCACAACTTCGGGAACATCGACGATCTGACGCTGGATTCTTGAGGTCAAAACACCGTACCGCGTCACGCACCCGCTGATGCTTGCCGACTCTCCCGATATGCGTTTGGTCACATTCAGCCGTTGAAGGTCCCGTCCGGCCTGCCGCCGCCTCCCGACAAATCCGATAAACGCGTCAAAACCTTTAACATCCGAAACAAAAAACGTGCCCACACCCCCACCCTTGGAGTAATCGGTGATCTGAAAAACCAAGTCAGTTCCCAGCTTTTCCTGTAATTTGCCAAAAACGTCGCGGGAAAAGTCATCAATAGGGAGTTGTTCGCCAGCCGGCAGCGGGAAGGCAATCTCGCGGGCAATCCGGCGAAACTCCCACTTATCCTCATAGACATCCCGCACATCACTGCGGTTAACGAGTAGCCGATAGCCGTTGCGATCAGCAAGTTCTTCAATCTTCTTCGAGGATTTGTAGAGGAACAGTGAAGGGTGCTCTCCCAACGAACGCAGGTATCTTTGCGTGGAGCGGAGTTGCAGAAGCGCCAAGGTATTGAGTTTCTCCACCCTGCCGGTAAAATCACGCTTGACTGATGTGACCTTGACAGTACGCTTGAGCCATGACAAATCAGTCGAGTCGAGAATACAGAGAAGCTCAAAGTTCGGCAGGAGATTGACCACCCCGATCCTCGGAAAAGCGGTCACGCCCATGCCGACAACCGGCCTAAGGCCCTGCAAGGCCTCCTGAACATCTTCAACGGATTGAATGGTTCTCATACAACTTGTTTATGCAAGAAAGTTCTTAATAAAACAATTCACAAAACATTCGGGTGTGAACAAAGAAGTAACAAATCTATTCCGCGCGAACCAGAAAAGTCTTCAGGTCCCGTCTCCCGACCAAAAGCTTTTCTTTGAATTTGGAACGGTTGGATACATTGGCGGCGGTCTTCACCCGTCTGCCTTTGAGCCAAAATGTCAGTTCAATGATCGGCCGCTGTTCCCGCCCCATGGCACTGACATAGTATTTCTTCCAAAGAATATTTTTCTCCCGCAAGAGCCCCAGATCTTGGGCGAGTTTCCGGTCAATGCTGGTGCGAAAAGCCCCGGTATCAACCTTGGCCTGTACTTCCGTTCGTTTCCCTTTGCTGTCACGGACCTTTGCCGATTCAAGAAAACCGACGATTTTTGCCCCCCGCTCGGCGAGCACCTTGTCGGCAAAACTCTCCCCAAACAGCGCCCGCGAAATCTGAATTCCTCTCCCCTTCCCTGCCTGTTCCAAACCTTCAACGCGCTCCAGTCGCTTACGCAGGCCCGCTCGGTTGGCGATTTGAATCCCGAGTCCGGAGCTCGCGGTGAGCTCAAGGACCAACGGCCCTCTGACGTGATCAAGAACAAAGTCCACTGCCAGATAACCCAGCTCAACTTTGCGCTGAACCGCAAGAGCAATCTCAAGCATCTCATCCCAATAAGGAAGCCTGAGACCATTGACCTTGACATTTGTGTCGGGCACACTCTGCACCGGCCGGTCGAAAATCATCCCATGGGTGGTGATTCCGGTCGCCAAATCCAGTCCCACGCACAGCCCTCCCTGATGCAGATTGGCTTTCCCTTTTGACTCGGAGGTCGGCAAACGCAGCATGGCCATCACCGGAACTTGATTAAAAACCAAAATCCGGATATCCGGCGTTCCGCGATAGGCATAGCGCCGGAATTTCGGATGTTTCGGCACCCGCTCCTCGATAAAGGCGACATCCGGTATGTCGTACTTGCTGTAATTGCCTTCCAAAATATCCAAAATGTGAAGCTTCAAATCATCCAAATACACCTCTTCGTTCTGCACCGTCATGAAGCGCTCGCTCCCCATTCGCCTCTTGACGATGATGATTCCGTCGCCGCCATACCCCTTGCTGGGCTTGATGACAAAGTTTTTCCTTAGCGCCCCCCAGTCAAAATGAGGAACGTCCGCGAATCGGCGAAAAACGCCGTGCAATTCCGGATGGGGAAAACCGTTTTTCTTCAGGAATCTCTTCGTCAAGAGCTTACTTTTGGCAATGTTCCTTCCCTTCCTGCTGTTATAGCGGCTGGTGTACAGATGATTTCGGGCGTTTAAGCCCAATATTTGGGAAAAAACGCTCATATTTAATCTCCTCGACCGAAGAGCTCGCGGAACCTCCAATATTCAAGCAGCCGCAAACCGACGTACTTGCCCAAAAAGATGTCAAAGACAGCCACCGAGGCAACCGTGAGTTCGGGGTTTAAGACCGCGAACCGCTGCAGGCTTTCAAGGGAGAGGACCAAATAGCAGATCACAGCCAAGATGATGGTCTCAATCGTTAATTCAAGCGCCCGCCGCAGGCCCACACCGATGCGCGAACCGATATACGTTTCGACAAACAGCACCAACAGGAGTATGGGGAAGATGGAAATCGTGACCAATTCGTTGAGGCCCAAATAGGGGGAAATCGCAAGCAGGGCAAAGATCCCCAGTGAAACAAACCACAAAAGCAGGGCAATTCTTGGGAGGTACTGAAGTTTGAGGCTGCCGATAAACACCCTTCCCAAGCTGGCTACCAGAATGATAATCACGAACAAAAGCATCCCCACCGTAAATCCGGTTGCCAGGAAGGCGATGGAAAGCGCCGCGGTGGTAAACAAACCGAATCCCCGCAGTCCGATAAGATGGCGCGCCGCCGCGATGACCGCTCCCACCAGCGGAAACAGAAGCACCAAAACCAGTGTATTTGCCGGAACACCCAAAGCGACGGCACGGCGTAGCGCGTGCTGTAAAAAGTTGGTGATCGACAATGGGCCGGGGTCTTTGGATAAAAGGTACTGCTCAAGTTTTCCCCGCGCCAAACCGGTCGGCTCGGTTAAATCCGTTTTGCCGATAACGCTGACGGTAGGCAGAACCGATCCCTCGCTGCTCCCCGTCGCCGCCGTACTCTCGGTTGCAATCGGCGCTTCAACTGATTCCTCCGCTGCCGAAACCGGGATGAGAGGCAGAACCAGCAATGTGATGAGAGCACCCAAAAACCAGATGAACCGTTTCATAAACTGCATTATACCCTTCCGCTCAATTCCAAAGCCAGAAATTTGACGACAACAAGTATTGAAAACCGGAATTCTGAAAAAGACAAGTGAGAATCCTCTTGTGCGAGGTGAAAAGCTCTGCTATGCTGGCGCCGCAATGGACACCATGCTCTCCCTCATTACTCCAGTGTTCAACGAACCGAAAATCCATGAAAACCTGCCCATTATCGATCACGAATTGTCAAAAACCGGCCTTCCGTACGAAATCATCGCGGTGAACGACGGGTCAGACGCCGTCACCACCACACTATTAAACGGTGTAAACCTCGCATCGCTTCGAACCTTCACCTACGCCGCGAACATCGGCAAAGGCTTTGCCCTCCGCTACGCATTTGAGCAATCCAGGGGAAGTCTCATTTGTCTGATGGATGCCGATCTCCAGCTCCACCCGCAGCAAATCGCCCTCTTCACCAATCTCATGACCCTCGTCGACGCCGACGTGGTGATCGGCAGCAAGCGGCACCCGCTTTCTCAAGTGGATTACGGCCCCCGCCGCCGACTCTATTCTTGGGGATACCAGCAATTGGTCCGTCTTTTCTTCAATCTCAATATCACCGACACGCAAGTCGGACTGAAACTGTTTAAACGTCATGTCTTGGAGGCGGTTATTCCCAGGCTCGTCGTCAAACAATGGGCGTTTGACCTCGAACTGTTGGTGGTTGCCAGGCACTTGGGATACCGACGTATTCTTGAAGCACCCATTCGCATGACCTGGAGGGAGGGAAAAAGCAGCATCAATTGGAAAGTCATCCCGGGCATGCTTCAGGATACGCTGGCGATTTATTATCGAACCTACCTCAAACGCCAATATGATCAAGCCCCGAGAGTTCAATCTTCGCAAGATATTCCGGTCATCGTGAGCGGAGAAGTCCTGAAAGAACGCGATGATACTTCCAGGTCGCCTATAGAGGTGCAGGGCATCATTTACGCCGCCGATAAACCGTAATCTGCTTCCGAGTTGCAATGCTTCATAGTTCCATTGTGATAAACTCCTTATACTCTGGTTTGTAATAAAATAATAATAGTGTGCAATACCCCGATTCTCCAGATGTGGAGTTTGGCGCAGTAGCCCACGAACGAAACAATCTGGAGTAAAAGGGGTATATAAAAGCTATAAAAGCAATGATGCACGGTTGCCATGGAGCAGTAGAACCATGAATATTCTCATGACCTCTTGGCGGGACAGGAAGAATCCGGCGGCCGGTGGAGCCGAAGTTCTCACCCATGAAATCGCCAGGCGTCTCAACGACCGCGGGCACAAGATCACGCTGATTACCGGAAGATTTCCCGGCGGGAAGGAGCAGGATGATGATGACGGCGTGAGAATCCTTCGCCCAGCCTATTTTTCACCCACGAATGCGATCTCATACGTGCGTTGGATAAGTTTCCTTCTCGCCACGCTCGTAACCTATAAACGGGAGGAAGCCGGCATCGATGTCGTCATCGAACACGTTCACGGTCTGCCGATGCTCATCTCCGTCTTTGCGAAAAAACCCGTCTTCCTCTTTCCCCATGAAGTCGCCAATGATATCTGGTTTATGGAAGTTCCGTTTCCCGGCAATGTTCTGGGATTTGTCCTCGAACGCGTCTATCTCTCCCTTTTCCGGAACTTTCCTTTCCTCGTCAACTCCCCATCAACGGCCGCTGACGTTCGGGCACACGGGATCAAACGAATCTTCACCATCACACCCGGTATTTCGAAACCGCCGCGCACACTTCAACCCAAAAATCCAAGGCCGACGTTCATCGTTCTCGGGAGGATCACCCCGATGAAACGATTGCAGGCCGTGGTTGATGGGGTATCCAAGCTCGGGAACCGACAGGTGCTCCTCCACATCGTCGGCGGCGGGAAACCGCGTCCAGTCCAAAACCTCGTTTTGTATGTCCGAAAAACCGGAATGAGTGGACAAGTCAGATTCCATGGATTTGTCGGGGAGAAGCGCAAATTCGATCTCCTCTCGCAGTCATGGGCACTCCTCTCAACATCGCTTCGCGAAGGCTGGGGCATAAACGTCTTGGAAGCCGCCAGCGTCGGAACACCGACAATCGCTTATCGGGTTCCGGGAATCAGGGACTCCGTCGTTAACGGTAAGACGGGTATCCTCGTTTCTCCGAATTCCGCTGCTCTTGCGTCCGCCCTGCAAACATTCATGCGCGACCAAAAACTTCGTGAATCTTTGAGCCGTAATGCGCGCAGCCATTCCCAAAAGTTCACTTGGGACCGCACAACCGACGAGTTCCTCAAGGCAATCGCAACGGTCCGAACAAAAACGAAGGAACACACACCTTTACACTATTAATTTTAAATTTTAAATTTATACTTTTAAATTTTTTATGTCCATCTCAATCATCATCCCCACCCGCAACGAACGCCGGAACATTGAACGGCTCCTTAGAAGCATAGCCGCTGATCCCCATCCTCCCCGGGAGGTGATCATCGTCGACAACCACTCTACCGATAAAACCCGAGAAATTGCACGCAAAACATGGAATCAACATCTTCCTAAAAAGCTAAAAAGCTACCTGCTAAAATCTAATAAGCTCATGATTCTCAGCAAAGGTCCGGAACGCTCCCAGCAGAAAAACGCAGGAGCACAAAAAGCAAAAGGATCGCATCTTCTCTTCCTCGATGCCGATATGGAGGTCGAACCGGGGTTCTTTACCGAACTCGCAAGTCTTGTAACAAAAAAGGTACAAGCGGCAGTCATCCCGGAACATCCTATCGGATCCGACTTCTGGAGCAAGGCGATCGCTCTGGAACGAACCTGTTACCAGGGGAATGAACTCCTCGAAGCTCCGAGGTTTATCGAAAAAAGAGTCTTTCAAGCGGTGGGTGGCTACGACCCGAGCCTAATCGCCGGAGAAGACTGGGATCTTGATGAGCGGCTCCAAAAACAAGGCGTCGAAATCGTCCACACAACCCATCCGCTCCTCCACCACGAAGTTCGCGGCTTCCTCCCGAACCTCAAAAGAAAGTGGTACTATACCGAGCATATCGGTCGCTATGCCGCGGCACACCCGAGAAGATTCGCGAGGCTCTCCGGAATGTCTCGCCTCAAGATCTACGAGAAGAACAGAGACGTGTTCATCCGTCATCCACTACTCACTGTTGCCTTCATGGTCCTCAAAGTCGTAATCTATCTAAAATGGCAGCTGACGTTGCACATCCGAGAATGAAGCCAAAACCCCACACGTTCCAGAAACAGCTCTCACAGCGATTAACCGAAGAAGTTCAAGAGAAACGCCAAGAGAAGCTTGCCAAAATCAAGCTCGTCCTCAACCGCACCACCAACTTGATCCTTCTTCTTCTCACATCAGTACTCATCAGTTTCATCTGGCAACAACGGGTAGCCACACCGTACATTCTTTCCGAGCAAGCAGTTGGCGGAGATTATTTTAACGCCTTAACCTATGCCAAGTTCTATGCCCAGAATATACCATTCCCTCCGGCAGGATGGATGCCATTTTGGAATGCAGGAGTGCCAGTCATCGGTGGGTATCCATTCGGTTTCTTCTATCTTATGCTCCCCCTGACACATTACTTCGATGTAGCTTCAAGCATGGAGTTAACTTCCATCATTCTTATCCTCTTCTTCTTTATAGCTTCTCATTTCCTTTTCTGGGAAGTAGGAAGAAACCATCTCCTCGCACTCCTTTTTACCGGCATCTTGATCATAACACCTGCAAGTTACTATGCCCTGACAGCAGAAGGATTGATCACTGCTTCTGCAATGCAGTGGTTCCTTCCCGCAACACTTTTCTTTATTGTCCGTTTCATAAAATTCCAGCAGCGCTTCCTACTCGTAGTGGCAGGGACCCTCACGGGCTTGGCTCTGTTAACCCACGCACCGATGGCTTTCGTTACAGTCCTCACACCGGCAGTCCTTTATCTAGCCATCGCCGATACGGGAGATCCGAAAGACGCCCAACAATCCCAACAGCTTCGCTTCTGGAAGATATCCCTATGGAAAAGGATAAAAAACAAAGCAACGAACCTCATCATTTTCTTTATTGTCTCATCAGCAATCGGAAGCATCGGTCTCTACACCCTTGTTCTGCAAGTTTTTTTCTCTGCCGGATCAGGTACTTGCGACAGCTCTCAGTGCTGGGGTGACTACCCACCGCACTTTATCTGGCTGACTCCTCTTATGCTCGCACCTGTCGTGGTCTACCTTCCACTCACCTTGATCGCCCGCTACATC
Organism: Candidatus Chisholmbacteria bacterium RIFCSPLOWO2_01_FULL_49_14; assembly: GCA_001816915.1. GTDB lineage: Bacteria > Patescibacteriota > Microgenomatia > UBA1400 > Chisholmbacteraceae > 2-01-FULL-49-14. The sequence continues at coordinate 25,142 of MHCL01000010.1, forward strand.
CATAAAGCTCGTTTCTCAGAAATCCTCGCTCCTCTTACAGCACTCGGTCTCCTCCTTGCCTATATTTCGGCCGCATGGCTTCAACTCATCAACCAATTTGCAAGCGCCATGTTTCCACGCCGATTTTTCTGGGCAATAACACTTTTGGCTTTGACTCTTGCTGCTGCATCAGCGAGGTACATCAGTAAATCCTCAAAAAAGCTAGCCATGGTAGCCAACTCATTGTTGATCATCTCTTTGGTATTTTTCATCCCAAAATCTCCAGAATTATTTGCTTTTTCGCTTAAACCTTATCTCAAAATCCCCAATACTCTTCCTATGGGAGCTGCAAACTTCCTCGTCCCCAAATACCAAACCCATCCCATAACAGACATCGTTCCTTCCTGGCTGCCAATGAGGGACGGGAATTGGAGATTGGACAGCGTGAGACCCGATTTCTTTATCTGGTGGAATACGGTTTCGGAAATGCCATCAACCCGCGGCTACTCAAATGCACCAACGCTTGAACATCTCGACTGGATCTACTATCTTCAAACCGCTACTCTCCTCCCAGAGGGAGAGGATACCATCCCGGAAGAAGCCAAAAAAAACAGGGCTCTTTTTCTGCTTGATGCATTTGCCGTTAAACTCCTCCAACAACCTGGAGGAGACATCAGCTATGACCCCCTGCTTCTTACGAATAAAGCACTTGTGCAACGAACGGAGAAAGTTCGCGACTGGGAATATGTGCTCATCCACGAGGATCTGATTAGTCCTATCGTCTCTCCAACCAATGCCGCAAGAGTGCTTGTCATATCTGATGAATACGGGTATTCAACCCTCATGCGGGCCATTTCACTCGTGAATCTTAACTCACAAATCATCATCCCAATAAAAGGACCCGACTCAATTAACACAGTCGACGATAAACTCCTTAATCTCGCCGATGCCGTGATCCTCTATCAATTCAAAGGCAACCAATGGGATACAATCGGAGATTTTGTTAAAAACGGCGGCAAGGTCTTCATTGACATCGGATCGCTGGAGAATATCCCTTCGCCTGTTCCACAGATTCTAGGAGCCAAAAGTCTGCAACTCCACGACCAGGAAAAAGAGTGGCGGCTTACGTTCAAACAATCATCTCTTTTAACAAATGTACAAACGACAAAGTTTTCCCCACTGCTTTTCGAGAATAATCCATGGAAAATCGCAGCCCCCCAATCTGAGGATCTCCTCAGCGACTGGATGCAACCTGTGCTGATTCACAAAACAATCCCCATCCTATCAGAGGGTACATTCGGCGAAGGTTCTGTCATATTCTCAGGATTCAATATCCCATACCACATCGTCAGCTATAACAATTATGAGGAAGCAAAACTCCTAGGCAATATCATTACTTCCTTAATCCCTTCCCAAAGTCAGCGAGGAGCATTTGATGTCACTCGTCCAAAACCATCCAAAATCATCGTTTCTACAAAAAACAGCCGAGGAATTTACTTTAAAGAAAACTACCATCCTGGGTGGAAGGCAACAATCAACGGAAAGGCTACCCCGATCTATAAAGCGGGTTTATCATTCATGTATCTCCCCCTACCCAAAAGTACGGAGAACACCCAAGTGGAATTCGAGTTCCGCGGAAGCCTGGCGTCTTGGGGGTTGACGCTACTCACTGTACTCTCGTTTGTCTTCGCCCTCCTCTACATGACGACCAACACGCCTTTCCGTATCTTCAACACATTGCTCTCCCGCAAGATACTCCGTCCTATCAAGCGTTGGTGGGCAAAGGAATAAGCTCACCGGTCTTTTCTCGAAAGTATGTGACGTCAACGTAGCGCTTATAATTCTGCCGCCGAAACCCTTTGCCCATCACCTCATCGAAGTTATTCCGCCCAAGAAGAAAATGCGATACGACAACACTCCCTTTATAAATGTTGTCATCCACAAGAAGGCTTCTCCCTTTGAAGGTCAGCACTCCCTCACGGATGAGTTTGGGAAGAATGATAACGAGCGAAAGATGAGCCCGAAAAACTGCAACAACGAATCCCAGATGATACTCAACAAGGTAATGGAGGATAGATCCGATATCAAAAAGCAATCGGATAAGAATAAGCGGAAAGAATGGCCATATGGAGTAATGTTTGAAGATGAAATACAAATTGTTGCGGTGATTGAAGAAAATCTTCTTTCCAAGATCTTTATTGCTGGTATAGGCCCCATAATGGTAAACGCAGGTTTCAGGAAGGCAGTAAATCGAATACCCTTTCCTCTTGAGTCTCAAGCAAAGATCGATCTCCTCCATGTATGAAAAAAAATATTCGTCAAAGCCATGTTCTTCCAGGAAAAGATCGGTTCTCACAACCATACATGAACCGGACGCCCAAGTGATCTCAGTCGGTTTATCGTATTGACCCACGTCTTTCTCTATACAGTCAAACACCCTCCCGCGGGTAAAGGGATAACCGAACATGTCTAAAAACCCTCCGGCACCACCCGCATAGTCAAAGTACTCCCTTTCCACAAACGACCGCAGCTTCGGTTGACAGGCTGCATTATTTCTATTCTTCATCATGAAAGAAATGAGTGGTGGAAGCCATGAAGAAGTGACAACAACGTCATTGTTCAAAAAAACTAAAAGCTCTCCGGATGCTTCTAAAGCCGCCTGGTTGTTGGCTCGTGCATACCCTAAGTTCTTCTCATTCCGGAGTATCTTTATCCGACTTCCCTTATATTTTAAAATTTCCTTTGTAAGCTTCCTCCCCTGCTCAGGATCGGAGCCATTATCAACGACCAGAACCTCAAGTGGTGAATAGTACGTGCACTTGAAGAGCGCTTCAAGGCACTGAAATGTTATCCTCACATCATCTGCCGACAAGATGATGATAGTCACGAAAGGACGCTTGTCGTTTTCATTTGATCGATTTTTCGCCATATACGAAAAAGGAACTTCAACTATTGCGATTGGGATGATAAAGCCTGTTGATAAACTTCGATAAGTTCTTTTTGCATTTTCTCAAGAATAAATTCTTGTAGGAATCGTGCGCGCGCCGCTCGACCCAACCGCTCTCGAAGCGCACCGTTGCGTACCAAAACAGTGAGAGCCTTCTCCAGCGACTCGACAATTCCGGGCTTAACCACCATTCCTGTCTTCCCGTGAATCACCATCTCCGGCAAGGCTCCTACAGCTGAGACAACCGGACAAATCCCAAAGCTCATCGCTTCAGAAACAACAAGCCCGTAACCCTCTGATTCCGGCGGCACATGGACCAACACATCAGCATTGGGATAAAACTCACCGACCAACCGTTCATACGGAACAAAATCATGCTGTTGTATTCCTAAAACTTTTAACTTTTCCCTGTCCGCCGTAGCTTTAGCGAAGGAGGAACTTTTCATTTTCAACTTGTTTGGCAGCGGCCCGAGGATAGTCAAACGAACCTTCCGGCCAAACCGTTCGCGCACCCTCCGGTATGCCTCCCACACAATCAATCCGCCTTTCCGCTCAAACCACACGCCGGCAAACAGAAACCGGACGCTGTTGTCCGCTGTCGGAAGACGTATGC
>MHCL01000010.1:28705-41344 GCA_001816915.1 Candidatus Chisholmbacteria bacterium RIFCSPLOWO2_01_FULL_49_14
CACCCGGATGCGCTTTGAGGTTTTTCTGATCTTGAAATGTTCTCTCTGCGCAAACCGGCTCATCACGATCAACGTCTTGAAGTTACCGAGGCAAAGATCCTGATCATAGACGTTCGCCAGGCGATGGACGACGTGCCGGAAAGCATAGGCCGCTTTGATCCGCAGGCTGTTTTGATGAAAATAATGAGTAAGCGCCCAGCGGTTCGGCACGCTGTCTCCAAGGACGACCGGTAGGTGACCGCTCTCCTGTCCCGACAAGCGAAGGGTATACGCATGACAGTGGACAAGATCAAAGTGACTGCAAAGTGTTAGGTCGATCGTGCCGGCCGACAGCGGAAGCAGACGAAATTTCGAGAGGAATCTGAGCGGCCGATGCAATTTGCCGGGGCGCACAGCTCCGCTCGTTAATGCCGAAAGATAGTGAACATACTCTACACCGCGGGGAGGATGCTTCAGGAGTGTGCGGGTATAGGTATTCTCCCCTCCCATCAGGTATTTTAGATGCGACGGAACTTTGGGATCAAGCGGCGCGACCAGTAAAACCCTCATGGCAAACAACATACCATACTAATCGATACGGATGTGAAGTTCCGGGCTTTGTACCCCTGGTGCTGTGGCAAAGAGATCCAGATTATGTTACCCTGCGGCTATGCGTGTGATGATCACGGGAAGTAACTCCCTCCTTGGAAAATCCATTTGGGAATTGACCCCGCAGCGTTCCGCTATCCTGCTTACCCACTCGCCTTCGCATAAACCGACATTTTCGCGCCAGAGTTGTGCTCCCCTGGACGTGCGGGATGGATCATCCGTCGCCCGTCTGATGCGTCAGTTCCGTCCCGACTGGACGCTCCACCTCGCCGCAATCTCTGACGTTGAGGCCTGCGAGTCGTCACCCGATATCGCAGAGGAGGTCAATGTTCATGGAACAATTAATATCCTCAAATATGCAAAAAAGTATGGTTCAGGAATTCTTTATATCTCAACGAATGGAGTGTTTGCCGGCAACGCTCCTCCCTACGCAGAATCCCGAAAACCTCATCCGCTTCACATCTATGGGAAAACGAAATATGCCGCGGAGCAACTCACCAAAAACGCCCGGGTCCCATGGATGATCGTCCGTCTGATGACATTGTACGGCTGGCAGCCCGAAGGTACCCGCATCAATCCCGTCACTTGGGCGATCGAGAAGTTGCAAAGAAACGAGTCTCTGAACATGGTCAATGATGCGTTTATCAATCCTCTCTATGCTCCATCGGCCGCAGATGCCGTGTGGAAGTTATTGACGGGCAGTGCCAGAGGTATCTATCACGTCGCAGGGAAATCCAAAGTCAGCCGGTATGCTTGGACACGGGCTATCGCCCGTGTTTTCGGATTCGATCCCTCACTCGTTCATCCCGTGCCCAGTAGTTTTTTCCCTTCTGTCACCCCTCGCCCTCGCGACACGACATTTGTGACCAGGAAGCTGGAACGATCTGTGGCCTGGAAACCACTCTCACTGACTCAAGGATTAACTCAGATGCTCAAACACCGAAAAACTGAAGGAAAGCGTCTAAAACAGCATGCGTAAACAACCATTACAAGCCAAACAAGGAGAAGTCGCTTTTCGCAAGGATCTTGCGCAGCAGCATTTCCGGAAAAAAACCGTATTTCATCACGAATACTCAACTAGTGAAATGGCTCGGGTGTTGCGGGAGAAAATGGAGCGCTGCCGGCAGGACTTTATAAGGCTCAGGAATCTCGGCATCACCCTCTCTCCTTTTTTGGAAATCGGATCAGGGTATGGCCAAGCAGCGCTTCTCCTTGCGGATGAATTTCAGGCAGAGGGATTTGCCTCGGACATTGCTCTTGATCCGCTCAAAGAGATTTCTCGTGTGGCAAAAACACGCAAGCTGTCCCGACTCCCGCGACTCTTGGTTTTCGACGCTGAGGCAATACCCTTTCCCGACAATAGCCTCCCCTTCGTATTCTGCTACCAAACCCTCCACCATTTCCCTCATCCCCTATCCGTCACCCGCGAAGTACATCGGGTCCTCTCCCCGAATGGGGTGTTTTTCTTTGCCGAAGAACCGGTCGCCCAATCGTTCAACCTCAAACTTTGGTACCGGCCGACAAAGCTTCGCTGGTGGGAAACGATGCTCAAAACGATGCTCATCCTTCCCTTCATCTCCCGGATCGGAAAAACCGAAGTTGACCATCACATCATCGAAGACGCATTTACCTTGAAAGTCTGGGATCAAGCGCTTGAGCCTTTTGAGATCATGGAAACCAGACTTGAGCCTTTTCCGTTCGGTCCTGCAGGGTCACTCGAGAAACGCAATCCGCTAAACCGGATTTTTCTCTTCTTCCTCGGAGGCGGAATCAGAGGAATCGTCAGAAAAAAAGGTCGGGAGGTTCGCACCTCCTTCCCGCCCCTGCCTCGCCGGCAGGCGGGTCGCTTTGCTTGTCCTTCTTGCCGCAACCGGCCGCTCCTTACGAACACAAAGAACGGCTTCCGCTGCCCCCAATGCGCTGATGTCTATCCTGTTAAAAACAACATCCCCCTATTAATCCGCAAACAAGAGCGAACTTCCCTCTATGGATAATCCCTCAGTTTCCATCATCATCCCGACCCCGGGAGATAACCCGCTTCTCAGCGACTGCCTAACCTCGATACGCGGTCTGCACTATAGGCAAAGCGCCATTCAAACACTGGTGATCACCAACGCAGATCTTGAAAAACGCGGTAAGCCGTTCAGTTTCGCCGCCGCGGTGAATCAGGCGGCAAGCAAAGCCACCGGCGACCTGATCCTTGTCACCAATGACGACGTGGTATTTACGCCCGACTCACTATCTGGATGGATGAAAGCCAGCCGGCGATACCCGAACACCATTCTGGGAGCAAAAATTCTGGATACCACCACCAACCGGCCCGCGGCTTCGGGCTATATGCTTCGCCGTTGGACCGGCATCGCCAAACCGGTCTATGCCGCCACCCGCCCCGTGACCTGCGATTGGATTGCCGGATGCGCACTCTTGGTGAGTCGTAAAATCTGGACCAAGCTCGGAGGCTTTGATGAACGCTTCGCCCCGGGCTATTTCGAAGATTCGGACTTTTGTGCACGTGCCCGCAAGTCAGGGATAGAAAGTCTCATCATCCCCGGCGTGACGCTTTTCCACAAGCAAACGACAAGCTTTAACCGCGATACATCGACGAAGTACGAGTATTGGTACCGCAATAAATTCCTCTTCCTCCGTCGTCATGCCTCCCCGCTCGAGCTTGCGACGGCCCTCATCATCCAGTATGCTTGCCTCACTCCTGCCCGAGCGGTGTTTCTGCGTGATGGCCGTTTCCTCCCTGCAATGAAAGGAATATTGTGGAACATCCGAAACTGGGTAAAGGAACTTCATGATCAACCGTCTACGAGCTCATAAGCGAAGCAAGGGAGCATCCCTTCGCCATCGCTCGATCCTCCACCTCGGCTGCGGCACCCGGAAAGCCCCGGGAAGTATCGGTATCGATGTCAATCCCCGTTCCGGAGCAGACGTTATTCATGATCTCAACCGTTTCCCCTACCCGTTTCCGGATAACCGCTTCGACCGGGTGATCGCCGACAACATCCTTGAGCATCTCGACGACATACCCAAAGTCATGGAAGAAATCTTCCGGATTACAAAACACGGAACGCTCGTGAAGATCACGACCGGGCACTTTACCTCAGTCGACAGTTTCACCGACCCGACGCATACGCACTTCTTCACCAGTAGGACGTTTGACTACTTTATTCCGGGAACCGATCTCTACAAGTATCGCTACTCTCCCGCCACCTTCAGGAAGCTCAAGGTGTGCGTCGGCCCTACAAATCCGACAAATCCCTTCCTCAAATTCCTCTTAAAGCTGATGAACCGCCATCTCATCCTCTACGAAAAACGATTTGCCTTTATCTTCCCGGTCGGTGTGATCACCTACGAGCTCGAAGTTATTAAAAAGCAAGGAAGATGAAAGTCCTCCTCAAAAACTATCTCTGGAAAATTTGGCTTCAGGCCGCGCAGGACAATAATGCCCGTCTTGCTTCACTGGTTGAGGCGGCGAAGGCCGCCACTCTCCTCGATTTGGGTTGCGACGATGGGGTTGTTGCACTTGAGAGAGTCAAAGATAAAATTACCAATCCCCTAATCTATGGCCTTGATGTGAGCCCGCAAAAAGTGAGACTTGCCAGAAAAAGGGGGATAAAGGCCACCGTCGCCAACCTCGAACATCCCTTTCCTTTTGCCAACAACACGTTCGATCTTCTGACCGCGAATCAAATCATCGAACACCTGGTCAATGTCGACGGATTCTTAAAAGAGGTCCATCGTGTGTTAAAACCCGGTGGGTACCTCATCCTCTCAACGGAAAATCTCTCCTCCTGGCACAACATCGTCGCCCTCCTTTTCGGCTGGCAAGCCTTCTCGCAGCACATCTCTCTAGTCCGAAACGTCGGTAATCCACTCCGTCCTTTCGGATACGGAAAATCAAAACCGCAAGGCATGCATGTCAGGATTTTTACACCCAGAGGCTTGCGGGAAATGCTGGAAATCTACCGACTCGTCGTTGAGCGGACGTTCGCTGCCGGGTACTACCCCTTCCCTCCGCCCGTATCGGGACTATTCTCCGTTGTTGACCGTGTACATGCCGCCTTCATCGGCGTCAAAGCCAGAAAAACCGCAAACGTATGAGTACGAAAAAGCTGCAACTCATGCACCTTTTTGCTTGTCCCCAGTGCAAAACCCGACTCTTTCCAATAAAGATGAAAGGGAAGTGTCCGCGCTGCGGCTTCCGCTATAGGAAATCCGGCGGCATCTGGCATTTTCTGAAAACTGGGGATGTCCAAACGCAATCCTCCGCCAAACGCTATAACTCCATGCATAAAAAAAACTTCATTGGGCCCGATGACGGCTCCTATGAAATTCTGGGAAGCTTTGCAAGAGGAAACCGGACCGTCGATATTGCCTGCGGCGACGGCCGAATCGAAACACTCGCTCCCGAGACAGTGGGAGTTGAATTCTCCCTGAACGCCCTGAAAAACGCCAAATCGCGGGGTGTGAAGCACCTTGTGCACGCCGACGCCCAGGCTCTTCCCTTTACGGATAATTCCTTCGATGTCGCGATCTGCGCCGGCAGCCTCGAACACTTTGTCGACCCCCAGTCGGCCGTCAATGAGATGGCCCGCGTCGCTTCAATACAGATCCTAACGGTCCATAAAAAACTCCCTTTTCCTCTTTCCCTTGGGGAACGGGTCCTCACCAACCTCGGTCGCGTAACTCACCAACCGATCGAAAGGCCATTCAGCAGGCGGGCGCTTATGGGGTTGCTGAGAAAAGCAGGACTCCATACGGTGTTCGAAGGGGTATGGACGCTTCCGGTCAACTACGGGAAAGCAGTCTCGTACCTTCCGCAGTTGAGCAGTCTGCCGAGCTGTCATTTCGTCGTGAGTATAAAACGGAAGTGAACTTGGTCGGTCTCTATGCGGATCATTGTTCTTACCAAAATTATCAACCGCAAATCCGGTTCCCGGGCTCCCCTTGAAATAGCCAAAGGCCTGCGCAGCGCGGGCAATTTTGTCACCATCATCGCTGATGCTGCCCGGATTGAACCGGAGGCTGTTTCGGATCTTCGACGGGCACAGGTCAAAGTCAAGTTTGCCCGCTTGCACGGACTGGGAAAGGTACTCGAAGTCTTCAAGCTCATCAGGCGCGAAAAGCCTGATCTTATTAGTTTCCACGCCACCCCCTCCTATTTTCTGATAGCCTTGCTCACGAGGATCCCGATCGTCTTGACCTATTACGGAACCCAGTTTGATCCTTTTCTGGAAAAAATCTTTCCCCGACACCCCTCCCAATCCCTTCTGCTCATTAACACCATGTTGAATCTCGCAATCCGCGTCATCGAATTCGCACTCCTGCGGGCGAGTCATCGTATTCTTGCCATCAGCCGCTACACCCAGTCGGAGCTGAAGAATCTTTACGGGGTAACAGCCGATTACGTCTACCTCGGTGCTCCCCCAACAACTTTTTCTCGGAGATACTCTGAAAGATCCCTAAGCCCTAAACCCGATAACCGAAAACCTATTACGATCCTCTCCGTCAGCCGCCTGACGCCATATAAGGGATTTCATACATTGATCGGGATCTTCAACCGACTTACAAAATCACAACCGCGTCTTCGCCTCACCATCGCGGGGTCAAGCCCCGACCCGAGGTACCTTCGCTACCTGAAACGGATGCAAAGCTCAAAAGTCAGGCTCGAGACGGACGTCTCCGAAATGGAGCTCAAACGCTTGTACCGGAAAGCTGACATCTACGCCACTCTGGACCGCTACCCGTTCTTCGGCATGCCTCTCGTGGAAGCCGCGGGTTTCGGGGTACCGGCCGTCGCCTTGGATGCCTGCGCTGCTGCGGAAGTCGTCAAGCACGGCAAAACCGGGTTTCTTGCCAAGACACCTCAAGAGTTTCATAACTACCTCAAACGCCTGATCGAAAATCCTAAATTGCGTGATGTACAAGGCCGACGGGCAAAATTGTTTTCCCGTCGATTCCGCTGGGATACACTGGCGGCTTCCTATACCCCGATATTCAGGAAAGTACTGACGCAAGCCCAAAAAAAATCTTGGTTGCAGAGGATTTTTTTTCTGACAACTCTGGCTGCCTTTTTGAGGTTGGGATTTATTTCCAAACATCCCTTTTGGTTTGACGAGGCCTTCTCAGTCTGGATCGCCCAACTCCCCCTCCCGGCCCTCATCACGCGGCTGGCTCTCGATACCACACCTCCGTTCTACTATCTCCTGCTCAAAGCCTGGCTCTCGCTTTCCCATGAAATCCGGTTCATCCGTGTGCTCTCCGCGCTCTTCGGCATCCTCTCCGTTCCCGTCGCAGCCGCCGTGTTCAGGAAACTGACAAGCCCCCGGGTTGCCGGCTTCGCGACCCTCCTCGTTGTACTTTCACCCCTCCTCATCTACTTCTCGACGGAAACCCGGATGTACGAGCTTTTAGTCCTCGAAGCACTGCTCGCAGTTTGGCTTTTCCTGCGCTACCTCCAAACCCGAAAAATGCCGTACCTTGCTGCCTTGTCTTTCATACAACTCCTCAGTCTCCTGACGCATTATTATGCCTTCTTTTGGGTTTTGACGGTGAATCTTGTCTGGTTGCTGAGGCGGAAAACAAGCCGTCTTTCTTCTTCCGCTTGGCTGTCGAGTCAGCTTGTCTGCCTCATTGTTTTTCTCCCTTGGGTCGTCTATGCCTTGCGAAACACCCACACTCCTTGCTGGTGCGTACATCCCGCAATCGGCATACCGGTACTTTTCGCTTCCTTCTCGGTGGGAGGTCTGGGCCTCACAACCCTCAAAGACATCCTCACTTCGGCACCCTTGCCGATTCAAGCCACCGCCGTCTTCGCGGCACTTCTGACCTCGCTGATCTTTCTTGTTCAGTCGCTGCGCGCGTTCGTCAGCCGGAGGCAGCGCTGGCTTTTCCCGATGATCTGGTTCTGGACACCCGTCCTCAGCGCCTCAGCTGTCGGGTTCGTCTTCCCGATTTTTTCTCCCAGGTCCCTGATCTTTACCGCTCCCTTCTTCTATCTTGGCCTCTCGCAAGGGCTCGCTGCCTACGGCAGAAAAGCTTCCGGCTGGGGGAAACTGCTCATCCTTCTTGTTTTCATCGCTATTGTAGCGCTCCAATATTTCCACCCCTTCTTCTCGACTGCTCCTCCGGCAAAAGCCAACCTCATCTATGATACGGTAGACCCGGAGGTCCTCGATGACGCATTACGACAAATCCTACTTTATTAAGCGCGATCACCTCGATCGGCATCTGGCGGATACGCTTGCCCGCTTGGCACACCAGCGCAACGCGCATAACCTGCTTGATGTCGGCTGCGGCAGCGCAAACCTGGTTGCCGACCTTGAGAAACGGGGTTTCGTCAGCTTCGGCATCGATCATTCAATGGAGGCGTTGAAGCTGGCACGAAAAAATCTTACCCGACGGTTACTACGTGCCTCTGCGACTCATCTTCCGTTTCAAAACCAAAGCCTGGATCTGGTCACCGCCATTTCGGTCATCGAACACCTGCGGTTGCAAGAAGCCCGTGAATTCCTCTCGGATGTTCAACGCGTCCTGAAATCCGGCGGAACGCTTTTCCTGGTGACTCCCAACTTCTTAAGTCCCTGGAGACTGCTCCAGGGAAAATCCTGGTTCGCCTATACCGACCCCACCCACAAACACTACTTCACACCGCGGTCTTTAACGAGCCTGCTTCTCCGCAGCGGCTTTACAAATCCTGTCTTTTCCTTTAAAACCACCTATGTCCCGCCCTACAACTGGGAATTCCCCGGTATTGCAGGAAAGCTGCCTTCCGTAGTCAAATCGATGCTGACGTTCCTCTTAATATCTACACCGTTGTGGAGGATCCGCAACAGTTTTTGGCTCGCGGTGAGGAGAAGATAATGCCAACCAAGAAACCGAAAATTTCTCAAAGCTCCCAGAGAACGTACACCATCGGGGTGGTGATCGACCAATTGCTTGCCGGCGGCGTTCAACTGGCTGCGATCGAACAGGTACGGCAACTTCGCAAGCTGGGCCAGCATGCCACACTCCTCATCCTCATGCGCAAACGCTACCCGATCGATTTCTCCCATTTAGTTGACGGTGTGCCGCATCTCTACCTATCAGATTCCTATCCCCCATCGCTGAGGCAGACGGTGAAGCTTCCGATCTTCAACTTCCTCTCAACACTCCATCTCGTGAGCCCCCTGCTTGCGCCTCCGGTCATCAAACCCGGTCAGTACGATATCCTGGTAAGTTGGGGTACGACCACCTGTCTCACCACGCAGGCAATTTTCCGCAAACGTAAAATTCCCTACATCGCCATCATCCCCGATCCCATCGACTATATCCTCGAACACGTCTATTCCAAAACCTCTTTAAGTCTGTTCTTTCCTCTCCTCAAACGCATCGCCAAATATTTTGAGGCATCCTTCGTCAAAGATGCGAGCCAAGTGGTAATCATCTCAAAAGTCCATGCTCCGTATCTGGTAAAGCATTACGGACGGAAACCCATCGTTCTGCATCTTGGCGTGCATCCTCCGCCCTCTCTGCCGACTAAGAGAGGGAAAGAATTGCTCTCCTTCGGCCGTTGGGAGAAAGAAAAAAATCCAACCTTCCTCCTTCACCTGATAAAGAAAATCCCCAAGGTACAACTGACCATAGCCGGAACCTGGATGAGCGACGACGAGCTCATCTGGTTTCGCAATCGGATCAAATCCGAAAGGCTCTCAAAAAGGGTCAGCGTCATCGACCACTACACGGCAAAGTCGCTTGCAAAACTCTGCTCCCGGGCCCGTCTTTGGGTGCATCCCCATTTTGAGGCGTTCGGTTTGGCGGCGCTGGAGGCTGCCGGACATGGTCTGCCGATTGTGATCCCGGAAAAATCGGGGGTGACGGAAAAGTTTACTTCAGGAATTCATGGCTTTTTCCCCGGAAGCGTGGACCTCAAAGAATACTTAAAGTTTGTCCGCCTGCTTCTTACTGACGAACGCCTTGCCTTCCGGATGGGAATAGCCGCCTCCCAAGTGGTGAAACGCGACTTCACTTGGACGACAAACGTAAAGAAACTCTTACATCTTATTACCTATTCGATTGACAAAAAGCCATCGACCCAAGTTGCCGTGATCGAAATCGGCCATACGCAGGGCACTACACTCTCAGGCGGAGACAAACTGATGGAGCCGATGGCGACCAGACTCACAGGAAACTATTCCTTCACGATCATCGTCTCACACCTGGGGTCAGCACACTGGAAGCAGGCTCAATTGACAAAAAAAATGCGTATCCTACCCCGAAACCGCTTCGACGGCTTCTCTGATCCGGTTTCGGTGTTTCTGACGTATTGTCATCGGATGTGGACCGCCAGCTTTGCTTTATGGAGAGAAAAAGACGCAAAGGTTATTTACTCCTCCACCAACATCCTTCCGGATGTCCTCCCCGCGTTTGTCGTGAAACGCTTCCGTCCCCAAGCACTCTGGATCGCCCGCATCCACCATCTCATCCCCCCGCCCCATAAACGGGAAGGGAAACCCATCGTCAACATCGTCTCCTATCTCATGCAATGGCTTGCGCTGGTGATGATTCGTACCGGCGCGGATACGGTCATCGCTTTAAATGAGTCGCTGAAAAGTCAGCTACTAACCAGAGGCTTTTCGCGCCGAAATCTTGAAGTACTGGGGGCCGGCATTGATCTTCGTCATATCGGGACCGGGAAAGACCGATCAAACATTGGGCAGTATGAGGGTGTCTTTCTCGGCAGGCTCCATCCAACCAAAGGGATTTTTGACCTGATCCCCATTTGGCGCAGGGTCATCAACTCTCACCCGCAAGCCCGCTTGGCGGTCATCGGCGGCGGGCAGGAGTACCTCCATGGATTTCTGGAAAGACTCATCGCCAAAGCGGGCCTTGCCGGGAATGTTCGCCTTTTGGGTCAGCTTCCGGATTCCGAAGTCTACGCGCTCATGAGAAAAGCAAAGATTTTTCTCTTCACGGACCATGAAGCGGGTTGGGGGTTGGCAGTTGCCGAAGCCATGGCGTGCGGACTTCCGGTGGTGGGTTTCGATACGGGTGTTCTGGGTTCTGTCTACAGGAGAGGGTTCCGAAAAGTCCCGCTCGGAGATATCGATGGTTTTGCCCGGGAAACCCAAACCCTGCTTGACAAACCGCGCTTGAGAGCCCGGTTGGTTGCAGAAGCTATATCTCAAATGAGATCGTTGGACTGGAACACCACCACCCGGCAGTTTGAAAGAATTTTAGTAAAAACAATGAGCCGTGAAGGATAACGCGATGCGTGTTCTCGGCATCACCACCAACCACAATGCTTCAGCAGCTCTGCTCATCAACGGGAAAGTTGTCGCCTGTGCCTCTGAAGAACGCTTTACGCGCCGCAAAAACCAAACGGGTATTCCTAAAGCTGCGATCAACTTCTGTTTATCGGAGGGCAAGCTCCTGCCCCGGGATCTCGACCGCATTGCCGTGGCCGATCTCCTGTCGGCACCGCTCCCTGGCGAGGCCGAACTTCCCCAGTCGAATCTGTTATCATGGCTTACCAAGGTTGCCGTCGCAGTGGAGGAATTCAGCGAAACCCGCTTTCCTTCTTCAAGAAAGCTCTTCTATGCTCTCGAATCTCTGCCGCTGGGGATGCTCCGTTTGAATTCTCAAAATCGCAGGTTGAAAAATCTTCTCAAGATCCTGCCCGTAGAGAAAAATCGGTTCAAGTTTATCGATCATCACACCTGTCATGCCTATGCGGCCCTTTTCGCCTCTCCCTTTCTCAAAGATATGGCAGCGAAGAAAAAGCGGATTCTCATCCTCACAGCCGACGGAGCCGGCGACCGCAAATCGGCAACGGTCAGTCTGTATCGAAACGGGAGGATCAGTGAGAAACATTCAATCGACTCACAGCAATCATTGGGTTTTTTCTATCTTCATGTGACGAAGCTTTTAGGGATGAAGCCGATCGAGGACGAACATAAGGTCATGGGCTTGGCACCCTATGCAACGGATAAGCTTAAAATCACAGCATTGTACAATAAACTTGCGCATTTAATTCAATTTGACGAATTTACAAATACATGGAAAATGCCTGTGAATACCTATTTGTTCGCAAGCCTCATTCCGAAACTAATGGGATCGCAACGCTTCGACCATGTGGCGGCGGTAGCCCAACGGCTGACCGAGGATCATATCGTACGCTGGGTGAAAAGAAATCTTACCAAATGGAAAACGAGAACCCTTGCCGTCGGAGGCGGGGTGTTCGCCAATGTCAAAGTCAACCAGAAAATCGCTTCGCTCCCTCAGGTAAACAACGTTTTCTTCATGCCGTCACCCGGCGATGAGACGAACGCCATTGGCGCCGCGTATTTTCTCTTTGTCAATACAAAAAAACGCCCACACCCCCGTCCGCTTGCGCATCTTTATCTGGGACCATCTTGGAGTGAGAGTCAGATCGCCCTGGCTCTATCCCCCATGCGAACCAGGAAAAACCTCCGTTTGCGCCGCCCGAAAAACATCGCCGCCGAGGTCGCCCGACTGTTGGCTGACGGAGCGGTTGTCGCCCGCTTTGCGGGTCGAATGGAATTCGGAGCCCGGGCATTGGGAAATCGGTCAATCCTGGCACACCCGAAACACAGGGAAGTCGTTGAACGGATTAATACCGCGATCAAAAACCGCGACTTCTGGATGCCCTTTGCACCGACTATCATCCGCAAATATGCCGGTCGCTACATCCGGCTCCATAAGGCGGACTCACCGTTTATGAATGTCGCTTTCCAAACCACGCAAGTCGGTCAGCGGGATGTGGCTGCCGCCATTCACCCCTACGATAAAACGACACGGCCGCAGTTGCTCGATGAAGATGTGAACCCTTCCTATTATGCGGTCATCGAAGAATTCCGGCGCCTGACCGGGATCGCCGCAGTCTTGAACACTTCCTTCAACCTCCACGGGGAGCCGATTGTCGCCTCCCCCGCCGATGCCCTGAAGGTCTTCTTCCGCTCCGGCTTACGTCATTTGGCAATCGGCAGCTGGCTGGTCTCTAAACAATAGCCTATTGCTTGGCCGTGTAATGGTAGATGGCCCGCC
>MHCL01000010.1:41353-58342 GCA_001816915.1 Candidatus Chisholmbacteria bacterium RIFCSPLOWO2_01_FULL_49_14
CTGGTACGTGTGACAACAAACACGTGCCAATTTAGACTGCACCGTTTGCGACTAAGAAATTTTCGTTACGCGATCTCCAAAATAACACGGAACTCGTGACTTAGGCCTTTGTCGA
The DNA here is from genome assembly GCA_001816915.1 of Candidatus Chisholmbacteria bacterium RIFCSPLOWO2_01_FULL_49_14. Lineage (GTDB taxonomy): Bacteria > Patescibacteriota > Microgenomatia > UBA1400 > Chisholmbacteraceae > 2-01-FULL-49-14. Next base: position 41,469 of record MHCL01000010.1, read on the forward strand.
GAAATGATAGATGGCCCGCCGGGTATCACGGACGCTGGCGACACTTCTCAACGTAAAGTATTTCTGGAATGCCTGTTCAAAACTCTCCCGGGTGTAATCGGGTACGCCGTCTTTCCGCCGCTCAAGCATCCTGGTAACCTGCGGGTCGCCGGGAGATACGAATTCCACGATTAGGGATGATCTGCAAATACGCTTGAGAAACTTCGCGATCATGAACATCGGGACATTGCTGCTGATTGCCAGATGATGAAGGAGAGCCAAAGCCAGGACAGAATCCGCCGGACCCCGATCGAGCAGTGAGAGCCGTTCCTCCTGGTTCCATCCGATGCTCGGGCTCGGATTGGTAAGATCCATGACCAAGGGTAAAATCCGTTTCTCTCCCTGCTGCCGACAAGTTCGGTACATTGAGTCGATTGATACCACATCCATGTCCATTGCCACGACCAACGCCGCATGCTCTGCCGCGATGCGGCTGTAGACCCCGAGATTCGCTCCCAGATCCCAAACGACTCTCCCTTTTATTTTTTCAAGAAGAGTCCGCACAATCCGCTCTTTGCTCCCCTGCGCGTTCGCGGAGTAACGAAAGCGTGTATAGTAAGAATCCCAAAAAGACTCGGATGTTCCCGGTTTGAGTCCGAGAACGGTCTTCTTCAGGTTCATGAGCAGTGCCTGAAATTCTATTTTGCGAAGTCCTCGTTTCAGAGTCGGCAGTGGTCGGTCGGCATAGCGCTTCTGGCTTTTCGCATGTGCAAGGATGTGGATCAAAATCCCGGATTTGAGTTTCGCCGTCAGCGGAAGCAGGCGGGAAACCAAATCGAGAGGAATGCCGTTAAGATGCGTTGCCGACAGCCGAAGCAGTCGGGCATCCGCAGTGGCCGCAAGTACCAAGGGTCCGAGAAACCCCTCGCAGAACTGCCGATAAGCAACCCACGGCTCTCCTTCCTGATAGAACTCAAAAGAAAGCGTATCAACATGGACCGGCTTTCCCAGAAAAAATTGGGTATTAAAAGGACTGGCATCTTTGAGGACCATCCCGAACTCTAAAGACTCGAGCGCGATATCCAAGGTCGTCAGCGCAGCATCCTTGAGTTGGCTGAAGCTCCACTCATAGGGATAGGAAATGAAAGGGATTGTTGTCGGCCTGATGACCCGGAACACCCTCCCCGCGTGCGTTCCGGCTCGCAGCGGCTCCGGAAGAGGAATCGCGATCTTCCCGAGTTCCTGGTGATTGAGAAGCAGTCCTTTTTCGGTAAGAGAGGCATACAAGCCCGAACCCATGAGCCGTTCATAACAGGTTCGGTACGGTTCGTAGATCACACGGTAAATGGCTCCCTCGTGGGCAAACACGGAGCCGCTGGGATCGCGATACGAAGAAGGGAGGATGCTACTTGCTTTTCTTCCTGCTGACCTGTGCTTCACCATCTTTTTTCATCGAAGGTTTCTTGAATAAGCCGGTGAGGAATAACTGGATTTTCTTCCAGTAAATCTTGAAGCTGATGAGTATACCTAATACCGTTCCGATAAGAATTTGCAGGAGGTAACTGCCGCTCCCGGGATCAAGATACGCCTGCGCGTCGCGTACGATCCAGGGAGAAAAAAGGAAGAAGAAGCTCAGGAATAAGATCCGTCTCATACGTCCAGTGCTGTTATTCATCTTCACGTTCCCACCATTTTCGCAGGATCGCGTGTGTGGCATGCCGGAAACGCAGGGCATGTCTTCCGACCAGATATCCTCCCAGAAGCGCCCGCTCTGAAAAGAATATCACAATGACCAGTGTGCCGATAGTGGTAACCCAGTTGATCAGAGATCCGCGAAAATGGTAGGTAACGACAACCTCTCCTGCCTGCAAATCATCGGGAATCCGAACATACATGAAACCCGGATAGGCTGGCCCGGTTTGATAGATGGGAAGCTTCCGCTTTTTGCCATTGCTGGTAACCGATGCGACCCACCCGTTATATCCCTGCTCTTTAAGAAGCACTCCTTTTACACCCGAGACGCGAATCTCCCGTTGTTGCGGTCGGCTGTCAAGAATCGTACCCGGGATGATCGTCTGCTCATCAGATTTGGGCGGCAACACACGCCCAAGCAGAGTTTCGAAAAACCGGATCTCTTCCGGATTGTGTTTGCGGATCGCATGGTAGGGAAGGTTCATGCCGCTCCAAAGGATCAATCCCTCACCCAATCGCCGCTCGATGACGATCGGTGCCGAGTGATTTTTGAGGAGTACCTCGGCACCTTCCCTGATATCCGCATCGGTCGTGGGATAGGAAAAGTTCCATTCCTGGTCATCAAAGAGCGGATCGTCAAAACTCGAGAAGGTCACTTCGGTGAGAAATTCCTGAGCCGCCTCTGAAAAGTCCCAACTGCGTCCCAAGGGGGTTCTCTCCATTCGCTCAAACGGGAAAAGCTGAGGCATTCCCGCCGCGTGACTGACAGACTCCTTCGTCTCTACTCCGCTATCGATAAAAATCTTCCCTCCACCGGATACATAGGCGGTGATGGTTTTGAAGGCACGCTCCTGGTCAGAATAGTCATAATCGTAGAGAAAAAGTGAGTCGAGTGCTTGCAGTTGGTGGGCACTGACGCGATCAAGTCTGCGTCCGAGATAGATCGGGATGATGCGCCCCACGCCCCAATTCACATCGGCAAACGCCCGCATGAACGTCTCATACCCCTGTCGGCTCGAAACGATACCCACAGTCGGCGTATTGACGCCTGAAAGAATCGGAGAAACCCATTTATCGGCAAGCGCGAAATAACGCAGTTCCTGATACCCTGTACTGAATTTCTCATCGTTAAAGTTCAGGATCTCCTCTTTTTCCATATATTCTGGTGCCATCAGAAATTCCGGCAAAGGCGAGAAGACGGTCGGCCCTGCATGACCGGCTTCAAAGTATTTCGCTGCATACCAATCGATGAGAAAGAGCGTGTTGTTGATCGCAATCTCTTTGGGATACCCGAATGTGCCTACCAGCTGATGCTCGTTGCCTTCGAGGTCGCGGTTGAGGCTCGCATCCATCCAAAAGGTATATCCCTTCTGCTCCGTACTCGGGGGGTCAAGATATCCTCGAGCCAGAGGCATAGGAAACAGGGCGCTCCACCAAATATTCACCGTCTGATCGGCATCATACAGACGATAATCCTGGCTTTGCGCATCAAGCCACTTGGGAACCAGCCGCCCCCGAAGATACTCAAGATCCTTGGGTCCGGTCTTCATGCTCGGTAAGTCAGGAAATGCCGAAGAGGTTTGCGATCGCCGCGACAAGAGACTCATCGTCCCTGGCGCCAGGATTTCATGCGGATCTTCATGATAGTATCCCTCTCCGAACGTTTCCGGATAGATAATGCCCGCTAGGACATCCGGCCGGGTAAACGTACGGATGTTTCCGCCAAACGGTCTTGCGATGAAAGCTATGGCTACAAGAAGCACTGTTGCTTTGCAGACGATGAGGAGGGGACGTGGAAATAACCCTATGAGTCTTCCCCATATTGCACTCGACAGGAGACCTATCCAGAGCGGAGCCGTCCAGAACAAACGGTACCAACCGCCATGAAACATGGAAATGCCACGTCCGAAAAGCCACAAATAGAAAAAATACCACACGAAGAGAGCAAGGTACGGAAATACTCTGCCGAAGCCCTGTCTCCCACGCCGGATGAAAAGGGCGGAAACATAGACGAGAGAAAGCAGGACAACGATGATATATAAAAGCGGCTGCGTATCGGTTATCCCACGCAGAGGTTGCTTCTGCAGAAAAGCGAATACCCCCCCCTCAATCCGCGGTTCATGTGTGACACTCGACGCGCCTACCTCATAGGAACCTGGCACGACGAGGTACGTCAGGGCACCAACGTTACGATACACGAGCGGCAATCCCACCAAGATCGAAACCACCAGAAATGTCAAAAATGAAATCAGTCTGGTTCGAAACTTTCTTCCCTTCATAAAAGTCAGAAGGTACATGGCGGCAACGGCAGGAGTGATATACGCGATGAAGACCTGTGGATGACCCCAGATGGAAAGACCGGCAATCACTCCGGAGAAGTAGAGGTACCGCCTCCGTCGTGTCCGCAAGTGCATGAGAACAAAGACAATGGTCCAAGGGAGAAATGCCTGTGTTGCAAAACTCGGAAGGCTCCCTCCCCAAAGAAGCGCCCCATAAAACCCGATGGAGTAAACAGCACCGATTGCAAGAATGACGGAAAGTACCCGACTCCTCGATAACAGATAGAATGCGAAGTAGGAGCCAAGAAAAAAAAGTGTGGCCGAAAGAAGCATCCACATCTTAATCGCGGAAAAAAGATCGAGAATTGTGGTAAGAGCCAAAATGAAGTAGTAGTGAAGAATCGCATAGTTGGAAAGAAGGGGTGAGCCGGAAAACCAGGCAGAGTTCCAGCCCAGGGCCGGAAAAGGGATGGTTCGCATTAGGATGCGGACCAGGGAGGCGGTATAGTAAAAATCAACCCCCCAAAGCGGGCTGTAGCGGAGATACCACGACCAAAAAGGTACAAAAGTCAGTACAATGACGCTCATCGCGAAGAGGTGAAAGAGAATAGAGAAGGTCTTACGAACGACCGAGGTAAACTTCATCTTGATTCGACTCGCACATCTTCAAGAATATCATGAAACAATCTACAGCATAAGCGTATCCGTCACGTTTGTAAAACGATAGGGAAACTGATAGTAATCAGAATAAAAACTCTCATCCGGAAGAAGCCGCAGCGAAGCATTGAAATAGAGATTGAAAATGTGCCTGAACGTGTTGACGGGTGAAATCGTCGGGTAGAGGCTCTCCGTTCCCTTACCGGGAAGATAGTACGCGTTGAGGATTCCGAATATTTGTTCATAATCAAATCGCTCTTCGACGGGAACATTGCGATAAAGGTCCCAACCAACAGCCCAGGCCCAGCCGTGGTCGGCTTGGAGAATGATGATGGGCGGATCCGGTTGATCCAGAAGTTTGCTGACAAGCTCCTCAGTCTTAAGATTGACAAACTTCAGCTGCTCAAGATACGCATGTTTGGTGCCTTCTGTATCCCGCCCCTCTTCCGGTATCTCAACCCTCCCCCCCTGCGCATCAAAAACGTACGGAGAGTGTGGAGCGAGGATGTGAGCAAAGATAAAGGTAGGTTTTCCGTCGTTACCGGCCAGAGGAATTTGATCGAATGCATAAAGTTTGGTCGCTCGTAACATATCTTCAGTACTCTCCATAAGAACAGACACAATGCTTGTCTTCAGGAAAAGGGAATAAAATTGATTCTCATCGCTCAATGAGAAATACGAGAGGCTCTGATCCGCCAAAGGGCTGTGGTTAGTCACAGTCCAGTCAGTTCCAATCAGTACATAGCGATATCCGACGGTCTTGAGGAGTCGGGCAACCTCGTTCGATTGAATGATGGGGTAGGTGAAATTAAAATCTTTGGAGTTTTCCCCCACGGCACGGCTTAAAAAATTAACATAGCCCATATTCAGACTGGATGCCAGAGAAAAAATAGTGTATGGGTAATTGCTGTGGCTCTTCTCGGCAATATAGAAGCCTCGTTCCTGTAAGAAATCGAGAAAAGGACGGTTATCATACCCCAAGACTCGCTCGAGGGTATCCTGGCGCATGTATCCGTCCAGGATGATGTAGTAGATGTCGGGGAGATTATTCGTCGGCTCCAAAATAACCTCAGGAGCTCGTCCAAGCTGTAGATTTGTCGCTTGACTCTTCGAATAAACCCATTTCGCAACCACCACAAGCGACTGCAAAACAAAGAGGGCAGAAACAAGATTAAGAATAAACGTCATCGCTTGCCACCGGGAACGCAGGCGGAAAATGAGTACCGCTCCCACCCCGAAAAGCAGCAGCCACAGAGGGAGGAGGAACCGATGGTAGCCGATAGATATCTCCCTATTGAGTAGCGCTCCGTGAACATGCCCATAGGCAAAAAACATGAAGAGAGTAAGCGATGTCAGGAGTCCGACAAGGAGCCTGCGCCGAAAAATCCGTTGCAGGAAATACCAAAGGAGTAAGGTCGCATAGAGGACGTGTGTGAGTGGATTCCAAAGGACATCAATCTCCGTTTGCCAGAGATTGATCGAGTAGAGAAAAAGCGGCGGATAGATGGCAAAAAAAATTGGATGGAGGATGAGTGGTCGCCGAATCCCTATCTGCCACCGTTTATTTGTTGAACGTCTCCGCATATTGAAGCTCCGAGGGCCCAGCCCTCGGTTACTCTGTTGGTAGAACAATCGTACTCTTTTTCTGTAGCTTCAATCCCGCTCGGTTGTTGCTAACACTCCGAATAATAATATCTCTCGGTTTCCCGCAGCGGGAATCTAAAACAGTTCATTCTAAAACAAACCCACAGAAGAAACAACCGAAAAAACTCTCAAAAACGCGTGAGGCCTTCCCGTAGGAGGAACCAAAGGAAGCGAAGTCCGGTTGGGATAGAGCCGGCTTTGCTCTCTCCCCCGATCCGCTGCCCTTCAATCGTCGGAATTTCGGCAATCCTCATCCCCTTTCGTATAGCCCGGATGGTCATTTGGTACTCAATAGCGTAACCCTGAGCAGTAAGCTGAAGCTTATCAAAAGCGCTTTTCCTGATCGCCCGATAGCCATTGATGGTATCGCTCACGTACTCCCCTCCGCGATTCCAAAGCAGGTTTGCAACGAATGAAAAAGCACGATTTGCCCAAGCACGCGGCCTGACAAGGAAGCGATCCTCCTCATTCCTGGATCCCGGCAGGAATCTGGAGGCAATCACCATATCATACCCTTCGCGAAGTTTATCCAGAAGCTTGGGAATATCGGCAGGATCCTCATTGCCGTCCGGTGAGAAAAAAACGAGAAACTTTCCCTGTGCCTCGCGGGAAGCCAGCCGGAATGCTTCTCCCCTCCCCGGCTTCTCCTGACGGATGATCCGGATTCCCCGCTTCCTGACAAAGTCCACCGTCCCGTCGTCGGATTCAAAATCCACGACGAAGTGCTCATCGCAGGCTTCAAACGGAATTCTGCCGACAAGCGCCCGCATCCCCTCAATCTCATTGCGGGTCAGAATGACCAGCGTCGTCTCTATATGTTTCTTCTTCCTCATGACTGATGACTGATGACTAATGGCTAATGTCCAATGTTTAATGTTTAAATCTTAATTCTTAAATCTTAAATCTAGAATCTAGTTTCCTAAACCCTCTTCCCTATGCCCTATGCCCTATGCCCTATTTTCCTGTACCATTCTATCGTTCTCTTCAGTCCTTCTCGCAAAGAGACCTTCGCCACGAACCCTATCTTTTCTCGTGCTTTCCTCGTATCGCAGTTCCTGCGCGGTTGGCCGTTGGGTTTGGATCTGTCAAAGCGTATACCTGCCTTACTCCCTGAAATCTCGATGATGAGCTTCACGAGATCCTTAATAGATATTTCTTCGTCAGATCCGATGTTTACCGGATCCGCAACCGGATACTTCTCACAAGCTTCAAGAAGCCCTCGTGCAAAATCCTCAACATAAAGAAAGGAACGAGTCGATGATCCATCGCCCCAGACGACAACCGGATCCTCTCCCCCGACCACGCGTTTGATCAGCGCGGGAATGACATGGCTCGTTTCGGGATCAAAATTATCTCTCGGACCGTATCCGTTGTATGGCCGGACGATACTCACCTCAAGTCCATGCTCGTCGCCGTAAGTCCTCGCAAGCACTTCCCCCATGCGCTTCGCCCAACCGTATCCGAAGTTTGTCGGTTCCGGGTCACCGCTGAATCCTTCCGTCTCCGGAGTCGGAATCGTGCAGTGCCGGGGGTAGACGCAGGCGGAACTCACATATTGAAAACGCTTCACTCCTCCGATACGGGCCGCCTCTAAAGCCGTAAGTGTGAGCGCGAGATTGTCATACAGCATGGTCGCCGGGTGCGTCGAGTTGTAACCGATTCCGGCCACCCGTGCCGCCAAATGAAAAATCATATCCTTCCCGGAAAAAAGCTGCTTAAGTTTCCGGCTTGGCCCCATCAAATCAACACGGCGATAAGCGACAACTGAATGTTTTAGATCAAGGAATCTTACACGGGCTTCGGTTTCTCTGCCGATCACGGTAACACGCGCACCGCTGGTAACCAGCTGTTCGGTAAGGTGAGATCCGATAAATCCCGTTCCCCCGGTAACTAACACCCGCTTCTCACGCCAAAAAGATTCCGCTATGCCTTTTTTTACTTGCTCCATTGTTTCCATGATCCGCTTTCTCGAATTATAGACTCATCACCCGAGGCTTAAAATGACAGTCTACGTATCTAACGGATTGAGAAAAAACGGGAAAATATTTCAGCTACATAATCAAAGTCCTCAAAACTCATTTCCGGATGGCAGCCGATATAAAATCCATTCCGATTTAAATGTTTTGCTATAGGATAGTCATCTTCTATGTGCCCCCACAGGCGCTCATACACCGGTTGGTTGGTCAAAGGCAGAAGGTAGCGGGTCTCGATTCCCTGTTTTTCAAGATACAGTATGAGTTCATCCCGATCAACACCGTCCTTTACAACCATCGGGAACATCATGAACACGTGCTCCGCGCCGTTTCGCTTGCTGGGAAGTTGGAGGTAATCGGAAAACGGTCGCAAAACTCTTGTGAGCGCTCTGGCATTCCGTTTTCGGGCTGCAATGATCTGCCGGTAGCGGCGCATCTGCCCGAGCCCCAACGCGCTCTCCATCTCCGTTGCCCGGTAAGAGTAGCCTACGTCGATGAAATTGAACCGGCGCGAAACGATCGCAAACAATTGGTTCAGGCTCCCCCGCTTCGTATCATCCGGATTGGTATAGATCCCATCCCGTCCGTGGTTATACAAACTCTTGATGGTAACGGCAATTTCCTGGTCATTGGTAACCGCAAATCCTCCCACACCGGTCACCAGGATGTGGGCCGCGTAGGTTGAGAAACACGCCACCTCCCCGAACGATCCCACGGGCTTTCCCCGGTACCGGGCGAACATCGTTTCACAGGAATCCTCAATCATTTTGAGTTTGTACTGCTCCTTGATGTCAACGAGCCTATCCATATCGCACGGGCAGCCGCAAAGGTGGACCGGCATCATCGCCACCGTACGCTTCGTGATCTTTGCCTCCGCCCCCATGGGATCCATTTCAAAATAGATGGGGTCCACATCGACCAAGACCGGAGTCAGATTATTCTGAAGGATCGTATTCAGGGAAGCGACAAAGGTCACCGCCGGTACCAGCACTTCATCCCCATCTTTCCATCCGTATTTCTTCTTCATCGCATGCAGACCGACTTGAAGGGCCGACGTACCCGAATTGCAAAAAAGCGCGTAACGAACCTTGTGAGCTCTGGCAAACGCCCGTTCAAACCTATTCGTATAGTAGCCGTACGACAGCCGATTGTGGTCAAGTACCGCGGCAACATAGCGTTTTTCGAGGTCGGAGATCTTTACCGAACCGACTCCGATGAATCTCCTTGGAATTCTCTTTCGCACAGACGGGAGAGCTTTCTTTTTGGAGATACTATCTGCCGAATCCGCCGGCTGGCGCAGATGCATATTAATCCGTTTTTTTAAAGATTTACGCATAACGCTTGGGGTAATAGTTGCTATCGTAACAGAATATTTTCAATTTGTTGAGAACTAAAATCGTACCATGACAATTCAGGAAAATCGCATGTAACTCCACAAAGGCTGGTGATATACCCCTTTTACTCCAGATTGTTTCGTTCGTGGGCTGATCCAGCCAAACTCCACATCTGGAGAATCGGGGTATTGCACACTGTTTATAGATGCAAATTAGAGTAAGATGAGTTTACAATCCATGTATGAGAGCAGGCAAAGAGAAAATGGTAAAACTTTGGCTCGGAAAAATTATTGCAGCCCTCAAGGGATACACGTTGGAGAATTACCCCTTCGATTTCACCGGCGACAACTTCCAAAGGGACAAGAGCGGAAAAACCGATGCCGCTTGGAAGCTTTTAAACGGGATCCGTACAAGAGGCCTTTCCCCCCGCAGGCTACTACGGCTTATCCTCCTTTCTCCCACAATCCTCCTCATTCTTGTCCGACTCAACATCAACGCTTTCGTCACTGCCTATCTCACCAGAAACTTTTACTACACGCTCCCCGAGACGAAAAGGCGCAGCTTCCTCATGAAAAATATTTGGGGAGGAAATCCCGGCAGAAACTGGAATCGTGCCCTTGAAACAGTCTACGCAAACCGCAATGAATTCCGCTCTCCCAGAGAAAAACTCATCAGCCTCATCCGGTCCCTCGACCCAGGTCTCTACGACGGTGTAATTGAACTGGGGACCGGCAACGGCTGGCTTCTCAATCGTCTCTCCAAAAAAATGGCCCGCAAGCGTCCGCTGACCGGCCTGGATCTTAACGAGCACACGATCCTTCGCGACAGAGCAAAATACAAGAAAAATAAAAGCCTTCGCTTTCTTTGTTCCGATCTTCCCACCTATGCGAAAAGAGCTTCTCTCAAACGGAAGCTCCTCATCTCGTGTTTTGTCTTGGAGTTCTTTTCCCACAGAGAGCTCATCAAACTATGTAAACTGTTAAGGACAAATGCTCAAAACTATCTGGCTATCATTGAGCGAATTGACAGCCCGCATAAGGTAAGACAGGAGACCAAGCCTATTGGAGGGTTCTCATATAGCCATGATTACGAAAGGATTTTCAAAAAATATGGAATTCAGAAGATGTATACTCACGAAGATACGGCACAGAATCCCGGTAGCAACATGAACCTGACGGCCTTATTCAAGACTGCATAAAAAGGGGGTGCAATAGAGACGCTCTTCAATGGAGTTTATACATTTCATCCTCAATATAGTGAGATCAATCCTCGGCACAAGAACGTATTTTAAACTGGGGAACATCTGGCATAAGTTCAGAGGTCAAGAAGCTGCTCGAACCACAAATGTGCAGGATTGGAAAGCTCTCCTTAACCATCCGCATTTGGATCCGATACTAAAAACCATGATGCTATCTTTCGAAGCTCATCAGAGAGATAACATGATTTCCAATTATTGGAAGGGGCTTAATGATAAACATATTTCCCAATTACTTGAGCTTGGTTTTGACAACTTCAAACAAAACGTTGCTTTAAATTATTTCAACTGGCCACTGCGTGAATACAACCCTCAAGTAAAGTTCCTTATAAAGAAATTGCCACGAGACACAGTTTCTTGGGCAAAACAACAAGCGCAATCAGCCGATCATCACGAGATTTTTACTCCTGAGCAATCTCAATATTTCAACTTTGTAACCTTTCTGCTCTGGAAATTTGTTGAAAAGCAAGGAGGCCAGAAATTACTTGATAACCTGGAAGAACCACTGATCGGCAACCCTCTGGCCGTTCGCCTCAATCGAAAATTGATCTCGCAGGATATCGCAAACTCAGTACTTGAATATCAATCGATGGCGAAGAACGGCATTGACTTTCAAAGTACTCATACAATATTGGAAATAGGCGCCGGATACGGAAGGACAGCCTATGTCATACTACGTCTCAATCCACATATCCGATATATCATTGTTGACATCCCACCCGCCTTGTATATAGCGCAGCGATATCTGTCCAAGATCTTCCCGGACAGAAAAATATTTCATTTCCGGGATTTTGATAAATTCTCCCAGGTCAAAGATGATTTTCGCTCTTCTGACATTATCTTTCTAATGCCGTTTCAACTACCAAAACTTCCGGACAACGCCGTTGATCTGTGCATCGCAATAGATTGTCTCCATGAAATGCTCCCGGAAACAATAGATCGATATTTCGACACCTTTGAAAGGCTTGGGAACAGTTTGTATTTTAAATGCAGCAATGAATACACGATTCCCCATGATCTGATTACTCTCAAAGAAAAAGACTATCCTATTCGTTCCCATTGGAAGAAAATATTTTGGAAGACATGCTTAGTCCAATCAAGCTACTTTGAAACACTGCTCACTTTAAAACCAAATAAGTGAGAACCACAAGAAAATGATTCTTTGCTCCGATCCCAAAGCTCAATACTTGAGTCATAAACGGGAAATCGATGAGGCAATCCGGCGCGTCCTCCTGCGCGGGAGGTATATCCTGGGCAAGAAGGTCGACGCTTTCGAACACGAATTCGCCCGCTTCTTGGGGACAAAATTCGCCGTCGGGGTCGCAAGCGGAACTGACGCGCTGGAAATCTCCATGGCCGCTTTGGGAATCGGCAAGGGTGACGAAGTCATCACCGCCTCCCACACCGCGACCGCGACCGCTGCGGCAATCCTCAAGGTCGGCGCCGTCCCGGTCCTGATCGACATCGAGCCCAAATACATGACGCTTGATCCGCATGAGCTTGAGTCGGCAATGAGCCGCAAAACCCGGGCTGTCATCCCCGTGCACCTCTACGGTCAGCCTGCCGACCATGCTCCCATCCGTCGGATTGCCGATCGCCGCGGCATCGCGATTATCGAGGACTGCGCCCAAGCCCACGGCGCGTTGTATCGGGGTCGACCGGTCGGGACGTTTGGTGCTCTGTCGGCGTTCAGTTTTTATCCGACGAAGAACTTGGGGGCCTTCGGTGACGCCGGAGCCGTCGTTACCGACAATCTGCCGCTGGCTCGTCAATGCCGGTCTCTGCGGGAATACGGCTGGAAAGAGAAGCACAGAAGCGTCTCCCGGGGTTGGAATTCGCGGCTCGATGAGCTGCAAGCCGCAGTGCTCAGGGTGAAGCTCAAACATCTCAAGCGGGATAACCGGAAGCGGCAGGCGCTGGCGGACGAATACCGCCGCAGGCTCGTCTCATCCGGGGTCATCGCACCGAAGGTCCGGCCCGGCTCCACCCACGTCTATCACCTCTACGTCGTACGGACGAAGGCCAGAAATAGTCTACAGGCCGCCCTGAAGCGCAAAGGCATACAGAGCCTCATCCACTATCCTCTTCCGATTCACCTTCAGCCGTATTTCAAAACCAGGGTGAGGTCGGTCGGCAAACTCCCCGAAACGGAGCGCGCAGCCCGTGAGGTTCTCTCTCTCCCCATGTATCCGCAGCTTACGAAACTCCAGCTACACACAATAACCGATTCGATCAATGAATTCTTCGCATAAGAATTGACTTCACTTCCCTCCTCATCTATCCTTAGGAACGAACAATTGACACGAGTTTCGCACTCAATAACTTCGAAATGAGGAGAGCGCGGAACAAATTTCGTAGGGCGCAGAGGTAACCTTTTCAATACAGAAAAGGGCGCACAACAATTTTGTGCCGGCTGCTTGGCTAGGCAGAATGCCTAGCGTGACCCTCATGCAGGAGAACATAACAAGACTGAACCATGTGCAGCCATACAAAATTCTGTTGCGAGACCTTTTCCCTTAATCTAGTCTGCGACCGAGAAAATTTCCGTTACGCAATCTAAAAAATAACGCGAAAATCGTGTATTGAGAAAAATATGCATCACTGCAGAATCTGTGATTCGGAAACCCAAAACATCTTTTCCTTCGGCAGGATGCCGATTGCCAACGGTTTTCTTGAAGGTCCGTCCGACCCGGAGTATTTCTATCCTCTTTCTCTGGTACTTTGTCCCCGTTGCTGCATGGTCCAGCTTCGATCAGTACCGGCCCCGAAACTGATGTTCGGCCGAAGCTACGCATTCATCTCCTCGACATCTGCAGCGATGCAGGCGCATTTCAAAACCCAAGCGGAAGATATCCTGAAGCTGGTGAAGGGCAAGAAAGACCCCTTCGTCGTCGAACTCGGCTGTAATGACGGCATTATGCTTAAACATCTTGCCGGCAAAGGCATACGCCATCTCGGGATCGAACCGGCGGCTAATGTCGCCCGTCAAGCTCAAAAAAACGGCGTTACCGTTCTCAAATCGTTTTTCGATCCGCAGACAGCGGCAAAAATCGTCCGTCGCTACGGTAAATCGGACGTTATCTGCGCCTCAAATACGCTGTTAAGCGTCGAAAATCTCAATGCCGCGCTGGAAGGAGTAAAGCTGCTTCTCAACGATAACGGGGTATTTTTCTTCGAAGACCCCTATCTTCTGGATATCGTTTCCCTGGGTTCCTTTGATCAGATCTACGACGAACATATCTATTATTTTTCCGGACACTCGGTCGCAAACCTTGCCCGCCGCCACAACTTTGAACTCGTGAACATGGAGCACCAAGACGTCCATGGAGGTTCAATGCGCTACTTGTTGGAATGGCAGCCAGCGCCAAGAAACCGCGCCGTGTCGCACTGGTTGGCAAAAGAAAAGCGCAAGCACTTGTCATCCCGAACCGGATTCAGGGGTTTCACGAAGGCTATCCGAACGACAGCGGTTTCGCTGAAGCGGACCTTGAAGAATCTGAAGAAACGCCGCCTTCAGGTTGTCGGGTACGGCGCGACCTCAAAAAGCACCACGCTCTTGAATTACTCCGGAATCGGACCCGAGCACGTCGAATACATCACCGATAATTCCCCGACCAAGATAGGCAAATTCACCCCCGGCATGCATATTCCGGTGAAAGACCGCAAGGCGTTTCTCGCGGACAACCCTCCCTACACGCTCCTCTTTGCCTGGAATCACAAGCGGGAAATTTTTGCCAAGGAATCCCGGTATCGCAAGCAGGGCGGAAAGTTCATGACCTACTTTCCCAAGTTGAAGCTCCACGGCCTAAAAGGCCGTGGAATCTTGAATATCAACAATACCAAGCCTACCACAATGAGAGCTGAAATCCGCCGAAGCGGAAATCACCGGACTTTGAAAGTCGCTATCCATCCGCGGCCTAAAAGGCCTCGGTTTTCCGCGAAGGCGGAACTAAAATCGAGTAAACGCAGCCTATGATTGAGGGTGTGGAGATTAAGAAGCTCTCTGTGCACACGGATAAACGGGGGTTCTTCGTCGAACTCATCCGTAAATCCGATTCATTATTCGCCGGTTTCGCCCAAGCGAGTCATTCTTTGGGCAACACAGGCGTCTTAAAAGCCTGGCATCTGCACCGCAAACAGACCGATCTCTTGTATGTCGTCTCGGGCGATATCAAGTTGGCACTCTTCGATTTGCGCAAAACTTCCAAGACCTACAAGGAATTGGCTGAGCTTTTATTGGGAGAGTCATACAAACGCTTTCTGGTGAAAATCCCGCCCGGAGTTGCCCACGGGTATCTGGTCCTTCACGGCCCGCTGCACATCATCTACCTCATGAACCGCGAGTATGATCCAAGCGACGAACTGCGCCTCCCGCCCGACGATCCTCAAATAGGTTATGACTGGAAAACCAAAACGAAAAGCCGCAAGTAAAGGAGCATTTCTTAACCGTACGGTTCTCGTCACGGGAAGCGCGGGGTTCATCGGCTCCTCCCTCCTCCCCCGGTTAGTCCCTCTGGCAAGCCGTGTAATCGCCTGGGACCGCAGCCATGATGTGAGGGATAAAAAAACCTGGAAGTTGGCGGTCAAACACGCCGATACCCTGGTTCTCCTGGCCGCCCAAACCAGCGCGGTCTACGCCAACAACCATCCGCTCGAGGATGTCTCCGTAAATCTTCTGCCGGTCGTTCATTTTATCGACGAGTGCCGCAGGACCGGCCGTCGGCCGGACGTCATTTTTGCCGGCACGGTGACCGAAGTCGGGTTGACCGCTGACTATCCCGTTGACGAATCCTTTCCTGAACTCCCGCGTACCGTCTACGACATCGATAAGCTCGCAGCCGAAAAATATCTCCGCTATTACGGGCTGGAAATGGGAGGCCGTTCCGTCACGCTCCGCTTGGGAAACGTCTACGGCCCCGGCCCGCTGGCCCGCCGCGATCGGGGCGTTGTCAACCGAATGGTGAGAGCGGCTTTGCTAGGCAAACCGTTGACCGTGTTCGGAAAAGGGAACGAAGTACGGGACTACAATTATATTGATGATGTGGCGGATGCGTTTGTCCGCGCCGGTCAAAAGATCGGTCCGCTGTCCGGTCATGTCTATGTGCTCGGCAGCGGAAAGGGTTTCACCATCAGCCAGATGGCCGGATTGATCGCTGAGGAGGTCGAAGCTTCAACCGGGAAAAAAATCGCCGTCAAACACGTTCAACCGCCCAAACATTCCCTGTCTATCGAATCCCGCTCCTTCGTCGCCGATTCCAAAGCCTTTTCCAAGGCGACCGGTTGGCGGTCTCGCACCAGCCTTCGTGACGGAATCCAAAGCACAATCGCATACTATTCGAAGAACTTTAAACGATGAATATCCTCATTCTCGGCGGAGCGGGATTCGTCGGCGCCAACCTGGTCCGCCGCTGCCTCAAGCATCCCGAAAACCGGGTCACGGTTGTCGACTCGCTCGAACCGCTCCTGAAAAGCACAACCGAGAACCTCAAAGAAGTTTGGGGAAAGATCCGCTTTGTCAAAGCCGACATCCGAAACCGCGAGGCGATGGAACGGCTGGTCCGCGGGAAAGACGCGATCTTCAATTGCGCCGCCCAATCCTCCCACACGCTCTCCGTTCTCGATCCCTTCTTCGATGTTTCTGTTAACTGCATCGGCAATCTCACCCTCCTTGAAGCGGTACGCCGTAAAAACAAACGGGCCCTCATTATCTACCCGTCATCCTCAACCGTGATCGGTAGAGCTTCCCATCCGGTTGATGAAAATCACGCCGAAGCGCCCTTGGATATCTATTCCGCGGATAAATCCGTCGCCGAAAAATATTACCGCATTTACAATCGCGTCCACGACATTAAAACCGTCGTCATTCGCTTCGCCAATCTCTTCGGTCCCTACGGAAAAGGGTACCCTGAATTCGGCTTTATCAACTACTTTATCGCCCAAGCCGCCCAGGGCAAGGTGATCTCAATCTACGGGTCCGGCAGACAGAAACGCACAGTCATGTATATTGAAGATGCCGTCGATCTTCTGTATGACTGTGTACATCGCAAGCGGCTGATCGGCG
>MHCL01000010.1:58351-80407 GCA_001816915.1 Candidatus Chisholmbacteria bacterium RIFCSPLOWO2_01_FULL_49_14
TCGCCAACCATATCGTCAGGGTCTTCCGGAAGGGAAAAATCCGTACCGTACCATGGCCAAAACTGAGGCAACGGGTGGAAACCGACAGCATGTCCATCGTCTCAACCAAGCTTTCTCAATTGACCGGATTTAAACCCAAGTACACATTACGCCGAGGACTCGAAAAGACCAAGACGATTATTGAGAGCGCGGAACAAGAGATATAGTCGTGCGCGAAACAAATTTTCGAGCGTCGCAGAGGCCAGGCTCATCCTCTTTAGAGGAGGGCGCGTGACAATTTTGTGCAGACTGCTAGGCTAGGCAGCTTGCCTAGCTAGCGCTCCTTGTATGATGAAATTGTCAAATCGAACCGTTGCAGTCAAACAAAATTCCGTTACGCGACCTCCTCGGTTCAGACTTTCTGCGACCGAGAAAATTTCCGTTGCGCGAACGACAGTCATCTTTAACAGCCGAGAAAATTTCCGTTGCGCGATCTCAATACAATAACAATGAGTAACTCGTGAGCCATAAACAACGATGACCATCACCATCACCGGAGCTTTGGGACACATCGGTTCTGCGCTCATCCGCAACCTTGACCCCAAGGTCACCCGCGTCCATCTCGTCGACAATCTCTTCACCCAACGCTACGCTTCTCTCTTCAACCTGCCTGCCCACCCGAAATTCATCTTCCATGAAACGGATATCCTTTCCGCTGAGATGGAAGGAATCATCAAAAACTCGGACGCCATCGTGCACCTCGCGGCCATCACCGATGCGCAAAATAGTGTCCGCAACCGCACACTGGTGAATCGGGTCAACAAACAGGGAGTCCGCAAGCTTGCTCTCCTGGCCGCCCGCTATCGGGTCCCTCTCCTCTTCCCCTCAACCACCAGCGTTTATGGTGTGCAGAGCGGTCTGGTCGACGAAAATTGTCCTCAAAACGACCTCAAACCGCAGAGTCCCTATGCCGAAAGTAAACTCTACGGAGAACGACTGCTCGATAGACTTGGAAAGTCGAAAGGTCTTGCCTTCGTAACGTTCCGCATCGGCACGATTTTCGGTTACTCCATCGGTATGCGCTTCCACACCGCGGTCAACAAATTTATCTGGCAAGTCTGCCTCGGCCAAGAATTGACAGTCTGGAAAACCGCTCTCCATCAGAAACGTCCCTACTGCGCGCTTACGGACGCAATCGCCGCCATCAACCATGTGCTCGGCAACAACCTGTTTGACAGGGAAATCTACAACATCGTCACAGTGAACAGCACCGTCTCCGAGATCATCGATACCATCCGGCTCTATAAATCCAACGTCAGAATCCGTCTGACGCAGTCCCCGATCATGAACCAACTCTCCTACGATGTGTCCAGGGAAAAATCGGAGAAAAAAGGCTTCACCTACACCGGGAACCTCAAGCGGGGGATCCGGGAAACGATCAGGAAGTTTTCGGGGTTGAGGAATACCCAAATGTCATGAAATCTTCGCTGCAGTTCGGGATCGTCATCCCCAGCTTCGAGCGTCTTGAATATCTCAAAGAATCGCTGGGAAGCGCCCTCAACCAGACCTACACCAACCTCGAAATCCTGGTCGTCGACGACCGCTCGAAAAATCCCGATCTCATTGCCTACCTCAAAAGCCTGACCGCTGCGCATCTTCGCGTCATCGTCAACAGAAAAAATCTCGGTACGACGGCAAATTATGACAAATGCGTCCGCTCCCTCTCCTCCGCTGTCAGCTGGTGCGTCATCCTCGACAACGACGACATCTTGGACAAAAACTTCGTCGAGGAAGCCGTCCGAGTGATAAAAAAATTCCCGGGATCGAATGTCCTCCACGCCCGACAGCTCTTCATCGACGGAAACAAACGCCCGATCGGTGAGGACGGACCGTATCCTAAACTTGAAACCTCAGAGGAGTACCTCATCCGCCGCTGCCTCAACCAACGGGAAATCCGCACCTCGGCAATGATCTTCCAGCCGGAAAAGTTTAAGGAGATCGGCGGTTACCCCCGCTTCCCCAGCGGTTTGGGGACCGACACCGTCCTCCTTTTTGCCCTCGCGTTCGGGAGCGCCCTTGCCTACGCGCCGAAGGCCAAAGTCCGCACCCGGCTCTATGCGGGGGCCGAATCGGGAAACACGAGCAATCTCATCGGCCGTCTGCAATCTATCCGGATGATGCTCCCCTACTGCCGCGCTGTGTATAGGTCCCATCCGAAACACGACGCCCGCCTGCAGCGGAAGGTCCTCCTCTACTTGAGCTTTTATACGCTTGCCTTAAGCCTCTTCGTCCTGGTCGGCCGCTGCAAAGAACTCGCGGAAAGTTCACCCGCAAAAATGAGGCAAGAATTGAGAAGAATCAGATTGAAGCTTGTTCAGAAAGGATTGGTGCGGGAAGCCATATTTATAGCTTTGATTTCTTTCGTTACTCTCTTCGGGGTCGGGATACCTAAAAAGTCCCTCGCAGTCACTGAGCGCGTCGGCAATTCAATGAGAACGATGTTGCGCAAACTCCTGAATCTTTTTGTTTGAAGTGCGATCGCCTCTCGTTTAAAAAGATTCCCTTTGGGGTACTCACACGCCCAGCACTCTACGCGACCCAAAAACCAAAACTGAAGACGATTAAGAAACCGATCAATCCGAAACTCGAGAGCAACGCGAAGAAAGCAAATGCCTTAGGATTTCGAAGGATTTTAGACAATATCATAAAACCGGGGAAAAGTATGAGCACCAAGCGCGGTGCTCCCTTAAGTGTCCCGACCGCCAACATCATGATGAGCGACAAGAAGTAGTAGATGCTGTAGGACAGGTGTAGATCACGCGCCACCCAATACCCAAGTGCCAGGAACAAACCGAAAAACAGGAAATCTAACACTTCCTTCACACGAACCAAAAAAAGCGGTGTCAACTCAAATCCTGAAGCCAGGATCTGCCCGCCTACCAGGAAAAATTCCTTTATGTAGGAAAACAATACCGTAGTAGGTAAGCTTAAGGATCTTGCCCGTTGCCACGGGCCCTCTCCCCAACCGGACAAGTCATGAACAAACAGGAAAGGATCTCCGAACTTTGAGTAGAGATAAAAACACCAAGGGACAAGTGCCAGCGGGATAAGGACTAACCAAACATCCCTCTTTTCCCACTTCCGTCTCTTGACGAGTCGTGCAACCATGAAACTGGGGAAAAGGAGCAATCCCTGCGGTCGGGTCAACGCCGCCAGCCCGCCGAAAATTCCGGCATGAAGAAACTTATCGCGCCGGAAACTCAAGAAACTGGCAACGGTCAAAAGAAGGAACAAGCTCTCCTGATACGCGGCTGCGAAGAAAAAAGCCGTCGGAAAGACAAGAAGCAGAGCGATCGTCTTCAATGCCGGTCCGTAACTTCTGAATTCAAATCGAATGAGTTGTCGCAGTAAGACCAGTGCAACAAAAAGCGCAATAAAGGAGATCGTGAGCGCCGCCAAGAGCTGACTCCCTCCCAATAATGGGGCCAGCAACCGTATGAGCAGCGGATACAGCGGAAAGCGCAAAGTCAGACCGGGAACATAGTACCCGAAACGGGCAATCTGGGTATGCCAGTATCCGTCCCACATTCCCCAGAAGGAAAAGAAGATAGAGGATAACGGTGTGGTCCCCCTCAACCCACGAAAAGCAATGTACTGGACGGAAAAAAGCCAGAGACGCCAACCAAGAAGCATGATCATGATAACGAGAAACCAAGGCCAAGACTTCCGCTTCTCTATTCCGCGATCAAAAGAACCAAGCACCTTGCCTCGCATACAAATCTCATCTCCCTACTCCTCTTCCCTTTCCCACCAGGAAGCGACCTTCTTCGTGACTCTCTGGGAACTCATTCGAATTGTTCTGCCGAACAATCTTCCCCCGAGAACAATGAAGTCAAGAAGCACAAGAAGAACAAGGATATTAACGAATGTCACGATCCAATACAACGTCCTGCCGTGGTAGGAAAACTCCAAAGTTATCGGTGCGTCGTCTACCTCAGCCAAGGGTACATACATGAATCCAGGATAGGTAGGCCCGGCGAGGTAGATCGGCAACCGCCTCCCGTTTGGTGAGTGAAGGCGGGCTTTCCAACCAGAGTAACCCTGCTCCTTAAACAGAATCCCTCTCGGCTGTTGATCGGTCGACAGGATCACCTGTTCAGGGCGTTTCCACTCAACAATGGCATTCAGAACTTCTGTCTCTTCAAGAGTGGTAAATTGTTGAAGGATCTGGATGAATAGGTTTGCCTCATCCTGAATTTTATATTGATCGAAATGGTAAAGGAGGCTCATCCCGGACCAAACCACCTGTCCTTCACCAAATCTTCTCGCTACGAACAAGGGAAAACCCTTATGACTCAGAAGGACGGTCGACCCTTCACGCAGATCCGAGGCCGAAATCGGTGTCGTGAGCTTCCATTCATCAGCTCCATAAATGGGCGGGCCGAACTGGGAAAAGTCAATATCGTTCAGCAACTCGTGCCCTCCGACAGTCAACTCCCATGTCTTACCCAATTGTTGGCGCTGACTGGTAGTGATGGGAAATAATTCCGGCAACTGTGCGCTCTCCGCTTCTCCAACCTCTCCCCCGGAGTCGATGAACACATTCCCTCCCCGCTCGACGTAGTTTTCAAGAAGACCGAAGGCGACCCCTTGGTTGCGATAGCGATAACCGGAAAGGAGAGCGGCATCGAACGCTGAAAGCTCATCTGCTTTTATCTCATCAATGTACTCTCCCCCGTACACCGGGATAATCCTGCGAGAATTCAAATTGCGGGTAGCCAAAATTCGTAGCAAATCCTCATAAGAAGCGCTGTCACCGAAGAAAATGACGGGTGAAGCATCAGTCGGATACAGTATGGGTGTTGTGTACCGATCCGCTACCTTGAAATATTTCAAGCTCTGCGGCACTTCCATATGAAGCTCAGGCTTGCCTGATTCTGTCTGGAATTTGAGCATTGCTCCGTAAGTAATGACTTCCTCCTCCTCGTCAAAGATATGATTCTCCAGTAAATACGATGAAGGTGGAACGCTGGGCCCTTTGCTTCCGGCCCGACCTCCTTCAAAATAGTGAATTCCGTTCCAGTCAATGAGAAAGAGCGTATTGGCCAGCGCCTGCTCCGGGGTAGCCCCGAAATCACGAACTATCGTATCATTGGCAATTGCGATATCCAGCCAGAATAATCCCCAGCGTCGATCCGTTCCGATTGGTGGATCAGCGTATCCCCGCGCCTGAGGCATATCAAACAAAGCATTCCACCAAATGTTAACCGCGGCATCAGCCTCATAGAGCCGTTTGTTTTTGTCACTTGGATCGATGAATGACGGAACGAGCTGTCCTTTGAGTCTTTCTAAGTCGTCTTTGCCGAATTGAATACTGAGAATCTCAGGGAATGCGGAGGAAAGCTCAGATCGAGAATCCACATACGAAATGAGGCCTTCAACCTGACTTGTATACGCGTAATAGGCAAAAGCAATACAACCGGAGGTAAAAAAAATGACAGCAATCATATTGGCCATGACAAGTTTTCCTGACAACTTCTCTCGAATGAGTGAGAAAAAAGCACCCCAGAAAGCCGCAGCCAGAGCTCCGATTGCAATTGGGAACTGCCAAAAGGCACGATATGGATCATGCCGGAAGAAAAAGACGATGTCTGCTAAATTGAGAGCCGGGTGTACTGCCGTATAGCCTGCAATCATGAGGAACGGGACTGCAACAAGTGCTCGTTTCCGAGACTTCGAGAATACGACTGCAAGTACAAAAAAAGCAACACCGATCGCCAGAAGTACAAACAACCACGTATTTGTTTGTGTAAACAGCAAGCGAATCTGTCCTTTATAGAAATCAGCGATAGCTAAGGCTTCCGGAGTTAATGCTGCCGCAGGTGTCGACGAATGAGTAAAAACCGGCGGTATTTTTTTTCCTATAAAAAGGGTAACAAAGAAGTCATAGGTAAAGATAAACGAAGCCAACAGAACTCCGAAGAAATAGAAGAAGATACGCTTGAGCATCCCTGACCACGATTTCGTGACGAAGAACCCGGTGGCCGCGATAATCACAATGAGCGAAGGCACGAGAAACGTTATCACCGCAAGAGGGTGAATCAGCATTCCGATTCCGCTGGTGACAATCATGAGACCGAAATAGCGTAGATCTGGTTTCTCGAAATATTTAGCTCCCCAAAGCAATCCCAAGGGGAAGAATGCCTGGGCGACAAAATAGGGAATTGAGCCCGCCCAAGTCAGTGCACCATAAATATTAGAAGAGAGGAGAACAAAAAGAGACAAGAGAAGAGACAGGCCCCAACTCTTCGAAAGCTGATAAAATAAAAGATACGAAAAGACAACAAGTAAGAAAAGCGAAAGCATTGCAAACAGCTGAACGCCGACCGGAGGACCATAGACCGCAGCAAACGGCGTCATCAAATAGAATGACAGCCGTGGAAGGTCCAGCATCAATGGATATCCTCCGAACCACATATCCTTGAAGCCATTGAAGGGCAGGGCTGATGATTTCAAATGATACGCGACGGCGGTCGCACTGTTGTACAAGTCAACACCCAAAGCAGGGACTTTACCAAGATACCACAGAGCAATCGGTCGAAATGAAAAGAAAAGCGCAGTGAGAGCAAGAAAATGCAGCACAAGAGAGAACAAAGTTCTCAAGAAACGTTGAATGCGCATGATGTCATCGTATCATAAAACGAAGAAAGCTGATCGAAGCTCTGAGCAGTACATAACAGTATGAAAGTCCTCATCTTATCCCCACTACACAGACGGAAGGGAGAGAAGATCGTAAAAGAAAATCTTTTACCCGAAACCGGACTGCCATATTACCAAGCGCAGAATTTTTGGTACGAAGGACTCAGAATACTGGGGCACGATGTGCGTCTCTTTGTCTATTCCGGCTTCAATCCAGAACTTGATTATTACTCTCTGCTTCTGAGAAGTGTCAGTGAGAAGATGGGGTTGAGGACACCCCCTATAATCTCCTTCCTGCCTGTCTGGCAGACGCAGAAGAATCTCCTGAAACTTGCCCAAGAATTTGTTCCGGAGGTTGTCATCCTTTCCGGAAATACCGACCTCATCTTTCCTGATACGCTAGTAAGAATTAAAAAAGAATACAAGAGTAAACTCGTACTCCTAAACGGCCTATCGCCTGTAATATGTGCCACTCGAACTGAGAAATCACTGACCCCCTGGTTTGACTTCGTCTTTACGAACGACGAATACCACGCTGTTGACTGGAAGATGCTCGGCGCCAAGAAGGCTCATGCTTTACCTGTTTCTGCGATAGACCCAGCGTTCTGCAAACCAAGAATTCTCACAACAAGTGAGAAGCTGGATCTCGGTTGCGATATCAGTTTTGTCGGTTCACTCTCTCCTAACTCCCTCTATAGTGAACGTCTGCGCTTATTGGAAAGTCTCACGCAATTTGATCTGAAGATCTGGAGTCCGAATGAGCAGGAAATACTCAGGAACCCAAAGCTCAGCCGTTTCTATCAGGGGCAGGCATTCGCAGAGAAAATGCAGAAGATTTTCTGCGCCACGAAAATAAATCTAAATTTTCATGGTCATACCATGCAAGCGGGTGGAAACCTACGAACTTTCGAAATACCCGGCTGTAGCGGGTTTGAACTGGTCGACCGAGTCAATCCAAAGTGGTACCGCATCGGTAAGGAACTCATCACGTTCACATCCGCTACCGATCTCAAACACAAGATCACGTACTATCTTTCCCACGCCTCGCAGCGTAGGAACATCGCCGTAGCCGGGTATCAACGTACGCTCAAGGAGCATACATACACGCACCGCTTTAGTAAGATGCTGAAGATGCTGGCCACATGAGGCACCAAAAAAGGACAGAACTTGAATACGTAATCTGTAATCTCTGCGGTAACCGCAATGGAAATGTTATCGGAGAGTTCAGGAGTCGAGATCTCGTCGACATTAACCGTAGTCTTACGAAGCTGGGAAAACGGCCAATACTGAACTCAAATCATACATTTCAAGTTTTTCGCTGCCGGAGTTGCGGACTTGCTTTCATAAATCCACGAATGAGCCGTACAGCGCTGAAAAGATTCTACGAAGGATTCTACGAGGGACTGTTCGTTGGTAAATCTGTCTCATATGAACAGAGCGTCTACGCGGTACTCAATCACGAACAGGAAAAAGGCAGACTCAAAGATGTTTCACGGTTTACCAGAGCCGGGAAGCTTCTTGATATTGGTGCAGGGCCGGGTCATTTCCTTTCTGTCGCTAAAAAACACGGTTGGCAAATATACGGTCATGAATACTCAAAGAAGGCAGCCGCGATCGCGCAACAACTTCTTGGCCAAATGCTCTTTACCGAAAAGATTTCCCAAATCCCGCTACCGGATAACTTTCTTGATGTCATAACCATGCACTCGGTGTTGGAACACACGTCAGACCCACAAGAGTACGTCACGACAGCCTTAAAAAAACTTAAACCCGGAGGTTTATTGGTGGTGAGCGTCCCAAACCTCCGGTCCCTCAACTACTTTCTGGCAAAACTCTTCAGTCTGCCTCACCCGGGGTTTCTCTTCGAACATCTCTATTACTTCAGCCCAAAAGTCATTTCGAGCCTGCTGAAAGACTTTAAGATTCTGGAGATGACCAGTTACAATCATTCGAGGCCCATGCTTCCCCAGCAATCACAACATAGGATATCAGTGAACAGGAACCAAAGCCGGTTCGCGACGTTTCTCTTAGAACTCTCCCGGAAAGAGAGAAAATGGCTGTATATCCGAAATCGGGTGTATGCTGCCCAAATGCGACTGTTTAGAGAGTTCCTTGAATATCATAAAATCGGTGGCAGACTCAAGCTCGGGGATGTACTCTATGTTTTTGCTCAAAAACCTGCTGAAGAATCTCAAAACTAGACTATATTGGATCCTCAAAGGCCCGTATAACCCGAGGGAGTTTTGGCAACGCTGGGGGGAAACCTTTGTTGATGAACCAATGCAGCGGAAAATATACAAAGAACATCACTGGATCATAAAGAAACTTAAGGAGCAAAATCCGAAAACGATTCTTGAGGTCGGATGCGGATTCGGAAGAAACATCAGGTTCATCGCGGAAAATTATCCTCTGAACAAAGACACCGGCTCTGATCAGAGACTTGAAATAGTCGGAGCTGATTTTAGCGACTCAATGCTTACGAGTGCCGGCAGGTTTCTTAAGGGTTTGGATCAGAGCAGACTCAAAATAACCACCAAAAAAACCGATGTAACCAACCTGCCTTTTAAAGAGTCGTCGTTCGACACAGTATTGTCTCACGGAGTTCTGATGCATATTAAGCCAGATGATATTAAGAAAGCCGTTGCGGAGATGGTGCGTGTTGCAAGGAAATATATTATTCTGATCGAACAAAACGATAACTCGATGCCGTTAAAAAACAGGTCGTTTCAAAAAATGAATTACTTCAGTTACGCGTACCCCTATAAAAAATTGCTCACCGATCAAGGGGCACAAATTATTGAGTACCATCGAACCCAGGAACTTGACTGGTTCGTAGCAAGGGTTTGACAAATGAGACCGGAAAACTACAATCCCCTGACTCTTACCGAGCCGAATATCGACACGCTCTCGCTGAGCCTGATTCCCGAAAACAGCCGGGTGCTTGATCTTGGATGCAGCTCAGGCTATTTAGGTAATGTGATGTGTAAAGAATTGGGCTGCACAGTGATAGGAGTGGAAAAAAATAAAAAATTAGCAGCGATTTCAAAAAAATTGCTCACAAACGTGATCATCGGTGATATTGAAAACTCAAGTACCCTGAGGCAAATTGCCCAAAACGGCCCATATGATCTGATCTTCGCATCGGCCGTACTGGAGCATCTCGTGCATCCTGAAGCGAACGTCCGTACACTCTCCAAACAGCTGAAACGGGGCGGATCGTTCATCATCACCTTACCGAATATAGTCCATTGGACGGCTCGTCTTGCAATACTTCGCGGCAATTTTACCTATCAAGATGCGGGTCTCTTTGATAAAACTCACCTTCATTTCTATACCTTGGAGAGCGCCCGAGCATTCCTGAGAAGCTGTCAACTGAACAGCGTTCACGAGGATTTTGAATTTTTCGGACCCAAGCTCCTATCTCCCCTATTCAGGATGTTCCCGGCTCTTTTCGCATATCAATTCGTTTTTAAAGCAAAACCAAATGCCCATGCGCATCGGAAATAATGACCTGGTATTAGAAGTCGGGAGCGGAGATATGCCCTATCCCCGCTCGGATATCCTCTGTGATCGCTATCTTGGAAGAACGTCGCACAGACGGCCCAACTCTAGGCTCATCATAGATCGCCCGATGGTCATTGCTGACGGTGAGAGGTTCCCATTTAAAACAAAAGCGTTTGATTATGTTATAGCCTCTCATATACTCGAACATGTAGATCATCCTCAGCAATTTCTCGCAGAACTGCAGCGGGTCAGTAGTAAGGGGTATCTTGCGTTTCCGAGCCCGCTTCTGGAGAGGTTTTATGAAAATAAACCTCATAAATGGTACTGTCGCGCTGATGGAAAGAAACTCACCCTGATAAAAAAAACGACAAAAAGTATGAAGAAATGGCCGACCACATCAGAAGCTCATATTTTCAGTCTCGTGATGCGCTATTTTTCTGAAGAATGCCAACTTACCTTTGAGTGGTCAAAGAAAATCGAGTTTACAATACTCGACGCAGAACCTGCGGGATTTCTTGAAACTCTCGATCGGAAGACGCACAACCTGATGCACAAAGTTGGAAAGATGAAGACTCCTCATCCTGTCTTTCTCAAGATGAAGGATAATCTGTTTAATGTTAGGCTGAAGATCGCTCGCAGCCTTGAAGGTTTGTATTGGCGTACAACCCAGAGGTGAGAATGCTAGTTTCGTCTATCTTGTACACTTATTGCCCGAATAATCTGTAACAGTTCATGACTCAACCAGATCTCACCATTTCCATTGTCAGTTTCAATACCAAAGATCTCCTTCGGGATTGCCTCGCATCAATTTACAAAAACAGTAAGGGAATAACGTTTGAGGGAGTTGTTATTGACAATGGCTCGTCAGACGGAAGTGCTGAGATGGTTGCCGGAGAATTTCCCCGAATCCGCCTCATAAAAAATCGCAAGAATCTTTTTTTAACCAAGGCGCAGAATCAGGCCATGCACGGAGCCCGAGGTAGATACTTCCTGATATTAAACTCCGATACGCGGATTCTGCATGGAACACTGAAAACCGTGGTTGAATTTTTAAATCAACACCCGAAGGTTGGGGCTCTTGGTGTTAAACATCTGTATCCGAATGGGAAGATCGAGCAAACTTGTCAGCGCTTCACCACCCCGCTCATTGAATTTCTTGATTCGAACCTACTCACAAATCTCATCTGGAGAGCTTGGAAAAAACCACAGGTGCTTGAGAGAATACATTACAGCAATTGGGATAGAACATCCTCACGTTATGTTCAAGCCGTTTCTGACGCGTGTCTATTCGCACCGACAAATCTTTTGAGGCGGATCGGATACTACGATGAACGATTCCTGCTTTTTTTCACTGAGAACGATCTCTGTCTGCGAATCCGAAAACTCGGCTACTCCTGTTATCATTTGGCAAACGCCTCAATCACGCACACTCGCGCCCAATCCCTCGCACACTTTAAACCCCATAGAACCTATCGGTTCTATGAACAGGACATGCTGAAGTTCTACCTGAAATATTTCGGCCGCTTTTGGTGGCTATTTTTATATCTGAATTCCCGTCTAAATAGAATCTACTACCTCATTGAACCCGCACTCTCGGGTATACGCAAGTTTAAAGACAGGTATGGAAAAACGTAAAATTCTCTACCTCACCCCTTTCCCTCATGTCGGCGGGGGGGAAACAGCCCTGCTCTACCTTCTGGAATCGTTGGACAGAAAACGATTTGAACCTAATGTTGTCGTCACCAGTAAAGGCCAGGTATACGCCCGTCTGAAAGAGATGAAAATAAAAACATCTGTCATCAATCTCCCGGGCTATTCGATCCGGACTCTTTTTATGCCGGGAATATCCGTTCCAGGAATTTTGCGCCTGGTGAGACTTATCCAAAAACTGAAACCCAGCCTCATCCACATCAACCACCCGACCCTCGCGGTCTACGCAGGGATTGCCGGCAAACTCTTGAATGTGCCGGTACTGGCAACATCGCACGGAACTTGGGACAGCATTTACTCCCATCAGGATCTTGCGAACCGGCTGTTTTGCGATCTCCTTCTTCCGATTACACCCGAGGTTCAACGGCACCTCACCAAACGCGGTATCATCAAAAAAGAAAAAACAAGAGTTGTTTATCTGGGAGTTGACGCCAACCGCTTTAAACCTGCTTCACCGGCTGACAAGTTAGCCGCCAAGAGATATTGGAATTTCAAACCAGATGACGTAATCGTCACCATGGCCTGCAGGTTTGACTTCACCAAAAACCATCTCACGTTCCTGAAAATAGCAGACTCAATCATCGCTCAATTTCCGGAAGTAAAGTTCCTCATCGCCGGAGACTTCAAAAAAAACTTGGAAAAAGGAAGTCAAACTGCAATTGCGGTGAAAAAATCCCTTGATGAGTATCTTGAGAAGCGGACAACCATCAAGAAAAATATACGATTTACCGGTTTTCAGAAAGACATGCGGCCTGTTTTCCAAGCGACCGATGTGCTCCTCTCGAGTTCCCTCTCAGAAACCCTTCCGGTGAGCTTTTTAGAAGGAGCAGCTTGCGGTTTGCCTCTGCTAGCCTTCGAAAATACCAGCAGCAAAAGAATTGTCCTGCAGGGGAAAAACGGCTATCTTGCTCCTCTTGGAAGAAGCGATTTGCTTACCGAACACCTCCTCAAACTTCTCAGAAACTCTGAGCGAAGACATCGCTTTGGCAAGTATTCAAGGGAGCATCTACTTGCCCACTTCACGATTACCCGCTACGTCAACACCATTGAAAGCATTTACCGACAGATGATAAGAAGGAAAAATCAGGATTTTCGAAAATAGAAAATGAAACTGAAAATACTCTATTTAACCCAGCACGCAGAAATCGGAGGCGGAGAAACCATCCTCCTCTCACTTCTTGAGAAACTCGACCGGAATCGTTTCTCCCCCCACGTTGTCGTCCCGAAGCAAGGAACGCTCACAAAAGAGCTCGAAAGCCGCAAAGTACCGGCAAGTGTCCTTTCCCTCCCCGGCTATCTCATAAGAACTCTCTTTATACCTGGGATGTCCCCCTTTGGCATCTTCCGCTTCATGAAGCTTGTCAAAAAGATCAAACCGGATCTTATTCATCTAAACCACCTCAACCTCGCCGTCTACGCTGGGATTGCGGGAAGGCTTCTGAAGATTCCGATAGTTGCCACTGCGCACGGCCCTTGGGATACACTCTATTTCTACCAGGATGCTCTCACTAATTTCTGCGTTAACCTGCTACTTCCCAACACGAAATACCTTGCAAAAAAACTCCTGCGCAGAAACATCATCCCAAGTCACAAAATCCGCTTCCTCCCCTTCGGCATTGATACCGAAAAATTCAAACCCCGACCGAAAGAAGCGGCAAAAAAACGACTTGGTATGAAACATTCTGATGTAGTAATAACCAATGTTGGACGTTTTGATCCAAAAAATAATCATCTCTCATTCCTGAGGGCTGCCAACCTGATAAACAGGCAGCTTCCGAAAACTAAAATCCTCATCGTCGGTTCCTCCCTGGGAAATTTTTCAGACAGAATAAACACAAACTCGCCGGAAAGAAAAATCAAAGGGTATCTCAAAAATCATGCCAAACTCCGAAGAAATGTCATCCTGACCGGATTTGTCAACGACATGGAACGAATCTACGCCGCAACCGACATCCTCATCTCGACTTCTCTGTTAGAAACTTTCGGCCTGGCCCTCGCTGAAGCCCAAGCCTCCGGCATCCCGGTCGTCGCCACCAACGCCGGCAGCCAAAGTCTGATCGTGAAAGACGGACAAACCGGCTTCCTCGTCCCCCCCGGACAGCCGAAAGCTGCTGCAGATAAGATTCTCATACTGGCAAAAGACCCTAAGTTGAGACAGCAATTTGGCAAGTATTCAAGAGAGCATGTACTTGCCCGTTTCACGATTACCCGCTACGTCAACACCATTGAAAGCATGTACCGACAGATGATAAGAAGGAAAAATCAGGATTTTCGAAAATAGTAAGCGACGCTGGAATCGACCTGTCGAAACTCTCCTGTTAGTCTGCGATCTTTAAGAAACTCATCGGTTGCCCGTCTGCATCCCTCCCAGCAACCGTAGTCGTCCAATACGATAGAGCCTCCGACGACAACGCTGTCATAGAATTTGTGAAGGCACAGTTCGACGGACTCATACCAATCTGCATCGATGTGGAGAAGTGTGATCTGCCCAACATAAACAGTAGGGAAAGTCTCCTGAAACCAACCTTTCACTATTCTGAGATTGTTGAGAGGGATTTGTAATTCCTGAAAAATCTGTTTCACCCGTACGGGATCCCCTTTTAACCAGCCTTCGTGATACTGATCGAAAGCCATTTTTCCATCTTTTTTTGTAGGTTTGGGCATTCCCTGAAATGAATCAAAAAGCCAGATGTTCCTTTTCATTAATGTACCTCGAGCGGCAAACGCCAACACAGCTACCGAACCGCCGTTGGCAACCCCACATTCAACAATATTGCCCGGTAGCTTTGTGGAATCAGCCTCCCTCGTTAAGCGATAGAGAAATACTAATCGGGGGATATCGAGCATTGTATAAGCCCGAGCTTTGGATAAAATCCATAACATCCTAGGTAGCTCTAAGATGTTCCTGAAACTGGAAAAATCTGCAATTTGATATATGGTTTTCAAGTAGTGTTGTGTGTGTGCAACTCCCATACCTATTCTCAAGAGTTTATTATACACGGAGTATAATCTGATCCATGAGACAGAAACTGATTAATCTGGAAACGAAGTTCTGGGAAGGAAGAAGAAGCAACACAAATCCTAGTATCTTCCAGCACGACTATTTATTTCATCTCACACTCTACAAAGATATAAAGCGTGGCTTCACCGAGGTTCGCAAAAAGAGTAAGCGCGACAAATTAAAAATCATCGATATCGGCTGCGGCGACCGACCGTATCTGAAACTATTAAAACGCTGGGTGAAAATGTATGTCGGCGTAGATATCAGTGATGAAGCGGATGTTGTTGCGCCGGCCGAACATCTTCCCTTTCCTGATGCAAGTTTTGATCTTGCCCTCTGCTTCCAGGTGCTTGAACATGCTGAAAATCCTCAAAAAGCGGTGCAGGAGATGAAAAGAATTGTCAAAAAAGGAGGCTTTGTCCTTGCTTCTACCCATGGCGTATGGAACCATCACCCGTTTCCGCATGACTACTACCGCTGGACGCACGAAGGACTAAAAAAGTTGTTTGAAGACTTCTCGGAAGTGAAAGTGAAACCAAACCTAAATTCATACTCAAGTGTCATACAGATAATCAACATTGAACTATACATCCTCGCCTGCAACAACATCCTGATTAAACTTCCGCTGTACGGACTCATCGCCGCTCTGAACCTGATCGGCAGATTGGCCATACCCTACGGCCAAAAACATCTCTCGGTGAACTACCTGGTACTTGCAAGGGTGTAGCTTAGATGTTGTAAAAAAAGTCCTTGATTGCGGTGATGACTCTTCTTTGTTCTGCCTGAGTAAGATCCGGAAAAATCGGCAGGCTGACGATCTCCCGCCAGATTTTCTCCGTTTTTGGCAGACTCTTCCCTTTTTCTTTGATATTCCAACCGAACATCGGAAAATAATATAAGGGTTTGTAATGGACGGAAGATGAGATATTCCTCTTTCTCAAGAAATCGATCAGTCTGTTTCGGTATCGTTTGTCAACGCGGATGACATAGAGGTGCCAACTACCGGATTCCGGAGGCAACTTGATCGGTAAGTCACGAAACGCCTTGTTGTACCGCTCAGCAATCGCTCTTCGTTTAGAATTCAACTCCTTTAATCTGCGAAGCTGAACCAACGCGATCGCCGACATGATATCGTTGCTATGATATTTATAGCCGAGTTGAGAAATATCATACTCCCAGTCATACTTGCCCTTTTTGCTCCTCTGATATGTAGATCTGTCGATCCCCATCCATCGCAGTCTCCGAATGAATTCCGCAGCCTTATGATCATCGGTAGTGACCATTCCTCCATCGCCTGTGGCGATATTTTTTACGGCATGAAAGCTCCATGCCGAAAGCTTACCGGTTTTACCTGCACCCGGTGTTCCAGCCGCATGCGCGCAGTCTTCAATGATGGTAATATGGGATTTTCCATTATCAACACCGGATAAAACTCCTGCATAATGCATCGGAATAATCGCAATGGTATCACGAGTAATCTTTCGCCGAACATCCGCTGGATCAAGACAGAATGTTCGCTCGTCAACGTCGGCAAATACCACCTCACATCCTTCATATAAAGCCGCAGCTGCGGAAGAGATGAACGTAAGAGCCGGAACAATGACGCTCCCCTTTCTGCCTACCTTTGCGATAACGGCCTTTAAAGACAGATGGAGTGCTGCTGTGCAGCTGTTGAGAGCCACGGCGTGATGTACGCCGACGAACTTCGCGAATGCTTGCTCAAAAGCCTCTGTAACAGGACCTAAACCCCACCAACCAGACCTGAGTACTCGCTCAACCGCTTTTATCTCCTCTGCACTGCAGGAGGGACCGAGAAGTTTAATCAATTTGTTTCTATCCTGTATAGCCACCGTGTCTGATTTTACGCCTCTATTGTGTTTCAGCCAAGATTCAAATTGACAAAGTTACCTGTTAATCAGATCTTTCTGTTGAGCTGGACCTGATATGAAACACTTGGTTTCAGAAGAAATGAATTGTCAGAACCGCTGCTCCCCCCGTGAAGTCTCCCCGGCCTAAAAGGCCGGGGCTTCATTCAATTGAGAGACTGAAACCACGTACCGAAAGCCCCAAGGAGACCCGCATTCATCCCCGCCATAAGATGGCGGGGCTTTCTGGTACTGTGGTAAATACTACCTAATTGACCCGAGTCAACAAGATCGGCATTGTAGTAGACCTCATCGAGGAGATCAAACCGAATTCCCACTATCAAAAATGGCTGCCCTCCCGTTTCTGTGCTAATCCGAGGCACAACATCCCGTAGCGGGAATGAACAGAGAGAAAGACGATCGAACGACACAATTCAAGGTATTATGACGCAGACAGGCTCGCAATGATTCTCTGTGTCAGAATGATTAACTCGTCAGCTTGTTCATCTGTTATTTCTTTTCCCTTCTGTGCTTCAACGGCGTTAATGAATGCCTGGAGAGAATTAATGGCAGCACCGTCGTTATTTTCGTTTATATCATTGAGAGCTTGAAGTGCACTATTCAGTTTTGCATCAAGGCTATTATCTATTCCTTGCTGGAGGTTATATCCCTCAACTACGTCAATTAAATCCTGAATTACTTCAGAAGGAGTTTGAACGGTAACAACAACAGTATCAGGAGCGCTACTCAGAGAGCCATCGTTGACAACCAAATTGAATGTATATATCCCTGCAATAGACGGAGTAAACGCAGGGTTGGCGACACTTGTACTAGTAAGGACATTCAACTGTGGATTACTGACTTCTTCAGTCCATAAATAGGAAATCGGATCATTATCCAGATCAAAACTACCAGAACCATCAAGAGAAACAGGCGTATTGACTGCCGTTACAACATCGGCCCCGGCGTTAGCGACCGGCGGCTGATTCAATTGGGTAATATAGTAGATGTTTGAATTACCAAAGACAATATGGAGCCGATCAACTCCATCTGTGGTAACGCGGGGCCATACAAATCCTGATTGGGTGGTATAGGCGGCGGCAACAGCCGTTTCGCTCCAAGAGCCTCCAGCCGGTTTGATCCGATATTTCACGGATCCATGTTCATCATCAAATACCAGATGAAGCGTTCCGTTCGCTGCAATCGTAAGTGAAGGATGATTCACTCCGGGAGTATCCGTCAGATCAAGTGGAGTGGACCACTGCCCACCTCCAGTCCGATTGGTGTAGGAGAGGTCAAAGTTTCGTGCACTATCGAAAAATACCAGGTGGGGAAGAAAGGAACTATCGACACCGAAACCCCGCACCGAGGCTCCGTCATAAATGGGCTCGAAAGCACTCCAACTGCCACCGGGAACGAGCGTAGAATAGACGGCCTGAAAGTTGTGGTCACCATCCATATCTTGAGTCCAAGCAAGATGCAGGGTATCCGTATCATCAACCGCTAATATCCCTTCTATGGCATCACCTGCTCCAGACGAGATCTGCTGCATTCCACTCCAGCTGCCACCAACTGTTTTAAACTGGTAGCGCATTTGCGGAGGATCAAACGTCCCAAAGAGTTTTCCTGCATAGACCAAATGCAGCGTCCCGGTACTGTCCAGCACCAACGAAGGGCCCCCCGCAGCAGCATATCCTGTATTCGCAAGCTCGATGTCTGACCATTGACCTGAATGTGAACGGGAAAGATAGACCCAAGCCCAGTCCGAGCCACAGCAGGTTCCAGAGGCAACAAGATGCACTGTACCATCCGGTGAAACCAAGGCATCCATTTTTCCGTGATCACCCCGAAAAGGTAAGGGAACTGACTCCGGTAAACTCCAAGCCTGTCCCGGTAGCTTCTGAGCGTAAAACGTGCCATCTTGATCGCCGGGGTTATATTTGTACTGAATCCACACGGCATGCAATAACCCCGAATCATCCGCTGCTAGCATGATGGGCGCTGCTAAACCTCCTCCTGGTATATTCGATACCTGTTCAGGCTCTGTCCAGGAAGCATAGACAGTAACTTTTGAGAATTGTCCGACACTAACCAAGAGAGCCAAAAACAGAGCAACCCTTACAAAAAATCCAATGACTTTTGTCTTCACAACTTGATACTCCATACTTTGCCCCTTCACGAATCCTTTAATCTGTTTGAACCTTATCGAACAATAACATGACAGAATCCATAATTCAACTGAAACGAATGCGGAATATCATCCCTGAAGGAGATTGAAACTCCGGAATTTATTTCAAGCTCCGAAGAATGGATAGCTCCGCTTCGACCTGTTTTCGCAGGAACTGCCAGGTTAAGATGAGATACAAACATCCCCCGACCAGTAAGGTCAACACCAGTTCCCAGAAGCCGGAAATCCCGAGGATTCTTGAGAAAACCCAGAGGAATCCTCCGAGGAAAAGGGAAAGAATAAAAGGTCCTTTGACAACTCCTAAAACCGGAAAACGAACGTACTTTCTCAGGCGAATAAACGCGAAAAGCCCGGTCAGGGTCACGATCAGTGTTGCGATGTTGACTCCCCAGAATCCGAAGAGCAATACCAACGGAATCGTCAAGAGCCATTGGAGGATCGCCCATAATCCCTGCAGATTCCGATAGAATTTTGCCTCTCCGAAAGCAAGGAGCGCGGTCAGCGCCACCACATTGAGCGATCCGACAGCGGTTTGCAGAATCGCCAGGCGCAGAGCAGGAAGTGCCGGAAGCCATGACGGAGTGTAGATGATTGCAGTCACCTCCGGGGCAAGTGCCAGAAGTGCCGCACAAGCCGGAAACGCCGTGAGCGCTACAATGCCCAGCACTTTCTTAAATATTCGTCCCGCAAACTCCCGATCATCCTGACTGCGGGACAGCAGGGGAAAGAGAAGCTGCTCAAAAATCCCCGTCGCGGCCGCCGGGATCGCCGCGACACCAGCTGCCCAGGACACAAACCCGACGGCTTGCGCCCCGCTCCAGCCTCCCGGTCCCGGAAAGCGTCCTACAAACAGAGGGACAACCGCCCCGTTCACCAGCCCGATCCAACCGGCAATCTGCAGCGGAACCCCGAATTTGAACAATGACGCAAGCTTCCTGCGCTGGAATCCGAATCCCCACTTCCACGGTGAAAGGAGGGAAAAGAAAACCAAGCTCATCAGGCGCCCAAGAAGATTGCCGTAGATAAAACTCCCCACTCCCATTCCCCGTGCGGCGAGGAAGATCGTGACGGATAGTGTAATAAAAAGCCCGGCAATCTCCCCAACCATGATCCTTCCGTACGCCAACCGCCGTTCAAGAATCGCCACTGAAACCAGACCCATATTGACAAAGATTTCGGAAACAACCAACAGCCGTATCCAGGAGAGCGCTTGCACGGGCAGAATGCCTTTGTAGTAGGAAAGGATGGCAGGAGTGAAAACCCATACCGCGCCGACGACCGCTACACCGAGTAGCGTCTGCGTCCACCAGACGCTGCGAAGAGTATCCGTATCCGGTTCGTCGCGTCTCTGAACCAGGGCTTTGCCCAAACCCAAGTCCGCAAACACCCAAAACAGCGTGATGACGGTCTGAATGATAGCAAACGCCCCGAAATCCGCAGGAAAAAGAAGGCGTACCAAAATGAGGTTGGCGCCCGTTAACAGGATTTGGGTGGCAAACCGCTTCGCGACCAGCCAGCCGATCCCCCGAATTGCCAAACCGCGAAGTTCATGGTTGCGCTTCATAATCTACAAAGGCTTAACCGAGCCTGAAGTGACGAATATTGTCACACAATTGATAGAGATAAGTCCTAATATGATCTATTCATCACCATAATCTGTTGTCTGCTCCAAGCAGTCAAGACACTCAGTTGCTAATAAATATGACTCATATCGAACGGGTTGATTTACAGGCTGATCTCGTCATCCCTGAACCTCAAAATCCGGCAGTCGAGAATATAAAGTGATAATCTGCTCGAAGCGAACAGAAGAACATACTCCCTGATTCATAATCCTTAATCATAAATCATAAATCTTAAATCTACCTTTCTTGAAATGATCTTCGAACTCCCAACTTTTAACTTATAACTGTAACTTTACATTTTTAACTTTTCACTTTTCCTTGCCCGCCGTAGCCTCGGCGAAGGCGGGAACTTCCAACTTTCTTCTCGTCCCATACCATATAATAAACCCCACCGTTGCGGGAGTCGTCAGATACCCCAGCCACTCAATCCAGGTTCTTCCATGCTTCAAAGTAATCGCGAACTCTCCGGGTTCAGGATAAAGCACCAAAAAGCCCAAAGGATCCTCTCCCTTGCGAACACGCTTCCCGGTCCGTTCATCGCTGGCTCGCCATCCCGGATCCGCGGTCATTTGCACGAGGAGCACCTCACCTTCATCCACTCTCCCCGCAATCCTGTAATGATCATGATCGAGCATCTGAAAATCTGCGCTGTTGAGAGAAGATTTCTCTACCCAATCGGCATAGGCGAAGACAGCCTCCTTATCATCCGCTTTTTCCGGAGTCTTAAGTAATTGTATGGTAGCTTCTCTCACAGGTTTTGCAGGGGAAGAACGGACCAGCAACGTATCATAGATAATATCTCCACCATCATCATAGACAATCGGCATGTCATCAAATCGATCGTAGTTTTTTATTTCCTTGTAGATTTCACTTGATCCCACGCCCGTAATCACCGCATACTTAGCATTCATAACCACAAGCCATGCACGCGCAAGATCCTTGTCTTTCCCCTGTGACATCTGATAATGAATGTGATCCGGCCAGAAGTGTGTAGAAGCCTGGAAAAGTCCACCTCGATGCTGCCAGATATCGGTAAACCAGTTGAGGTAAAAGTCGTAATTTCCGGGCAGGAAAACACGCTCTCCCAGACTTGAATCAACATGCGTATTGAGCCAATCGGCTATCACTTTCTCTCTAGAAGTGCTAAGGTCAACAATATTGCTTGCTGCACGGGAAGAATCATCTAGAAAAGGTTGAACATAGATAAGCGAAAAACACAGACCCACGCTGACAAATCCTGTGAGGATGATCTCAGCAAGTGAGAAGCGTCGTCCCAGTACTTTCATGACCCATCCGACGAGTGTGCCAATGAGTACCGATAACGCCATATCAACCTGAGTCATATAGCGAAGCGCTTGTGGGAGAAGCTCGACCCGAAGTTGAAAGAGCTCGGGAGGAGAAGAAGCATAGTAATAATAGACGACCGTAAACAGACCAAAAAACCAGAGAAGAGCTGCGGCAACCCCGGTATCCTTAAGGAATTTCGAA
>MHCL01000010.1:80561-84957 GCA_001816915.1 Candidatus Chisholmbacteria bacterium RIFCSPLOWO2_01_FULL_49_14
TCGACCCGACCAAGAGAAGCGCCCCCATCATGCCTAAAGCATTCGAAAGAGCGGTAAGCATCAGGAAAAACGCGGAAACGGCCAAAAGCCAAAAGTTTCGCCGACGCAGAGACCAGATAAAAAACGCCCCCACCAACGGCAGAAAGATGAGTGACAAGGTATGCGGACCTTCGCCCCACCGCACCAGGACGGTAAACCTTCTGGGTTCCCAAAAAGTGGAGAAAAAACGGTCGGCAGCGACCTCGCCATGCTCTGAAAATGGTGTTGCCGGCAGAACAAAGTAAAAAATCGTCGGCCCGACCGAATAGAGGATACCGCTCACCAAACCGCCGATCCAGCGTCTGCTCAACGCCCAGCCTAAGAAAAAGACCGATATCGGCGCGAGAATATATCCCCACCCCGTCACGAATCGGTAGGCTTCCCAGAGAGGCATTCCCTGCCACTGATTGAGCACCCACTCGGCAACCGGAAGAAGCGGCGTATAAAAAAGGTGGAACGGAAATCCGAAATACCAGAGCGGCATCCAAGTTTTCCAACCGAAATCGACAAGAAATCTCCCCATCGTCACATAGGAGACTTCGATGGACCCCAAATTCGCCGGCCCGTTCCCTCCGAACCAACCCTGGATCACTAACCAATTAAGATAGCCGATCAACGCCACCGCGACGAGAGCCCCGAGAATTCGTAACACGATCAGCACTGCTTTGGAAAAAGTCGCACCCTGATTCATAATCCGAGCAAGTTAAGGGGTCAAAGTGTTAAGAGCAAAATTTAAAATTCAAACTTTAAACTTGTTTCTCTTCTTTCCTCAAACGAAAATACAATCCGGTCGTTGCAACCGCCGTCAGCGACGTGATGACGTAGCCGAGAATCCGATGAACTCCCCCCGTCCGCTCCCGTATCTCGCCAATATCGATGACAACCGATTCGCTGGCTCCTGTAATCACTCTTCCGCTCCTTCCGGAAATTGCTTCCCGATACGGAACGACCACCGCTAGGATGATAATAGTCAGAAAAAAGACCACCAGCACGCCTTGCTTCAGCATCTTTCTTCGTGCAACAGGAATCGGAAACCACTTGGACTGCGGAAGATAGCCGAGCAAATCATAGACAAACACGCCAACGACACCCCAAAGGATTGAGAGGGAGAATGAGACTTCCGGAAGATACCGGCTCTGCGTGGACACCGCAAATCTCGCCAGCCCGCCCGCAAAGGAAATGAGTCCGAACAAAAATGTCAGCCCCAATGCCACAAACAACGGCTGCAGATGCGCCCGTTTATCAAAAATCAAGAAGCCGAAGGTCCCCAAAACAGGCAGGATGAAGAATGAAAGCGGGACCAGATTTTTTATAGCAGCGATAACCGCCATTCCGGGTGTTGAAACCAGAGACAGGCGAACAAATTCCGGGTTATACCAAAATGCTGAAAGACCGCCGGAGATCATAAGGATCAAAACAAACCGCAGAAAGCGGACCCTACCGGTACCCAGGAGCATTTCGGAAAATGTCACCACCAGCATGACCGATAAAAGAATAAACAACCCGAACGGGCTGGTGAGCGCGACGAGTAAGACCGCGATGCTCGCGGCAATCGCAGCCGGAAACGATCCTTTCTTGAGAAAACGCATGAGGAAAAAAGCCGCCAGAGGAACCAGTGTTAATGCGGCAATGTGTGCGCCGTCCCCGGAAACGGTTAAGGCTTCAAACCGCGATCGGAACACAGGCAGCGAATAGAGAATCGCTGAGATAAAAGCACTCGACTTTCGCCCGCTCAACTCCTTCACAAACAAATAAAGAGTCAATGGTCCGGCAATAAAAAACGCGATGAGTATCCAGTGAATGGCAACGTCATACTCAACTCCTGCAAACCCAAGCATGCTTGCCAAGATCGGCACCACCGGAGCCGAAAACACATAGGTAAACGGAGAAGAGAAGTATCTCCAGACCAGAAGAACGTTCCCGACCAACAGCCCCGCCAATAACAACCGGTCGCTGATCTTGGAAAGTGTTCCATTCCTCAAAGGAGAAGGCTGTCGTTCCTCCTTTTTTTGATCCGCCTCTTGTCCCTTACCTTGCTCTGATTTTTTCTCTGCTGCTTCTTCCATAATTCCCCCTTCCACATTCTCATTAAACCTTAAACATTAAACATTGATTTACTATCCGCTATCCGCTATCCGCCATTCACTATTCGCTACTGGCTATACCCTATACCCTAAACCCTTCTTCCTACACGCATTTAACCACGTATGAAGCCCTCTCATCAACGTAGGACATAGCCACTGGTGTGTAGCCATTCACTAATCCAGATTCAAAGCTTAGCTTTAACCTGGTTTAATTTGACGCACGCGGTAAAATCATTGAACCGCGTGTGTCATCCGCCAAAGTATCCGGTTCGCGAACCGGCGGAATACGCCGATTGCGCGAATCCGCCGATGCGACGGCGGACTCCTTCTTCTCCTCCAATACCCCACCATTGGTGGCAATACCGGTATTACCAGACCCAGAATGAGGGAGTTCTCGGGAACGATCGTGCCAGTCGCCAATCTCGAATCAAACCCGCTGTTGTCATAGGAAATGGTGACGGTTCCCGAGCTCCAGGTGAAGCGCACTTGCAGCCTACGCATGCTGATGTTCCCGGTGGTGTCAGACGGAGGTGCCGGAGATCCCCCACTGGTGAAAGTCACAGTCTGCATGGAGGGACAGGCCGGAGAGCAGGAAGACCAGGTGCTATTGGCAGAGGCTTTGGCAATCTGGGTCCCGTCCCACTCCATGATATCGGTATTGACAGTGAGGCCGGCAGCCGCACTCGCATAGAAGTAGACGGTCCAACTGGATGACTGGTTGATGTTGATCTCATTCACGTCATAGCTCTGTCCGCAGACCCGCACCAACGAGGTGGAGTTGGAGACCCCGCACTCTCCAGAAGCCGCTCCCGCGTCATTCCGATTGTCTTCATACCCAAGATAAACACGTATAGTCCCATCAGCAAGGGATCCGGTCACTCCCCCAACAGCCGGCTTCCCGGAATAATGGGTCCCTGTCCCTCCTGCCAAGGAATCCACTCGGATGTCGGTAACGGCATAGGGAGCGCTGTAGCTACCGCCGGTCGTCGCTGCCGGCCATTGGGGTCGGCCGCTCGAACCGGACAGCTTCTGCATGAAGACGTTCTGGTCGCTGGTAAGCGTAGTACCGACGAAGCTTCTGGTGTCTTGCCAAACAACGATTGGGTTGCCGGAGTTGGCGGTCACTTTGGGAGAAGTCTGGTGTCCCCCCAATCCGGAGGAATGGGAAACCAGCATCTCTCCGGCCGGGGTGTAGAGTTCTGCCGTGCTCAGGAAATCAGTGCTGTACCCTCCGGAAACCAGGATCCGTCCGTCGGGCATGAGGACCGCGGCGTGCGAGCGCCTCGCGGTGTTCATCCCGCCTGTGGTGTAGCTAAAGCTTTGACTTGTAGGATCATAGAGTTCGGCGCGGCTGGTCGCTGTATCGCCGCCGATAATGATGACCTTGCCGCTGGGCAAGAGGACTGCCGGCCCGTTGTCCGTGGAAACCTGGAGTCCGCCGCTGGTTTGGCTGAAGGAGCCGCTGCCGGGATCAAAAAGTTCCGCCACCGTGGTCCCGTGTCCCGCAACCAGGACCTGCCCGTTGTCAAGGAGGGTAGCAATGTGCAGTCTGCGGCCAGTGATCATGTTCCCCGAGGCGGTAAAGGTATTTGTCGAAGGATTGAATAGTTCGCTCGAAGAGAGGTCGGTGCACCCCGCTCCGTTGCATCCGCCGATGAGGAGCACCTTGCCGTCGGGCAGGAGGGTCGTCGTGTGCAGTCTGCGAGTGGTGGTCATCCCTCCCGTGGTCACGGCAAAGGTGTTGGTGCTGGGGGTATAGAGCTCGGCCGCAGTAACGGTCGTCCCGGAAGGGTTATTCCCTCCGGTCACCAGGACCCGACCATCCTTAAGCAGGGTCGCCGTGTGCTGGAGCCTCCCGACCACCATTCCCCCCGTGGTGTAGCTGAAGGTTTGCGAGGCGGGATCATAGAGTTCGGCGGAAGTCACGGCCGGGTCATTGCCGCCGGCGATGAGCACCTTGCCGTTGGGCAGGAGGGTAGCCGTGTGCTGGAACCGGGAGATGCGCATACCCCCCGTGGTGGAGCTGAAAGTGTTGGCAGAAGGAGAGAAGAGTTCCGCGATGGTATTGGCGCTCTCCCCGCCGGTCACCAGGACCCGGCCGTCCATGAGCACCGTCGCCGGGAAGTCCACTCGGGTTTGGTTCATCCGGCCAGTGGTGTTGGTGAAGACATTGCTCGTCCCGCTGGGCCACTGGGTTACTGGAGATCCGCTGGCAGGGTTGGTGAGCTCCTGTCCATAGATGGCCCAAGTTCCCCCGCGCTCGTCGCTGCCCT
>MHCL01000010.1:84987-95788 GCA_001816915.1 Candidatus Chisholmbacteria bacterium RIFCSPLOWO2_01_FULL_49_14
GTTGATGGCAACCGAAGGTGTCTCTTGCTCCGCCAGGTCCACTCCGCTATTCACTATCTGGTCAATCGAATAGAGCTCGGCATTTGAGATGCTCGAGGAAGCATATCCTCCCACTATCAAAACCTTTCCATCCGATAGCAGAATAGAAGTATGATAATTATGCCGAGAGACCATATACGCTGTTGCTGAAAAACTCCCGCTGGTGGGATTATAAATTTCGGCACTTGATAGATCATCGGAACCACTCTTTCCCCCCGCCACCAACACATTTCCGTTAGGGAGAAGGATTCCACTCTGTGCTCTTCGCATCGAAGACATATTTCCTGTTACGGAGAAAGTTCCAGTCAAGGGATCGTAGATCTCGGCGGTAGAATGACTGGATCCCGCAGAGTACTCGCCACCAGTCATGAGAACCCTTCCACTCGTGAGGAGCGTAGCGGTATGGGACGCTCGAGCGGAGGTCATGTTCCCCGTTACCGAGAATGTACCAGCCGTAGGATCGAAAAGTTCTGCCGAAGAGCTATAGGCAGTCGCTATTCCTCCAGCCACAAGAACCTTACCATTCGTTAGGAGAGTGGAAGTTTGATTGGTTCTCAAGGACGCCATGTTCCCCGTTGCCGAGAATGTACCAGAAGAAGGATTATAGAGCTCGGCGGTGGAGAGTTTAACGCCACCTATTCCGATCCCTCCGGTTATAAGAACGTTTCCGTTTGCGAGAAGGCTTGCGGCGTGATAACGGCGAGCGGTCGTCATATTGTCGGTTACCGAGAACGTCCCTGCGGAAGAGTTGTAGAGCTCGGCTGTGGATACGAAATTGGTTCCATCACTTCCACCTGCAAGAAGAACGCTGCCGAATTGAAGTAGGATAGAAATATGTCCATCACGCCGACTAGTCATATTACCGGTGGCGGAAAATGTGCCAACCGATGGGTCATAGACCTCTGCTGTGGAAAGACGGTTTGTAAAATCATACCCCCCTGTCACAAGAACTTTTCCATTGGGAAGCAGGGTCGTGGCATGCTCTGCACGCCGCTTGCTCATATTTCCTGTGGTAGAGAAAGTTCCACCCCACTGCGGCGCTCCGTTCGAATTCAACTTTTGGGAGTAGATATTTCCCTCCCGCTTCATGGTCCCCGACTCCGCTTTCGTTGCACTGTTGCTGTCCCAAGTGAGGATCACATTCGTCCCGTCAATGGCCAAAGATGGATTGCGGTTGATATCACCTGTCGAGGAGAGCCCGATATCTTCCGGGTTGTTCTGGTTAACGGCAGCTTGGTCATCTCCCCAGTTCTTGGCCCCTGTTGAGGAAGACAGCTTCTGCCCCATGATCCGCAGGGGCGGACCGG
The DNA here is from genome assembly GCA_001816915.1 of Candidatus Chisholmbacteria bacterium RIFCSPLOWO2_01_FULL_49_14. Taxonomy (GTDB): domain Bacteria; phylum Patescibacteriota; class Microgenomatia; order UBA1400; family Chisholmbacteraceae; genus 2-01-FULL-49-14. The sequence continues at coordinate 86,334 of MHCL01000010.1, forward strand.
CAATCGCCGGAAGTGCCCCGCAGGAATTGTTTGTCCCCCCTCCCCCGTTGCAGGCCCCTGCAGCCCCGAGGTTCGCGTTCGTCTGCCACCAAGCGTTGGAATCGTAATTGAACGAGAGGCCCCAGTTCCGGATGGCGGCAAAGCGGGAATCCTCCCAAGCGATGATCGCGTTGTCAGAGGAATCTATCGCCAGCACCGGATTTGTCTGTTCCCCCAGGATCCCTTTGCGGTCGGGATATTCCGGCACCGGCAATCCTGAACCATTCATCGGCGAGCCGTCATTGGAAACCGCGATGTCCGAAGCTGGAGTATAGAGCTCTGCGGTGGAGAAACGATTTGCAGCATTATCTCTCCCTCCAGCCACCAAAATTCTACCATCGTTAAGAAGTGCGGAAGAATGTTGATAGCGTGTTCCAATGAGATTTCCTGTCGAGGACCAAGTACCGATCGATGGATCAAAAAGCTCTGCCGTAGAAACATCAGATATTGTTCCGAAGCCTCCCGCGACTAACACTTTTCCGTTATTAAGGAGGGCAGCGATAAATTGATAGCGTTCTCCAATAAGATTTCCAGTTGAAGAAAAACTCCCAGTCGATGGATCAAAGAGTTCTGCACTCGATAAAACCGATACTCCAACCCCTCCCGCAACCAACACCTTGCCATTCACAAGCAAGAGAGCACTATGCCGGGTGCGAATCCCAGTCATATAACCGCCTGTTGAACTAAAAACACCAGTAGTAGGATCATAGAGTTCGGCTGTGGAAAGGTGCGTTGAACCAGTCGATGTTCCCCCGGTAAACAGCACTTTACCATCTGGAAGAAGTGTTGCTGTATGGTAAAATCGTCGACCAATAAGGTTTCCAGTAGAAGAGAATGAACCGGCAGTTGGATCATAGAGCTCTGCAGTTGATAGAGCAGCTGTACCGGTATATCCTGCAGCAATAAGAACTTTCCCATTAGAAAGAAGAGTTGCTGTATGCCTATAACGTAAACCAATGAGATTACCAGTCGAGGAGAAACTGGCTATTCTGGGATCATAGAGCTCGGCGGTGGAAAGCGGGATTGAAGCTCCAAAGCCTCCAGTAACCAAGACTTTTCCATTAGTAAGAAGGGTCATAGTATGTTCATATCGCCTACCGATGAGGTTACCAGTAGAAGAGAATGAACCGGCAGTTGGATCATAGAGCTCTGCAGTGGAGACAACGGTACTGCCATCATACCCCCCCGCTACCAGAACCTTACCATCAATAAGCAGGGTTGAAGCAAAAGTGTCACGTCTCCCGATGAGGTTGCCGGTTGAAGCGAATTTATTGGTATTCGCCGATGTATTCGGCCACAGCTTCGCCCCGTCCGATGACTGCAATTTCTGGGAGTAAATATCATCTCCGTAGACGGAGTTTCTGGCCTCCTGCCAGGCTACGATGGCATTCCCTGAACTATCAAGCTTGACTCGAGGATTCAAGTGGTCATAGTTACTCGGGTTCCCCGACTGCGTTGTGCGGTTCCCACTATCGGAATTGACTTTGATATCAGTCCCTCCTCCCCATTGGGATGTTCCGCTGTAGTTGTACTTCTGGGCGTAGATGTCACTGGTTCTTGGTGTATACAGTTCGGCGGTGGAAAGCGCACTCCCATTACTCCCTCCTGCGAGCAATACACGTCCGCTGTTCAATAAAAGACTGGTGGAATTAGTACGCTCGTAGGTCATATTTCCGGTAGTTTGTGTGAATGTCTCGGTATCCGGATCATAGAGCTCGGCAGTGGAGAGATAGGTCGCCGAGAAGCTTCCTCCCGCTATCAACACCTTTCCGTTATTCAGTAGTGTAGCGGCATGATTTTGACGCCTCGAATTCATATTACCGGCCGTCTGGGAAAAGGTACCAGTTGACGGATCATAAAGCTCGGCAATGGAGAGGGCAGTGCCAGGTCCCCCACCCGCAATCAGTACCTTACCACTGTTGAGGAGCGTCGCGGTATGTGATGCATGCTGAAACTGCATATTCCCGGTAGTGAGGCTGAAAGTGCCGGTTGTGGGATTGAACAGCTCGGCTGTGGAAAAATACGTGGGAGCGTCATCAACCCCCCCAGCAATCATGACCGTTCCATTGGCAAGTAGGGTAGCAGTATGACCTCGGCGGGCAGACGACATGTTTCCCGCAGTGTCAGCAAAGGTTCCGCTCAATGGATTAAAACGTGTTGCCGAAAGCAAAGTGATCCAGTCAACAGAGTAACGACGCCCTCCCACAAGCAACACCTGTCCATCGGCAAGCAGGACGGCGGTGTGATTGGCACGCTGTACAGTCATATTCCCGGAGGTGAGGGCGAATGTACCAGTTTGAGGATCAAACAATTCAGCCGTAGAGAGCGTCGTCGTGCTCGCACTCCTTCCACCCGCAATCAACACCTTGCCATTGGCAAGAGAGTTGGCGGTCTGATCGCTGCGCAAGACATTCATGTTCCCCGTTGAAGCAGTAAAATCATCAGTGACAGGATCATAGTACTCGGCAGTGGAAAACCATGTACTGCCACTGACACCTCCCGCGATGAGAACCATCCCGTTGGTAAGCAGCGAATCAGCATGGGAAGAACGCACGACTGTCATATTGTCCGAGGTAGCCGCAAAGCTGTCATTCACCGAGTTGGAATTCCTCGTATCCTCCCAGACGGCGACGGTATTGCCTGAAGAGTCAGTCGCCACGTCGATGTTTCTCCTCTCTCCAGTTGTGGAGGTGGTGAGGGTCCGGTCAGCCGTCCACTTCTTGTTCATGTTGTCCGTGAGGATGTAAAAGGTATCTCCGGCTCCGTTGAGGGTCTGGGTGGTCGTGGAGGATCCCAAGGTGGTATTCATCTCCCGTGTTCCGTCATCGGCGGAGTGGGCTAGGTAATCGGAGGCAAGGTTGCGGAAGTAGAAGGTATCCGGAGAAGCTTGGATGGGAGTCACCAAGAAGGCAAAAGAAGAGAGGAGGACGGATGTGGTGGTGAGGAAAATGAGCACCCCTTGGGTGAGCCAGCGGGCCTGCCGTCGATGGATGGGAATTCCGCGGAACGGGCGTTGGGAGGGAAGCCACGCCCAAGCGGGTTGAGGAGACCGTTCTTTTCCCAGCTCCATTCCCGATCCGATGAATTGGCGGGAAAAGATCCCCCGCACAAACCGGTAGAAACGGCCTCTTGTCAGGATATCGGTTATCTTCCCGGTCTTGGGAGTGCGGAACCAGGGTCCTTCTTGGATCTCCAGGAAGCCCCTAGCGGACGCATAAGCTTGGAAAGGGGTAAGGAGGTAGGTCAGAAAGATGAAAGAAAAAATCCCGGCAAAGTCTTTCTCTTCGGATTCTTCCAGGAAAAGTCCGACGGCATTCATCAGGGGAAGGGAAAGGAGGTTGGTCAGGACCAAGCTCCATCCCCAGATAGTGGTCCAGAACGGGAGTCTGGCTTTAAACAGGGTTTCCGAGAAGAGCCAACAGATGGTTCCCAAGAGGAAGAAGGCGGCCTGCAGGTAGTAGGGGGAGAGATACAGGAATTCCAACTTCTCGGACAATGATAATGGGGAGGATCTCCAAACCCTTCCCTGCTTCTGGAAGTCCTTTGAATCATGAATCATGAATGATGAATCATGGGAATTCAATCCATAATTCATACGTCGTACTTCATTATCCACTCGACTGGATTCCCCGGTACCATCACTCCACCCCCCAAACAACAGCCTGGTAAACATCCGTCTCACATTGAAGGAGTGTCCTTCCGCCCATCTCATTCGCTGGCGTATTAAACGTTTGAGGGTGGAAGCGCATTCGGCCGGGGCTTGGATGTAGGGGGTGTAGACAACCTTGTAGCCGGCTTCGTAGAGCTTGAGGGTGAGTTGGAAGTCTTCGGTGATACTGGTTCCCCAGCCGAATCGGTCCAGGAGGTCTTTCCTGATCATATAGACGCTCCCCGCGATTTGTTTGAGTCCCCCATAGAGTTCGGCTCCTGAGCGTTCAATGACATAGCTACCGGCGTATTCGGATCGCACTCCCCTCGTGATCCAGTTCTCTGATTTATTGAGGACATGCCACTGATAGCCTTGGATGGCTGCGACATTGGTCGTTGGTCGTTGGTCGTTGGCCAAAGACGAAAGACGAAAGTCTAAAGACCCTGAGTTAACTTGGAAGTACTTAAGGAATAATTCGAGGGTGTCAGGGTACGGAACGAAATCCGCGTCAAAGACGACGATGAATTCCGCTCTGGGGTCGGTATGCTTCAGGGCTTCTTTGAGGGCCCCTCCCTTGAAGCCTTCCCTGGTATCTCGATGGATCATCTTAATAAAAGGTGTTGAGTTTTGAGTGTTATGTTTTGAGTTCCATTGTTGAGCGAACCGCTCAACAATGGCCGTCGTTTCATCGGTGCTGTCATCAGCAACCACCACTTCATAGAGCGCCTGACCTCCGGAGGCAATATAGTCAAACGATGTACACGCCCGCAGGATTCGCTCCGCGACTTGCTTCTCGTTATACATGGGAAGATGGACGGAAATGAATGGCCTGCGTTCAAGAGTGATGTTCGTCAGGTCAGGTTCGAGCCCCCCAGGGGAAGAGGAGAAAAGCTGAGCTTTTTTTTCTTCAAAGCTCAGCTTTGATGGTCCGATTCCAAACAGCTTTGTCAACCAAGTTTGACTTGGCCCCAACCAGTCGGTCGGAGAACGGAAGACTGAAGACTGAAAACTTGTTTTGAGTTTTGCCTGCCCGCCTGCCCGCCCATTGGCGCGGCCAAACTGGAGGGAGTCTTGAGTGTCGTCCCGAGCTTCCCTGGAAAAGCTCAGAACAACGGCCAGGGTAAAATAATACTTCAAACTATATATAAAGAATACAGAACCCATCAGAAGGGCTCCAGAGGCAAACAGCCATCCCAACGATTGAATGAGGCTTTCCGCACTTCCAAGAAGCTGACCCCATTCATAGAATCCGAATATGATAAAAATAGAGAGAAGGATAATCGTGGATAAGCGTTGGAGATTTTTAAAGAAAGGAGCCGCCAGACCGGAGGGCCTCAGGCCCGGAGGGGGCGGTGCCGGTGCCAGGGAAGGGAGAAATTGATCTGATACCTGACTGATCCTCTCCTTCCAACCGGTCGCGGGATTGATCGCAATCGCCTCTGATGTCTTCTCTTCCCGTCGGGCCCACGCCCTTCTTGATTCAATGGAATTGAGCCCCCGCTGGTAAAGATACCGATAGATACCGCTTCTCCCGAGAAGGGGTTTCCCTTCTTCATCCTTGGGCACAAGCGCCGTAATCTCATCAAGATTAATTAAGGGATGCTCCTGGACTATATCGAGAATCGCCTTCCTCACCCCAGGGACGAAGCGCCAATGATCCTCACCGGATACCCAGCCTTGATTCAGAGCCGCATCCTTCTTTTCTTGAGATGATGTCGCCCACTGCCGATACCACTTATAAAATGTCGTGCGCGAGATTCCCAATCGTCTACATATCGAGGCTTTACCCTCACCACCCTCGGCGGCTTGCATCATTGATTTTTTATCATCAAAGGTGGGATAGTGAACCAAACGCTCACCGTTACGTTCAATGTGGTCTTTCCGTTCCTCTTCCTGAGAAAGTCCATGGCTACGTAAAATTCTATAGACTCCATGAGAAGAAACACGTCCATTGCCTGCTTCATCATTTCCGATTGCCCCGGCGATTCGCAGGCTACCCCATTCAGGATGGGAAAGTGAGAGTTTGATAACCTGGTTTTCCAGGTTTTTGGGGATCTTATTCCAATGTTCTTGCCCTCTGCGATAGTGATCTTCCAGAGCCTCCAAGCGCGCACCGTCCGAAACCGTTTTATATCTCTTGAGCCAGCGATAGAGAGTCTTCGGGCTAACCCCGGCTTGCTTCGCGACGCGAATGATTTGTTCTCCGGATAGCGCTTTATGAAGAAGATGGAGTTTTTCAATCGCAGTGAGTCGATTTCGAAGAACAGTAGACATAAATGAATGTCTACCCTCTGGAAGTCTCACTGTCCGTTTCTCTTGACCCGGCAATTCTTGAGGAATTGTAAGGAGGGCAGGCTTACGATCTCAAGTTATTGTTTTATTATAAACCTATAATTACATGTAAATAGTTTAGAAAACATTTGTCAATACCCTCTTTTGCATGTAGTACGGAAGATTGCGAATTTCATCTTATGCTCCTGAGGAATTCTGAAAACATCTGGATAATAGAAGATTTAATCTATTGTCCATTCATTGCGGAAATGAATCGAAAAGAAATCTATTCTCCGACACAAATATAATCCAAACATTCATGAAAAATCCTCATTAATGATGCTATAGGAGTCAAAAAAGTTTACGGCTGCTTTGAAGATAAATTAACAGGAAAATATACGGTCATGGATGCTCTTCGGTATATTGCTATAGGTTTATAATTCATAACGATCCAGGTTGATCAGCTATTATCAACCGACTTTTGGCTCATGAAAGAATAGTCGGTCGGTTGGGATGAAAATTGAATTATTGCATTAAATAGAATGAAATAGATGATTTAACTATATATATGGGCAATGCTGTAAGAATGAGAAGAATATCTATGCATTCAAGAGATAAAATGCCTATTACTACATTGAATATTCTTCTATTTGTGAAAAATGTTACGAAGAGGATGTAATTATAAATAGTATGATGCATAAAAAGACATAAAGATGCTAATAGTAGTAGAAAATGATTCACCATTCAAGCTGCGAGGGCTACCGCGTCGTTCCGTAGTCCACCCATTAGCGTACAAAGGACAAAAAGCACTCGTATGCTCTGTTTGGGATCAAAAAAACCCTTCATTCCTGAAGATCAAATCCTCTGTCAACCTTCAGACACTCGGCTTCAAGCCAAACCGACTTCATCTGTAGGTGAAGGAACAACATCGGTATTTTTCTCATCAAGTAAGTAAGCATAACTGAACCACCAAAAGAACATCAGCCACCCGATCGTCAGCAAAGCCGCCAGGTAATTATGAAAGAGAAGAGTAAATACCCTCGGAGAAAAGAGTGCCAAAAACGCAGTCAGGGATAAACGAAACACATTGAGAAGAAATAAGCCGCAAATTCCGAATAGCAGGGAAAACAACTGAGAAGAACGGGTAAAATTCTTTCCGAATCCGACTGCGATTGAGAATAAAAACAAGATGAAGCTCTGCCAGCCGATGCAGTTCCAAGTCACGTAGACCTGCATTCCGTTCAGTTCAACTCCCCGAATGTTTGAGTACGCTTCAATCCCGGGAATCAAAGACAAAATACCCGCGAGAATTCTCGATTCATATGGCACAACCAACGTCTGCAGCCAGCGGTACCAAAACATACCTTCAACAATCCGTGTCAGGCTTTCATTGAAAGTTGTGGTGAGCGGCAGCACCATGAGCATCACCACAAACATGGTCAATATTGTCCGAAACATGCGTTTAGATTTCATTTGCTTGCTAGGCGTTCAACGCCATCCTCTTCTTTAAAGGACTGATACGATTCAAAAATATGTTTCTCACTATGCTGGGCATCATGATTGCCAAAGGCAGGAGAAGAATGACCGCTTCGGGAACAACCTCTTCCGCTGACAGACCGATGGACGGTTCTGCTTCGGTATAGCGGCGTATCATGATGTTGCGAACATTGATGACATCCTGCGCCGCGATAATTCCCCAATCGCCGGCACCCTCTTGATCAGTCGAATCGCTACCGGAAGCGTTGGTTGAAATCGTCGGCCAGCCGGCTGGACCGAATCCGGACACCGTATTTGAATCCCAGTACTTGCCGTTCGTATTATTAATTCCCCAGAGAGCCATCCCCATCTTTCTCCATCCCGTCGGCAAGGAAAGGGCCGCTGGGTCCGTACCGTCAATCGCCGTTCCCGTTCGGCTGCCTTCCACGATATCCCCGTCTGTCGCGTAGCCGGTAGAACAACCGCTGGAATCCGCGCGTTGGGCGGAATAATAGTGCGAGGCATCCTCTGTACCGCCGGTGCCGGAAGCCAAGATAAATCGCCCGATTAAGCCGCTTGAGAGGTCGTTGTTATAGCACCCGGTATGGCTGAATTCCGACTCAATATACGCATCTCTCTCGTTGATGACTTGGCGGAAACATCCGGTGAAGTTATCTCCCGTGTCAACATTGTAATCGTCGTTGGTCGCGTCATACGACCAAGCGGTATAGCCGGTACCGTGCCAAGCGTCACAGCGTCCTAAAGTATAGCTGGAAAGCCTATCGGAGGTAGCGTCATCCCACCACAGATAAACATTCGTGGTGCTCAAAGCTGTCGGCGCTCCGGCACTCGCATAGCCGTAGTAGACATAATAGTTGGTGTCGCTTGAACTTGCGGAGATATCAGCGGCTAATGTGAATCTCACATCGGTTGCCGCATCGTTGCAATCGTCGTTAATGACGTGCCGAGGCAGCTCATCCCATCCGCTCCCATTCCAACGGGTAATCCGAAGATCATTGCAGGTATCTAAAAACTTTACGTCATCAGTCGCCGTGTCAATTGTGAAACGAACGGTATAACCGCTGTATCCGCCTGAAGGACTGTTGGCACCCGTCGTCACGGTGATCTTTTGCCGATACTGATAATTGCTGTCCCACCACTCTCCGCCCGGCGCATCCGCCTTAATTTGAGGAACAAAAAATCCCAAAGAGTTGACCATGAGAGCAAAGAAAACTACCAAAGCGGCGATCAATCTCCCCAATCGACGCTTACGCCTGCGACGAACGAAAAAATGATCAAATCTGGTATTCGCGGTAGCCAAGGATAAATATTCATTTGAGATTCCACCTGCAGAGGTTCGTAAGGCGGTGGCTGGCTTTCCGGTAAAAATTCCTCGGATAAATCGGTAAAATCGCCCACGAGTGAAGATATCTGTCACATTCCCGGTTTTCGGGGTCCGAAACCAAGGACCCTCTTCCTTTTCAAGAAATCCTTTTATGGAGGCATACGCTTGAAAAGGGGCTAACAGGTAGGTCAAGGAGAAAAATGAGAAGATGCCGTAGAAATCCCGCTCCTCCGCCTCTTCCAGGAACAGCCCCACGGCATTCATCAGCGGCAGGGAGATAAGGTTGGTCAGCACCAAGCTCCATCCCCAAACAGCGGTCCAGAACGGAAGGCGGGCTTTGAAAACTGCTTCGGAAACCAACCATCCGATGGTCCCGATGAGGAAAAACGCGGCTTGCAGGTAGTAGGGGGACAAGTACAAGAATTCCAGTTTCTCTGACAACGAGAGCGGCGAGGATCTCCAAACCCTTCCCTGCTTCTGGGAGTCCTTTGAATCATGAATCATGCCTGCCCCGTACCGAACGGTACTGGGGAATGATGAATCATGGGAATTCAATCCATTATTCATACGTCGTACTTCATTATTCACTCGATCGGCTTCCCCAGCGCTCTCACCCCACCCTCCAAACAGGAGCCGCATGAACATCTTGCGGATGTTGAAGCTGTGTCCTTCCGC
>MHCL01000010.1:95853-96192 GCA_001816915.1 Candidatus Chisholmbacteria bacterium RIFCSPLOWO2_01_FULL_49_14
CAAACAGGAGCCGCATGAACATCTTGCGGATGTTGAAGCTGTGTCCTTCCGCCCAGCGCATTCGCTGGCGTATTAAACGCTTGAGGGTGGAGGCGCATTCGGCCGGAGCTTGGATGTAGGGGGTGTAGACGACTTTGTAGCCCTGTTCATAAAGCTTGAGGGTGAGTTGGAAGTCTTCGGTGATGGAAGTTCCCCAGCCGAACGTATCAAGAAGGTCTCTGCGGATCATGTAGACAGAGCCTGCTATCTGCTTCAAGCCTCCGTAGAGTTCCGCTCCGGAGCGTTCAATGACATAGGATCCGGCATATTCGGATCTGACTCCCCTGGTGATCCAGTTCT
>MHCL01000011.1:0-826 GCA_001816915.1 Candidatus Chisholmbacteria bacterium RIFCSPLOWO2_01_FULL_49_14
CACTCAAATACCTGAGTCCGCTCAAGTACGCTGAGCAATATATGTGAGAGTGCAATATGTATGCGTCGCGTACACCTGTTTGATACAGCAACGGAGAAACGATACAATAAGACAATGGTGCGAAAGCTCTCTTGGCGGCGCGAATGGAAGCGGCGCATACGGAAGCTCAAATTTTCCCGAAGTGGTTTTCAATATCCGGTGCGGGCAAAGTTGGTCCGTACGTTGGCCCTGGTTGCTTTCTTCACGGTCTTTGTCGGTATCTTCCTGACATCCATCCTCTTTGCTTGGTATGCGAAAGATCTACCCCGTCCCGATCGCGTGGTGCGCAGAGAAGGATTTGCCACCAAAATCCTTGATCGCAACGGTAAACAGCTTTGGGACGTCTATGGCGAACAGCGGCGGCTGCCCATCACCCTTGAGGACGTACCGATGGCGCTGCGACAGGCCGTGATCGCCATTGAGGATAAAGATTTCTACAAACACGAAGGATTTGATCCGAAAGGGTACCTGCGGGCCGTTTACACCATGATCATGTATCACAAACTTCAGGGAGGTTCAACGCTGACCCAACAGCTGGTCAAAAATGTGCTGTTGTCTCCTGAGCGAACTTTGCCGAGAAAAATTAAGGAATTCATTCTCGCGGTACAAATTGAACGCAGATTTTCGAAAGACGAAATTCTCACCATGTATCTCAATGAAGCTCCATTCGGTGGGACTGCCTGGGGAGTAGAGGCAGCCGCTGAAGTCTATTTTCAGAAGGAAGTAAAAAATCTCACCCTTGTTGAGTCTGCGATCCCGGCCGGTTTGCCGCAGCGGCCGACCACCT
>MHCL01000011.1:891-1452 GCA_001816915.1 Candidatus Chisholmbacteria bacterium RIFCSPLOWO2_01_FULL_49_14
CCGCATGCGGGAGGACGGCTATATCACCCACGATCAGGAAACTGCGGCAGCAGACGAGTTGCGAAGCGTTTCTTTTGCTCCGGCAGATACGAGCATCAAAGCCCCGCATTTCGTCATGTACGTTCGGGAGCAACTTGCAGAGATTTACGGGGACCGTTTGGTTGAACAGGGAGGTTTGACGGTGACGACTTCGCTCGATCTTGACCTGCAGGAGAAAGCCCAGGAGGCTGTTTCGGAGGAGATCGCAAAAGTTGAGGGATTGCATATCACAAACGGGGCGGCACTGGTTATGGATCCGCAGACAGGAGAGATACTATCAATGGTGGGAAGCAAGGATTTCTTTGCTGATGACTATGATGGACAGGTCAACGTGACATTGTCGCTTCGCCAGCCTGGTAGCGCAATCAAGCCGACAACTTATGCCACTGCCTTTGGCAAAGGTTTGACACCGGCAACGCCGATCATGGATGTCAAAACGGAGTTTCCAGGAAGGACAGCGGAGGAACCGTATATTCCGGTCAATTACGATGGGGAGTATCACGGCCCGATGAGCCTGCGAAC
>MHCL01000011.1:1473-12865 GCA_001816915.1 Candidatus Chisholmbacteria bacterium RIFCSPLOWO2_01_FULL_49_14
GTCGGCCTTAAGAACATGCTTGAACTCGCGCATGATATGGGTTTTACCACGCTGGCTCCCACAGCCGAGAACATGCGCCGTCTCGGTCTCTCCGTGACTTTGGGAGGCGGAGAGGTACGACTTATTGATATGGTATCAGCCTACAGTAGCTTCTCAAACGGCGGCACCCGAGTTGAACCGGTTTCAATTCTTGAGGTGAAGGATCAGAACGGAAAAACCCTCTTTGAACGCAAGCCGACCACGGGCAAGCGGGTTCTTTCCGAAGAAGTCGCATTCCTGGTGAACAGCGTCCTTTCCGATAACAACGCCCGTTTGGTTACTTTTGGTCCGAATAGCCTCATCAATATTGCCGGGCACACCCTTGCGGTAAAGACAGGAACGACCAACGATCAGAGGGATAACTGGACGGTCGGCTGGACCAACGGGACGGTCGTGGTGGGAGTTTGGGTCGGTAATAATGATAATACCGCTATGCAGAAAGTTGCCTCCGGTGTTTCGGGCGCGGCTCCGATCTGGCGGCGGATATTTCTCGAGGCACTACGAAACCATACAGATCCCTCGTTTCTCCCACCTTCAGGCGTTGAACAAGCCACCGTTGATACCGTTTCGGGGTACCCGGCACATGACGGGTTTGCCGAACGACAGGATTTATTCATTCGCGGAACACTGCCAACGGGTGAGGATCCGATCCACGCTAAACTTAAGGTGTGCCGTTCATCAGGAAAGCTGGCTACACAAGCGCAAATCGCCAACGGGGACTATGATGAGAAGGAATACTTTATCTTCAAGGCTTCGGACCTCCTCGCCGAGGATGCCAGAACATTCTGGCAGAAGGGTATCGATGAATGGAGCAGTGGTAACAGCGATGAACGATACCATCCGCCGGCAGAGCTCTGTGAGGGTTCAGAAAACCTCGTAGTGCGCGTGAATACACCGCATGACCATGACACGCTATCCAGCAACGACGTCACCATGGATATCGACGTTTTTTCCGATTCATCCATCGAATGGGTAAAAATTCTTGTCAACGATGTTGTCAAAGATACACTGACGACTCCTCCGTATTCAACGACGATGTATCTTGATGACGGACAATACACGTTGAAGTTTCGGGCCCGCAACGCCGCCGGACAGGAAGGAGAAAGCGGAGAAGTGCATATCGGTGTTATTGTGCCTTGGGAGGAAGCGACCCCCACACCATCCCCCACCCCGCAACCGACACCAACCCCTTAAGGATGGATTAGAGTGTGCCGATCAGTTTGGCTTTAAAATATTTTTCTAAGAATGTTTTTATTTTTATGCGTACAGGAGAAATATCTTTGTCAGTAAGTGATCGATCAGGATGACGATAGGTGATGGTGAATGTCGAGTTGCGCTGGTACGTTTCTTTGAGTACAACCGATTCGACAAGCCGGCTTAAACTGGTCATTTCTTCAATGACTTGTCCCAAGTATGTTTTTTCGGGGAACATGAACGTTAAGTCTTCAATCAGCGGAGGATACTGCGGCAGATCTTGGTAGGTTGGGTGCGTCCTCACAAGCCCCAGGAGCGCGTTCACATTGAATTCTGCAACAGAGACCGGGCCATTCAACTGGAAGGCTTCGAGGAGGCTTGCATTGAGCTCACCGAGCCTCCCCACGATGCGGTCGGCGGCACTGATGGCTGTTGATCTTATTGGATTAGTTAATACCCAGGCACCATTGCGAGGGAGGAATTGGTAGTTGATACGCAGCTTTTCAAGTAGCATGGTCACCGTTGCCTTGATTGCGGGGAGCGGTCCATCCGCAGTCATCACCAGCCTCAGTTTTTCTTGCGGGAGGTTTTTCCCGAGACGCGGATGATAGACGTGAGCGATTTCGAAGATCGAGCGACTGCCTCTTACTTCGTTACTTTTCATGACCTCAAGATGTGACGGGATGAGGGAACGCCTCAGATACACTTGATCTTCAGATAATGGGTTTGACACTGAAAGATGAGTTTTCAGAGCAAAACCGGACCATTGGGCAAGTTGTTTACTGACCAGCGAATTCGTATACACTTCGGTAAATCCCCAGTCCACGAGATGATCCTTGATCTTGTCCTCAAGGTGGAAGGGTATTCCCTGACTAATCAGCGGAATTTCCCCCTCCATCAATCGACTCGGAAGGTTAAAGTAACCGTAGATGCGGGCGATTTCTTCAATCACGTCCTGCGCGATCGTGAGATCCTGTGATCTCCACGACGGAGGGGTGACGGTATAGTCGCCGCTCTTATCTATTCGACCGTTCAAACGGGACGGATGATGGGTTACCCTACAGCCGAGATTGGTCAGAATACGAATAACCCTTTGGGGAGGCAGCTTCATTCCGGTATAGACATCAAGGTCATGTTGGTCGAGTGAGATGGGAGACAGTGAGGGTTGAGTCGGATAGATGTCGGTGATTTTGCTGTCTACGGACGCTTTGGTCACTTTGGTAGCCAAATCCACAGCCCTGCGGATTGCATCCATACCGAGCTCCGTGTCGACGCCCTTTTCATTCAGGACCGCAGCCTGCGAACGGATTGCCAGGTTCATTGATGCATTTCGGATTTTTTCTGCGTCGATACTTTCAATCCAAAGAAGAATAGTGGTTGTCTTCTCAGTTACCACGCTATTTTCCGTTCCCATGATTCCGGGAAGGTCGATGATCTCTCCGGAACCGTCGTCAAAAATGACCTCCCCTCCATTGAGTTGGTGCTTTTTGCCGTCAAGCGTTGTGAGGGTCTCCCCTTTCCTAGCCTCGCGGACGATGATCGTTTTTCTGGTCAGGCGATCATAGTCGAAGACATGGATCGGGTGACCGATCTCCCACATGACGTAATTGGTGATATCAATTGCGTTAAGGAGCGGTCGCTGGCCGACCTTTTCGAGACTTTCCGAGAGCCAAGAGGGTGATTGTCCGATAGTGACGTCAGAGAGCTTTACCGCGAGGATGCGACGGCAAAGCTTCGGATTGTTTTTTATCTTAATATCGAGTAGCTTTCGGCTTGTTTGATTGCGAAGACGCAGGGGCTTGAGACGGGCTTTTAATCCGAACTCCGGTAAAATCGCTGCGGCCTCTCTGGCAATGCCGCGTACGCTCATCATGTCCACGCGATTGGTTGTCACTTCGATGTCATAGACAGAGTCGTTTCTTATCGTCTCGATTCTTTCCACGGAGGGACCGCAGAGCGATAAGTACTCCTGGATTTGTTTCGGAGTCGCCTTGGTTTCGAGATGATCGAGGAGCCAGTGATGCGGTATACGGATGTTCATGGCTAATAGCTGATGATTAATGTTTAAGATTTAAGATTTAATATTTAACATTACTCATTATTTCCTGTTTAATGACTGATGACTTGGGTTTAAAACTGATCTAAAAAGCGCAGATCATTTTGGTAGAACAAGCGGATGTCGTCGATGTGCAAGCCCGGCTTCAGGGTGTAGGCGCGTTCAATGCCCATCCCGAACGCGAAGCCCGAATACTGGCTCGGATCTACCCCACCGGCTTTGAGAACCGCTGGATGGACCATACCGGCGCCGGCAACCTCATGCCAACCGCTTTTGCAGAAGCGGCAACGCGTACCATTATCGAGTCGGCCTTTTCCTCCGCAGACGCCACAGCTGAAGTCCACTTCAAACGACGGTTCGGTAAATTGGAAGTGGAATGGTCGAAGCCTGCTTTTTACCCCTTGACCGTAAAACTCATGCGCAAAATAGTCGATGGTCCCCTTCAAGTGTTGGATGCCGATACCCTTATCTATCACTAATCCTTCGAACTGGTGAAACATCGAGGTATGAGTGACATCCTGTTGGCGGCGAAAGCATTTGGCGATGTTGAGCATGCGAATCGGAGGTTTGCCCAGGCGATGCATCTCACGCACTTGGCCGTTTGACGTGTGCGGAGTCAAAACCATAGCACCCAATCGCGGGTGTTGCGCATGGTCGACGAAGAAGGTTTCCCATTCATCGCGAGCCGGGTGGCCTTTCGGCATGTTCAAAGATTCAAAGGCGTACCAATCCCACTCGACTTCCGGATAGCGCACCCTGGTAAATCCGATTCGTTCGAAAATACGAGTGATTTCCTCAATTGCCTGCGAGATGGGGTGTTTGTGGCCGAGTGGAGGATGTTTGGAAGGGAGCGTGACATCAATCCAATCTCCCCTCTCCTGTTTAGATAGCTGACGTTCTCGGTCTTCCAAGGCTTCCTCGAGTGTTTTTTTGGTGGCGTTTAAAAGTTTACCCGCTTGTTTGCGGTTCTCCGATTCAAGATCTTTCATTGAAGAAGAGAACGAATTGAGTTTTCCTTTCCTGCCCAAGAAGGCGATGCGGACCCGCTTTACTTCCTTGAGGCTCTTTGAATCGGCGATCAAGGCCAAGGCCTCGTTTTTGGTATTGATGAGCGACTCACGCAAGAATGGTTGTGACATAGCATCGATTGTAGAAAAAACTCCATGCGAAAAAAAGCGGCAGCTTGGTCAGACTTGCGGGCAGAAAAAAACTCCCTGTCGGGGAGTGTGCGAGAACTCGGCCATGCGCCCCTCCCCAGGTCAGATGGCAGGGAAAAAGAACGGACTGGTCGAATTTCCTGAGTACATGGTGATCTCTAGAGCTTGGCTTGTACCTTTTCAATTACCGATTTAAAGCTTTGGGGATCGCTCACCGCAAGGTCTGCCAGGATTTTTCGGTTGAGGGCGATATTGGCTTTTTTGAGCTGGGAAATGAATTGTGAATACTTGAGTCCCTCCGAGTATTCGCTGAGGGCCGCATTGATGCGACTGATCCAGATTCTTCGCAGGTCACGTTTGCGCTTCTTCCTGCCTGCGAACGCGTACTGCCCAGCATGCAGATCCGCTTCCTTGGAAACGCGGTAAAGTCTGCCTTTGGTCATTCGCATGCCCTTGGTTCTTTTGAGGACCCGTTTATGTCTATAACCTCTGGTGGTACCGGTTTTGACGCGCATATTCCAAGTTAAAAGTTAAAAATTTAAAGTGAAAAATTACAGACTAGAAATATACGTTTCCAATTTTATATCTGAATTGCCATTTTGAATTTTGCATTTATATTTTTTCATTGCGCTTAGGCTTTGCCGAGCATCTTTTTTATTTTTATTGCCATGGCTCCTGATAGTTGTTTGGAGGCTTTAAAACGGCGGATTTGTCTTTTTGATTTCTTCCGGCGCAAATGACGCATCGTGGCTGTGCGACGGATGACCTTTCCGGTTTTGGTGACTCTAAAGCGTTTGATGACTGATTTTCTGATCTTCATTTTGTTCATGGTCGTTTTTTTCCTTTCCTATTTTTTCTTCACAGGCGATAGGGTCGTGGTTAACAATTTACCCTTGAGCGCGGGTTCACGTTCCATGGTGGCACTTTCTTGGAGTTCATGATAGGCGCGTTTGATCAGTTCGAACCCGAACTCCTTTCTGGTGATCTGCCGACCGACGAATTTTACCACAAGTACCACTTTATCGCCGTCTTCCAGGAACTCTCTTGCTTTTTTGATCCGTATCATAAAGTCATTCTCGGCTATAAAGGGTGTGAATCTCACTTCCTTGAGATCCTGAGATTTTGACTTGCGCTTACTCCCCATTTGTTTGCGGCGTTCCTGGTATTTGAATTTTGCGAAGTCAACGATCTTGACTACCGGCGGATCTGTTTTGGCAGCGACTTCAACCAGGTCAAGGCCGTCCTTTCTCGCCAATTCGAGCGCTTTGGCAGTCGGCATAACACCTACCTGCTTGCCGACATCGTCGACTACCCGTACTTTTTCCGCTCTGATATATTGGTTAATTTGCCAGAATTTGCGTGCCATCTTCGACCTCCTTGAGGAAATTATAGCATCTCCTCATACTTGTTTGGTTGTCACTTCTTTACTCAGTCTCCCGATGAATTCGGATAGCTTCAGAGTTCCCTCATCCTTTTCTCCCCGGGCGCGCAGAGCAATTGTTCCGGATTTGGCTTCACGATCCCCGACAATAAGCATGTAGGGAATTTTTTGCAACTCGGCTTCTCTGATGCGTTTTTGCATCGAAAGCGACCGAGCATCCAGATCGACTCGGAACCTCTCTTGTCGTAATTTTTGATGAATCTTCTGCGCATAAACCGACTGTTGGTCGGAGATCGGGATCACGATCGCCTGAACCGGAGACAGCCAGACAGGGAAAGCCCCGGCATAGTGCTCGATCAAAAGGCCGATGGTACGTTCCAAGGAACCAGTGAGACCGCGATGCAAAATCACCGGGTGTTTTTTTGTCCCGTCCACGTCCGTATATTCAAGGTTCAAGCGCTCGGCCATGAATAGGTCAAGCTGCAGCGTGCTCATTTGCCACTGCCTCCCGATCGCGTCGTTGACCATGAAATCGATCTTCGGACCATAGAAGGAGGCTTCTCCCGTTGCGAGCTCGACCTTCAGCTTGTGACTCTTCACGATATCCTCAAGTTTCTTTCCGGCTTTCTCCCAAGTCTTCGGATCCGCGATATATTTAATGTGATCAGCGGGATCATTGAGAGAGAGCCTCACCCAGTACTCTTTAAGACCGAATGATAAAAACATCTTCAGTATGAGATTGATGCAGAGACCGAATTCGGCGTCAATCTGATCTTCGCGCATCAAGATATGAGAGTCGTCGATTGTCAAAGCCCGGACTCGGACCAGCCCGCCGAGTTCGCCAGATTTCTCATAGCGGTAGCAGGTTCCGGGTTCCGAGAGGCGCATCGGCAAGTCTTTGTAGCTTCTCGGCCTTGAGGCGTAAATCATATAATGGTGCGGACAGTTCATCGGTTTTAAGACATAGGTTTCATCCTCTATCCCGAAGGGAGCGTACATGACCTCCCTGTAGTGATCCCAATGCCCGGTGCGTTTATAGAGATCGCTTTTTGCGATGTGAGGCGTCCACACTTCTTGGAATCCCGATTCCCGTTCAAGCTCTCTCTCGTACTTAAGGATTTCGTTTCTTATAATCGTGCCTTTGGGGGTCAAGAGCGGCAAACCTTTTCCGATGTCTTCGTGAATGACAAACAGGTCAAGTTGCTGGCCAAGTTTGCGATGATCGCGTTTTTTTCCTTCCTCCATTTGCCAGAGATAATAATCAAGTCCTGCTTTTGTAGGGAAGGCCGTGCCATAGATGCGCGTCAGCATGGTGTTTTTCTCATCACCACGCCAGTAGGCACCCGCCACTGAAAGAAGTTTTACATACTTCAACATCTGGCTTGGGTTCTCGACGTGACCGCCGCGGCAGAGGTCGGTGAAGTTACCCGATGTGTAGGTGGTGAGTTGCTTGCCTTCTTGGGAAAATTCCTCGATCAGTTCCTGTTTGTACGGGTTGTCTGCGAAGTTCTTTTTTGCCTGGTCCTGTGTAACATTTTTCACTTGGATGCTATTCCAGGATTTGACTAATTCCTGCATTTTTTGTTCGATGTTCGGGAAATCGGCTTCGGAGATCTTCGTCTTGCCGAAATCAAAATCGTAGTAGAAGCCGTTTTCGACTGCAGGCCCGATGGCGTTTTTTGCGTTTGGCCACAAGTCAAGGACGGCCGCTGCCAAGAGGTGGGATGCCGAATGGCGCAGATGTTCTAGATAATTTTTCTCAAATTCCTTTGTTTGCTTCATGATCTTTGTTTGCACGTTCACTCGTTTTGCGAATTTCGGCTGACTGCTTACTCAGCCGTATCCGAAATCGGAAACTTCGGAGGGTTGTGTACTCTACATTATATCTTAAGGAGCACAAAAAAAGACCTCTTCGTTCAGGATCTCGGTGAATTCACAGAGAGGTTCCATCCTGATTTGGTCTTGATTCTGATCCTTCGCGGATCAACGCTCTGCTTTTGCCCGTTATTCGGTTCTGATCCGATTGGTGAAGTCGGATAATGGCAAAGATTTGATTTCGTTCAGTATATCAGGCCCGGTAGAAAATGTACAGTCATGCATTTTCAGGGAGTTGCCTGTTTTTGCAGTGGTTCGAACATTTCAAGTTGCTGCGGAGTGAGGTTTACCGGAATTGAGTTATCTGGAGAACCGTCGGTTTGCGGTAATCCAGGCAAAGATGGATCGAGAAGTAGCTTGAGATTGGGAAGGTATTGCCTGAGTTGGGGTAGAACGATGCTTATCACAAGATAGTATATTGATCCTGCGAGGATCAAGTAGACGACCAGAGCACCAAGGGCTCTTGAGAAACCGGCGAGAAAATTCTTGGCGATGATTGAGCCGTAACCTGCATCGTAGATTGTTTTCCCGTCTTTTTTGAGTTGCGCTTGTTCTCCCTGTTCGTCCGGCATCGAATCCATTTGAGCATAAAAAAACAGTACCGCGCAAGCGCTGTTTTTAAGTGGGCGGAAGAGGATTCGAACCTCTGACCTTCATGACCCGCCTGCCTGGACTTGTGGACTCGAGAGGTATCGAACCTCTGGCCTCTTCGATGTCAACGAAGCGCTCTACCACTGAGCTACGAGTCCGAGTATGTCGGGCAGGTGTCAACGTGTGACACTCTAGCCAGCTCGACCGCGCCCGCATTGCCTGAGTAAAGCCTCAGGCTTGCGATGGCGGGCGGGGCTATCCGCCCTCTGTTTGCCATTTTACTAGATCTGAGGGGACAGTTCAATGTTTCGTCAGGTTGATCACTTTTCCGGTGGACAAGATACCTACCATATCCTCAATTCTCATCAGCCCAAAAGACGTGACAAATGTGGGTTCGATGGTAAAGATCATATTTCTCTCGAACCTCTCTGTCTTTTGTTCGAGGAACGGCTTCTCGTGAAGGGTAAAACCGATGCCGTGACCCAGATCGTCAGACCGAACGCGTCTAATCTCGTCATATGCAGCGAGTCTTCGTCTGTACTCATTGACAAGCGAATGTGAATAAACACCTGGGGTCACGACTGTGCTTATGATTTCGTTGTGGTGTTTTCTGATTTCCTCATAAAGGTGTTTTGCTTTTGGCATGTTAACAAAATACATTCTCGTGCGGTCGGTCGTGTATATTCCCTTTTTCAACCCCATATCGATGCAGATGATGTCCTGTGAAAGAATGCGTTTTTTTCGTGCCAACATCGCTGTGCTGCGATACAGATCTCTTCCACTCGTTATGCAGATGGGAAATGCCAGACTTCCTTCCCGTGCGATCGCTTGAGTTTGTAAACTTGTAGAGATCTCCAGTTGATATTTTCCCTCATGGATTTTACAACGATCCATGATGGTAGCAAGGGAGTTTGCATATTTTTTCATCGCTGTAATGTAGCGATCGGATTTAAAGCGGATGAGAATCTCGGCTTCGGCCGTCAGATCAGTTACCGATACCGGTTTTAATTTCCTGATATCGAGGAATTTGCATGCCCCGATAATTCCTATTCTTTTGTTCGTTCCGAGCTTTTCCTTGATCGGCTCGATCACTCCCTCTTCCGATTCAGCAGGAAGCAATTCCTCTCTGGTTCTTGTTCTCAGATCAGAGAGGAGGTATCTGGAGACGGAAATGGACAAGCTGTCCTTTGTGATCATCAGGTAGTTTTGCAGAACAGCGTACGTTCCGCTCAAGACCTTCATATACCGATCGTCATAGGCGTTAGCATAAATGATGAGTGCATCTAGGCGCTTCCTTTCGAGGAGGGTCTTAAACGCTCGCTGATACAAATTTGTGTCGGTCGACATTTTGGTATCCATCTTTGAGATTAGAACCCGAATGTGTTGGCTTCTCTCATCATAACATCCGAGCTTTTCCCGAGATACGGGACTTCCCTAGCGAAATCGCTTAAAAGCACCAAGTTATGGAATGGTCTTAAGATGGGCGTTTTCGGCCGATGGATTCCTTCTTCTGGATGATCGAGGTTGTAGGCGTAGAATTCCTTATGGCCGGGGTTCTGCGGGCCCGGTATCGAATCGAGCATAACAACCTCTCCCTTGTCCTGTAGATCAGTTGCAAAGAGCGCGTTCATCATCTCGTGCAGATTGTCTCCTATGGCGGACGTGAGACCAAAATTCTCATCAACAACTCTGGTGACGACTTGTAGTTTATCGGTCATTCCCCAAGCGTCTTTGAGATATCTTCCATCCTTATCGATAGCTCTTCTCATCAAGCCTCCCCAGTGGCTTTCCGGGTCGATGAGCGTGCCCCGCAATCGGTGATTCCAACCATTCCAATATTCGAGGAGATTTTGGTTCCCGTTCACCCTCATGCGTCCGACAAGGTTTGTGAGTTTTTCCACGGATACATCAAGAAGGGTGGATCCGGAATTACCGTGTTGCTCCAGTCCATGAGTGAGAAGGCTCCTCATCGTTGAGACATTGAGATTGAGCATTTCCTGGAGATACTGCCTGCGCGCCTGAAGTGAGTTGAGTTTGGCCATTGCTGGGTCAGGATTTTGGTCCGAGAGCAACTGATCAGAGACTCCCAGATCGATAAGCACTAGGGCATAATGTATCGGGATCCCAAGCCTGCATAGTTCAGTCAGACGATGAGGTATTTCCTCATGGAGTAGCACGTACCCGCGTCTTAAGCCTTTATCACTCCAAACAAGATCGGTATGGATAGTGGGACATCTTTTCCCTGATATTCTGAATGTTTCATAGTTACCACAGATTGGTGTTACGATGTTCACTGCTTGTCCGGTCAGCCGCGCTTTGGACAACTGCAGAGTGGCAACGTCCTGGTATTCGAATCTCTCTGACTTGAGCGACTCGAATTGCCATCGGTTCAAGACGGCAGATATTTCCCGGTATTCTGGTGTGGTTTCTATAAGTGTTGATGCTTCTTTCATAGTTGCTTTCAGCCAATAAAAAACCTCCTTTTTGAGGAGGTTGGTTTTTCTGATTTTATTTCTTTACTTACGCGCCACTGCCATACCTCCCCTTTGCGAGGCTGAAAAAGCATGCAAAGAAGAAAGTATTTGCTGATTTCATGGATTATTAACCGGCTTGGGTACTCATCCTTCGACTGGGCTCAGGACAAGAGTACCTTTTTTCATCAATTACGTTAACCTGCCTGTGTTGACATGTATCTCTCTTGCGAGAGCATGAACTTGGTTCCGGACTGACCGACCTGTGACCAGAAGAATGAGCGTTGCTTACTTCTGGAGTTGACCGTGTGCATCCAGGTATGAGAATCAGCAACTTTCTTGCGCAAGAGGATCAGCGTTTGTCGCAACTTGTCAAAGAAATTCAGGTGATAGATGCCGGGGTCGACGATTGATTGTTCGACTGCCATTTCAACTTCCTGGGCAAGCCCGACGGCTTCCCCGACCAATTTTTTCAGTTCTTCCTGGATCGCTTCGATCTGGGTTTTAATCTCATTTTGTTTCCTCGAAAAAACAAGCATTTCCTGACGGCGAGAATATTCCAGATGAGCGAACTCTTTCCGTCGTGCTTCTTCTTCATGTCTTTGAAACTCCTGCTCGAAACTCAGCG
>MHCL01000011.1:12909-14424 GCA_001816915.1 Candidatus Chisholmbacteria bacterium RIFCSPLOWO2_01_FULL_49_14
CCCGGAAGCACCTGACGAGCCATGTCTCCCGCGATCCCTGCGGCGGCATCTCTCCCCGTTTTTACCGCCTGATTACCAAGATCCCGGAACGCCTCAAAAAAGTTATCTGACTGAAAGTTTTGCTGTTTCTTTTGTTTATTCATATTCTTTATCTCATGGAAATGAACTTCCCTACAGGAAAGTTTCGAGGAATATTAGCATAATTTTACCACATAGTCAAGATAAGATGTGTATCATATATGTAGGAGTGTATCAAGGACTTTTCGCTTGCGAAGTGTTGATCGGATTCCAGATCGTTCACTCGGAGTCTTGAGAGATTCTCGGAGTTTTTCGTCACCCACGGATTGAATAAGACTGTCAATCTCCTGATCACTGACTTGAATTTTTAAATCCTGGGCAATTTCGTTGAGTATGAGTTCGAGTTTCAAAGTCCTTTCGGATTGCTGACTATACTCGCTTCTCAATTGTGCGCTGGTTTTATTCAGAGAAGACAGGTATTGATCTATGGTGAGATTTAACTTTTCAATCTGTTCAATTAATCGAGAGAGTTCCCTATTCACCTCTTCTTCCAATAAAAATGCCGGAAGCTGAAATTGAATTGATTCCAGGAGTGCAGCGAAGACTTTTGCCAGTTTTTCATCTGTCGATTTTGATGTTCCTTTCTCCTGCTTGTTTTTATCTGAGATTGTGGCTGGTTCCCCTTTGCCCGGAATCCAGATTTTACTTGAGGCTAAGGCGTCTGAAACAGCCTTCTTATAATTTCCCAGGACAATGCGGGGTTTTTCGGCAACAGTAACCGTCAGCGTCCAATCCTTATCTTCCTCAACACTCACGGGTTCGACCCTTGGATTTGATATGGGTAAAAGGTTCAATTCTTTGACCGCTTTTGCATAGACCCCCGGAAGTAGGTGTTGCAAGACACTGGTATACAGTTTTTGTTTCCCGATATGTTCTTCTACGAGATTGCTGGGTGCTTTTCCTTTACGGAATCCCTTCAGTTCCGTCTCACGGACCGTTTCCTCAAGTATTTTTTGATATTCAGGTTTGACATCCGTTAGCGGGATGTGGACGGTAAATTGAACCGCACCGTCAGGTGTCTTTTTCAGGTCAGAGGTACTCGACTTCGGTTGCGCCATTGTTGTTCCTTTGTCCGTCATCGCAAGCCTCTTTTTACCGGTATATAGGTTCTTTTGATGGGTTCCGGATGAGGTTTCTCAAACTTGTGTGAACGCCTAAACCAGTTGGCTGTTCTGTACGATAACTTGATACGTCCTTTGGTTTTTGAAAAGAACTGTGCCATATTTATTTGAAAATATTTTTCTTAATAAATTTCATTCTTTAGTCATCTCTGATCTCAAATTCTGCGAATTTCTTTCTTTAGTCCGTCTTCGCGGGGAACCCGAAGCTTCTTAAACCTCGGAGGAGAGCGAAGGCCCCGCTTCGGCAGGATTTCAGCTTTGGTCTATGGAGGGCTTCATAATACCGATCAGAGAATCCGAGAGTTCCCTCCAGAGG
>MHCL01000011.1:14461-52795 GCA_001816915.1 Candidatus Chisholmbacteria bacterium RIFCSPLOWO2_01_FULL_49_14
GCTTCGCGCTGACTGCTTACCCGCTTCGACTCGAATCGAGGCGAGTTCAGCCGTATCGCGAGCCGGTCACTTCGGCGGACAGGCGTACGCGCCCGCCTGCTCCCGAACATAGGGAGGGCGGGCAGGCCCGACCGACATGACTTGTGCCAGAGGTGGGAGTCGAACCCACACATCCTTGCGGATACACGGTTCTAAGCCGTGCCTGTCTACCGGTTCCAGCACTCTGGCATGTCGGGCGGGGCGCCAAGCTTGCCCTGAAGTGAGCTTTGCTCTACTTTAGGGTTCCCTGCCTGCGCAGGCAGGCGCCACCCCGGCATGAAATTGCTTGCGCGTCACCAGCGTATTTTATCGTTTTTCCGAGGTGAAATGAAGATGATGAGTGATTTTTAAAAATTTCCGGTTGTGAGCTCTTCGTGGAACTGTTCAACTCCTTGAGCCCAAGAACCGTTGGAAGCAGGGGTGTACACTGCCATGATGTCAGATGGCTCGATAAGACCTCTTGATACAAACTTTTCTTCCAAGCCTTTCATTACGGTTTCTATGCCCTCTTCCCAGGAATTAAAACAGAGCGTTCCTCTGGAATGGATCCCGTATCCCCAGGCGTTGTGGCAGTTTTCTGACGGCATCTTTTTACCGAGATTGGATTCTTGCTGAGCGATGGCGATAAAGAGGTACGGATCAATATGATATTTTTCAGCCATATCAAGGATATACTGTCCGTATCCGGCCATTGGTGAATTATATCGGGAGAGATACAGGTCGATGATTACCGGTCGGGCATCCCCGGTTTGCACTGCAGATCTGATATTTTGAGCCGCTTCCGGGAGAGCCGCATACGCAAGATATGGTGAGGGGGATAAAGATATCCCATGTACCTCCGCTGTCAAGAGAAGCTTCATTTCCCGGGTTTGTGCAAGTTGTGAATAAGTCTGCAGGCTTACCAGAAGGGTTGCGAGTGTAGCGGGCAACCAAATCATTATCGTTAATAATCGCTTCATATGGTTTTATACTGCGATACGAAGACCTCCTGCATCATGAATTTGAAGCGCAAATCGTTGCCTAATAATCCTGACACATTTTGATGTTGAATGTCAAGGGAAAAGACTTCTTTACAATCCGAAGAATTTTTTGATAAGAGTCGTCAATGTTGAAGGATTCTGTTCAAGCTTCTTTTTGATGGATTTAGACCATACTGAAACGATAATCCATTCTCGTTTTTCGTTCTGTTTCGCGAGTACCTCCACTTTCTGATTTCCGATTGTACGGTAATATATCCAAGAGTCTTTGTTTTTCGCGTATCGAGACTGATCCGGCCTTTTCCAGGCAGCCCAGGCATCACCCTGCTTAATGCCCCGATCTCTAAGGCGATTGAGCGCGTGATTCGTCCAGATTACGCCTCCGAAGTGTTTATTCATGAATGTTTTTCAAAAAACGGATAGAATGCCTTATCCCAGCCCCTGTATCGAAATGATCTTATCAAACTCCTCAAGTCATAGCGAGCATTCGATCTGACTCAGAAAAATTGTTAATCGAATTGTGTTGTCGTTGAACCGATGGATGCCCCGTAATCTGATACCATGGATTTGTGAGGAAGAAAAAATCTGTAACCGGACTTCAGAAGGCTGCATTCGGAACTGTGGTTGCGGGAGTGATAGCCGGTACGTTATGGCTCACTTTCGGGAAAGGAATGCCGTTTCAGGTTCCCGCATACAGCGTCTCCAGGGTCATCGACGGAGATACGTTTGAGACGGTGGAGAAGCAGCTCATTCGACTTGCATCAACAGAGGCCCCGGAGGAGGGTTTATGCGGGAGTCAGGAAGCTAAAAACGCTCTAGAAGGCTTCGTAATGGGAAAACCGGTCTATCTCAAGGTATTGTATCGGGATCCGTACTATCGTCTCGTGAGCCAGGTTTATACCGAGGGCGGATACGTCAACGAACGCATGATTGCAGAAGGTTTTGCGTATTATTACAACCGGGATAAGAATGTAGCCGAGAAACTGAAATCAGCCGGCGAGCAAGCGCGGAAGGAGAAAAAAGGGATCCACGGTCCCCCGTGCACCCAGACTAATCCGATAACTCCTCGATGCGAGATCAAAGGGAATGTGCGGGAAGAAAAAATTTACTTTACCCCACGGTGCCAGCAATACAAAATCACCGACGTTCAGCTCTACTTGGGTGACCGCTGGTTTTGTACCGAGAGAGAGGCGTTTGACGCGGGATTTCGAAAAGGAAAACAGTGCCCGTAAGACAATATTATTTTAACATCTCATCCTCTCGGAACAATTCGCCAACCTCAGCGGATTGATACTTTTACACTGAGCTTGTCGAAGTGTGAGCCCGGGAGGATTCGAACCTCCGACCTATTGCTTAAGAGGCAACCGCTCTACCGCTGAGCTACGGGCCCATGCTTCCTCATGCCCAATTCAGTGCGCCCGGGAGGATTCGAACCTCCGACCCTCTGTTCCGAAGACAGATGCTCTTATTCCGCTGAGCTACGGGCGCCAGATAGGATATGCGAATTCTTTTTTGTTATCCAGTTCACCAATGGACTAGTGACTAGGGTTTATTCCGTTCCTGAATACTCTGAGTATCGCTCAAACTACAGGAATAATTTTACGATGTTTATTATATCAAACCTGATTGAAAAAGATGTATGTCTGCATCATTGACCAAATAGAAAAATGTGTGTATCGTTTGATCAAGATGTCGAGTTTGTACGATAGACTCGTTAACAAGGTGATGCAATCAAGAGCTCTTGGACGAGTACATAGGATCAATACAGAAGAAATTGACTCTTCCCAAGATCGATTCAGTGAGCCGTTCATTACCGTTTCCCGGGAGCCAGGCAGCGGAGGAAAACCCGTTGCCCAAATGGTGGCAAAAAAATTAAATTTCGCCTTTTACAATAAACAAATCGTTGAAGACCTCTCGAAAAGTGTTCATCAGCGCACGGTACTTCTGGAAAGCGTCGATGAAAGAGGACGGACAGCGATAGAAGATATTATCCACGGTATTTTTAATCCAGACTACGTATCTGACATCAGTTATATCGAACATCTTTCAAGAGTGATTTTATCTGCAGCTTATAAAGGAGAGGTTGTCATCCTGGGAAGAGGAGCGAATTTTATTACCCCATTTGAGAGTGGACTTCATGTTCGCATCTGTGCTCCTTACTCTGTGAGAGTAGAGAGAGCTATAAAATATGAAAAAATATCAAAAGAGAAAGTAATACAAATAATAAAAGAAACGGACACCAAGAGACAAGAATTTATTCGACAATACTTTGGAAAAGATATTGCTAATCCTGATTACTACGATTTAGTTATTAATACTGCAGATATGAGCATCGAAGATGCCGCAGAGCATGTGATGCTGGCTTTGAAAAATAAATTTCCTGAATATGCGAAAAAGAGACGGAAACTATTTGAGAAGCTTATTTTGACCTTCTAAGGGAGTGTTTTAAGCACTTCGAGCTCGTAAATCATGATATAATCTTCCTCGACTGGTTAACTTTCTCTCTGAAGAAATTAAGGTGTATGAAAAGGAAGTTATCTGGCAGGTGTGGCGGAACTGGCAGACGCGTACGGTTCAGGACCGTATGGACATAACGTCCTTGGAGGTTCGAGTCCTCTCACCTGCACAACGATCGATTTTGTGAACAATGGAAGTTGTTTTGATTGGCCGAGGTGGCGCCTGCCTGCGCAGGCAGGGAACTGGCCCGCCTCGAAGTGCCCCGCTGGCAAGGCGGGCTCGCGATACTCGTATAAGAAAAAATCAAAGGTGAAGGAATTCGGCTGATGAATCACTTTACATAACTTGAAAAGCAATCTAATAAACAGGCCGAGGTGGCGGAACTGGCAGACGCGCAGTCTTGAGGTGGCTGTGGGAGAAATCCTGTGGAGGTTCGAGTCCTCTCCTCGGCACAATTCCTGTTTGTAATCGAAAGAAGACCGCTTAGCTCAGTTGGAAGAGCGCTTCGCTTACATCGAAGAGGTCGGGGGTTCGAGACCCTCAGCGGTCACAAATGCCTGGGATAATAATATGCCGAGGTAGCCTAGTCGGTCATGGCACGTGTCTGAAAAACACGGGATACAGGTTCGATTCCTGTCCTCGGCACTCATCTACGAAGTTTTTGCGAGGGTAGTTCAGTGGTAGAACGTCTCATTGCCAATGAGAAGGTCGCGGGTTCAATTCCCGTCCCTCGCTCACGAGTCAAACTCGCTTGCGAGATTGAGGAGCGGCAAGTCAGACTTGCCCGTTATCTGTAAAGATGAATCCCAAGTCGTTTGCGTGCAATATAAAGAATATTTTTTAAAAGATCTTCGTAGCTCATACCGGAATTTCTTGCTTGGACAGGAAGGTAGCCGGTCTTGGAAATTTCCGGTGGAATCAGACCGGGTGGTGAATTGACTTCTAAAATATAGGGATTCCCTTGAAGATCACATCGTACATCCATTCGGCAGAAATCTTGGATATTTAAGGCATTCCAAAGGGACAAACACATCGATTCAAGCTTCTCGCGGAGCGATGGCGGTATTTTTGCAGGACAGATCAAGTGGTTTGAAGACGCTTGCTCTTCAACGATCCACTTGACCTCCAATGAGTCGAGTGGCTCGTAGCCTTTGGGGAGGGTGGAGTGATCGGCTTCAATGATTGGTAATATCTTGGGTGGGTTTCCGAGTAATCCTATTGAGAATTCCCTCCCCCGGATGAACGGTTCAACAAGTGCAGGTTCATTAAATGTATCGAGGATAAATGTGATCTGCTTTTTAAGCTCCAGTTTGTTTTTGACTACGCTTTTATTGGTGATTCCTGCAGATGAACCTTGGGCGATGGGCTTAACAATCAAAGGAAATTCAAGTTTTGCTTCCAGATCCTGCGTTTCACGTTCGAACACTTGCCAAGGTAAAGTTGGAATTCCAAATGCCTTGCAGACTGTTTTAGTTTGGGCTTTGGTCATGATCGTTGCCTGAGTAAGCGGAGAAGATCCGGTATAGGGAATTTCCAGCATTTCACAGATTGCAGGTATGTGGGTATAGCGATCTTTGCCGTTGATGCCAAGGGAATAATTGAACACCAGGTTGATATCTTTGCGATGTTGTTTAAGGATTTCGTACGCATCTTCATTCGCCTCCACAGGAAGTACATCCTCTCCTATTGATTTAAGGTGGGAAATCATTGCTGTAATTGTCCCGGGATCATCAAAATCCGCTTCCTTGTGAGATTGTTGATCGCTAGGATCCGGATAGCGGTGGCGGACGTTATAGAGGAAGGCTAAGCGATGCTTCATGTTTTTAAAGAGGATATTTTCAATTACCTCAGGAAAATCACAGAATTATTGAATTTCACCATTCCCCTCTGGTGTTGGATAGACTTTTGTTCCGATTCCGGTTGCATCGCGCATCGTATTGAGCATGAGCCTCTTGAGGATTTCCGTAAAAGATATTCCATAGAGATCCAAGATATTGGATAACGCGCAATCGGTTTCCTTCGGACCGAATGCGGGGTTACTATTACAATCGATAAAATAGTAACGACCTGAAATATCGAGCCTCGTGTCGAACTTCGCATAATCGGCCATTTTGGTGATCTCAAACGCCTTGCGGACATATTCTTTGAGCAGGCGGTCGTCGAACCTTTGGTAATGAAACGCTTCTTCTCCTTCTTCCAACCACTGGTCTTCAAACGTTGCAAAGATATATTTTTCTTCCGCTTTTGTGAAGACTTTTTCGGCAAGATAAATTTTCTTATTCAAACCCTCCAAAAGCATAGCGGTAATTTCCCGACCGACGATAAACTCTTCCACCAGCACAGGCTGTTCGTAGGTTCTAATGAGATACTTCAAGCGTTCCCGCAGGTGGGTTTCATTTTCAGACACGGAGTTTTGGGTGATTTCTACTGCCCCATGGATTTCGTTGAGTTTGGTGATAAGCGGGTAACGCAAGGTGGGATCAAGCGGATCGGTCGCGGAATTCATGAGTTGATAGTTTGGCACAGGGACTCCATTTTGCTGAAGGAGTTTTTTAATCAGAAACTTATTGTAGGAGAGTGATTCTCCAAGGATGCCGGCTCCCGTGTAGGGAATTTCAAGTAACTCAAGCACCGCGGGTATGGTTGAGGCTAAATATTCATTTCCTTTTACAGAACCAACCAAATTGATCGCAAGATCCGGTTTGTGTTTTCGAAGCCGTTCCGGGAGTTGCGGATCCCCGGGATACAAGAAGGCCTTGATGCCCATTGCCTCCAAATATTTCGCTATGATTTGCGCATCATCAAGCGCATCTTTCTCCGTCAGGTATTGTACTTCGGTGGGAAAGTATTCCCGTTTAACCTCGCTATAAATGAGGCCAACCTTTTTGGGAAGCGACAAAAAAGCTTCTGAAGCCAATTGATGATCTTTTAAATTATTCATGAACGATGATCCTTAAAAAATAAAAGCATATTTACTGATGATATTTCAAGCTCAATCCTTATTTTGATTCTCATTCAGTCAGAAAAAAACTTAGTTTCTTCGATCACCGGAATTTCCCGTTCGTGCCAAGCGCGCCATTTCCTTCTTTTTCCAATAGGACCGATACTTCCGTTTGCATCGGAAGTATCCGGTTGTGGTAGTTCTGCGCTCTCCTGAGAAAGATTGTTTGACAGTCTACCGGGAGGTTTATCTTCTTCGTCCTGATCCATGGATAGCAGTTAAACCTTCAATATCATCCTTCGAATTTCAAAAATGTCAAGTGGATGACCAACCTTTCTGAAGGTCGCCCCTTTGGATCCTTGGTGAATACTGATAAAATACCTTTATAAGATTGATGCGGGGTCGTCTAATGGTAGGACACAGGCCTTTGAAGTCTGGTATGATGGTTCGAATCCATCCCCCGCAGCCAGTAAGAAGATGAAAGCCGCAAAGAGGTAGCGCTTTTCGCGCCCGCCTCCGCGGAAAGCGCGTCAAATCCGCCTTTTTTGAAACTTGCGGACAGCCGCCGATCAGTTAAAAAGAAGTTCGAGCCGACAGTTTTTGCCATGATTGATAAATCATGGCAACTATTTTTTGCGCGCGCGATTTTGTGCGCTGAAAGCGCGCTATTTACGAATTCCTGGAAAGGTTCGAGCCACTCAACGCCGTTTTGGGAAATTTCCTTAATTTTGGAGTTGAGAAGTGATTTTTTTTCTACCATTTCGTTTTTCTTCTTTTGATAATCTTCAGGGTTGATAATTTTGTCTAAATAGCCCTCGAGCAATCGGTCTAGTTTTTCTTCGGTTTCTTTCAATTGGAATTGATAAGTCGAGACAATCCCTGATGATTTATCTTTTTCCTCATTTGCGTCTTTATCCGCCCATTCAAGAAACTTTTTGGCGGCGTGCGGGGGCAAAGAAGCTCGCAAAACAAGTTCTTTTAGTTGTTCCTCAATTTCCTCTTTATCAATATATTTTTGCGAGCAATTACCCATTTTTTTCGAGCAACGGTAGTAGATATACTCAACTTTTCTATTTGTCCGCTTGTAATACTTGGTATGTTTTTCTGCCGTGATTGCGCCGCCGCATTCGCCGCACTTAACTAATCCCAGAAAATCAAAAAAGTGTTTATTGTTTTTGACTTTGCGGCTTTTGAGTTTGACGACCGCTTGGCACTTATCAAAAAGTTTCTTGGAAATTAAGGGTGGATGTTTTCCTTCGTAGAGTTCGCCGCAAAATTTCATCACTCCATAGTAAAACGGATCAGTCAAAATTCTTTTGACTTTATCAAGGTGGAGTTCGTGACCGGACTTGTTGAAACTTTTATTTTGGTTGAAAAATTTGCGTATATCCGCATATCCATAGCCGCCGGTTGCAAAAAGCTGAAAAGCTTTTTGCACATACTTGGCTCGTTTTTTATCAATTTCAATTTTCTTGTTGATGTTTAGATAACCAAATGGGGCTTGATTCGGCCACTCGCCTCGGCGGAGTTTTTGGCGATTGCCACGCTTTACATTCTCGGAAAGATTATCAACATAATACTTAGACTGATTAAATGCCATCCCTAACATAAACTTGCCTTGCGGTGTGTTCTCAAACCAGAAGCTAGGAAATTTCAGGTCAAGTAATTTTCCTGTATCTAATAAATAGATAATCTTACCGCCATCAACAGAATTTCTGGCTAAACGGTCTGGATGCCACGAGATGATACCGGCGGCTTCGCCTCTTTCTATCATCTCTAAAACTTGAACAAATATTTCCCTTCCGGGTTCTTTAGCGGTTTTACTCTCGGTAATAAAAGAAACGATTTTCAAATTTTCTTTTGCGGCGTGTTCTTCGAGTTCTGCAACTTGTGCCTCAATAGACAAAATTTGTCTGTCTGGTTCGTCTGTAGATTTCCTGCAATAAGCGATGTATTTAATCATATTTTTTTATATTATCTCCTAAAAGTTCTTTAAGCGAATGATAGTGAGCAGGGCTTCTTTCCAAGAAGCCCAATTTTTGCGTTTTTTCTTCTTTCTTTTTCCGGCGGCTGTCCGCAAGTTTCAGAAAAGGCGGATTTGACGTGCTTTCCGCGGAGGCGGGCGCGGAAAGCGCTACCTCTCGACGGCTTTCTTCTCTTTACTGGCTGGCCGTTTACAAAAAATGTCGAACTTCAATGTGTTAGCTCGCCGCTTCGCGGCTCGCTTGCTCCGGCGCGGCGCCCCCACCCGCCGCGCCTCCGAAACTGTCGACTCGTATCCTAAAAGAAAAAACGCAAAAAATTTAAAGAACTTTTTATTAACTCAAATGGCCGCCCCGGTTGTAGTCAAACCCTTTCGGATCTGCCCGAGACGGCCATTAAAAAATCCGAAAGTTGGTTTGACTACAAATACACTATACTAATTTTCAACCAAGAAAACAATAGTAGTTGTGCTACTCAACTTTTAAGAAAAGCGGTATAATTTAGTAGGAAGATCTAAATTAATTGTTTAACCTATGCTTTCAGATATCATACCCCTTATCCAAAAAGTAACAGAACGAGAAAATCTTACTGTCGCTGAAACGGAAAGAGCTTTTACTATTCTTACGAAAGAGGACCTAGAGGGGTACTACTTTTTTGTTTTTCTTGCAGCGTTACACGCAAAAGGCGAAACTTCTGATGAACTTCTTGGCTACATACGCCGTACAGAAAAACTTGCTCCGCCACACAGCATCAAACTTGGAGATGATGTCATTGAAATAGCCGGAACTGGAGGTGATAAGTTAAAAACACTGAATGTTAGCACTGCGGTAGCTTTTATCTTGGCAAGTCTTGGAATTTACGTACCGAAACAATCTTTCTTTGCTGTAGCAGGTGTGACTGGAAGCGGTGATTTATTGGGTGCTTTTGGAGTTGACGTTATGAAAATTTCATTGAGCGGTATAGACAAAATTACGGAACTTTTACAGAAAACAAGGGTTGCTACTTTTGTTGTTAACTTTATGGCTGACCCAAAAGAAATTAGGGGTATTTTAACCTGGGCAAAAAAACGACAAGAGCTTAATTTAAACCATTTGACGATTTTTCATTTAGCCGCAAATGTTTATAACCCATTTCCGATGAAAAGCAGAATATATGGAGTATTTGACTACAAGTATCTTCGTGTACTTGCAGAACTATTTCAGAAACTCAAATTCGAGCGCGGTCTTGTATTTCATGGCGAGGGTGGATTAGATGAGGTATCCAACATTGGGGAAACTCAGTTTATTGAATTTTCTCAGTCAGGATTAAAAGAATATAAGTTATCACCAAAGGATTTTGGAGTGCCCGTGGCGAAACAGGAAGAAATACAAGCAACAAGTAGAGAAAAAAATATTCAGGATTTTCTTAAAATTATTTATAACAAAGAGCGGGGTCCCAAACGTGATTTAGTAGCGATAAATACTTCAGTCGCTCTCTATACTTTAGGTAAAATAAAGTTGTGGAAAGATGGAACTGAATTGGCGAAAAAACAACTCGAATCTGGAAGGGTAGCGCAAGTATTTGAAAACTATATTAGCGTAGCTGGCGACTTTAGCCTTTTACAGAAATACCTTGCTAACTTATAAAGTTAAGGGTTGTTCTCAACTTTCTTGGTGATTGTGAAGCAATCGCAAATCGCGCGCGCAAAAAATAGCGGAGGCGCGGCGGGTGGGGGCGCCGCGCTGGAGCAAGCGAGGCCGAAGGCCGAGCTAATTAAATGAAGTTCGACATTTTTTGTAAACGGCCAGCATGAAGAAGACTGTTTTGAAGAATGTTAGATCTACTTATTGCTCGTGTTCATACGCCCATTTGGCTTCTGCGGCTGTTTTATGTACGGTTCCTTCCGGATGTTCAGGTGGCGAGTAAATCGTATAGAGTCTCAGCGGCATATCCGATGATGTGTTGATGATGTTGTGATTCTCTCCTGCCGGAATAATCACCGAATCTCCGTCTTTTACAACGTATTCATCTTGGCCGATGATCGCTTTCCCCTCTCCTGATTCAAAGCGAAAAAACTGGTCGTGATTTTCATGGACCTCGGCTCCAATTTCTTCACCTGGTTGAAGCGTCATCAGGACCAGTTGGCAATTCGGTCCGGTGAACAGCACTTTGCGGAAGAAATCATTCGCAAGGGTATCTTCCTCAATATGTCCAAAATAACCTTTCATAGTATTCACCTCCTTTAAAAATAATTTACTTCTCTCTTATTTTACTGTTTTCAGCTCTCATTTTACAGAAGATGGTATTTACTTTATTACACCGGATAAGATTAATATTGGCCGAGTAATATGATAAAATTAAGTAAACAGCCGCGGTGCTGGGAGCGACTTGGTAGACATGGAGGACAAGGTTGCAAAAGCGTTTGCCAAATGGTAGG
This sequence comes from Candidatus Chisholmbacteria bacterium RIFCSPLOWO2_01_FULL_49_14, assembly GCA_001816915.1. GTDB lineage: Bacteria > Patescibacteriota > Microgenomatia > UBA1400 > Chisholmbacteraceae > 2-01-FULL-49-14. The sequence continues at coordinate 25,275 of MHCL01000011.1, forward strand.
CTCGGATCGTGAAGACCAGAACCTGGACAGAATCACAATTACGTCGAGCAGTAAAGAACTCGAGAAGTATTCGGCAGGTTCTAAAAGCACTGAAACTTCGAGAGGCCGGAGGCAACTATGCACAGATCAAGAAGTATTTGCACTTTTATAAAGTGGACACATCTCATATTAAAGGTAGGGGTTGGAATAAAGGGTTAAGAGGAACTGGACATCCAAAACTTTCGCTTGCGGAAATACTCGTACGCGGGAGCACTTTTCAGAGTTATAAATTAAGAAATCGCTTATTCTTGTCAGAAATCAAAGCGAAGCATTGTGAAAAGTGTGGTTGGGCTGAGAGGTCTTTGGATGGCCGTCTTCCTCTTGAACTTGATCATATCAACGGAGATAGCACCGATAATCGTTTGAGCAACTTACGGATTCTCTGTCCCAATTGTCATAGCCTTCAGCCTACCCATCGCGGCAGAAACAGAAAATAATGTGGTCCGGTGGTGAAACTGGTATACACGCAGCACTTAAAATGCTGTCCCTTATAAGAGGGGTGTGGGTTCGAATCCCACCCGGACCACTATTGGAGATTGACTCAAATCCAACTGTTATGAAATCAAAAGAAATTCTACAAGTCGACGCTGAGGGTAAAAAAAGCCCTGCGTCGAAGCTCTTAAAAATAGCCGTCATTGCCGTCGGTGCAGCTGTCGTGATTAATCTCTTGGCATGACTTCTCGGGGTGAGAACATGCTGGTTGTATATTCGAGTACGGAGCGTAGTTCATCGGTAGAACGCTCGGTTTGGGACCGAGAGGTACAGGGTTCAATTCCCTGCGCTCCGACAGAATAAATTTGCGTAGTGAGAGACCGTTTAATGTAAAATTGACTAGCAGTTTACACTGAGAAAATAGAGTTTCGAAGTGCGGGATTAGTTGATCGGCTCAACATTTGCTTTCCAAGCAAAAAAGAGGGGTTCGACTCCCCTATCCCGCTCCCGTCTTTCGCTAAAGCTACAGACGGTAGCAATGTATTACGTTTATATACTAAAGAGTTTAAAATCTGGTGTTCTTTATTACGGTTATACAGAGGATCTTAGAAAAAGAGTTAGAGAACATAACACTGGTAAATCTAAGTTTACAAAAGGTCTTATGCCTTGGAAATTAGTATGGTATTCTGCTTTTAAAGGCGTACGGAAGGCTAAAGATTTTGAACTCTACATTAAATCAGGATCCGGCAAAGCCTTTGTGTATAAAAGATTAGTGGATGTAACTTGAAAGAAAAACGGCAGTGAAGATAGAGGTGTTCCGAAGCTTTAGCGAAGGACTCCCCTATCCCGCTCACAAGTGGGGTCAAGCATATGACTTGGACAAAAGACCAAATAGCTCCTTATCTTGGACAACAAATATCCGAATGGCGTTCTAGCCAATTACATGAACGCGGAAAAAAATATTTGGGGCGTGATGTTCCAGATGAGTACTTTAAAATTCAGGATTTTTGTGCTGCACAAGGAACTTCCCAAGATTCACTAGTACCTGATTTAACAGTTACATTGCAGGGAGTTGAATATATTATTCAAGCGGGAACCGGCAAACACCCAGAGATGTTAACTCAAGAGACGCTCCGCCAAACAATGAGTTATCTGAACCGGGAAGATTTATTTGAAAGGGGTGCTCTACGTCAATATCCCAATTTTTTAGAAATCGTAAAAGAGGAATTAGTTAAGCTACCAAGTGGTAAGACAGTACTTGATATGTTAGGACAGATTCCGGAATATCAAGATTTATTTGGAAATCTCTAAAAAATTCATAAATCGCGCATAAGAAAAGCGGAGGCGAGGCCACATTCGGCTTCGCTCAGTGTAAACTAGGCCGAGCCGGCTTGTCCCGAGCGAAGTCGAGAGAAGCTGCGACACTACGGGTTTTAGCGAAAGGAGGTTATGATTTTTTCGAAAGTCAGCTCTAATAAACTATCTCGATCCCAACTCCAATTTGGCCAGCATCTCCTCGAGAGTAGCTTCCAATTCTTTAATTTGCGAACCACCTGCAAAGGCCATCACTCCATACACCTGGCCATCAATTGTGGTGTAATAATAAGTGAGACAACCCAAACCACAGGTATAAACTTTCTTAAAATTTCTTCCGTTTAAGGAAACGTCGCTCACAACAGACGGATTTTCTCCTGGTAATGCTTTGTGTCTTTCGGCGATCCAATCAGACAAATCACCGTCGGTCTTTTGGGGAATCATCACCACGAGGCGAGCGCCGTCATAAAATTCAGTCTGGTCCTTTTGGGTCGGGCCGATAAACTCAACTGTTATCAAATCACCGCTTTCAAAAACCCATGTGGTGGTATTCATGGACCAAGATAGTGGGTAGGGGAAAACAATCTGATACTTGGTATTTACATACCTGCCCCACTTAAGCTGGGTGGCATAATCATCAAATTTACCCCCCTCCGGCAATTGCAGTTTTGGCTGCCCGGTAATTCTTATTCTTACCAATACTAAAACAATCACTGCCAATGCTAAAAAAACCAATTTGGTTTTTGTGTTCATGTTTTAAATACTAACACAGTGTGTGCTACCATACCATTGATGGCCAAACTCAAACACTTCCTGGTTGTTCTGCTCACCTCAATTGCCTTTGCCGGTTCAACTTTAGCCGCTGAAAACGCTCCCGCCGAAAACGCCGCAGAATTTTACAACCGTCACATCCAAGAGGCTGAAACGCTTAAACAGGAGGCGGAGAGACAGATACGCTACGCTGATGCTGCAAAAAAATATCGTGAGCTGGTGGATAAAGCAGTTCAATGGGAGACAGAGGGTCTTGACCGCTACGGCTACGAAAGCCCGGATCTGCCCAGACTGGGCGACGATGCCTACTTTAAATCTAAAGCTTTGACCAAATATGCCGAATACTTGACGTTAGACTATAGTCAGCAAATAGACGTAACAAATGACCCTTATGAAAATTTTTCCCTGCTGCAGGAGTGGAACGATAAAGCTTTTGATTACGTTGGTGAAGTTTTTAATGACACCTGGGATGAGCGTGTTGTCAACTACAGGGATGTCATGGACGAATTAAGCCAGGCTTTTGGCACTGAACTGTACAGTATCGGTGGTTGGGACTTTGACATCCCCATCCAAAGGCGGCCAGGTGTGGCCCGGCAAATCCTTAATGCTCTTGATAATAAGATGAGACAGGAGGTAGATCCTGAATGGCGTTTTGAACTGCTGCGAGACCGGATCGAAAAAACAGACTGGGTGCTTAAAACCGCCCACTCCAACCCCACCTTTGATGAGCGATCAATCGCGAATCTGGGTGGAAAGGGTCTGGGTGAGTCAAAAATCCTTCAGGAACAGTCGATCACTCTTATTCGAGACCTTAAAGACTTGATTGATAAAGAGTCAGATCCACCAACCAAAGGACAACTGGCAGAAAAACTGGTGGAGATTGTAAAATGGCTCAAAGAAAAGTGGAATAGTTCCGCCTATGACGACTACTATCGGCCGGACATGAGTGGTTGGCCCGATTCGATTGAAGATATCTTGGGTGAGCCTACTCTACCAATCGGACCAAGGTTGCCTAGCGGCAGGACCACTACCCCGCAAGAACCAGCGACGGTTGCCAAACAATGCGATTTTGACGGATTCATCCGCTGCCGGGATACATTCAATTTGCAGGGGTGCATTGATGCGTGCCCGTTTGTTGCGGCTGATTGTCCGCCGGGTACTCCGCCTGACACCGACTGCAAGCAAACCGACCAGAAGTGTTCCGATACCTGCTGGGATCAGGGTACATCCCACGGCTCCCAGTGTGCAATCCAAAATCACTGCACTCTGCAAGAGATAGATAGCAGTTTACGCAGTCAATAATAATTCCTGGTAAAATACGTTAGAGCAATTTTGTAGATTGCCTCAATTTAGCTTATGGTCGTTTGTCTTTGGCTATTGGCTAATGACAAAAGTCTGAGAGCTAATATGCGCCCATAGCCCCGCGTGCCATTGCCTGAGGCATGGACTTTGGCGGGCAGGTCAGTGGATAGAGCACCTGTCTTCCCCGCCTGCAAGTGCCTTGAGCGAGGAAGCCGCCATAGCTCAACGGATAGAGCAACCGCCTTCTAAGCGGTAGATGAAGGTTCGATTCCTTCTGGTGGCACAGCGATTGGCGGGCAGGGATTCCTTACTGGAGGTACTATGGGATACGATGATCCGGCGACAGACGCCTACTATGACCGCAAGCTTGCCAATGACATCAAGTGGCAGGCAAATCAGGCAACCCGAAAAGGCTACCACAGGGTGGCAAAAGAGCTATGGGATGCCTACTACGCTCTTCTTGAAGAGGCAAAAATTGAGGAGAGTAAAACAAGTGAAGAACAAGCAGAATAAATATATTCAGAAAGGAGGTCAAATGTCTGATTTTGATGAGTCCGATGATGATCAGGATGAGCTGGAGACCCCGGCGGAGGAAGGAGAACACTCCGTCAGCGGATCGGCTCCGTCAACGACGAGCGATGATGATGTTTCGGATATGGTGGAGGACGTGATCGGAAATAAGCCAAAACCCGGAAAGCCGTTCAGCATTGCCGAAGAAGTCGAGAAGGATGAGAAGGCGATGCATGATATCCCTCCGGATGAGGCGGATGTCGATCGCGACTAATTCGTTTTAGAACAAAACGCTCCATTACTACCGTTTACCAATCTGATATGAGAAATGCGTCATGGAAAGATATCCATCGGTTTCAAGAGAAATCGGGTTGGTGCGGTCCCGCGGTTATTCAGATGGCGCTGTCCAAAGTTCAGATTGATAAATCTCAAGAGGAAATCGCCCATGATGTCTATAAACACTGGTGGGGAACGAGTTATTCTCTGATGGTCGCCTACTTCAGCCGGTATTTCAGACGGGTGAATTTTAAAAGCAATGCGACAATCCAGGATTTAAAGAGACTGGTAGACAACGGGAATATCGTGATCGTCGACTGGTGGGATGATTTGGATGCTGAAGACCCGGATGGTCATTATTGTATCGTTGCGAAAGTCAGTCGGGAGAAAAAAACCATAACACTGGTCGATCCCTCAAATGCCCGAAAAGGAATATGGGAAATAAAGATAAAAGATTTTCGGGATCGATGGTATGACTATCTGGATGTTCATGGTTCAACTTGGGTAGATGGATTGCTGATTTGGATTGACGCGAAATCAAAAATTTCCTAGTCCTCCTTCGCCAAGTCTATATTGGCTTCGGCAGGATTTCAGCTTTAGGATATGGAAAGAACTCTCGTGATACTAATCAGATAATCCGAGAGCTGAGAGACCTCGGAGCTTCAATCTGGTAAAATATACCTTAGATTGAGATGAGTATGGTGGCCGTAGCCCTGCCTGCCGGCAGGCAGGTCAGCGGTAGAGCATGAGATATTACGCTTACATTCTGAAAAGTCTTAAAGACGGCAAGTGTTATACAGGAATTACGAATGATCTAATAAGAAGGATCAATCAACATCAATTGGGTGATGAAGCCACGCCATCGACACTGAATAGAGGTCCATTTAAGTTAATTCATGCAGAGGAGTGCGAAAATCGGCTGGTAGCAAGAAAAAGGGAGAAGTACTGGAAAAGTGGATATGGAAGAGAGTTAAGAGAGAGACTGTTTGGTTGATATGGTGGCCGTAGCTCAACGGCAGAGCATCGCCCTGTGGAGGCGAATGTTGCGGGTTCGATTCCCGTCGGCCACCCAAAAATTGAATTTAGAATCCTCTGCTTTTAGAATGTTAATTTAAAATAATGACTAAATACATATCATTGTAAAAGTAAAAATGAATTACTTTTTTTTAACATAAAAACTATGTCAAACGTTGAAACAAAAAAGGAGTTGTCACCAGAACAACCTGCCTTGCCGGCAGGCAGGCGTGAGGAACTGATCAACGCATTAAAAGCCCGTTTTGAGAAAAACATGAACCGTCATAAAGGTCTTGAATGGGCTAAAGTACAAGCAAAGCTGGACGCCAATGCCGGGAAACTGTGGTCGCTCTATGAAATGGAAAGAACCGGCGGTGAACCAGATGTTGTAGGTCGTGATTCTAAGACAGGCGAATACATTTTTTATGACTGCTGCGCGGAAAGTCCTAAAGGCCGCAGAAGTGTTTGTTACGACCGCGAAGCGCTGGAGTCACGGAAAGAACATAAACCGGAAAATAACGCTATTGATATGGCTGCTGCCATGGGCATTGAACTTTTATCGGAAGAACAATATCGAGAGTTGCAGAAACTCGGAAAATTCGATACGAAAACGTCGAGCTGGGTGAAAACACCTTCTGATATTAGAAAACTCGGCGGCGCTATCTTTGCTGATTTCCGCTACGGCAATGTCTTCGTGTCTCACAACGGTGCAGAATCTTACTATGCCGTTAGGGCGTTCCGTGGCTCGCTAAGGGTCTAAATTTGGACTTTTAATTTTAGCATTTCTTTGATATTTGTGGCGCGTAATCATTACACAAAATACAAAGAAGCAAATGAAGTTCTAAAAAAGCTACGTCCTTACGCGGTAATCTAGTATAATAGGCACAGACATCATGGGGTAGGCTACCCCAGTTCGCTAGATTTAACTTTAGGTTTTATTACTCCCTGATGAAGGCAAGCCCTGATTGCATTCGATGTTGTGTCCAGCCAAAAATATCCGCTTCGTGTCGGGCGTTATTCAGATAATCAGGCCATCTTCCTTTTTTGAGATCATCCCAATGGTCACCTGTTCGCCTCAGGAATATCTGAGCATTATAGGGAACTTGTGGAGTAAACCATTCTGTTTCAGGTATGTAATCGTCCCGCTTTTGATAATCTCCTTGCAGCCAATACGACGTCAGCGCCCCGTCAGCATTCACAGCAATGAGAATGGGATTTACCCTTGAGGTTTTTTGACAAATGTCCTTCACCAGATGGTAGTCGAAACAGTTGGCAAGCAGTAACGGCGGATTGGCACCGATGATGCTTTCCAACATCTGATCAGGCAGCGTGGTCTTTATTGATTCGGACTGCCAGCTTGCCAGATCCACTCCGACATACAACGCAGACGGGAAAACATCCGCAATTACCCGTCTCAATGCTTTTCCGTAACCGACGACGCCTTCGATGACGAGATCCACCTGCTCAAGTACCGGATGTTTGGATTGCATTTCGCTCAACTGGGCAGTGAAAAAAACTGCCCATAGCTGCTCACTCGAAGCTTCGTATTCCATGCCGTTAAAATGTTCTTAAGGAGGGAATTGTAACATAGTAGTGAAAAGTTTGAACGACAATTGACGTACCGGGTTCATGAGATAGTTTATTTCAAATGAATATTTGCTGGTATTTAATTAATACTCATTCGTATCAGGGAAAAAAGATGCATTTCGGTTATATCATTCCCAAACCGAAGACTCCGGATAACGATCATGAATATTTGGAGGTACTCGCAAAAAATATCTTCCGCATGGGATTTAACTGGATCGTCGTCGAAGAGCGCTGGCCGGAGATTCGCAAGGCATTTGATGAGTTTCGCGTTGAGAAAGTTGCAGGATATACCGAGTCGGACGTTATGCGTTTACTTGATGATAAGCGGATGATCCGACACCGGAAGAAAATTGAGGCAATAATTTCCAATGCTACACTTGTGAGAGCCATCGCAAACCAGTTCGGATCTTTTAAGGAGTACCTAAAAAGCTTCCGCGATGAGCCTTACCACAGGAGAAGGGATAGAATTGCGTTGAGTTTCAGGAATTTGGGAAAAACCGGTGCTTTTTGTTTTCTCTACACAATCAATGAAGAAGTTCCCAAATGGGAAGAGCGTCTTTCGGAACTCTAGAGATCACTATTGATTCGAAGGAAGAGATGTTTTCGATTGCGGAGACTGTTGAGTTTGGGCGGAATCATCGGCTCTGATCACTTCTTCCTCGTTGGCATCCTTGGAAATACCCGCGAGGAGTTTTGACCTCTTCAGCACTCCGATGGTATGATTCACCTCAAGTCCAGGATCCATCTTTTTATCCTTATACGCGTCTTTTTGTATTTCAAGATCGTCGATGAAATGCGTGATGTTGTCCGCAGTAAAGACCGCTTTCTTCAATTCTTCGTACCTAGTCATGATGGTTCTGGCAAGCGTCGAGTACTTGTAGAAAAGCGCAATCAACCCGGTCAGTACGAGTACTGAAAGCAGCATTCCCTTTTGTGCCGTATCACCAACGATAAAAACAAAAAGACTGTACAACGCAATAAGTACGATAATGATGATTTTCATATTCGGGTCAGTTTATGATGATGATTCGTTTCCCTTCTCTTTTGCCTTCTCCAATTTATCTATCCGGAATTCTATTTCTTCAATCCGTTCATTCATACGCTGTTTCATCTCATCATGGTCACGCTTCTGCGCGGAAACACGAATGAGAGCGGAAATGCCGACAATGCCGGCAAGAAAATAGAAGATATCGGCAAGTGATCTTCTTCCGAGCAGGAGAAAGACGATTGCCGATACAATAACCCCCAGGACAATCAGATTCTTTCGGTTTTTTTCCATCTGTATACTACCATCCTATTGTTTTTTCACCCACGACGCAACTTTCCGACGCGATTTTTCATCACAAAAGGCGTTTGTGATAGGATTCAGCTATGAAAGGAAGAAAGCGGGATTTTGTCACAGATGCTCGCAAGATGATGTCTGCCCATTTCGGGAAATTCACTAAGGGACGACGGAAATTCATCCCGATGGCGCTCCTGTTGGCGCTTCTTATCCTCTTTGGCGTTGGCGCATCAGTGATCATGATTATGGGACTTGTTGGGATCTATGCCATCATTGTGGTCTTCCGCATGAATTCCGAATGGATCAGGAAAGAAGAAAAGCGAATGAAAAAGTGAAGCAGGGGGAATTCGCATCTATGAAGAACGCAGGCTGTTGCGAAGAACTTCGTCGATCGTGGTCACACCCCGTTCGGCTTTTTCAATACCATCTTGGAGCAAAGTCAAAAATCCATGGGATTTGAGCGTATCACGCAAAATATCTTCACTCGCTCTTGATCGGACGAGATCGCGGACTTTGGAATCCATTTTCAACACTTCATAAATGCCGGTTCTGCCTTTGTAGCGGAGATTTTGGCAGGATGGACAGCCTTTGCCGACCATGAATTGTTTCGGACTGCGGCCAGTGGTCTTTAAAAAATATTCACTCTGTTCAGGAGTTGGCGATACCGGTATCTGGCACTCCAGGCAGTTTTTTCGCACCAGACGCTGAGCAACGATCCCCAAGAGCGCGGCGTTTAAGAGGTACGATTCAACACCAAGATCGAGGAGGCGAAACAGCGCTCCAACTGAGTCTTCCGCATGAACAGAAGAAAGAACGAGTTGACCGGTTAATCCGGACTCCACCGCGATTTGGGCAGTTTCCCGATCGCGAATTTCTCCCACAAAGATCACGTCCGGACTCAGGCGCAGGATTGTCCGCAAACCTTCGGCAAAAGTGAATCCCATGTCGTTTTTCGTCTGCATCTGATTTACTCCCTGCAATTGATATTCAACGGGATCTTCAATGGTCATGATATTGTAGGTTTGATTCTCGTTGAGTTGATTGATCGTTGAATACAAGGTCGTCGTCTTCCCGCAACCGGTCGGTCCGCAGACGAGAATCAATCCGCTCATTGATCGCAGCATGTCCCGATAAATTTCGTCGGTCTTTTTACTGAAACCCAAATCGGACAGCGGCATGACGATTGATTGCTTCTCGTGGATTCTGATGACGATCAATTCCCCATGGATTGTTTGGGCAATTTCTACACGCAGGTTGACGACCCGGCCTTCCAGGTTCAGAGTAAACTGACCTTCCTGGATACGGCGTTTTTCCGTCGGATCCAGTTGAGAAAGAACTTTAATCCGAGAGGAGATCTGCGGAAACTCGTCAAGCGAAAATTCCCCGAGATAATACATCACCCCGTCTATTCGGGATCGGACCCGTACCGTATTTTTCGCCGGTTCAAAGAAGATGTCGGACGAAGCAAGTCCTACGGCTTCACGAATAATCGTGTTGACAAAAGGTGTTGCGTCAACTTTGGTCTGGGAAAAAAGGTCCTTTAAAAATCTTGTGCTTACTGTTTTCGGCTCGGATGCCGGTGCGTTTGAATTTCCATCATCCATTATGGACGGCATATAGGACTACCGTAACACAGCGCAAAGCATCCGGTCAATTTTGCTGAGCCTTCCTTATGAGCGAGTGATGGTAAACGTGCGGTGGTGAAAGAGGAAGGCGGCAGGACTGTCTTCAACAAGGAAGCGCTGAAAATCCTGATAGATGAGAATTCTTTCCTTCTTATCGATCGTTTGCCTACCGTCTTCAAGAAGCTTATCAACTTTCGGACTGTTATATCGGGTGAGGTTTGTTTGCTGGGTTGAATGCCAGAGACTGTATTGGTCAGGATCCGGAGGAATTTCCTGTGCGATGAGGAGGACTTGAAAATTCTCAGGGAGGAAGGTTGCAACCTTCATGGTGGTGTTGATGCCCAAGGTTGACCATACCTCCTTGATGTTTTCCGCGATATCAAGATATGGGAGCGTGGTGGTGAGTTCAATCACCTGGGGAATACTGTTCCCTTGTTCCCGTTCGGAATCAAGAAGCCGTTTGGCGGCTTCCGGATCATAATCATATGGTTTGACCTGCGGGTTGTGAGCCCATGAGTCGGGATTGATCGGACTCACTGCCCGTACACTTTCACTGCCTTTATCGGGAATGGCATAGGTGAGCGCTTGACGCAGGCTTTTACTCGAAAGGTTGGGATCCTCAACATTAAAAAAGAGCGCGACGTAGCGGTCGGGATGAATCACTTCGGAAACGATCGTATTCGGCCAGTTCACCAATTCTCCGGGAGAGGATAGCTCGAGGATCTCATCGACTTCGCCGAGTTTAAAGGCAGTCACCGCGGCTTCCTGATTATTATAGAAACGATAGAGCAGTGAATCTTGATCCGATTTGATAGAAAGCTCTGTGATGTATTGGGCGTTGCGAACGATATTTTTTACCCGCATCGGACCCAGGCCGAGCAGAGCCCTCCTTCCCGGGAAGAGCGAGGATCTTGAAGAACGAAAGAGCGGTTGACTGACGACCGTGGGAAAAGGAGAAAATGGTTCCTTGAGGTCGAAGACCACCTCGGTATCCGAAACCACCGTGATCGTCACATCGGAGAAGTTATAGTTAACGTCATCGGCTTTGAATGGCTTTCCGTCATGCCAGAAAAGATCATCCCGCAACACGAATCGATACCGCCTACCGTCTTCCTCTATGCTCATGGATTTTGCCAGGGAAGGCTGTGCTTCCCCGGAAGGTGTGATGGAAGTTAACCCATAGCTTATTTGATTTTGGATAAAGAGGGGCAACTCGGAAAGGATCGGTTTGCCGATGATGGCGATTTTCTTGAGCGGTTCAGTCTTCGGGAGCAGAGAAAATATTTTGGGTACCAAGAGGGCGCTGACTAAGCCCGCAAAGATGGCGATGAACAGAAGCTTGTTATGCCTCTTGAAAAAACCACGAAGCATCCAATATGCGAAGCGAATTTTTTTGAGCATGTTTTATACAATGCGTAAGTTGATTATCGCCAGGATGAGAAAAAGAAGCGTGAGGGCAACCGTACCATACAAAAGAATTTTCTCAACTCCTCTTTTTGAGCGATACGACTCCCCTCCCCCTCCCCAAGCGCTTCCCAATCCGGTGCCTCGAGCCTGAAGCAGGATTGACCCGACGAGGAGAACGGAAATAACAATTTGAACAACCAACAATACGATTTTCATCGGTTAGCAAAGTATACCATAAGAGACCGGTCTCACTCTCTGGCGACCCAGAAGAGAAAGGAGTTGGTGATGCTTAGAGACAGCGAGGAGAGTACAAGCGTCCAAAATCTTGAAAATTCTACGATCGGGATGACGAATCCATGATAGGTGAAACCCTGGAACGAGAACTCGTTGACGCGGATGTCCTTCACGATTGATGTCAGGATGGCGAGCATGATGACGTTTACGAGCCAGCGGAACATGCCGAGCGTTAAGAGATTGATCGGCAGGAGGAGGAGAGAGACGATCGGCCGGATGAGGAGGTTGATGATTGCCAGGACAAACAGGGCAATCACCAATGTTTTTGCGCCTCCCTGATTCGTGAAGCCGGGAATGACGGAGACCGTGATGGAGAGTGCGGCCAAGTTAATGATAAAGGACCTCAGGAGGGTTTTCATACTCGTTTCTCGACTCGATGTTCCACCTTCGCGGAAAACCGAGGCGTTCTAGACCGCGGATGGATAGCGACTTGTGAAATTCGGTGATTTCCGCTTCGGCGGATTTCAGCTCTCATTGTGGTCGGCATAACAAACATTGTTATTCAAGATTCCACGTCCTAAGAGGCCGTGGAGCTTCAACCTGCATATTATAGAGAATTCTGAAGTGCCGCGTCCACGGGTTTACAGTAAGTTGCCACTGTAGCCCTGGCAGTATTTCCGGAAATGCCAATTTTTAATTATTGATCAGGGTCTTCTCTCGTAACAACGTGTGGTAGCGTTTGGCAAAGCGGTGGGCTTCATCCCGAATATGCATGATGAGCAGCAAGGAGGCGGAATCTTTCGGGAGACGGATGAAATGAAATATCTGTTTAAAGATTACCAATTCCTCAAACCGTTTGGCGATGCCGATCACCGGAATCGAATGCTGGAGGCCCTTTGATGCAAGCGCCTGCCTGGCAGCCTTCACCTGTTCCGTTCCGCCGTCGACGACGATGAGGTCGGGAATTTGCCATTCACGATGAGCGATTCTTCGCTGAATGGTCTCTTCCATCATCTTCGGGTCATTACCCTGCGAAATTTGCCTGATCCTGAACCTTCTATACTGGGAGATATCGGGTTTTCCCTGAGTAAAAACGACCATTGAACCGGCTGATTGTTTTCCGCCAAGATTTGAAATGTCGTAGGCTTCGATGCGTGCAAAGGGCTTTTGCGGAAAGCGGGCGGATATTTTCTCAATAAAGGGCGCCAATGTTTTCCATAAATTCATTCTGGATTGAAAGTGATCAGAGTCCGCGGCGCCCACCCCGTCAAGCCAAGTGATTGCAACCGGCGCCTGGGTTACATGCTCAAGCATCATGAGTTGGTCGCGGATGGTGCGCGCGCGTTCGAAATTCAATTCCTTCGCCGCAGATTGCATTTCTCCTTTTAACGATTTGGCAAGACTTTTTCTCCTCCCCATGAGGAATTGCTTCAGACCATTAATATTGCGGGCATACTCCTGAGGTGATATTCGGCCGGTACAGGCGCCGGGACAACGATTGATGTGTGAATAAAAACAGGCAATATGATGTTGCTTTTGTCTGGGTGTGGCATTACAAAAAGGGAAAATCCTTCTCACCAGACGTACGACGATTTTGGTTTGATAGGCAGAGGTGTACGGCCCGAAGATGCGGAATCGACCGGGGTAATCAGGAAGTTGGGTTTTACGAAGCATGAGAACGCGCGGGAACTCTTCTTTCGTTAAGAGGATGTAGAGGGGGGTTTTATCGTCTTTGAGGCGCAGATTGAATTTCGGTTGATGGGTGCGGATGAGTTCGGCTTCGGAAATGATTGCGTCAAGGTCACTCTCGACTATTGTCCATTTCAGCAACTTCGCTTGGGAAAGCAACAGTTTTGTTTTCGGATCGTGACCATTCTGACCGCGATATGATCGGAGCCGACGGCGAAGATTACCCGATTTGCCGATGTAGAGAACCTCTTTTTTTGCGGAAAGAAAGAAATAGATTCCGGGTTCGGAGGGAAGCGAAGGCAAGACCCGTTCCCAAGCCCAGTGCCAGCGCGAGGGCCGGGATTTCGTTGTAGATTGGTTTGATGTTGAGTTTTTGCTCATAGCGTTGTCCCGCTACCGAGACCGTCAACGCGCCTTGTGACTGCGTGAACCATTTTTTGGCTTTGATTTTTACCGGTATTTCGTGCACCGAGTACGGGAGCAGTGTTTGGAGCGGTACTGTTGATTTGGTTAGTATATCAAAATCAGGGGAGGTGAGCTTCAGTTCTGTCTGAGGAACTGCGGTATTGCCGATTGATTTGACAATGATTTTTCCATTCTGGTTTATGGCCGTTGGAATTTCGTTGGGCAGATCGAAAACAACTTCGATTTCTCCCCGAATCTCAGGATCCAGCGTACTGGGCATGATGTTGATGTCTTTCCCCTCCGTCTGGGAAATTTTATAGAATCCGGCCGGATAGGGAAACTGGGCACTTTTCCCATGAATAACGAAGACAACGTGATTGAGGTCAAATCGGGAAAAATAATCGATGCCTTGCGTCGTATTTCCCCAAGTCGGGTCAACCGGTATCCAGATTCCCCGTTCTTGGTCATAATATTCCGGCCAGGCGTGCAGGATGTCCTGTTTGAGGCTCACCGGACGAAGCTTCGAATTTTGGGTGTAGGCAAAGCCGTTGAGTTCACGAGCCGGTATGCCTGCCGCGCGTGCCAGAGCTACAAAGAGATCCGTAAATTCAGTACAGATGGCTTGATCCGGATTCGAGAGAACACCGACTGCCCCCAGCCTGACATTCCCGGCCTGAACGCGATCATAGTTATAGGTCAGTGTGGAGACGACATAGTTATAGATATTTTCCGGCGTTTTAAGTTTCTGAGCCAAGTCCTGGATGGTCGGGTCATCCACTTGCCAGGGGAGATCGGATTTCAAGTAGTTTTGATCCGGCTTCCCGGGTTCAGCCGTTTGTTGCGGAACCAGTGTCAGGATGACAAATCCGATTGCATGAATTTCAAGGGATTTTCCGCCTTCGACTTTGAAACTTGCCAACCAATTGCCATCTTCATCAATTTCGACGTTTTGCGGTTTTGGAGTGATCTGGTTGTAAATCATTCGTTGATAGGTCGTATCCGGCGGAAGTGCCACTTTCGCGAGCTTTCCGATCGGCGATGGGTTTTCTATCGAATAGCGAAGATCGAAACTCATAACCTGCGTATCTCCGAAAATGGCAGTGACCCCGCGCTGCTGGAGCAGTTCTTTATCGAACTCAAAGCCCAGGACGCCTTTCTGTTTCGTAGTCCGCGACGGCTGGGGGTTCATTTGCACCGGTTCGTGGAACTCCTCAGGGACCAGGAGGACGACCTGGTAGTTTGTGAATTCGGTGATGTCTTCGGGCCTCGGGATATTGACTTCCCAGATTCTTCCGTTTTGTTGAGCAATATCTTCATCTTGATATCCAAGCGAAAATGAAAGCGTTTGGCCCAGGCCGACGGATTTCTCCTGAAAAACAAAGTCGATATTCGTCGAGTTCTCATTGGTTGACGAACCGGGCGTTAAAAATCCCTGTCCGTCCCTTGCCCAAGCACCGCTGACTCTTGTCGATCCGACGGAAAGCGCATAGTGCGTTGGGTAGATGTCGGCAAATTTATTGGTGAGACCGATCTCGTGTTTCACGGTTGTCTTGCCGTCCGGACCGACGCTGTAGAATGATTTTGAGTTGATATCAAATTCCCGAGCGGCCCAGGCGCTAGAGGGCAGGGATAGAGAAGAAAAGAGAAGGATGACTGCCAGAAAGGGGACTTTTGAGAAGAATGACATGACCTCATTGTACTCAAACTCCACGGATGTGGAAACCTGCAAGCCGGTCAAATGGATATTTTTCGTTAAAGACAATCAGCGTGCGCTTTTAGAATCCTGCGCTCCATGAAGCACGGACAGAAGATACTGTCCCGTATAGGAAGCGGAGTCGCTAGTTAGCTCGAGCGGGGTACCTTGCGAGACTATCTTGCCTCCTTCATCTCCCCCCTCTGGGCCCAAATCGATGATCCAATCCGCATTTTTGATGACATCCAGATTGTGTTCGATAATAATCGCGGTGTTGCCGGCGTCAACGAGTCTTCGCATGACCTGCAAGAGCTTCTCCAAGTCCGCAAAATGCAGTCCGGTGGTCGGTTCGTCTAAGAGATAGACGGTGTGGCCGGTGCTCTGCACAGAAAGCTCTTTGGCGATTTTTATCCTTTGCGCTTCCCCGCCGGAGAGCGTCGGAGCCGCCTGTCCGATTTCAATATATCCCAAACCGACGTCTTCCAATGTTTTCAAACGGTTATTTAAACCCGGGACGTGCGAGAAAATTTCAGACGCGTCTCTGACCGACAGATTCAATACTTCGTCGATCCGTTTCCCCCGGTAGCGGACCTCCAGCGTTTCATCGTTGTACCTGGAGCCGTTGCAGACTTCGCAGGTCACGTAGACGTCGGGTAGGAACTGCATCTCGATTTTTACCTGTCCGCCTCCCTGGCACGCCTCGCACCGCCCGCCTCGGACGTTAAATGAAAAGCGGCCGGGCCTATACCCTCGTATGGCTGCTTCCTTGGTGTTGGCAAAGAGTTTGCGTATGAAGTCAAACGCCTTGGTGTAGGTCGCGGGATTTGATCTCGGAGTTCTGCCGATGGGGCTCTGGTCGATGAGGCTCACGCGGTTTACCTGTCCAGCCCCCTGGATGCTGTCAAACGCCCCCGGGCGTTCGCGATGCACCAAACTGAGTTCACGCAGCAGGGCATGATAGAGGATGTCGTGGACCAGAGTTGATTTTCCGGACCCGGAAACACCGGTGACGCAGATTAATTTTCCCAAGGGGAAGGCAACCGTAATATTCTTGAGGTTATGTTCCCTGCAGCCAACGAGTACGAGATCTCCCAGTTCCACGCTTCTCTGTCCGGCGGTCTGCATAGAGATCCGTTTTTTTCCGGACAGATATTGACCGGTCAGCGAGCGGTTATTTTTCTTGATTGCCTGGGGAGTAGCCACGGCGATGACCTTGCCGCCATCCTTTCCGGCGCCGGGACCGAAGTCGATAATCAGATCGGAATTCTCCATGGTTTCGCGGTCGTGTTCGACGACGATGACGGTATTTCCTAAATCCCGCAGATTTTTTAAAGTTGTAAGCAATTTTTTATTATCGCGCTGATGCAAGCCGATTGACGGTTCATCCAAGACGTACAAGACGCCCGAAAGGCCGCTTCCGATTTGTGAAGCGAGGCGTATTCTTTGGGCTTCTCCTCCTGCCAAGGTTGATGCCTCTCTCTCCAACGTGAGGTAGGACAACCCCACCTCATCGAGGAACTGGAGGCGATTGACGAGCTCTTTGATGATCGGACGGGCAATGAAGAGCTCACGCGCGGAAATGATTGCCGTGAGCGCTTGCGCCCAAGCCTTTGCAGAGTGGATCTGCATTCTTGTGACATCGATGATATTTTTCCCGTCTATGGTGATGGAGAGCGCCTCCTTGCGCAATCTTTTTCCATTGCAGAGCGGGCAGATCTCTTTGCGCATGTATTTTTCTATTTCACTTCTGATAATTTCCGATTGCGTTTCTTTGTACCGGCGGCTCAAATTTTCCACCGCCCCCTCGAAAGTGGAATCAAAGGATGTGTCATGTCCGTAGCGGTTCGTTCCGTAGACGGTAAACACGCGGGCGGGATCACCGAACAGCAAGAGGTCGCGGAGGGAACTTGAAAGCAGTTTCCATGGCTTGTCCATCGATTCGTTGTATGCCTCGAAGATGGATTTGAGCTTTCTCAATAACCAGCTGTCTTTTCCGGTCATTCTGGAAAACGGCAGGATCGCGCCTTGAGCCAGTGTGAGGTCCTGGTTCACTAAAAGCTCCGCGTCGACCTTCAAGAGTG
This sequence comes from Candidatus Chisholmbacteria bacterium RIFCSPLOWO2_01_FULL_49_14, assembly GCA_001816915.1. Classification (GTDB taxonomy): domain Bacteria; phylum Patescibacteriota; class Microgenomatia; order UBA1400; family Chisholmbacteraceae; genus 2-01-FULL-49-14. The sequence goes on from MHCL01000011.1 coordinate 42,936, forward strand.
TGCCGATTCCGTTGCATTCCGGGCAGGCGCCGTGCGGTGAATTGAATGAAAAGCTTCGAGGTTCAATCTCCGGAAGGCTCACGTTATCCACCGGACAGGCAAACTCTTCGGAAAACAAATGGTCTTCAAAACGGACAGGATTCTGGGGAAATTCAAATCCCTTGTCTTTTACCTTGGCGGCGATCAATAATCCGTTTGACAGATCAAGTGTTTGTTCGACGACTGCAGATAGCCTGCTTTTGAGATTGGCGACGGAGACTTTATCCGACGATTGTCTTTTTGAGAATGCGATCCGGTCCATGACCACGTCGATTGAATGTTTATTGGTTTTAATGAGGAGTAAGTCATCATCGAGACCGAATACCCGCTTGTCGATGCGCACGCGTTGGAAGCCTTTGCTGCGCAAGTTATCAAAAAGCGAGCCGAATTCACCTTTGCGGTCGCGCACCACGGGCGAGAGGATCATCACTCTTACCTGTTGCCTCTGCTTTGCGTCTTCAACGATCAAGTCGAGAAGCGCATTGGTAATTTGCTGGGGAGATTGTTTTGCAATTTCGCGGCCGCATTTGGGGCAATGCGGGTGGCCGATTCGGGAAAACAGGAGCCGCAGGTAGTCATAAATTTCGGTGATCGTGCCGACCGTCGACCGCGGATTGTGGCCGGTGGCTTTTTGGTCTATGGAGATCGAGGGTGATAAGCCTTCGATTGATTCGACGTCCGGTTTATCCATAATGCCCAGGAATTGGCGGGCATAGGAGCTCAAGGACTCAACGTAGCGGCGCTGGCCCTCGGCATAAATTGTGTCAAACGCCATTGAGCTTTTTCCGCTTCCCGATATTCCGGTAAATACCACCAGCTTGTTTTTCGGAATATTGACGCTCACGTCTTTGAGGTTATGTTGTTTTGCGCCCTTGATGATGAGTTCGTTTGGCATACTCTTTCTCCGGGATAAAGCTCAATTATATGAAATAAGTCGGCTTCTGTGAAGATGGTGAAGCTGGTAAGCGGGTATTCAGGCAATCGGAAAACTAATGAAAAATTTAAAGTTAATAATTACAAATTGAGATTATAAATTTGGCATTTGAAATTTTGAACTCTTCATGGCTCAAGATCGGCAATCAAATCCCGCAGCGTCGCTGCCAGTTCAAAATCAAGCTCGTGGGAGGCTTTATTCATCGCGCGCTTGAGACCCAGAACCAGTTTTTTTTTATCCAGTGGAGTGAGAGAGCTTCTATCAATTTTCGTGATGTCCACCGATTCTTTTTTTGAGAGCTGAATAATGGAAGGCGTTTTTTCTGATTTTTCCTCACGCAGGATGAGCTTCTCCCGGATCGGTTTGATGATGGAATGCGGTTTGATATCAAACTTGGCATTATACTCAAGCTGGATGTTTCTCCTCCTCGTGACCTCGTCGATTGCCCGGCGCATTGATCCGGTGAGCGCATCGGCGTACATGACGACCGTTCCATGCTGGTGGCGGGCGGCCCTGCCCATGGTTTGGATGAGCGATGTTTCCGAACGCAGGAAGCCTTCTTTGTCGGCATCCAGTATTGCGACCAACGAAACTTCCGGCAGATCGAGGCCTTCACGCAGCAGATTGATGCCGACCAGCACGTCAAATTTGCCTGCCCGCAAATCGTCAAGGATATCGCTTCGGTCGAGCGTTTCCACATCGCTGTGCAGATACTGCACACGCACGCCTTTTTCCTTTAAAAATTCGCTGAGGGCTTCGGCGGTACGCTTGGTCAGGGTGGTGACCAGCACGCGCTCGCCCCGTTTGACGCGGAAGCCGATTTCCCTCTCCAGGTCATCGATTTGGTGCTTGGACGGCCGAAGCACAATTTGAGGATCAAGAAGCCCGGTCGGTCGGATCAGTTGTTCGACGTGTCGGATTGACTGTTTTTTTTCCCAAGGACCGGGAGTGGCGGATGTCCCGATCAGGCGTGAGGTCCGGCCGTAAAATTCCTGAAAGGTGAGCGGGCGGTTATCCTGCGCGGCCGGCAGGCGGAAGCCGTACCGGACGAGCGTTTGCTTGCGTGATTTGTCTCCTTCATACATGCCTCGTATCTGCGGGATCGTGATGTGCGATTCGTCGACAAACACGAGAAAGTCGGGATCGCAGGATTGAAAATGGTCAAGCAGGGTGAAAGGAGGTTCTCCCGCTCCCCTCCCCTCAAAATACCTGGAATAATTTTCGATGCCGTTGACGTAGCCGAATTCTTTGATCATCTCCAAATCATAGGTAACGCGCTGATTGAGCCGATGCGCTTCCAGTTCTTTTCCGCTGCCTTTCAACACACCAACGCGATCTTTCAGGTCTTTGCGGATCATTGAGAACGCGTTTTCAAACGTATCTGGATCGGTCATATAGTGTTTCGCAGGATAAAGAACGAAGCTCTCATTCTGTTTGGAGGCCTCCTGAACGATGGAATTTCCTGAACGCGGATCAAACCGCGAGATCAATTGAATCCGGTTATCGAGAAATTCAACACGCAATCCATGGTCGTCATACGCCGGCCAAATTTCCAGGCTGTCACCCCGCAGACGGAAGCCCCCGCGGACAAATTCATACTCGGATCTCGTGTAGCGCAAATCGATCAGGTGCTCCATGACCAGGTTTCGGTCGATTTCTTCGCCCTGGGACAGTTTGAGGATATAGCGGCCGTATTCCACGGGCGAGCCGATATTGTAAATGCAGGATACCGAGGCAACGACGATCACGTCTTTACGGGTCATGAGATGGGTCGTCGTTTGCAACCGCAGTTTATCGATTTCCTCGTTGATATCCGTCTCTTTTTCAATATAGGTATCGGTTTGCGGGATGTAAGCTTCCGGCTGGTAATAGTCATAATAAGAGACGAAAAAGCTGACGGCGTTGCCGGGAAAGAAATCGCGGAATTCCTGGTACAGCTGCGCGGCGAGGGTTTTATTGTGGGAGATGACCAAGGTCGGTTTCTGGAGATTGGTAATCACATTGGCCATGGTGAAGGTTTTTCCGCTGCCGGTGACGCCCAGAAGCTCCTGGAATTTATCTCCACGACGCAAGCCGTCAGTCAGCGCTTGTATTGCCTGGGGTTGATCGCCGGTTGGTTTGAAATCGGAAACAAGCTTGAATCTCATTTTCCAACAATTATACCCGTTTTTCATAAAATTCGTGCTTGACAGTCGGGAAATGTTTGGGCTAATATGACCCTAATTAAAAGAAAACATATACCGAACGAACAAAACTTCGGAGAAAGGAATTCCATGCCGGTAACACTCTATAAACGACAGCGACAGATTGTCGATTTCATTTCCCAATACATTCAAAAACAAGGGTACTCTCCCACGCTACAGGATATCGCCGATGCGATTGGTGTGTCCTCACTGGCCACGATCCACGAACATTTACAGGCCTTGGTAAAAAAGGGCGTCATCCGCAAATATGACGGTGCGGTGCGCGGGATTGAAGTTTTGGATCGCAAATTGGGAAGGATGACGAGCAGCATGGACGTTCCGATCCTGGGATTTATCGCCGCAGGAAGCCCGATTGAGCCTCATACCGATCCCAATGCCGTCTTCAAAGTCTCGCCGTCGATGGTCAGCGGTAAAGCCAGAGCTTTCGTTCTGCAGGTTAAGGGCGAAAGCATGATCGAGGAGGGCATATTGGACGGCGATTTCGTCGTCATCGAAGAACAGGAAGAGGTGCGCAACGGCGACATCGTCGTCGCCCTTCTTGAAAACGGTTTGGCAACTTTAAAACGCTATTTTCAGGAAGCTACCCGCATCCGGCTTGAGCCGGCAAATTCGCAAATGAGCCCGATCTTTGCCAAGAACGTGAAGATTCAGGGAAAAGTGGTCGGAGTCATTCGCAAATTTCAGTAAAGAAACAAGAAGAAAGTAATGAGTCCTTCGACTTTGCTCAGGATAAATAGGAAGTAAGGAGTAATGTTTAAGGTTTAAGGTTTAATGTTTAACCCTTAAATCTTCAATCTTTATCTCTTCTCAGTTTTTCCATGCGATTTTGAATAGGCATGGATTTTTTTGAGCTTATAGCGGATGTACCAAAGCCCTCCAAGAATCGTGAAGATGGCAATAGCGGTATCGAATTTATGAAACCATGGACCGAGTGTCTGCCAGTTTTCGCCCAGGATTACCCCGACGTAGGCGAGCACAGCACACCAGATGATCGTACCCAGAAAAGCGTAGGTCAGGAATGAGCGCAGGTTCATCTTGGCAATACCGGCCGGCAGTGAGATGAAGGTCCTGACGACCGGCAGGAGGCGTGAAAAAAAGGTAATCGCTTCTCCGTGTTTGCGAAACCAGTGCTCGGCTTCATCGAGTTCATATTCATGGACGAGCACGAACTTTCCGTACTTGCGTATGAGCGACCGAACCAGCGTTTCTCCGCCGTAGAAACCCACTGCATAGGCAGCCAGAGAACCGGCGGTACCTCCGATGCCGGCGGATAAGACGACCAGCCAAAAATTCAAGACACCCTGAGAGACGAGGAACCCTGAAAAAGGCATGATGATTTCCGAGGGCAGCGGGATGGAAGCCGATTCAATCGCCATCGCCAATGCCACTCCCAAGTATCCGAGCGCGGAAATGAGTGAAATGATGAACTTTGCCAGCGGCGCGATGATGAAATCAATCATGGCGGATTCTTTTTATTGAAAGTCTTTTACCAGTGAAGCAAGGTCCACGGAAGCAATATTTTTGTTAACCAAGGGACCGGTCGCAAGCTCGCTGACCTGTTGATGATATGCGGGTTTTTCCTCCTTCACGAAGAGTCCGATGGGAAGCTTGTCGCTGCGAGTGGCTTGCTTCCAGGCTTTGAGGCGGTCGGAAGGATCATGGCCTTCATCTTCGAGTTGTATCATATGCTCCCGGTACCAGTCATAACTTTGCGCGGGATTGAATACTGGACACGGCTGGAGCACGTCGATCAACGAAAAGCCGACGTGGTTCAAGCCTTCCGTGATGCGGGATCCGAGTTTGGGAATATTGCCGGCAAATTCCCTGGCTATGAAGGTCGCGTGGTTGGAGATGGCGATTGCCATGGGATTCATGGGTTCCTCGATTGAGCCCTCGGGAGTTGATTTGGTTTTGATGCCTTTGTCCGTCGTCGGACTCATCTGTCCGGTCGTCAGGCTATAGCGGTGATTGTCGTGAACAAGAATGCAGATATCATGGTTGCCGCGCATGAGATTGAGGAAGTGGGTTCCGCCTTCGCCGTAACAGCCGCCGTCCCCGATCACAACCAGGATTTTTAATTCATGATTTGCAAGTTTGGTACCCACGGCGGCAGGCAGCGCCCTGCCATGCAGGGAGTGAAAACCGTAATAGGCGTTGAAGTCAGCCATATTTCCGGAACAGCCGACGTCGTAGCAGATGACTGTTTTTTCTTTGGGATATTTGGTTCCTTCAAGACCGAGTTTGATGGCTCCCCAGATTGCATAGTTTCCGCACCCGGGGCACCAGGTCGGGTGTTTCGGGACCTTGAGGCCCGCGGCCGATCGTCCGTAACGATCCTGAACTTGCGGTTCTGATTGAGCTCCAGCGGTGGCCATATGTTTTAGGCTCAAACGAGCTTTTTTACCTCACTGGCAATATCTTCGGCGTAAAACGGCCTGCCGTCATAACGCCTGATATAGTCATTGATCATCATTCCGGTTTCCTGCGCAATCAGGCGTGCCAGTTGCCCTTGTTTGTTACCTTCTACGACGATCGGGCGACCGTTGCCGATGATGTCCTTCACCTGATCTTTGGGAAAAGGCCAGATCCAGGAGAGATTGAGGGTATTCGTGGGAATTCCGTCTTTTTTCAGTAATGTCCTTGCCGCCCGAATAACGCCTTTTGTCGAACCGAAAGAAACGAGCGTGACCTCGGCTCCTGCCTCCCTTTCCTCATACTGTCGGGGAACTTCAGACCTCATCGCATCGAATTTGCGGAAACGCTTATCCATCTGTTCCAGGCGAATGGAGCCCTCTTCCGCGGCCAAACCATACTTATCGTGTTCGTAGCTGTTGGCAATGTAGGTTCCGCCCGCAGTTCCGGGAATTGTCCGTGGACTGACGCCGTTTTCCGATTCAAGATAGCGGGGGAAAAATCCTGATTCATCCGGTTGCGGATTGCCATTGAATGCCTGGCGCTTATTTTTAAAAACGGTTGACTCGAGTTTAAACGTCAGACGGCTTTCGGAGAGATATTTGTCGGAAACCAGCATTACCAAGGTTTGATATTTCTCGGCAAGCTCCAAGGCGATCCTGGTCAGCTCAAAGGCTTCCTGCGCGTCTCCGGGTGTGAGGACGAAGCGCGGAAACTCGTCCTGGCTGGCATTGAGGATAAACCCGAGGTCTCCCTGGGCGGTCCAGGTCGGCATCCCCAAAGCAGGTCCGGGGCGCATGCCTTCAAAGACAACCAACGGGAGTTCGGCTATACCCGCAAGTCCCAAGCCTTCAGTCATATAGCAGAAGCCGCCACCGGAAGTGCCGACCATGGCTCTTGCACCGGCAAACGACGCGCCGCAGGCCATGTTGATGGCGCTGATTTCATCTTCCGCGTGTTTGACGACGATATTAGTTTGTTTGGCTGTTGCGGAGAGGTAGTGAAGAATTGAGCTTGAAGGGGTCATCGGATAGGCCGCATAAAACTGCAGGCCTCCCGCAAGCGCCCCAAGACTGATGGCTTCGTTCCCCGTGGCCGTCAGGTACTGTTCAAATGGTCCCTTGTCGATTTGCATGATCGGCTTGGCATGCGCTTTGGCGTATTCATAACCGGCAAGAGCGGCGCCCGCATTGAGCTTGACGACCGATTCCCCTTTATCCTGAAAGACAGCGGTGATTACCGTGAGCAAAATGTCTAGGCTCATTCCGAAAAAGTAGACCGACGCGCCGAGGATCACGTTGTTAGCCATGAGGCGCTGTCCGCCGGAGTCGATGGCCAATTTGACCATCGGCAGGTTGAAGACCTGGCAGGGAAGAGCGTAATCGTTGATATCGACCTTGTCATCATCCTGGTCGTAGATGACCAAAGAATCAGAAGAGAGTTCGTCTTTATGGAACGAGAGCGAGTTGCGGTTTAAGGCAACCAGAACGTCGACCATTTTTCTCTGAGCAAACGCACCGCTCGTGTTGGCGTAGACCTGATAGGTGTTGTGGCCGCCGCGGATCAGGGAGGGATATTCGGTATAGTCAAAGATGCTCATACCGTGACGGGCGCAGGTTTTGCTGAAGAGAAGGCCGGTGGTCATGATTCCTTCACCGGCGAAGCCCGCGACTTTCCAATTGAGCTCGTTTGCCATAACTAAAATTTTTCCAGTGTCGAAGTATCTCCGATCGGCAGGCCGAGTTCTTGCGCCTTAAGCATTCTGCGCATGATTTTACCGGATCGGGTTTTGGGCAGGTTGTCTTTGAATTCAATTTCGCGCGGGTAGGCGTGGCCGGCAAGATGATGTTTGATAAAGGATTGGATTTCTTCTTTGAGTTTTTCCGTCGGCTTGATGCCCGGCTTCAACGTGACGAACGCCTTGATGATTTCTCCCCGCAGCGGGTCGGGTTTTCCGATGACGCCGGCTTCGATGATCGAGGGATGTTCAACGAGCGCGGATTCGACCTCAAAGGGGCCGACCCGTTCTCCGCCCGTCTTGATGACGTCGTCGGCTCGCCCGATGAACCAGAAATAGCCGTCTTTATCCGTAAACGCCCGGTCTCCCGAGATGTACCAGCCTTTGAGGAAATAACTTTTGTATTTATTCGGTCTTCTCCAAATTGTCTTCATCATGGAAGGCCAGCCGGGCTTGATGGCCAAATTCCCTTCCTGGTTGGGACCGAGTTCTTTTCCTGAATCATCGACAATTCCCGCGGTGATGCCGGGCAGCGGCTTGCCCATCGAACCCAATTTAATATCGAGCGCGGGATAATTGGCGATGAGTATCCCACCGGTTTCGGTTTGCCACCAATTGTCATGAAACGGCAGGCCGAACGTCTTTATTCCCCAGCGTATGGGTTCGGGATTTAAGGGTTCACCGACGCTTGCCAGGTGCCTGAGGGAAGAAAAATCGTATTTCTCTTTTGGGTTACCTTTGGCGGCGGCCAGCATGCGGATCGCGGTGGGAGCGGTATACCAGACGTTGACACCATAGTCCTGAATGATCCGGTACCAGATGTCGGGGTCGAAACGGCCGCTGTAGACAACCGAAGATGCTCCGTTGGACCAGGATCCCAAGATTTCATAGGCAATGCCGGTCACCCAACCGGGATCCGCCGTGCACCAATAGACGTCTTCTTCACGAAGATCAAGAACCCATTTGGCGCTCATGTGCTCGTGAAGAATCGAACGGTGTGCGTGAATGACGCCTTTGGGCTTTCCGGTCGTCCCTGAGGTGTAGAGCATGAATGCGGGATCCTCGGGATCCATCAGGCGCGCTTCATACTGGTCGGATTGTTTGGAAAGTTCGTTCTCAAGCGAGAGCACGTGGGCGTGGCCTTCTTTTCTGTCAAGCTTGGAATCAACCAGTAGGATGTTGGTCAGTTCCGGCAGGTTCTTGAGCACTTTGAGCACCCTGGGCAAAAGTTCGCTGTTGGTCACCACCAGCTTGGCGCTCGAGTTTCCCAGTCTGTCTTCAATGGCCTGCGGGCCGAAGGCGGAAAACATGGTGCCGGCGATCGAACCCCGCTTGACCGCCCCCAAAAAACCGTAATAGAGCTCGGGAACGCGGGGCAAAAAGAAGAACACCCGGTCGCCAATTCCGACATCAAAATTGTGGAGGAGATTTGCGAACCTGCTCGAGAGTTTGGCAAGATCGGAAAAGGTAAAACGAAGCTTCTTTTCCTCATCGCCTTCCCAATAGAGCGCGATTTTATTTTTTCGAAAGTTGACTGCATTGCGGTCAATCGCGTTATAGGCGGCATTGAGCTTTCCGTCGACGTATTCGATTTCCTGCTGCGCATCCTTCCAGGAGAAAGTCCGGTTTGTCTTTTCGTAGTCCACGAGGTTGGGCGGTTTTTTGAAGTAGTCCTTGGTTTTTTTGTAGATTTGAACTTTCATCGGATCAGAGTAGGCCGCGACCGGTCATCTGCTGCGGTTTCGGGATTTGTAATAGTTGTAACATAGTTGGTGCTATATCGGCAAGTATGCCTGACGGAAGGACCACGGGATTACCCATGCTTTCGCTGTCGACATAGATGAAGGGCACCGGAAAGGAAGAATGTTCCGTATCAACGGCGCCGGTTTCAATATTCAACAGCTCCTCGGCATTCCCGTGGTCCGCGGTAATCAGCGCCGCTCCGCCGACTGACATGGCTTGCTGGGCGATTTGGCCGACACAGCTGTCGGTTACCTCGCAGGCTTTGATGGTTGCCTGCAGGTTGCCGGTATGGGCAACCATGTCGGGGTTTGCCAGGTTAGCGATGATGACGTTGTATATGCCGGTGTCGATTCTTTCCAAAATGGTCTCGGTAATCTCCGGAGCCGACATCTGCGGATAGAGGTCATAGGTCGGTACTTTCTGCGAAGGAATGATGATCCTGTCTTCTGCGGGAAACGGATCTTCCCGGAGGCCGTTGAAATAGTAGGTGACAAATCGTTCTTTCTCGGTTTCGGCGATGCGCAGCTGCCTCAAATCGCGTTCGGCAATCACTCTGCCAAACGGCATAACGACGGGTTGAGGGGGATAAGCAACGGCAACCGGAAGCGCCCGTTCGTACTCGGTCATGGTGGCGAAGAACAGGTTTTTTATCCGCTGTCCACGGGTAAACGGTTTTGAAAGAAACTGCGGATAGGCTTCGTGGCGGCGGAAATACTTGACGGCATAGGGATCAAATTCGGGGCGCTTCTCCGCCGCATCCTCAAAATTGGGCAGGACAAAGGCTTTCGTC
>MHCL01000011.1:52824-64756 GCA_001816915.1 Candidatus Chisholmbacteria bacterium RIFCSPLOWO2_01_FULL_49_14
GAAAAAAATAACCGCGTCATTCTCTTTGATCAACGACCGAGGATTTCCCTGGTCATCGGCAATCAGCGTCGGTTCGATGAATTCGTCGGACTTTCCGGACTGATACGCGTCACTGACAGCCTGCTCGGCGCTCGGGGATCTATGGCCTTCTCCCGCGGTGAGGGCAAGATAGGCTTTTTGGGTGCGCTCCCAGCGCTGATCACGGTCCATCGCATAGAACCTCCCCATCAGCGAGGCGACGAATCCGACACCGGTTGACTGCAGTTTCTGTTTGAGCTGTGTAAAATAAGTCAAGGATGAAGTCGGAGGAGAATCCCTCCCATCGGTCATCAGATGAAGGGCAACGTTGGTTAATTTTTCCTGGCTGGCAAAATGAATGAGGGCATACAGATGTTCGATGTTTGAGTGAACACCGCCGGCTCCGATTAAACCCAGAAGGTGCAGTGTGCTTTGATGGGTTCTGACATGTTGAGCGGCTGCAAGGAAAGCCTGATTTTGAAAAAAGCTGCCGTCGGCGATGGACATATTGATCCTGGGGAGGTCCTGATACACAATATGACCGGCGCCGATATTTAAGTGACCAGTTTCGGTATTTCCGTCCTCGCCGTGCGGGAGTCCGACAGACTCGCCGGAGGCATCAAGCCTGGTGTGCGGATGCGAGTTCCAAAAACGCTTGATGTTGGGGGTATTTGCCAGTGCGATTGCGTTCCCGGGCCCCGGAGGAGCTATTCCCCAGCCATCGAGTATCAGCAAGACAATCGGCTTCGGAATGGGTCTCATTGTTTGGGGATTTTGCTTGGTTAGGCTTGTTTCTGCTGTTTTGAATTTTCTATCAGTTCCAGTTCAATTTCCAAAAGCCTATTGTATTTTGCCACGCGTTCACCTCTGGCAGGAGCGCCGAATTTGGCATAGTGGGCCCCGACGCCGACCGCAAAATCGGCAATGAAATCATCGTTGGTTTCACCGCTTCTGTGGGAAACGATGATCTGCCAACCGGCTTGCTTGCACAAGGTAATCACTTCAACCGCCTGCGAGACGGTTCCTATCTGGTTTGGTTTGGCAAGAATGCCCGTGCAGGATTTTTCATTGATGCCCCTCGTGGCGCGCTCCTTGTTGGTGGTCAGAAGATCGTCGCCGATGACGACCGTTGTCCCCCCGAGCTCCTGCGTCAAGTCAGACCATCCCTTCCAATCGTCTTCGTGCAGCGGGTCCTCGAGCGTGTAGAGGCGGTATTGTTCGTTCAACGCTTTATAGTATTCGATGAATTCCTTGGTGGAAAACGGATCTTTGCGGTCCTTAATCTGGTATTTGCCGTTTTTATAGAAATTGGATGCGGCAACATCAAGCCCGAGGAAGACGTCCTCGCCGTATTTATAGTGCGTTTCCCGGACCGCCTCAAGAATAAGCTCCAGGGCGTCGGCATTTTTATAGAGGTTCGGGGCAAAACCGCCTTCCACACCGACGCTGTGTATCGCTCCGTGCTTGACGAGCACCTTCTCGATTTTATGATAGATTTCAACACCGACCTGCAGCGCCTGAGAATAATTCATTCTTGTCGAGGGAATGATATGGAATTCCTGAAAGTCGAGGTTTCCGGCACCGTGCTTGCCGCCGTTGATGACGTTGAAGGTGGGGGTTGGCATGAGCGGGGCATCTTTAGTCAACTGATACTTGGCGTGCAGGTATGCGTAAAGGGGAAGATTATAACTCACAGCCGCGGCTTTGCAGGCTGCCTGGGAGACGGACAAGATAGCGTTGGCGCCCAAATTTGATTTATTTTGGGTTCCGTCCAGATCAACCATCAGCTGGTCGACGTCGGTTTGATGGGTGGGATCTTTACCGATCAGCTTTGGGGCGATGATGTCGTTCACATTCGCGACGGCCTTGAGCACACCTTGACCTTCATATCTAGTAGGGTCGCCATCGCGCAGTTCGACGACCTCATATTTACCGGTCGAGGTTCCCGACGGTACGGAAGAGGTGACCGTTTTTGTGCCGTCCACGACCAGCGCGGTTTCGATGGTCGGAATTCCCCGGGAATCAAGAATCTCTTTGGCGTGGATGCTGGTAATTTGCGGCATGGCTCTTTATTTTTTCGCGAGTCTGATTTCAGCTTGATAAACGATTTCCCTGGTTCTTTCGATCATGTCGGGGCTTATCGAGACGCTGGTGATGCCCCACTCGACGAGCTTCTGCGTCAAATCGGGGTAGACCGAAGGTGCCTGTCCGCAGACGGAGGACGTGATGCCCCTCTTGTTGGCGGTCGTGATAATGCGCTCAAGCGCCCAGAGGACGGCCGGGTTCCTTTCGTCATAGGCCGGAGCGACCGCTTCGGAATCACGGTCAACTCCCAGGATGAGCATGGTCAAATCGTTGGTTCCAACGGAGATCCCGTCAATGCCGGCATCGATAAAATCGTTAAGGAGAATAACGTTTGACGGTATTTCAACCATCATCCACAACTTGAAGCTGGGTGAGCGCGTCAGACCGTGGGAAGCGATGATCCGCTTGACCTTCAAAAGTTCCTCAACCGTTCGAACGAACGGGATCATCATATAGAGGTTCTTGAAACCCATTTTATTCCTGACATGCTTGATTGCCTCAATTTCCATGTCAAAGACCGCTTCATCCGCGACGTAGCGGAAGGCGCCGCGGAAACCCATGAGCGGATTCTCCTCATCCGGTTCGTACGCCTTGCCGCCGATTAAATTGCGGTATTCGTTGGTTTTAAAATCCGTCGTCCGATAGACGACCGGTCGGGGGGTAAAGGCCCGGCAAAAAATAGACAGGCTATCTGAAAGCTTATCCACGAACAGTTTTTTCTTGCCGTCGTGCAGCATCTTTTTCGGGTGGGTGCCGATTTGGGCGATCATGAATTCGGCACGCAGGAGTCCGATGCCGTCAACCTGGCGGGCGGCGATCTCCTGTGCCAAATCAGGTTCTCCGAGGTTGACGTAGACTTTGGTGGCGGTCTTTTGCATTGTCTCAAGATGTACCGGTTCCTTCAACTGTTGTGTTAGAGCCGCGATCTTTTTCGATGGGAGGCTCCCATCAAAGACTTCTCCCGTTTTCCCGTTCACCGTCACGATGCGGCCGGATTTCAAGGTTTTGGTCGCGGATTTACTGCCGACGACGCAGGTTATTCCCAGTTCCCGGGAGACGATGGCGGCGTGCGACGTTTGTCCGCCCCTGTCCGTAACGATGGCGACCACTTTACGCATGGCAGGGACAAAATCGGGCGTCGTCATTTCTGTTACCAGGACGTCCCCTTTCTCGACTTTGGCGATTTCTTTTGCCGAATGGATGATGCGTACTTTGCCGGTCGCAATTCCCGGAGAAGCCGGGTCGCCCTTGATTAAGAGCTTGAGCGCGGTTTTTAGGGATTTTCCCAGTTCCAGCGATCCGTCTTTCTCTTTCTTATCGTCAAGGGTGGTAATCGGTCTGGTTTGCACGATAAACACCTGACCGTTATCCATCGCCCATTCGATATCCTGGGGAAAGAAATAGTGCTGATGGAGGCGTTTCCCGAGCTTGGCAACTGCTTGAATCTCGCGGTCCGTGAGTTTTTGTTTGGCAATTCTCGTTTTGGGAACTTTGGCGATAACATTCTTGGTCCCCTTGCGCACCATTTCAACGTCCTGCTCCACCAAATATTTTTTGAGGATGGTGAGGGAGGATTTTTCGACGATATAGCGGTCTGGCGTCACCGATCCCTGGACAATCATTTCTCCGAGCCCCCAGACGGCTTCGATGACCATGATGGTTTTATCCTCGGCTACCGGGTCGACGGTAAACATGACGCCGGAGACATCCGACTGCACCATTTTCTGCACGGGAACCGCGATACCGACTTTGAAATGGTCAAACCCCTTCTGTTCACGATAAAAGATGGCGCGCGGCTCAAAAAGCGACGCCCAAGCGTCGCGGATGGCATCCACGACATTGGCGGTTCCTTTGATATTCAGATAGGTTTCCTGCTGTCCGGCAAACGAGGCGCCGGGAAGGTCCTCTGCGGTAGCCGACGAACGAACGGCGACCAACGCTTCAGAACCTCCTCGGCTTAACTCCAGATAGTATTTGATGATGTCGTTTGCGAGATCAGACGGAACTTTCGCAGTGCGGATGAGTTGCTTCACCCTATGGCTTGCGGTTTTGAGTTTGGCTGAATTCTGCACATCAAGGCCTTTGAGCAGGGATTTAATTCTGGGACGCAGGTTATTGTAATCAAGCACATAAAAGTATGCGGGGGCGGTGACCGCGAATCCGTTGGGTACCGGGAAGCCCGCTCCCACCATCTCACCGAGGTTTGCCCCTTTGCCGCCGACCAGCGCGCCGTCATCGCGATCGACTTCCTTAAACCAGACGACATGGGGTTTATTTGATTCCATACGTATCACTATAACTTAGCTGGGGAGAATCTTCAATCCGCCTTTAGACAATCCTCATTATCAGGATAATGGAAGTACACCGTCGCCATCGGGAAATTCAAAAAAGAAATCAGGCCGATTATTCTATTTCTTTTGCGCCAAGTTCCTTTAGCGTATCCACAATTTCATCCGTATGATCGCGCAGGAGGGGTTCGTTGTCGGCTTCGACGTTCAGGCGCAGGAGCGGTTCGGTGTTGGAGGGGCGGACGTTGAACCACCAGTCGTCAAACCAGACGCTCACTCCATCCAGCCAGTCCGTTGATCTTGCCGTTTTTGTAAACATCCGTTCGATATTTTTCATGACTGCCTGTTTATCCGCAACTTGGAAATTGATCTCGCCGGAGCTCGGGTAGGTGTCATACTGGCTGGCTAGCTCTGATAGCTTTTTGCCTTTTGCGGACATGAGTTCCACGACCAGCAGAGCCGCGATGATTGCGGAATCGGCAAAAAAGTTGTCCCGGAAGTAGTAATGGCCCGAATGTTCACCGCAAAACAAGGCGTTGTCGCGGCGCATGGCTTCCTTGATGAGCGTATGGCCGACCCGCACCCGCTTGGATTTGCCGCCCATTCTTTTTATCACCTCCGGCACGACTCTTCCGACGATGGCGTTGTAGAGGATCGTTTCACCTTTCGTTTTGCTCAGGAGGTTTTCGGCGATGATCGCGGTCATGATGGTTCCGGAGATGATTTTTCCGTTTTCGTCCACCAAGAATACGCGATCGCCGTCTCCATCAAAGGCCATCCCGACGTCTGCCTTTACCATGTTCACTTTTTTGATGAGGTCCTGCATATTTTTGGGTTCGATCGGGCTGGGAACGTGATTGGGAAAGGTTCCGTCGAGCTTGTAGAATAGCCGCGTTACTTTCCACGGCAGATGTTTTTCCAGAGACGGCATGAAATGGCCTGCCATGCCGTTACCGGCGTCTACCACGACGTTGAAGGCTTTCATCTTCCTTCTGTCAAAAAAACTCATTAGGTGCTTCATCCAGGGAACCATGATGGAGCGCCTGCGAACCGTTGCTCGAATATTCGACGGTTTTACCAGGGTTTTCTTGGAGATAGACAGATCCCGGATATCATAAATGCCGCTGTCCCCGCTGATCGCCACGGCGTGGCGCTTCACCATCTTTAGTCCGTTGTACTGCGGCGGATTATGGGAAGCGCTCACGGTAATTGCCATGTCTTCAGGATAAGTCCCGGCGGCAAAGTAGAGCATGTCGGTAGAAGTAAGCCCGAGATCAACAACATTCACTCCGCAATCGACCAGCGCATCAATAAATGCCCGATGAAGCGTTGGCGAGCTCACGCGCATGTCGCGGCCAACCTGAATGGAAGACGGATTGAAGCGATAAACTATTGCCTGAGCAATACGGCGGATGCCTTCTTCATCCAACTGATCGGGAACAACAGCCCTGATGTCATAATCCCTGAAGATGGCCGGATCAATCACCATAACGAACACATTTTAGATTTCACAGATCACCAGGTCAAGCAGTGACCCCAGAGGCAAAAAGTTTTTTCCGGTCTTGATGCTGCGGTCCACAGAATAGAGCATTTCATGAATTGCCATCAGACTCTCCTTGGTAAACTTTTTGCTTTGTCCGACAAGCCTTCGCATTTGCCAGTCGGAGGCGTCCGGGTTTCCCGTTTGAGCCGGA
Organism: Candidatus Chisholmbacteria bacterium RIFCSPLOWO2_01_FULL_49_14; assembly: GCA_001816915.1. Taxonomy (GTDB): domain Bacteria; phylum Patescibacteriota; class Microgenomatia; order UBA1400; family Chisholmbacteraceae; genus 2-01-FULL-49-14. The sequence goes on from MHCL01000011.1 coordinate 58,910, forward strand.
AGCACGGACATCAGGAGTTGGCTGATCCTTCTGGTCATCATATAGAACACCATTTCAGGGGTTTCGCTTTCCAAGCATTGGTGATAGAGCCTCAACATTGTTTTGAAGTTGCCGGGAGACAACGCATCCAGGAACGCGAAAATCTTGGGGCTCACTTTAAAGAGCATTTCGCGCAGGTTTTTCGGCAGTGCTTTGAGCTGGGCAACGGTTGCGGATTTTGGCTCCCAAAAGATGATCGGCATTTGCAGGCTTGTCGTTTTAAGATAGTCAAGAAGGCGGTCTTTTTCTTTGGAGGGTCTGCGGCCAAGAAGATTCTCGATGACGACGAGCCTGTTGCCGGGAAACAGGCTTTTTGCTTCAACGGCCTGAATCAGGTCCGTCAATACCATCTCTTCTCCGGAAAGCCGGATAACTTCCTCTGTTCCCTGTGAGCGGGATTTGGCAATTTCCTGGTTTAGGGCATTCCGGCTGGAGATGCGGTTGTCTCCGTGAATGAAGATTGAAGTAGTCATCGGTGTGCTCTGTACTGTCTGAATAACTGTTCGACAGTGAGGTGGTCGATCCTGCGCTTTCCTCTCCCCCGGTGAGGGAGCAGGGCGCCGGAAAAGTTTTTAGGGATATGCATCAGTTCGTGGATGAGGATCCTGGTTTGGTCGTGATTGTGTAAATGGTCAAATTTCTCGCCCAACACTTCCAGGGCGTAATGGGGTTTAATCCTCAGGGCTTTCTGCCAGATGGTGGGAAAACTCCAGATTCTGGCGCGTGCCCGCGAGCTTGAACCTGTCGAGCGGAAGCAGATCACCCGTGTCGCATCGATATAGGGAAGATCAAGCTTTCCGAGAATTTCTCTGATGCGTTTCTGAATATCCGGAGCCAAATCAAACTGCATGGATGTTGAAGATTCAATTCATTTACGAAACCAAATAGACGTCGTCACCCTTCTTTACTTCCTCATTCACCTTCATTCCGATCGTGTCTCCCTTTTTGGCTTTTTCGATTTTCTTATGATCGAATTCCATCGATTCAACGGACTGCGTGAACTCCGGCGTCTTGCCGCTTACTTTAATCATGTCACCCGTCTTGAAGGCGGCGCTGACTTTGATTATTGCAACCGATATTTTTGGGTAATAGTGGGAAACTACCCCCACTTTTTTATCTGCCATCTGTCTCTCACCCCCGATCAACAACGAGGCGAAAGTATTGTGAGGAGAGTATAGCACGGGGAAGCAGTGATGAGAAATTCGCTTTTCGCTTATGGCTTATGGCATATAGCGTATGGTTTATAGCGCATAGCGTATGGATATTTTTCTGCTATCTGCTATCAGCTCTTTGTTCTTGACTATACGCTATCTGCTATCCGCCATTTGATCTTCATTCTTAAATATTAAATCTCTCCCCTATTCCCTGAATTGGTAGATTTTATCCCCCAAATATCCGGTGACTTCCGGCCGGATGAGCTTGGCTTTGAGGAGCGCCCCCGAGCGGACGCTGAACAGGCCGTATTTTTGATTGAGCTTGTCCACCGCTTGCCAGACGCGCTCACGCCGCTTCCAGCTCGGCAGCCAGCAGGAGGAAAGCTCGCGCATCGGCTTCAATTGGTCAATCCGCACGCCGAAGCGGATGACGGGAAAGGCGCGCCGCCAGCTTTTGTAGAAACCGTTGTAGAGAAGGCCGAAAACTTCATCCGGGTGGCGCACGTAGTAGCCGAGCGTGCGGTGGCGGTACCAGATCTGTTCTTCCCCTTCGAGGAAAACGGCAAGATGGCGCCCGGCCATATCCATTTCGCGGATTTTGCTCGTCGCTTCTTCCGTGAGGTTGCGGATGGTGGTACGGATTTCTGCTTCCGAGTCGCAGAGCCTGACGCCGGTGATGGTCCGGCCCACCCCTTTCATCTCGCTGTTGCCGTCGAGCAATGAGAGGAGGTGGGAGTCGTTGCCGCAGGCGATGCGCTGGAGTTCCGGTCCCCAGAAAGGCCCGAAGCGCTGTTTCATAAGCGAGGCCGGGAGCGCGCGTATCTGCAGGAGGTTGCTGATGCCGGTGTTTGAGAGCTTTTCGGCAATGCGGGGGCCGATGCCGCAAATGTCGCGCGGCTTGCAGGTTGCCAGGATCCGGTCAAGGTCCCGGTCCCTTATCCTGTAGTAGCCGCCTTTGGGCGCGTATTCGCCCGCCAGTTTAGAAAGCATGTAGTTTTTGGCGATGCCGATCGAGGCCGTGACCCAGCTGCCCATCTCCTTGGCGATGCGTTCTTGGATCTTCCCGGCCAAGTTTTCTGCCGAGCCGTAGATGCTCAAGCTATCCGTGGCGTTCAGGAAAGCTTCATCGAGGGAGAAGAGGTGGACTTCGGGGGTGAAGGAGCGGACCAGCCGGTAGAAGCGCTTGGTGTAGTGGAGGTATTTGTCAAAGTCGGCCTTGACCAGCACCAAGCTTGGGCAGAGGTAGCGCGCGTCAAAGACGCTGCTTCCGGTTTTTATCCCCTGTTTCTTGGCTTCTTTGCTGGCCGCGATGATGCAGGCGCGCCCGATGTCTTTGACGATGCCGACCGGTTTGCCCCGCAGTTTGGGGTTCTGCTGCTGCTCGACGGTGGCAAAATACGAATTCAAGTCGACGTGGAGAATGGTGTTCATAATTGACCTAATTCACCTAATGACTAATTGACCTAATTAAATCTCAACTTCTTGTTTGCGAATTCTAGGACATTGATCATTGGTGCTTAGACATTGGGTTATTGATTAGAAATTAGGTTAATTAGAAATTAGAAATTCTTTCATCCTTCCATCCAAATCTGTTCCAGGGTCCAGGTTTCCTGGCCGCAGTCGTGTTCCAGGAGGAAGAGGTTGCCGCCGGAGAGGACGGCGTACCGGCGCATCAGCCGCCCTCCGTCGCGGCGTTCGTGGACGCTGGTGACTTCATCAATGGTGTAGTCGCGGTGGTTCCACTTGAATTTCTTGGGAGTAAAGGAGGCGTCGCGGAAGATCCCCAGGACGTCGATCTTTTCGGCTATTGTTTGGTACATCACCCAAACTATACCCAAATAAAAACGGTGCTGTCAATCCCGGATTTTTCCGATTGGGCGGCCTTCAGGGAAATTATTCGAGAAGCGACTGCTGTTTCTCGATCTGTTTGGGGAGCGGGATTTTGAGATGCTTAAAGGCTAGTTGGGTGGCCATCCTGCCGCGGGACGTGCGTTTGAGGAATCCCAGCTGCATCAGGAAGGGCTCATGGACGTCCATGATGGTCCCGATATCCTCGGAGAGGGCGGCGGCGATAGTTTCGATGCCGACCGGCCCTCCGGCGTGTTTGTTGATGATGATGTCAAGGATTTGGCGGTCAGCCCTGTCCAGTCCGTATTCATCGATCTCCAGCATTTCCATGGCTTTTTTTACGGTATCCGCATCGAGTCTTCCCTGCGCGTGGACCTGCGCGTAATCACGCACGCGCCTTAAGAGCCTGTTGGCGATCCTGGGAGTGCCTCTGGAGGTTCTGGCAAGCTCGTGTAATGCCACGGGTTCAATTTCGATGGAGAGAAGCTTTGCCGAGCGGGTAATGATGCCCTCAATATCTTCCTCTGAGTAAAAGTCAATGCGGTGCGTGGCGCCGAAGCGGTCCCTAAGGGGGGAAGACAAAAGGCCGATCCTGGTCGTGGCGCCGATGATTGTGAAATGGGGCAGGTCCAGTCGAAGCGAACGCGCGGACGGGCCCTTGCCCAAGATGACGTCGAGGTGGTACTCCTCCATTGCGGGATAGAGCGTTTCTTCAACCGGTTTACTCAGGCGGTGGATTTCATCAATGAACAGGATGTCGTAATCCTCAAGATTGGTGAGGATCGAAGCCAAATCGCCGGAACGCTCAATCGCCGGACCGGAGGTGATGCGTATCTGGCTGCCGATTTCATTGGCGATGACATGGGCCAAGGTCGTTTTGCCAAGACCGGGAGGACCGTAAAAGAGAATATGTTCAATGGGTTCTTTTCTCTGTTTGGCAGCCTGAAGAAAGGTCAGGAGTTTCTTTTTGATTTTTTCCTGTCCCACGAAATCGCCCAATTTCTTGGGGCGCAGGGCCATATCCCTCAATTCCGGTTCTTTCTCTGTTTTTTTAGTTTTCATGGATCATGAGCCAAGCTGCTTGAGCGCCTGTTTCACCAATTCCCCGCTGGTTAAGGAAGCGGCGTTGCCGAGGGAACGGATCGCCTCCTGGGCTTCCCTTCTCGAGAATCCGAAATGCTTCAGGGCTTCGATGGCTTCAGCGTAGGAAGGGAGATTCCCCTTTTCAAAATCAATTTCGCGCTCGTCGCCGAACAGGCTCTTCAGGTCAACCACGATCCTTCTGGCGCTTTTTTTGCCGATACCCGAGATGCTTTCAAAGAATGAGACGTCGGAATTGGCAACAGCAGAACGGATTTCATCCGGAGATCCGGAGGAACACACTGTGAGCGACAACTTAGCACCGATGCCGGAAACCGTCATGAGCTGTTCAAAGAGCTGCAGTTCCTCCATGGACTCAAATCCATAGAGCGCCAGCTGGTCCTGACGGATATAGGTATGGGTGAAGAGGCTCGCAACTAATCCCTGCTTTCCGTATTTCTCAAGCGTCTTTAATGGGACTGCCACGCGAAAACCCAAGCCTCCCACTTCGATGATCAGGCTGTTTTTCGCCCTGTCGGTCACTTTGCCTCGGATTGTCGCTATCATTCGGGTTTTTTGATCGCCGCGTGGGTCAATGCCACAGCGAGTGCGTCTGAAACATCATCAATCTTAATCTGCGCGTCTAAGTGTAGCAGAAAGTTCACCATCTTTTTCACTTGGGATTTGTCGGCTCGCCCATACCCGGAAACGGCTAATTTTATTTCCAGCGGATTGTAATGGAAGACGGGAAGATTTTCCAAGGCCAGAGCCAGAAGGACAACGCCTCTGGCATGTCCCACAGTCAAAGCGGTTTTAACATTGGCGCTGAAATACAATTTTTCAATCGCTGACTGCCGGGGTTTGTGGGTTTTTATGATCCTGCGAAGGCTGGTGAAGATCGTTACCAACCTTGTCTCCAAAGGAAGACCGCGACCAGTCATGATGCAGTCATAGGCCAGGGCTTTGGAAGCGCCGCGTGAGGCATCAATAACTGCCCAGCCGGTCCTCTCGATTCCCGGATCAATTCCTAGTATGCGCACAAGAGAGATTTTATCACGTGCGTGATTGCGGAGAAAACGTCTGCGGGCGGCGGCGGCGAGATCTTGAGACTTTGAGCTCCAGCACCGCTTTTTTGAGAGATGATTCGGCGCGCATAATTTCGGTTTTGGAATATTTATCTTTCTGATTGAGGAGTTCCTCGGCTCGCTGTTTTGCCTCTTCGGCCTTCCTCATGTCAATCTGGTCCACCCTCGTGGCGCTGTCGACCAAAATGCTGACATGGTTCTGCGAAGAAACGTCGATGAATCCCTCGCCGATTAAAAATTCAAACTTTTCTCCGGCCTTGCGGACGGTGATTTGACCGGGGTTAACCTTGGAAAAGAAGGGGGCGTGATGGGCCAGTATTGTGACTTCCCCTTCGCTCGCCGGCGCCGTCACCGATTCGGCGGTATCGTGGTACATCACGGTTTCCTGGGTGATGACTTCGAGATCAAAAAGCTTCATGGGTTACCTTTCATTAGAGCTCTTTGGCTTTTTTGCCTGCCTCATCGATGGAGCCGATCATATAGAAAGCCTGTTCCGGAAGCGCGTCGTGCTTGCCTTCCAAAATCTCTTTGAAGCCGCGGACGGTCTCTTTGACCGAAACGTATTTTCCCGGCGTCGCGGTGAAGGTTTCGGCGACGAAAAACGGCTGCGTCAGGAAGCGCTGGATTCTCCTGGCCCGTGC
>MHCL01000011.1:64765-75923 GCA_001816915.1 Candidatus Chisholmbacteria bacterium RIFCSPLOWO2_01_FULL_49_14
ATGCCGAGAATGGCGATGATGTCCTGCAGGTCCTTATAGCGCTGCAGGACTTTCTGCACGGCGCGAGCGGTGTCAAAGTGATCTTTGCCGACATTTTCGGGAGTCAGGATGTTTGATGTCGAAGTCAACGGATCGATTGCCGGGAAAAGCGCCTGCTCGGACAACGATCGTTCAAGCGTTAAGGTGGAATCCAAGTGGGCGAAGGTGGTCGCCGGGGCCGGATCGGTATAGTCATCGGCGGGAACGTAGACGGCCTGGAATGACGTGATCGAACCGGATTTCGTCGATGCGATCCTTTCCTGAAGTGCGGCCATTTCTGATGCAAGGGTGGGCTGATATCCGACGGCTGAAGGAATGCGTCCCAAAAGCGCCGAAACTTCCGATCCAGCCTGGGAAAAGCGAAATATATTATCAATGAACAGGAGAACATCTTCGCCTTTCTCATCGCGGAAATATTCGGCAAAAGACAGTCCGGTCAACGCCACGCGCAGCCGGTTGCCGGGTGGTTCATTCATTTGACCGAAGGCCATGACCGTATTCTTCAAAACCCCGGCTTCCTTCATCTGCAGATAGAGTTCATTCCCCTCCCTGGTACGTTCTCCGACGCCGGCGAAGACAGAATGGCCTTCGTACTCGATGGCGATATTGCGGATGAGTTCCATGATGATCACCGTTTTGCCGACTCCCGCGCCTCCGAAGGCCGCGACTTTGCCGCCTTTGGTGAACGGCGCGATTAAATCGATGACTTTGATGCCTGTCTCCAGCATCTGCGGCTTGGTCCGCAAATCAATGATTTTGGGCGGCGGATTGTGAATCGGGCGGAACTGGGTGGCTTTGACTTTGCCTTTTCCGTCAATCGGGTCTCCGATGACATTGAACAGTCTCCCAAGTGTGGCACTGCCAACCGGTATTTGGATGGGGCTCTCCGTGTCAGTGACGCTCGTTCCTCTGGTGAGGCCGTCGGTCGAACCCAAGGCGATGGCCCGCACCTCATGATCTCCGATGTGCTGCTGCACTTCAAAGATGAGCTTTGTTGAGGACTTTTGCGTGAGCGAGAGCGCGCTGTAGATCTCGGGAAGCTTGTCTTCAAAGGCGACGTCCACGACCGGACCGATGATGCGTACGATACTGCCCTGGTTCATGATGCCTTCCTCCCCAGTTTTTTCCCAAGCTTTTTGGTAAACAGTTGCGAGAAAATATCCCCTTTGCAGATTATTCCGACGACATATTTATTCCTGCCTTTTTCCTTGACCACCGGAAGGCAGCTTACTTTATAGACGAGCATGGAGGAAGCCGCTTTCATGATCGGGGCCTCCTCGGTCGTGGTGTAGACGTTTTTGCTCATCAGGTGCTTGGCTTTGAGGCCGGAAACGTCGGCGATTTTGTCTTCCATCTTCTCAAAATCCCTGGACTGCGGATCAAACAGGTAATCGGCGTAGGACGGGTAGAGCTTTTCGATGAGATCTTCCTCGGAAATAATACCCATGAGGACGTTCAGTTTGCCGACGATGGGTATGACGCTTACCCGTTTTTCGAAAATGAGTTCCCAGATTTTCTCAAAGGGTGTTTCCGCTCCGGCGGTTACCGCGTTTCTGCTCATCAAATCTTTGACTTTCATATATTTAATATTTAATGTTTAATGTTTAAAGTTTAATGTTTCATTCTTCATTCTTAAATCTTGAATCTTAAATCTTAAATCTTCATTCGTTCTACTCCTCCTGGGTCACGGCCATGCGGGACGTGATGAGGTCCGAGATCTCATTGGTAATCGCCTGCTGGCGCTGCTTATTATGGAGGAGGGTCAAATCCGCGATGATTTCAGTGGCGTTGTCGCTGGCGTTTCGCATCGAGACCATGCGGGCGCTGTGCTCCGAGGCCAGCGCTTCCAAAATCGTCTGGAAGACTTGGATTTCGATGTAGTGGGGCAGGAGCGCGTCGATCACTTCTTCAACTCCGGGCTCAAAGATATATTCGCGGTAGGGCTTTTTCGGCAGTTGTTGGCCGGAAGAACTGATCTTTCTTGATTCAATAGGCAAAAGCCTATAAAAATTAACCTCCTGCTGCAGGGTCGTGATGAACGCCGTGTAGAGCAGGAAGATTTCCCTGAATTTACCGGACATGAATCCATCTATGGCCAATCTGGCGATGGGAAGGACGTCGTCGAAATGGGGGCGCTCGGGAAAATTGGTAAACTCGGCGTGCAGCATTTGGCCCGTCTGAAGAACGTATTCCCGGGCTTTTTTGCCGACCGTGATGAATTCGAAGTCAAGAATTTCCTCCGGACGCTCGCGGCCCACCATGGTTTTGAATTCCTCAAGTGAGCGAAAGAGGTTGGTGTTCAGGGCGCCGCAGAGTCCCCGATCGGAGGAGGCTATGATCACACCGACTACACCTTTCTCTGATTTTGGCTGGCTGAGCATCGGATGTCTTTTGGTGTCCACCTGTCCGGAAAGATCAGAGAGGATTTCCCGTATCTTTTGCGAATAAGGGCGCGCCGTCAAGGCTTTCTCCTGGGCACGGCGCATTTTTGAGGCGGAAACCATCTCCATCGCCTTGGTGATCTGCTTGATGTTTTTCGCCGAACGGATTCTTCTTTTAACTGTTTTTACCGACGTAGCCATGCTCGCTTACTCCTCCGATTCAACCTGCATTTGGGTATTGATGTCATTAAACGTGAGGCAGGCTTTTTTGAGTTCCGCTTCAAGATCTTGCGATAGTTCCTTGGTCTTTCTGAGTTCCTCCAGGACCCTGGGATAGGTCGTGTGGACGTACTGAAGAAACCCGGTCTCCCATTGTTTGATAGCCTCTTTTTTAATCGGATCGGTATAGCCGTTGGTGGCAGCCCAAATGACGATAATCTGTTCTTCAACCGGAACGGGGTCTTCCCATCCCTGTTTTAAAATTTCCGTGATTCGGGTCCCGCGTTCAAGCTGGCGCTGGGTTTGCTGGTCCAAATCGGACGCAAACTGGGCAAAAGCGGCAAGCTCCCGGTATTGGGCAAGGTTGATACGAAGCTTTCCGGCGACTTTCTTCATGGCTTTGACTTGGGCGGCACCGCCGACGCGGGAAACTGACAGTCCGACGTTAATTGCCGGTTTGACTCCGGCGTGAAAGAGGTCGGTTTCCAGATAAATCTGGCCGTCGGTAATCGAGATGATGTTGGTCGGGATATAGGATGAAAGGTCTCCGGCTTGGGTTTCGATGATGGGCAGCGCCGTCAACGAGCCGCCGCCCATGGTTTTGTTTAATTTGATCGAGCGCTCCAGCAAACGGGAATGGAGATAGAAAATGTCTCCCGGGTAGGCTTCCCTGCCTGATGGCCGGCGCAAAAGGAGCGAGAGCTCGCGGTATGCCCAGGCGTGCTTGGTGAGATCGTCATAGATAATCAGTGCGTCCCTACCGTTGTAGGCAAAGTACTCGCCCAAGGCGCAACCGGCATAGGGAGCGATGTATTGCAGCGTCGCGGCATCAGACGCGGGGGCGGAAACGATAATCGTATGGTCCATGGCGCCGTAGAGTTCGAAGATGGAGAGCAATTTGGCGACAAAGGCGCCTTTTTGGCCGATGGTCACGTAGATGCAGACTACGTCGGTATTTTTCTGATTGATCACCGAAGTGATGGCCAGCGACGATTTTCCGGTTCCCCGGTCTCCGATGATCAACTCCCTCTGGCCGCGGCCGATGGGGATCATGCTGTCGATGGCTTTGATGCCGGTCTGAAGCGGCGTAGAAACAGGTTCGCGCTCTACAACTCCCGGAGCGATGCGCTCCAAAGGATAGAATTCCTGCGATTTGGGAGCCGGTTTTCCGTCAAGCGGCCTGCCTAAGGGATCGATAACGCGGCCGATATACTCATTGCCCACGGGAATTTGCAAAAGATTTCCCGTCGAGCGGACCACGTCTCCTTCCTTGATATGCTGGCTGTTACCCAGGACGACGCAGCCGATATGGTCTTTTTCAAGATTCAGCGCCAAGCCAAGTGTATTTCTGGGGAAGAGGAGCAGTTCATTGTACATGGCGTGTGAAAGTCCTTTGACATAGGCGATCCCGTCACCGGCCTGCTCCACGATTCCCACGCTCTCCGTGCCGGGCTGGGAAGATTCGGCTTCAGTCTTTTTTATCGCTGCAAGCAGTGATTCAACAAAGGTATCCCCGGATTCGTGGGTTTTTGCCTGCTTCATGTCAGGAGCTTCTCCTTTAAGCGTTCAAGTCTCGACTTAATGGTCGCGTCAAACACTTTATCTTCGATGCGCACGTAGAGGCCCGCGATCAAAGATGCGTCGACTTTCGTCTTCAGTACGATTGTACTGCCGCTTTTTTCCTCAAGGATCTGCTTGAGCAGGAGTTTTTCTTTCGGCAATAGCGCGACAGCCGTCACCACGTGGGCTTTGATCGTTTCGCTATCAATGGCTTTTCCCTTCATAAAATCAATTGGGAGCCTTTCAGGAAAACGAAACCTTTTTTAATTGCTGTATCTGCTTTCCCAGAATTGCCCTCTGCTGTTTCGGGTCCAGTGCGTCTTTGAGCAAGCTCTCGGTTGTCGCCACCACTGCTTGGGAAAAACGCTTCTGCAAATTCGTCTCCATCTGTTTTTGCCGTGTAGCCACCAAACGGTCTGCTCTCTGTAGCTTCTTCTGCATTTCTTCATCGGCTTTTTCCGACAGCGTTTTTTCAAACTTCTGCGCTCTTAAACGGGCTCCTTCCAGGATCTCGGCGGCGCTTTTTTCCGCCTCAAGAAGAATCTTTCTCTTCTCCCGTTCAAGTTTTTCGCGCTCTTCAATGCTTTTCTCAGCGGCTTCCAGCCCATCATGGATCTTTTTAGACCTGCTTTCAAGGATTTTCAGGATGGGCCTGTACAAGTACTTGCGCAGTAAAAATAATAAGATCGTAAAATTCACAATCTGGAATATGACTTGGATGATATTGATATTCATGTCTTTTTGTTCTCCTCCTTTCTTGTAGTATTAGGTGAATTTCAATATAAGGGCGATGACCAATGAATAAATGGCAATGGCTTCGGCAAAAGCAATTCCGAGAATCATTACCGTTTGTACTCTGGCCGCCGCTTCGGGATTTCTTCCCAACGATTCCAAAGCCTTGGCGACGATCAGTCCGATGGCGATTGCCGGGCCCATGCCCCCGACAGCGATCGTAAATCCAACCACAAAATTTTCTGTCACTTCTTTTCACCCCCAATCAACATCGTGCATTAAGCATTTTCTTCACCGTGCGGTGTCGATGCCATCTGCCAAAAGACAAGCGTCAGGATGGCAAACACCAGCGCTTGGATCGCGCCGACAAATATTTCAAGTCCTAAAAACGGAATCGGGGCCAGCAGTGGCAAAAGCGTCAAACTCACCGCCAAGAGCACCTCTCCGGCAAAAATATTGCCGAATAATCGGAAGGCAAATGAGATGATTCTTGAAAGTTCGGAAGTAAATTCCAAAAGCCCGAGGATGAATTTCCCCGGACCGGAAAAGTCAAAAAAGCGTTTGAGGTAGCTCAAGTTGAGGTACTTGAGCCCGACGACTTGCGAGCCGATCACTGAAAAGAGCGCCAAGCCGAGCGTCGAATTAAGATCTGCCGACGGAGGCCGGACCAATGGCGCGAACGACTCCACCCCATTGTGCATGACGTTTAAGCCGATCGTTCCGACGCCGGGAAGAAGCTCCAGCCAGTTTGAGAAAAGGATATAGAAAAAGAGCGTGGCGATCACGGGATAAAAGCGTTTGGTTTTTTCTTCACCGGCGACCGACACCATGAGGGAGTAAAAACCCTCAATTGCCATCTCCGCGACATTTTGCACCGATGAGATTTTCTTCTTGTCACTGAGTTTTTTATGCAGCCAATAGGCGAAGGAGACGAGCAAAACGGAGACGGCGACTCCGGTCAACATTGAGTTGGTCACCTCAACGTTTCCCAAATGAAAAATCGGCTCTGCCGATATGGAGACGTGTATTTTCGCCATGAAATGCGTTTCTATTCTAGCTTGATGAGTCTCTTGCTGTCAAGGTAAGCGGTTTTCTCAATTCCAGGATTTTCTCCTGAGCGTTCAGCGCGAGCTCTGACAAATACGGCCACTTGTCTTGGTTCAAGTAAAATTCAAGCATATCCTCAAGATGCCGGACCGCTTCAGGGCTCAAGGGAAATTTTTCTTTGACAATAAAGCGAACTTTGTTTTTCAGGTCAGAACTTACAAAAGACGACGGGTGTTTTTCTCCCCGCATTTCCTGGATTTGGCGCATTAAATGAACGCGCATTTTTTCCTCCGCCTCAGAAACGGCTTTTTTGATGATCACTTTTTGGTTATGAATGAGGATTTCGCTGATGCGCTCAAGCAGAACGTCATGGACGTCGGCTGATTGTTCTCCCAGTTCGCCGATGACCGTCATTTTCTTGGCAATCATGAATTTTAAACCCTTAAGCAGGAGGTCTTCCTGACTCTTTGTCGCGTTGAAGAATACCTGCCCCAAGAGGCTCCTCACGATCTGGATGCGCGTCAGATGGCTTCTGATATAGCGGTTGTTCACTTGGGGATCGGTTGCCCAGCGGATCAGGGTTTTAATCAGCCGGGTCCGTTTTGCCTGATCGTCGATTGAGGCTTCCACTTCTCTTCTGACAAGATCGGGGAAAATCGGTCCTTCATAGGCTTTACGGGGAGGGAATTTGCCGAAGTGGCGCATTGCCGCTTGCGTGCCGAGGATGTTGAGCATGACGTCCCTGCGCGTGTTATCGTCGTTTTTGACGATAGCCGAGACCAACGGATCGTACTTGAGCCAGGCGGCGAAGGCTTTATCAACAACCGTTGCTTTTCGTGTTTTTTTGTTTGCTTTTCCCATGACAGAAGTATTTTAACATGCAGCAGAGGAGAAGCTATTGAAGCTCTGATGGCAAAAAAGTTCTATGAAGAAAGATTAGACATCTCCATTCTCTTTAAAGACCAATCTGTAGCCGAATCCTTTAAACGTTTTGATAAATTGAGGCGCATCCGGATCATCACCTAGCCTGGATCGTAATTCGTGAATTCGAACTCTTATGGCATTTGCATCTATGTAGCTTACATCGTTGGGATCTGAAGAATCTTTCAAATTGCTGCATAGCCACGAAAGTTGTTCAGCGTTTTTCATCGTTTCTCCGGTCACTGAAAGCGCAAACAATATTTCCAAATCAGCATCCGTCAAACTGACCGTTCCGCCATCAGGTTTTTGTGCCAATTTATTTCTCACATCCACTTCCAATTGGCCGATTTTTACAGTGAAGTCTGTTACTAACATCTCGGGCAACATATATATTGTTTTATGTCTTTAAACTATCTTTCTATTTCTTTAGGTTAAGATTACAGGGGAATCGAACTAGTCTGCGAAGTCGATCAGAAAAAACTCTTTTATATTGAAATTTATTTGATTACATGAAGAATATTTTCATTAAAAACTGAAAGGATTACTATAATTCTTCTACGTAAAACTCAAAGAAGGGAAAATTTTGTCCTTGTATATTTTCATTTCCGATATTTAATAATTTCACTTTATATTTATTTTCTTTAAAGTATATAACTTCCTCAGTATTAGATTTAATATCAAGATGAATAATACGAGTCTGATCGGTGTTTTGTGATGCCATTGATTGTCTTATTTTTACACCATAAGGACTTAAGGGCTTATCCTCATATTGTATGATATTTGGATTTACAACTAACGTCACTGATTTATCACTGTAGGGAGATCTAACATCAAAAACCATAGGTCCAACTACTTCAATATTGGGATTAAATGGCGACAGGATAATTTTTACCGTTTGTGCTAGCAAATTAGCTCCTAAAAATTAGTAATAGTGACCCCAAGACGAAAAACTTCGAACTTATCATAACAGAGCTTGAAACATTCTCAAATCTGAACTATCAATTTCTCTGAAACTTGAGAGAAACAGGACGACTATTGTGAATCAGGAAATTTGTTGATAGAATAAATTCAGACCAGGAAGGTGAATAAAAAAAGGGGGACGCCATACTCAGCGATGAGCTGAGGAAAGCGTCTTTTTTTTATAGTCAGATCTGAAAAAGGAGGGAAAATCTCATGCCAAGTGTAGATCCAGTAGGAGAAAACCAAGCGTTACAAAGCCCGTTTGCTCGGCCTGAATACCAGCAAGCGAAAACAGCAGCGTATACAGCCTCCCAAACAGCTGCACAAACAGCGGCTAACGCGACGGAACTCCCCGATGCGCTGAGATCTGCGGTAGCCGAACGGTTTCAGGAATCCCCGCTCCACGGTCAGTTTGAGGGAGCTGCTCAAAACTTCTTAACTGCGGTTCCACAAAAGCGTGTAGACCTTGCCAGCATGGTGCAAGGTGGCGGACCAATCCTTTCACCGAATCAACAGCAATCGATCTTAGCAGGTACTAGAGCGGCTTCGATGGTCCCCATGATTAGCTTGAATGATCTCATCCAGTCGCAAACTGGAACGATGGCAGACCTCATCGGGGCTGGTACTCGTGCGTATACAGCACAGGGTCAACGTCAGCTATCAGCCGCAGAAATTCTCGGTCAGTTTGTAAATGACCTCTTGAATCAATTTGTGACAGAAGAACAGATGCGGCAGACCCAGCAATCTTTTGGTCTGCAAAAGGGTCTTGGGATTGCGAACATTGAGCTTGAACAGCGGTCTCTTGCTCAGCAGGCAGCGCAGTTTGAAGCGACCAATGCCTTGAATAAGCTCCTCGGACTTGAAGGAATAGCTGTTGATCGGGAACAGCTTTCCGAATCAGCACGGCAGTTTGACCTTGAAGCGCAGTTGAAAAAACTCACAGGAGGTACGAAGCAAACCGAATCGGAGAAGAAATCGCAAACTGTTGACGATCTGCGTTCTGACATTCGGGTAGGTGCAACATTACAGCAAGTTATGCAAGCCTATTCGGATGATCTGACAACTTCGGAAATCCTACAGCAATATAACGTGCTATCACCCTATGGACCAGCGAAAGAATCGGAATGGGACCTCTACAGCAGATATAACATCATCCCTCCAGCAGAGAGTAGGACGCCTGCACAGCCAACGCAAGAAGAACCGAAAACCTGGAAAAATCTCTGGGGTATTCTCTAAACTAACATGATATGGGCAGAATCTTCGATGAACAAGGAAAACGTAAACCAGAATATTCGCTGATTCCACAGCCTTCACCGACCCCTTCACCAACGTCAGGAATTACTTCAACGATTCCTTCACCGAACATGTATCAAAGACCAGCGGCATTTTCCGAGCAAGACCCAGGAATAGTAAAAAGCCTACTCCTTGGGCTCTTTCCTGGTTTAGCCGAAGCCTTGGAGGAAAAGAAGAAACAAGAAGAAATCAGAAATCTCAGCAGCTTAAAGGACAGGATTTTAGGCAGCGCTCAAGTTGCGAAAGCTGGGACACTCGGTGGTTTGAAATGGCTTGCTGGGATCCCTGAATTTATCGCTCAAGGGGTTGGCGGTACACTCTTGCAAGCCCCGAAAACAGGCTTCGAGATGCTCGGAAAGCCAGGGGTGATCCCAGAGCGGATCGGACCGATTAAAAGCCTTGATCTGCAAAAACGTGAGTTACAAGCAATGGGTGCAGGGCCGCTTGTCTCAACGCTCGTTCCCAGCGGTTCAGCCATTCTCGCGAACTTGGGTTTGAGATCTCAGGTAAAACCGAAAGTGGGGATCCCGCAAGCTGCAACGGAAATTGGCAAGCCGAAAGAGATTGAAACCCCAGCGTTTCTCAGGGAAGAAACAAAGCCAACCCTTTCAGAACCAGCGGCAGGGAAAAACCTTTTTAGCCGAATAATGGACAGGTTTGTTGGTGAAGAAACACGAGGCCGCATCAAACGGGAAATCCCTATCTTCAAAGAGAGCGAGCAAGTAAAAAGCATCGGGCCAAGCGGTGCGGAGCTGGTGACCAGGGGCAGGAGAGCCCAGGCAAGGCAGATGATAGCGCGCGGGGAATTCACCAAGCTGAATAAAGCCACCGGCTATGACAAATTTACCTTAGATGAGAAAAAAAGTCTGATCTATTCCTTGGAAGGCAAAGCCCAGCCGTTTAATGAGAAAGTGGCAAAGGCGGTTCCTGTCTACCAAGAAATGTTTGACAAATGGGGAGACTTAACGAAGGTTGAAAAGATACCCAGCTACGCCCCGAGGAGGTTCAATCAATTCGGGATCCAGCAGTTGCTTAAAAAAGGCGAACTCCCGACAGACTTGAACAAGCTCGTCAATGATCTTGCAGAAAAGCTGGCGATGGATCCGTTGGATGTCCGACAAATGCTGGCTGGGGGAAAACGGAAGTCTTTCTTTGAATATGAACGGGTGCTTGATGATATTCCTGGTGAGTATCGGGATTTCAACGCGATCACCGAATACCAAAAGCAAGCAGCCAGGCGCTACGGGATCATCCAAGAGTTTGGGAAAGAAGAACAGACGGCCAGGAGCTTGATCAACCGAGCCGCAGAGGAAGGAACGACAGTCCCCCAGCAGGAGAAATATCGCAACTTAGCTCAGGATTATTTTGACCGTGTGGCTGGCAAAACCTACACCTTTGATGAAATCGCTGGCGTGAACCGCTATCTGCGCGATTCGATGATCGTTTCCAAGTTAAACCCGCTGACCACAATGGCGAATGAGACCCAGGGCCATGTCAACGCTTGGCTCATGGAAGGCACAAGAGGCCTCAAAGATGTGATGACGAAAGACGGCGGTAAGATCGTCAAAGAGCTGGGCCTTGAAAACCTTTCTGGAATGCGTGTCGGTGATAAGGTTCAAGCCCAATCTTTTGCTGGCAAGTGGATGAAAGCAATCGGCTTTGAAGGAAGCGAAAAACGGAATGTGGCTCGGGCAGCGGCGGCTAGCGACGGAATAATAGGACGGTACTGGAATGTTCTCAAAAACGATCCGCAGAATGCGGCTGCCCGAACACGTCTGCAAAAGCTGGGAATGTTCATCGATGACGCTGTGCTCAAAGAAGCGTTGAAGAAAGGGGAACTACCGCCTGAAGAATACGCAATCGGGGTCATCGAAGGCGTGCGGCAAATGCAGTTCACGCCAATGGTCGGGGAACGCCCGAAGTTTGCCAGCACTCCGAAAGGCCAAGTTGCCTGGATCTTTCACCAGTATTTGCTCGAACAGATGCGGCTTCTGAAAGACGCGCCA